>NZ_CP167910.1:295000-641445 GCF_041507355.1 Azospirillum sp. HJ39 | reverse complement strand
TGTCCAGCACGCCCGCCATGGTGCCGGTGCTGGACGCGGTGCGCACCGGGCAGGACGAAGCCCTACGTCACCATCGGCGAGGACGTGGTCACCCCCGGCCCCGCCGTCGACGTGGAGTCGGAAGAGATCGTCACCACCCTGCATGTCTGGTCGGAGCATGCCGGCCTGTCGGAAGCCAAGGTGATCATGGGGCAGATCAAGGATGCCCTGCACAACCGGCCGCTGACGGTCGCCGGCTTCCGGCCGGTGCGGCTGCTGTTCCTGCATTCCCGCGCCTTCACCCAGCCGGACGGCATGATCCGTCACGGCGTCATCCAGTTTCAGGCGCGCATCGAGCGCCTGTAACCCCGGCGGCCCGCCGCCACCATCTGTAGGGAAACCACCATGACCAGCACCCAATCGGTGATTGGAACGAAGCTCTATGTCGGCACCAAGGCGGTGTCGCTGACCGGCGACACCTATCTGCGCGTCGGCATCGTCGAGAATTTCGGCGAGTTCGGCGACGAAGCCGAGGTGATCAAGTTCAACGCGGCCGACGAAGGCAAGGTCTACAAGTCCAAGGGCATCGTCGACCCCGGCAGCATGAACGTCATGCTGGCCGATCTGGAAGGCGACCCCGGCCGCGAGCGGCTGGAAGCCGCAATGGGCGACCCCAACGCCTACAACTTCCGACTGGAGAAGGACGACGCGCCGCGCGACGACGACGGCCTGATCGTCGGCACCCCCACGACCTTCTATTTCCGCGCCCTGGTGATCAGCACCCGCCGCAGCGTCGGCGGCTCCTCCGATACCTGGAAGCGCAACCTGAAACTGGAGCTGACCGAGAGCTACCAGTCGGTGCCGGCGGCGGCCAGCACCTGACGAGCTGGGGCGTCCCTGCGCCTGGGGCCGGTGGCGAGTCATGCCGCCGCCGGCCCTGTCCATGTCCCACCCTGATACCCGTTCCCATCCTGACCGAAGGATCTCCGACCGATGTCTACCGCTCCGATCTACGCCCGCGGCGTCGTCACCGTCATCATCAACGGCGACCCCGTCGAACTGCGCTGCACGCCGCGCGCCGCCGCAGCCATCAGCAAGGCCACCGGCGGCATTCAGAACGCGCTGAACTCCCTCATCTCCATCGACTATGCCGTGTTGCTGGTGACCTTCAGCGCCGCGTCCGGCAAGACCGGCGAGGCCGTCGAACAGGCGCTGTTCGACTACGGCATCACGCCCATGGCCCGCGTGCTCTACCAGTTCACCCTGATGCTTCTGAACGGCGGGCGGACGGAGGAGGAGCGCCGCGCCGACGCGCAGGCCGCCGCCCAGGGAAACGGCGAGGCGCCCGCCACGACCGCAAGCGAGGCCGCCGCTTCCTGACGGTCGAAGCCTATCTCGACGATCTGGTCGAGCGCGTGCTCGGGTGCAAGGATTGGCCCCCGGACGTCGTGCTGGACACGCCGATCCCGCTGCTGGAACTCGCCGTGAAGGCCACTGTGAAGTTCGTGATCGACACCTCGCCCTTCGCCAAGCGCGAACCGGACGAGGACGATCCTCCGCCCGACCGGGCGGAAGCGGGTGAAGACATCGCCGCCTTCCTGATCAGCAAGATGAAGGGCAAAGCGCCTCCCTGACCGGATGGCGCCTTGCTTTGGGGAAACCATGGCTGAAGACCTTCCTGGCCTTTCCGTCCCTATCGAAGCCTCCACGGCCTTGCTGCGTCAGCAGATGGAGGCGGCGGTGCAGGTTGTCGGGGGCACGACCGACCGTATCGACCGCAACCTGTCGAAGGTCGACCGCGCTTTCGACAGGCTTGAGGCCGCCGCGCGCGGCGTCACCCGCACGGCGGGAGCGGTCAAAAAGGACTTGGATTCGGCTGCTGCCGGGGTCGGGTCGGTCGCCGAACGGATCAACCGTTCCGTCGGCATCATCGGGCGGAGCGGCAGCACCAAGTCCCGTGCGGCCGACATCGAGGCGTGGGGCCGTGAACTGGACCGGCTGGAAGCCAAGTTCGACCCGGCAACCACCGCCACCAAACGCTATGAGGCGGAGCTTGCCGATCTGGAAAACGCCCACCGCGGCGGGATCGTGGTGGGGGATGCCTACCAGCAGCAGCTTCAGCGCCTCGCCAACGAATACGATCCGGCGACCATTGCCGCCCGCAAGCTGCGCGAGGAAGCCGAGAAAGAGGCCGCAGCCTTCCGGGTGCTGGAAGACCGGCTGGACAGCCATGGGGCCGCCGCGCGCAAGGCAGCGGCCGATCAGGCCGATCTGGACGCAGCTCTGGCCGATGGGCGCATTTCCTACGACCGCTACACCGGCCTGTCGCGCGCTCTGCGCGAACAGAACGGCGTGACGCAGGTCGTTACCCAGAACACCAAGCTCGCCGCCCACGAAATCACCAACCTGAGCTATCAGCTTCAGGATGCGGCGGTGCAGCTCGCGGGCGGACAAAACCCGCTGCTGGTGCTGATGCAGCAGGGGCCGCAGGCGACCGGTGCAGTGGGGGGCGTCGGTCGCGCCATGGCGCTGCTGACGTCGCCGGCCGGTGTCGCCGCCATTGCCGTGGGGTCGGTGGCCGCCGGGCTGGCCCTGGTGGTCGGCGCGGCGGAATCGCATCAGCGCGCCATGGCGGAGGTGTCCACCGCTACCCGGCTGATGGGCGACCGCGTCGGCATGTCGGCCGATCAGCTCGAGCGGCTGGCGGAGCGGGCGGCTGAAAGCGGCTCCATCACGGTGGCGGCAGCCCGCCAGCAAGAAGCCGCCTACATCCGGGCCGGCAACATCGGCACCGCGTCGATGGAAAAGCTGATCGCACTGTCGCGCGATTATGCCGCCGCGACCAAACAGGACAGCGACGCCGCCCAGGCCGATCTGGCCGCCCTGTTCGCCGATCCCGTCGCCGCCGCTGAGAAACTGCAATCCTCGTACGGCATCCTGAATGCCGCGGAGATGCAGCATGTCCGCCAGCTTAAGGCAACCGGGCAGGAAGAGGCCGCGCGCGTTCTGGTCGCCGACAAGCTGGCCGTACGGGTGCGCGGGCTTGCCGATAACACCACCACCTTCGCCCAAGCCTGGGAGCGCGTGGGCCGGGCTGTATCCGGAGCCTTCGATGCGGTCGGCAAGGCGGCCTCACCGGAGACGAACGCCGAAGCCATCCGCCGGTTGGAGCGTGAGCGGCAGCAGCTCATTCAGGCGCGCAATCTGGACCGCTCCCGCATCGACGCCGAAACCGGCGGCACGGCGTCCGACGATGCCGTGCCCGTCGACAGCCGCTTCAGCGCCCCCGGCATGGGCGGCAACGGTTCCCAGCGTCTGCAACAGGTGGATGCCGAACTGAATCAGCGCCGCACCGCGGAGGCCCGTGCGCGCGAACAGGCCGCCATCAGGAAGAACAATCAGGACCGTGACCGCTTTGGGGTCGAGGCGGCGGAAATCACCCGCGCAGCCCGTCCGCTCGGCACCCAGATCGACGACGTCACTGAGAAGGTGACGAAGCTGCGTCGCGCCTTCGGACCGGACATGGCCGGGGCTTCGGACGAGACCAAGCGGGCGCTTGGCGGCTTCGAGGCGCAGCTTGCCGACCTGCGGGCGGCGGAGACGAAGGGCGTCGACGTCGACGCCTATAAGCGCCAGCAGCAGGCCGCCGCCGACGCGAAAGCCGCCAGCATGGTAGGAGTGGCGCGCGAACGCTTCCTCGCCACCGAAGGCAAGCGCATCGAGCTGATCGGCACGGCCACCAGCGCCACCGAACGACAGGCCCAGGTCGATCAGGCCGGCGCTGCGGTCACGAACAACCAGACGGCGGCGATTGCCCAGCAGAACGCCCAGACCGAAGCATCGATCCGCGGTGCGGTGGCATCGGCCGATGCCTACCGTGATTCGCTCGCCGCCGGCATTGAGGCCGATGCCCGCCGGCAGGCCCAGAGCGAGGCCGTCACCTCCGCCGTCGACGTCGAGGCCCGCACCCGTCAGATCGTCGCGGAGAAGGCGGGCGAGGAAGCGGTGTCGCTGGCCCAGGCGACCAAACAGCTTGACCTTGAAGCGGAAGCGCAACAACAGGTGGTCGCTGCCACCGATGACGGCATCGCCGCCCGCATGGAGGCGGAACGGGTTGCCCAGGTGGCGAAGGCGACCTCCGCCGCCCTCGCTGCCGCCCAGGCGGCGGAAGCCACCGGTAACACCGAGCTTGCGAAGAAGCTCCGCGAACTGGCGGCCGGCTATGACGCCGCATCGAAGAAGGCGTCGTCGCTGTCCAAGATCGACGCGCTGAAGCAATACAATCAGCAGCAGCGCGACGGGCTCGAGCTTCAGCAGGTCGAAGCATCGCTGACCGGTGCGTCGGCCGACAGCCGTGCCCGCTCATTGGCCCTCTATCAGGCCGAAGTCGCCATCCGACAGCAGGGCATCGACGTCAGCAAGGATCTGACGGAGGAAGAGCACAGGACGGTCGAACAGACCCGCCAGCTTGCCGCCCAGACGGTCGATTGGAAGATTGCCACCGATCACGCCCAGGATGCATGGAAGGGCGTGGGTGAGGCCATTGACGATGCGGTCGTGCGCCCGCTCGAATCGGTTGTCGATGCGCTGGTGAAGGGACAGGGCGAGGCGCTGAAGCTGGGCGACATCCTGAAGGCTTCCGCGGCTTCGCTTGTCGGCAGCGGCTTCCAGATGGGGCTGATCAACCCGCTGAAGAACGAGCTGGGCTTCGAACACTCGGCCAGCCTGTGGGATTTGCCCATGTTCGGAGGGTCCGGACAGCAACAGGTTATCCGCAATAAGGACGGCTCCACGTCCTTCGCCCCGGCCGTCCAGGGTGCCGGTGGATCGTGGCTGTCGCAACCGGTGTTCGGACAGGTCGAAGCGCCGTCCCCCAGCTTCGTCGGCCCCATGCCGGCCGCCGAAGGCATCGGCGGTTGGAATCCCAGTTGGGGGCAGGTTATCCAGGGGGTGGGCGGCATTGCCGGCGGCATCGCGACCGCGACGCAAAAAGGTGCGACCACCGGCCAGATGATCGGCGGCGGCCTCATGGGCGTTGGCGGTGCCGTCGCCATGATCCCCGGTGGCGTCACCCAGATAGTAGGCGGCGTGATGATGGCGGCTGGCGCGCTGCTGGCAGCGGTCAGCGGCGCAAAGGATCGTGGTGATAAATACAGCATCAGCCACATCACCCTGGGCGCCAATGGCAAATATTCTTTGGGCGCCTATGCCCAGGACAACGACGGTGATCCGACAAGATTCAATGCCGATGCGGCGAAAGTCGCCAAGGGTCTGAATGATATTTCGGCCCGGCTGAACCTTACACCCAAGGCCGGTGACAGTTACATCGACACCAAGACCAAATCCGCCGAAGAGGCCGCGCTTGAGCTGTTGAAGGGGATGCAGTCGGCCGTTCCCGAAGTGGCTTACGCGCTCGCCCATGAAACCAGCCTCAGCCTGGAAGAGGCACTGGCTCATCTGGAATTCGCCAACAGCTTCGACCGTCAGATTGCTGGGTTGCGCAGTTCCATCAGCGATCTGTTCGAACAGTTCCAATCGGGCGTGGATACCGCGAACACGTTCGGAAATTCCTTGCTGGACGTGATCGACACCGCCCAGACGGTATTTACGGTCACCGCCGGATCGAAGCTGCCGGGTTTCGCAACGGGTACCCTGTCGGCGCCATCGGGCTGGGCTGTCGTTGGCGAAGAAGGGCCGGAAGTCGTCCGGCTGTCCGGCGGCGAACGCATCTGGAACGCCCGCGAAAGCGCCCAGATGATCGCCGGGCTGGGGCAAGGTCGCGATGATACCCTGATCCATTTGCGCAGCACGGACGAACTGTCGGCGGTCCGTCGCGCTCTGGGCATGCGCGGCAAGGTAAATCCCGTCACAGGGTTGCTTGGTTTCGACGACAGCGGCGACGGTGTCGGTTCCGACAACAGCCCTGGCGGCGAACGCGACACGCCTGGTAGCGGCACGTCACAGGGCGACACGGGCAGCGGCTACGGCGTAGACAGCAATGGGAACAGCAATGATTCCGGTGGCTTTTTCGGTGGCTTCGTTGACGCCATCGGAGAAGCGCTTGACGGCATCAACGAAGCATTGAGCGAGGCTGTAGGGCTCCCGGCCCACGAGACACAAGCCCTCGCCGGCATGGTGGGCGTCATCGGAACGGCGGCCATTGGCGGCATGCGGGAAGCTGCTGCGACCCTTGGCGGTTTCCTGGAGTCCACTTTTGGCGGTGACGCTCCTTCGGAGGCCGGTCCGGGTGATCCGGGCGGAACGGCGAGCGGGAACATCGACCCTGGCGTATTGGAGACGCTGACCCGCCTGCGCGACGTGATCGCCGCCGATCCGAATGGCGAGAAGGCCAACGCCCTCATTGGCGCGGCGGCTGTAGGAGGCCCGCGGAACGCCACTGTGGCGCAGATCGCGGACGCGCCGTGGAAAATCTTCTCGTCCTCGCAGGACGATCCGCTCGGGGCTCTGGCCGAGCTGGACACCGCGGCGCAGCAGCTGCTCGCCAGCACCGGGCAAATTCCTGACGTCCTTCAGCGCGCACTGGACGGCGCGAATGCCTATGCGGCCGAGCTGGGGATTGCGCCCGCGACCGCAGCCCGGCAGATGCAGGAGGAGCAGGCCCGCCAGAAGGCCGATGCGCTCCAGATACAGTTCGACGCCGTCGGTCTGGTCCGCAGTCGCGTGTCCGAACTGAACGACATCGTGGTCGGCCTCGGAAACAACACGTTCAGCCCGATAGGCAAGGACTTCGACCAGCTCGCCGCGGACATGAAGAAGGCGGCGGATGCTTATGTCGCCGCCGGGCAGGCCGTGCCCGATGGCCTGTTCGGTGCCATGCAGCAGATGGAGGCGCTTGGCGCGGTCAGGAAGCGCCTGCTGGACGAAGTGGCCGGCGTCACCGTCGAGACCAGCCCGGAAGAGCAGAGGCTCGAGCAGCTGCGCGGGCAGTGGTCCGCCGCGGCCACCGATCTGGTCAAAGCCTTTGCATCGGTTGGGATCGTCGGCGACGAACTCGCGGCGAAGCTTAATGAAGGCTTCATCGAATGCCCTGAAGAAGGAACAGGGCGATCCTACAGCGACAGCCTGGACACCGCCTATCGCAAGGCCAAGGGCGAAGAAGGGTATGACAGCGCCGTCGGCCTGATCGACGCCTACAAGACGAGCCTGAAGGACGTCAACGCCCTGTGGCCCGAGGGTGCGGAGCGGGCGGCCCAGATGGCGCAAGGTGACCGGCACGCTGACCGCCAACATGGAAGGCTTGGTCAAGAGCGGACTCCAGTCACCTCCAACAGCCTTCAGCAGATCATCAGCCACCTTCGCCGACACGCCGGCAGGTGGTGAACGCTGCCGCGGGCAGCACTCCAGGCAGCTGGCCGACGCTACGGCGGAGGCGGCCCGGTCCGTTCAATGCCGGCATCGAATCGCACGGACCTGTACGCCGCGCTGGGCAACGAGCCGCGGCTTCCCGGCCTGATCACCCTGGACGAGCAGCAGACGCCAGGAGCTGATAGCACCGCTCAGGATGCCGGCCGCGACACGACTGCAACTTGCAACAGGTGCAGGCATCCGAGCGGGCCACCAAGGCGTTCGAGTTGGCGAACGCCGACCTGTTGGGCTCTTACGATCAGCGGATCGCCGCCGAACAGGATCTGATCACGGGGCTTCAGGACGGCGCTGTGGCGGTCGCCAAGATTGCCGATCAGTTCCAAAAGGCGCGCGACAGTCTCGCGATTTCCGACGACGCGCCGATCAGTCCGCAGGAACGGTTGGCTGAGGCCGAGCGCCAGTGGGGCACGGCCCTGACGACGTTGCGGTCGGAAAGCGCCAGCAAGGACGAAAAGGATGCCGCCCGCTCCGTCCTGACCCAGATCGGCCCGACCCTGGTCAGCATCGAAAAGACCAACTCCGCCGGCACCGCCCGCTCTTGGTACGACACGGTGATGGGGGTGTTTGCCGAGCTGGGCGACAAGACGGCGCTGGGGGTCGACACCGCCGATCAGCAGCTTGAGGCGGCGCAGGATGCGCTGAAGGAGCTGCAAAAGGGGCGGTCGGAGGCGGCCAACGCCAATCAGAAGACCTATGGCGCGCTGACCGACCTGAAGAACATCGCGGACCAGAGCAAAGCCGAGATGCTGGCGGCGCTGAAGCCACTGGAACGTTTGACCGGCACATCGAGCACCGCGCCGCACTACTCGGCTCCCGCCCAGGTCCAGGCGGCATGGGATGGGCTGTCGACTCCGCAGCAATTCGGCATCGCCCGCTCCATGGGCTGGGGCGGCCAAGTTGACGATGCCTTCAACATCTGGCTGGCGTCCTCGCCCGACCGCGCGGCGGCCTTCGGGACCAATGTCACGTCGATTGCCGGCGGCGCGCGCTATGGCGCACCGGACGACGTCCAGCGTGCCTGGGAGGCCCTGACAGAGGCGCAGCAGCTCGCCGCCGTGCGCACCGCCGGGTACGACGGTGGGATCGATGCCGGCTTGAACGCCTGGGTGCAACTCGGCCACGCCGCTGCATTCGAGGCGGCGGTGCGAGCCCAGGCGCACACCGTCCAAGTGCCCGGCTTCGCCAGTGGCGGCTTCCATGCCGGCGGCCTGCGAGTAGTGGGCGAGCGAGGGGCGGAACTGGAAGCCACCGGCCCGGCCCGCATCTGGACCGCCGATCAGATCGCCACCGCCATGGCCGCCGCCCGTGGCGAGCTGGGCCCCTCCGTTGTCGGCTTCCTGCCGTCCGGATTGGGCGGCTCCAACGGCATGGCCGCCCTGGTCAAGGCCATGGCGGCGGTGGGCGGCAAGATCGACAGCCTGTCGGACAAGATCGAAGGGCTGGCCCGGACCGAGGTGCAGCAGCAGGCCAGTATCGCGGCCGACCTCGTCGACGGGCTGGCCGGCATCAAGGGCGAGGTGCAGGACCTGCCCCGCCGCATCGCCGGAGCCATGTGATGAAAATTCGCCTCTATGAACTCGGGACCTATCACCGGCCCGATGGGCATCGCCATGTCTGGTACCTGTGCGCCGGGTCGAAGGGCTACCAGTCCCGCGCCGACGACACGCCCGCGTCGGTGACGTGGCTCCCGCTGGTCGGGCAATGGGCGTCCGTGCTGGTCCAGGCGGCCGGCGCGGCCGGCGGCACCGCTCCCCAACGGGACGATCTCACCCTGATCAACGTGCGGGCGGCAGACACCCTGCCGCGCTGGGCCAACGTCTTCGACGCCACTGCGGGGGTCTGGCTACGCGTGCCGCTCGGTCTGCGTCCGCTGAACCCCTTGGTGACCGATTATGTCATCCAGACCATCACCGAAAAGGAGGTGGACGACGACGACGCATACAGCACTGCGGTGATTGTCTGGACGGCGCGGGCCGGGCTGCCGGTGCCGGAACGTACCAGCATCAAGCTGCCGCTCTACGACCGCCAAACCGACTTCGACGAGCCGGTGCAGACCGATCGATACGCCGGGACCGGCGGCTATGAGGGGCCGGCAGAGATGAAGGACGTGCTGAAGGAGGTGCCCTTGGGGCATGTCCCGATGGCATCGCCCACGTATCTGGGCATCATCGGCGATCTGCACCGCTGGTCGGTCGGCGGCGGCAAGCCGGTGTTCGATGTGCCGCGCGGCTGGTCGCTCGGTGTGCCGGTGACGAAGACTGCCGGCACGCCGTCATCGTCACAATTCGCCGTCGATCTGGCGACCGGCTTCCTCACCACCGCAGTGAAGTTCGAAGACTTCCGGGTCGAGGTGAAGGGCCGCCTGTTCGGCGGTGTCTGGAAGCGCTACATCGGCGAGCTGTCCGCCGCTCTAGCCCTGGAAGCCGGGATCGTCACCAGCGCCGACGTGTCGGAGATGGATGCTACCCCGCGCACGGTGGGGCTGTATCTGCCCTCCGGCGATGGCCGGTCGCATAAGGATGTGCTGGACAAGCTGGTTGGGTCGGTGGCGCGGGGCCGCTGGTATGTGGCCCTGTCGGACGGCTTGGTGATCACCCGGCTGCCGCGCGCCGATGCCGCCACGCCGGAGCGGGCGTACAGCACCGTCAGCGGCTCCACCCCTGGCCTGAAGCCGCTGACACGGACCAACACCCCGCCGGCAAAACAAACGATCCTGCGCTATGCGGAGAACCCCAACCCGGTAACGCAGACCGCCCCGGACGCCACCGATCCCGCCGACGTGGCGCTGTGGACGCAAGCGTGGCGCGAGGTGGCCGGGGAAACCGATGACGCCATCGTGGCCGCCTATGGGGCCGGGGCGAAGGTTGCCACCATCGAGACGGCATTGACGCTTCCGGCCGATGCGGCGGCCGAGCTGCCGCATTGGGAGGTGGAAACCAAGTCGCCGCCGCAGCCCTACGAGCTGAAGGTGCGGGACGGTGCCCCCGGTCTGTGGATCGGCGACGCGGTGATGGTGGTCGACGACGTCGCCGGCTTCGAGAGTGGCGGCCCGCTGGTGCTCTATGGCCGGACGAATCGGGATCGCGGCGGCGGTGCGACCCTCTACGGGGAGCGCTGACGATGGCCGGTTTCTTCACCGACATCAACGAGGTGGCGAACGAGGGGGATCAGAACCCCTGCGAGGTGACCAGCAATGCCGCTTTTGCCGGCACAGCGCCACTGACTTCGCTGCTGACCACCCCGCTGGAAGATCGGTCGGTGTCCACCCGGCTGGGTGATGCCGACAATCCGGTCGTGATCGAATTCGAATGGCCGTTCCTGATCGACGTCGCCTATGCCGGGCTGTTCCACGTCAATCTCTGGCAGGAATCCTTCTGCCGCATGGAGGTTTTTGCCGATGCGGACCGGACCGAGAAGGTCGCCGACACCCGCTACCCCAACGGTCGTGACCGCCGGGTGATTCCCGGCCTGTACGATCCCCGTACCCTTCAGCCCGGCCTGCCGAACTGGCTGCGCGGCGGGCTGCGAAACAAGGATTTCCGGCTCTACACCACGAATATCCACGCCAACGTCAGCCTGTGCCGCGCCCGCGTCGTCCGCTGGTCGCTGTGGGGCGGTGCCTACCAGCCGGATGGGACAGACGACACGGTTTACCGGATCGGGCTGGGCTGGGCTGGTGACGGGCTGACGATCACCCGGCACGCCCCAGGCTCGGGCGATGGGGTGAAGACGAACACCGAGCTGACCGAGACACCCGGCGGCGGCACCTGGGCCGAGCCGGGCATCCGTAAGCGGACGGCGACCATCGACCTCGCCCAGATCAGCGAGGAGGTGCGCGACAAGCTGTTCGATGCTGCCCACCGGGCCGGCAATGAAAAGCCCATCGTCTGGCTGCCGGATGTCGCCAGCCCGGAGAAGTGCTTCCGTTATGGCGGGCTGTTCCGGCGGGTGGGCGACCACGCCCACAAGTACATCCCGCCGCAGTTTGCCTCGACGACGATTGATCTTGTGGAGTGGCGAGAATGAGCATGCTGACCGAAGCCTTGGCGCGTCTGAGGCAATACAACCTGAATCCTTTTAAGATCGACAGCAATCCGTTCGGTTTGACCGGGATCGGCGGCACGGACACCAATCTGGAGCCGATGCTTGGCGATGTCGCAATGGCGGCTGAAGCCGCCGCCGACCTGGCTACGGCTGCGGTGGGGGCTGCCGCAGCCACCGCAGCTGACCGGGAAGCCGTGGCGACGGATAGGACGGCGGTCCATAACGACCGGCTGGCGGCCGATGTGAGCGCGGCCAGTGCGGCGGGCAACGCAACGACGGCCGCGACGGAGGCTGGAGAGGCGACGGAAAGTGCTGTCGCCGCCGCCGCGAGCGCCACCCTGTCCGACCAGTACGCTGTCGCGGCCGGCGGCGCGATCCCTGCTGTCCGCCTCACCTGGGACACAGGCACCGCCGATGCGGATCCCGGCAACGGCAAGGTACGCGCCAACAATGCGACGCCGACCGCAGCGACCGCGCTGTTTGTCGACAACCTGGACGTGGCTGGCGTCTCGATCACCGCAGTCATCGACCGCTGGACCGCCAGCACCAATATTGTCAAGGGCACGCTGCGGGTCGCACACCGCACCAACGTGACGAAGTGGATGGAGTATCAGGTCACCGGCATCGTGGTCGACGGAACCGGCTACCGCAAGATCACTGTCACCGGCGGCACCGGGCCGGGCGGCATTGCCAATGGAGATCCGGTGGCTGTGGGCATCAGCCGGGCCGGCGATGCGGGCGTCACGCCAAGCAGCTTCGGCGCCGGCACAGCCGCCGCACCGGGCTGGTCGGTGACGGGTGACAGCAACACCGGCTTGGCGCAGGTCGGCGGGGCGGACACGCTGTCGCTCGTCGTAGGCGGGCAGGAACTCGCGAGGCTCGCCGCGGCATTGCTGACGCTGAACCCGGGGCGCGCGCCCATCAGCCCTGCGATCTGGCTGATGGGTCCGAGCGTGGGCGAGGATTACTCGTTCCAGCGGGACCCTACAGGGACCGGGTATCTGATCTTCAACGGAGTGCAGATAGCCGCCAGCGGATACAGCTTTCGTGTCAACAACGGCACCGAACGGCTGCGCATCCCGAACACAGGCCCCGTTGGAGCTTGAGGCGACGAAGTTCCGCGGTCCGACGACGGCGAAGCAGGGGGCAATCGCTTACGCTGCAACCCTGACGCTGGATTTCGCGACCTATCAGGACTTCGCCGTCGGCGACCTGACCGGCCCGTTGACGCTGGCCAATCCGTCCACATACCCGGTCGGGCAACGCGGTGAAATCCTGCTGCATGAGGACGCGACCGGCGGCCGGACGGTCAGTTTCGGCGCCAACTGGATCAAGATGGGCAACGGCAACGTCAATACTGCCGCCAGCAAGTACAGCATCATCGTCTATTGGATTGCCGTCAGCGGCTATGTCCATTACAGCCTCGTCGGAGGGGCGTGATATGCCTGTGTTCGGCAATTTCCGCATGGCTTCTGCAAACGCCTGTGCAGTCGATCCGCATGCAGCAAATGTAACCTTTCGTTTCCGTGGAAACGGAGCTTCGGGCGGATATCCGACCATTTCGGACGCCGGAGGTGTGACCTGGGCCTACCCGGACCCGGCCAGATCGTCATTGTCCAATGCACAAACGTTCTGGCCCAATATTTATGCAACAAGTTTGTTGTCAAACGGCAATGGCACGCTGTGCAACCCACGTCATCGGCCATATAAACACGCCTTACGGTCCGATGATCACTCCAGGCACAAACTGGTCGTGGATGGCCCGAATTGTTGTGCCTTTTACGTATGAAAATGTTGCCAGCTACATAAAGATGCTTGGGAAAGGAACTGTCAATTTATTCGATGTGTATAACACCATGGGTCGCATCCGCATGACTATTTCTTACCAAGGCACACAGGTTGTAGGCTTCGATTATACGTGGCCCGATCCTACAGGAGCTGGAGGGGTTGTCTCGCTTATAGTGCCAAACGTTTCATTCAGTTCACCATCGACCCCTTTGTATTTTGAACTCCTGATCACAAGGTCGGGGAATAATACATACTTTTTCTCCAATGGCGTGCTCGTGTCTTCCTCAAACACAGGCATGGCATCTGGGGCCGATATAGCGACGACCAAAATCGCCACCGGCTGCGATACGAATGGCGGTGGCGGCAGTGCAGCGTTTTATCTGAACGATGAAACGATCTGGAACAGCTGCATCACGACGACATCTTATACGCCCGCAATTCTTCCACCTTGCTGAGGGTCGCCCCCATGCAACTTCCTGCCATCATCGTCTATCCGGACGGCGCGCGGTCTGTGTTCTATTCGCCGGCCAGCTTCTCTTGCGACATCGTCGTCACTATAACGCGCGGGCTTCAGGGTGATGACCCTGATGCTCCGCCCGAAATGGTGGAGGAGGTACAGACCATCACCCACCCGCCCGAGGCCTGGACGCTGTGGGCGTCCGGCGATTGGGCCGTCATGTGCCCGGGCCTGACCGTGCGGCCGGTCGTCGACCCCGGCCCGCCAACGACGGCCGGCAAGCGCGCAGTCCGCCGGCCGGTCGAAGCATGGGAGATCGGCGACGAGGCGGCCACCGTCACCTATGAACAGGTGGACCTGACGCCAGCCGAGATCGAGGCGCAAGCTGCCGCCGCACGCCGCGTCAAGGCCCGGGCCATCGATGCCGAGCGGGACCGCCGGCTCGGGCTGGGGGCATTGCATGCCGGCAAGCGCTTCAGCATGGCCGACAGCAGCCGCACCGACCTGGGCGGCATGGCGACCACGGCGGGGCTGGTGCTGTCGGGCACGCTGCCTGCATGGCCCGAAAGCTATGCCCAAGGCTGGATCGCCATCGACAACACCCGCCTGCCGCTGCCCGGTCCCGTCGACGGGATCGCCTTGGCCGCGGCGGTGGGGATCGCCTATTCCGCCATCGTCCAGCATGCCCGCGACCTGAAGGACGCGGCGCAGGCCTCCGACGATCCCACGGTCGACGAGCTTTCCGGCTGGCCCGGGTAGGCCGCGACAACACTCCAACCCCCGACCGACCCGGCGCCCGTGAGGCGCCTTTTTCATGCGTGGAGGGCATCTTGAATCTTCGGGCTTTAACCCTCGCCGGCTCCGCGCTGGTGACCTATGGCGCGGCGTGGGCGGCCACCGACCCGCCGCCCATCGATCAGTTAGCCGGTCAACTCGACCGTGCGCTTGACCTGCTGGAACGGGGCGGACCGGCCGTGGTCGGCCTGGAACTGGTCCTGGGCATCGCCTTCCTCGCCGGGCTGGCCGCGGTCGTGCTCGTCCTGACGACCGTCGTGCAGGCCCTGCCGCGGGCTGCACGGCCGCTTGCCGATGCCTACGCCACGATGTGCGGAGGCGCGACCCGGCGCGAAGAGAAGCTGCGCGAAGAGAATGTGGCGCTCGCCCGGGAGCTGGACGCCATTAGAACGCAGCTCGTCGGGCTCGAGGATCGCGACGAAGAGAAGTCCCGAATCATCATCGCCCTGGTCGACCAGCTCGCGGCGCTGGGGGTCGACGTCGCCGCCCTCCGTGCCATGGCCCCCCGTGCTGTGGCTGACATCGAGGTCGACCATGCCTCCGCCGCCTGACGCCGCGCAGCAACTCGCCGCCCGCGTCCTGTCGGAGTGCGGCGGTGATGAACCCCTCGCCCGTCTCACGCTTGCCCGCCTCGCCATTGCCGCCAATAGCGGCATGTCGGCCGGCTTCCTCCGGCTCGGACCTCCGCCCCGTCGTTAATCAGAAGGAATTCGACCATGACCAAACCTGTGTCGCCTGCGGCCATCGCCTTGGTGCAGCACTTCGAAGGACTGCGCCTGACCGCCTACCTCTGCCCGGCCGGAGTGCCGACCATCGGCTACGGTCATACCGCGGGCGTGAAGATGGGCCAGACCATCACTGCCGCCCAGGCCGATGCTTTCCTGTCGGTCGATCTGGCCGCTGCCGCGGCCCAGGTCGACCGGCTGGTCAGAGTGCCGCTGACCGATGATCAGCGCGGCGCCCTTTCCTCCTTCGTCTTCAACCTTGGGCCCGGCAGCCTGCAAAGCTCCACTCTGCTGAAGCTGCTGAACGCACGCGATTATGACGGTGCGGTCATTCAGTTCGGGCGGTGGGTCTATGCCAAGGTCAACGGCGTCTCGACTCGGCTGCCCGGCCTCGTCGCTCGCCGCGCTGCCGAAGCCGCCCTGTTTTCCGGCCAGACGGCCCAGGCACAGGGCAGCATCTGCACCTGCGACGGCAACGGCTGACCGGCTCCGCCACTCTCTCAATCTGACGCGCTTTTCCCGTGCCGCCGGCAGCCCGCCGCGCGGCCTTTTTCATGCCCGAGGAGGGGCAATACCATGAAGATCGCCATCAACACCCAGCGCCTGAAGGAACCCAGCACGTATGCCGGCCTCGCCGGTATCCTGGGCGGTGTCAGCATGATCGTGTCGTCGCCGTGGGTGTCCGCCGCCGCGACGGTCGCCGATGCTGCTGCGCAGGGGGCCGCCACCGGTCAGGGCTGGATGGGCATCGGCCTGTCAGTGCTGGGCGCGGCGGCCTCGCTGGCAAAGGACCCGTCCAGCCCGCGGTGATGGAAACCTTGGGAGCGGCCATTTAGCCGTTCCCAAGGTATTAATTGCATTACGCGAAGTTATCTGAAAGAAACACAACCGCTCGCCCCATGCCCTCACACCTGGGCCAGTCGGAGCACGCGGGGTGTCAGCCCCGCGCCGGCTGGGTGACTGTCGCCCTCTGAAACCGCCCGCGTAACGTGGGAAAGGGGCCACCAGTGGAAGGGGCGGGTATCGTTACGGCGATGGAGTGAGCCGGACACTCCGCCGTGCCTACTTCCCCATCCAAAATGTTCGCTGTATGTTCTCATCATGCAGCATTCGCAGCGATACGGGTATTACGCACTGGAAACGCTCTACCGAACCGGATCACGGGAGGTGGAGTTTCGGTGTTTCCAGTGCCCGTGGCGGCGAGTGGCGAAAATTGAACATCTGATGGGCAAGTACAGCCCAGGCATAGAGCTGTTCGATCTTGCCCGCCGGGCGACCTGTACGAAATGCGGCAGGCTTAGCTGCTGGGTGCAGGTCGTGCCACCTCCTGCGCCGGGTGAACCGGGCCATGAAGAGTATATGCGACGCGCAGTGAAGCGATATGAGGACTGGTTGGGTTATGCCCGCAGGTTCCGGTGACCATCGACCGCTGTAGGATAGATTTCGAAATCCATTCGGAATGAATGCTCTAAGCCATTGATATTATTTCGTTAAATTTTAACAGCCCATATTGTCGAACCACTGGTCGAAATCATGGCCGCAGGCACAGTGCAGGGCATAGACGATCATCGCAGAGCCTCGGAAAACGGAATCCCGGCCGTCCTTCTAGCCGCGACGCCCGGCGCCTCGCCAGGATCTGCATCAATCGGCCGGGACAGCGCGACCCGGTGACGCCCGCCCGATCCCGGGGATCGTTCCGTCAGAGCGCCCTGATCTGCATCCTGATCGGCCCGTCCGCCCGGCCATGGACGAACTGGTCGACATAGGCGTTGCCCGAATCGTCGATGTCGCGGGCGTGGCCGGTCCAGATGATGCGGCCCTGGTAGATCATGGCGATGCGGTCGGCGATCTTGCGGGCCGAAGCCATGTCGTGGGTGATGGTGACCGCGGTGGCGCCGAGATCCTTCACGCACTGCACGATCAGTTCGTTGATGACGTCGGCCATGATCGGGTCGAGGCCGGTCGTCGGCTCGTCGAAGAAGATGATCTCCGGCTCGTCGGCGATGGCGCGGGCGAGGCCGACGCGCTTCTGCATGCCGCCCGACAGCTCCGACGGCGACAGCTCCGCCACGTCGGGGGTGAGGCCGACGGCGCCGAGCTTGGCGATGGCGATCTCCTTGGCCTTGGCGCGCGGCATATGCTCGCCCTGGATCAGGCCGAAGGCGACATTCTCCCACACCGGGAGGCTGTCGAACAGGGCAGCGCCCTGGAACAGCATGCCGAACTTGTGCAGCAGCTTCTCGCGGTCGCGCGAGCGCAGCCGTGTCGTTTCCTGCCCATCGACCTTGATCGAGCCGGAATCCGGCGTCAGCAGGCCGAGGATACTCTTCAGCATCACCGACTTGCCGGTGCCCGACCCGCCGATGACGACCAGCGACTCGCCCTTGCCGACCTCCAGGTCGATGCCGTTCAGCACCTTCTTCGGGCCGAAATGCTTGGTGACGCCCTGGAGGGCGATCTTCGGAGGAGTGGTGGGCGGGACGGTCATGTCGGTGGCGCTCACTTGGTCGAGAAGAAGAGGCCGGTGATCAGGTAGTTCCACACCAGGATCATGATGGAGGCCGACACCACCGCGTTGGTGGTGGCCGCGCCGACGCCCTGGGCGCCGCCCTTGGAGTGGTAGCCGTGGTAGCAGCCCATCAGCGCGATCAGGAAGCCGAAGATCGCCGCCTTGACCAGGCCGGAGATGACGTCGATCGGCTGGAGGAATTCCCAGGTGCGGTTGATGTAGCTGGCGGCGTTGAAGTCCAGCCGGTAGACGCCGACCAGGAAGCCGCCGAACACGCCGATGATGTCGGCGACCACCACCAGCAGCGGCACCATGGTCAGGCCGGCGATCAGCCGCGGCGCCACCAGATACTTGTAGGGGTTGGTCGACAGGGTCGACAGCGCGTCGATCTGCTCGGTCACCCGCATGGTGCCGATCTCCGCCGCCATGGCGGCGCCGATGCGGCCGGCGACCATCAGGCCGGCCAGCACCGGCCCCAGCTCGCGCGTGATCGACAGCACGACGACGGTGGCGATGGCGCCCTCCGCCTGGAAGCGGGAGAAGCCGCTGTAGCTCTGCAGCGCCAGCACCATGCCGGTGAACAGCGCCGTCAGCCCGACCACCGGCAGCGAATAATAGCCGATGTCGATCATCTGCCGCAGGATCTGCCGCGGGTAGAGCGGCGGGCGCACGCAGTGCGACAGGGCGGATCCGGTGAACAGGGCGAGGCGTCCGGTCGCTTCCAGGAAGATCAGGAAGGCCCGGCCGGTGGCGGCGAGGAAACCCATCAGTCGGCCCGCATCCTAGTTGGTGTCTCGTTTGGGCGATGCGGTCATAGCACCGATGCGGCCCGCGGTCATCCTTGGACTTCGCAATGGAGGGGCGTGGCCTTGCCGCGGCCGGGGGTCACCCGCCCAGATAGACCCGGTGGTAGCGCCGGCCGAGCGAGGTCAGGATCTCGTAGCCGATGGTCCCGCCCTCCGCCGCCACCCGGTCGACCGGGCGGCTGGGGCCGATCAGCTCGACCATGCGGCCGGCATGGGCGACATCCTCCGGCAGGCCGGTGACGTCGATGGTGATCAGGTCCATCGAGATGCGGCCGACGATGGGCGCCGCGACGCCGTCGACGAAGACATGCCCCTTGCCGCTGAGCGAGCGCAGGTAGCCGTCGGCATAGCCGACGCCGATGGTGGCGATCCGGGCCGGGCCGGTGACGGCATGGGCGGCGCCGTAGCCGACCGTCATCGCCGGGGCGCAGTTGCGCACCTGCAGGAGCCTTGCGTCGAGCCGCACCGTGTCGCGCATCGGGTTGGGCAGATGCGGGGTCGGGTTGACGCCATAGAGCGCGCAGCCCGGCCGGGCGAGGTCGAAATGATGGTCGGGTCCATGGAAGATGCCCGACGAGTTGGCGAAGCTGGCCTTGGCCTGCGGCAGGCGGGCGAGCGCGGAGCGGAAACGGTCGAGCTGCGCCCCGGTCATCGGATTGTCGAACTCGTCGGCGCAGGCGAGATGGGTCATCCAATAGCGCACGTCGATGCCGGCCAGCCGGGCCGGTTCGGCGGCCAGCGCGTCCAGCTCGTCGGGGCCGAGGCCCAGGCGGTTCATGCCGGTGTCGATGTGGATCGCCGCCGGCAGCGCCTCGCCGCGCGACGCGGCGAAGGCGCCCCAGGCGGCGATCTCGCCCAGATGGTTCAGCACCGGCAGGATGCGGCTGGCGATGAAGTCGCCCTCGCAGCCGGCCGGCAGCCCGCCGAGCGAGAAGACCTGAGCGTCCGGCGCCACCGGTTCCAGCGCGCGGCGGACCGCCAGCGCCTCCTCGAACTGGGCGACGACGAAGGTCCGGCAGCCGGCCGCGGCAAGCGCCGGGACGACGCGGGCAACGCCGAGGCCGTAGGCGTCGGCCTTGACCACGGCCGAGCATTCGGCCGGCGCCACGCGGTCGCGCAGCTGGGTCCAGTTGGCGACCACCGCGGCGAGATCCACGGTGAGGAAGGCCCCGGCGCGGGCGGCCGGATCGGACGGGACAGGCTGGGGGGCAGGCACTTTACTCGTCACCCTGATGGTGTTGGTCGAGGTCGCCGAACTTGGTGAACTGGCCGTCGAAGTAGAGACGGACGGTGCCGATCGGACCATGGCGCTGCTTGGCGATGATCACCTCGGCGGTGTTGTGCACCTCGCCGAGACGCTGCTGCCAGCGCTGGTAGCGGTCGTTGAACTTGTCGTCGCTCTCGTCGGGCCGGCGCGAGGGCTCGGCGCGCTCAAGATAATACTGTTCGCGGAAAACGAACATGACGACGTCGGCGTCCTGCTCGATCGAGCCCGATTCGCGCAGGTCGGCCAGTTGGGGCCGCTTGTCCTCGCGCAGCTCCACCGCGCGGCTCAGCTGCGACAGCGCCACCACCGGCACGTCCAGCTCCTTGGCGATGGCCTTCAGGCCGCGGGTGATCTCCGAGATTTCCTGCACCCGGTTCTCCGACCCGCGCGCCGACGAGCCGCGCAGCAGCTGGAGATAGTCGACCACCACCATGCTGAGGCCCGACGTCCGCTTCAGCCGGCGGCAGCGGGTGCGCACCGCGGCGACCGACAGGGCCGGCGTGTCGTCGACATAGAAGGGGCAGCGCGCCAGATCCTGGCTGGCCTGGACGAATTTCGGGAAGTCGGTGTCGCGGATCTCGCCGCGGCGGATCTTGTCGCCGGGCACCTGCACCTCGTCGGCGAGGATACGGGTGGCGAGCTGTTCCGCCGACATTTCGAGAGAGAAGAAGCCGACGACGCCGCCCTCCTGGCCGGAGGACCGCATATGCGCCTTGGCGGCGTTGAAGGCGATGTTGGTGGCCAGCGCCGTCTTGCCCATCGACGGGCGTCCGGCGAGGATGACGAGGTCCGACGGATGCAGGCCGCCGAGCTTGCGGTCGATGTCGATCAGGCCGGTGGTGACGCCGGTGACGTGGCTGGAGCGGCGGAAGGCCGCCTCCGCCGTCGTGATGGCGTGCTTGACCGACTCGCCGAACGCCACGAAGCCGCCCTGGACGTCGCCGGTCGAGGCGAGGTCGAACAGCTGCTTCTCCGCCTCGCCGATCTGGTCGAGCGCGGTGATGTCGAGGTCGTGGCGGTACGCCTCGTTCACCATGTCGGTGCCGACCTCGATCAGCTGCCGGCGGATGAACAGGTCGTGGATGGTCTTGCCGTAATCCCCGGCATTGACCACGGTGACGACGTTGGCCGCCAAATCCGCCAGATAGGCGCTGCCGCCCTCGACCGCCAGCTCGGGATCGTTGTCGAACAGCGACTTCAGCGTGACCGGATTGGCGATCTGGCCGCGGTCGACCATCTTGGTGATGGCGGCGAAGATGCGCTGGTGGGCCGGGTCGTAGAAATGCTCCGGCCGCAGGAACTCGCCGACCTTCTCATAGGCCTTGTTGTTGACCAGGATCGCGCCCAGCAGCGCCTGCTCCGCCTCCTCGTTGTTGGGAGGGGTGCGGTACTCGGCCGTCGGCTTGACCGCGGACGACGGGCGGGGATCGAACAGCGATGAGGTCTGGTTGCTCATGGGGGACACAATAGCAGAAACAGAACGGGAACGCTCGGTGAAGGGCGGGTGACCCTCCACAAAAGCTGTGCACAGAAGTTATCCACAGGTTGGGAAGTTCGGGGATAACCGCGGCCGGAGCCCTACATCTTCCGGGGCTGCGCCGGGTGGGCCGCGTCGGGCATGCTGCCCAGCGCCGCGAACACGCCGTCGACATGGTCGGCGACGCGGTAGAGGGCGGAGCGGTCGATGCGGGCGAAGCCCTGGGCCACCATGTGGTCGATCAGTCCCAGCAGCGGGCGCCAATAGCCGTCGACGTCGGCGATGACGATCGGCTTGTCGTGCAGCTGCAGCTGCTTCCAGGTCAGGATCTCGAACGCCTCGTCCAGCGTGCCGAGCCCGCCCGGCAGGATGACGAAGGCGTCGGAGCGTTCCACCATCATGCGCTTGCGGGTGTGCATGCTGTCGACGACATGCAGCTCGGTCAGGCCGGTGTGCTCGATCTCCGCCGACTGGATGTGTTCGGGGATGATGCCGACCACCTCGCCGCCGGCCGCCAGCGCCGCGTCGGCGGCGATGCCCATCAGCCCGACCCGGCCGCCGCCGTAGACCATGCGGATGCCGCGCCGCGCCAGCCCGTCGCCCAGCGCATGGGCGGCTTCCTTGTGGACATCGGCGACGCGGGCGGAAGCGCCGCAATAGACGCAGACGGACGACAGGCTCTTCATCGCGGGTCAACCTTTCTCGCCACCGGTCCCGAACGGGGCGGTGGCCGCAAAAAATCCGGTGAATGCCATGGAATATCGGACGCGGCCGCGCGTCAACTGCGGCACAGGCACCGTTAAGACCATGGCATCATCGGGAGGGACCACATGAACAACCGCGTCGTCAATGTCCTTGCGGCGGCATCCGTCGCCGGTCTGATGTTCGGGCTGTTCGGCATGTCGGCAGGCAGCGCCGGCGCCGCCGATCCGGCCGAACAGGTGAAGGACCGGCAGCAGACGATGAAGAAGCTGGGCGGCGGCATGGGCGCCGTCGCCAAGTTCGTCAAGAACGAAGGCGCCACCGCCGAGGATGCGGCCAAGGGGGCGGAGGCCGTTCTGGCGGTGTCGAAGATGGACCTTAAGGCTATCTTTCCCGAAGGCACCGCCGTCGGCGTGACCGACAGCGCCGCCAAGCCGGAGCTGTGGAAGAACTGGGCCGAGGCGCAGCGCTATTGGAGCGCGGTGCAGCCGGCCGCCGAGAAGCTCGACGCCGCGATCAAGGGCGGCGACCGCGCTCAGATCGCCCAGGCGCTGGGCGCCACCTCCAAGACCTGCGGAAGCTGCCACGAGGACTTCCGCGTCAAGAAGAACTGAGCCGATGCGGCCCGTCCCGATCCGGGTCCTGGTCCGGGCCGCGCTGCCGCTGCTCGCCTTTGCGGGCGGCGGCTTCGCGGACGGCGGTGCGCGGGCGGCCGACGCCGGTCCTCCGGGCGATGCGGCGGGCCGGGGCGCCTACCTCTTCGATGCGGCGGGCTGCCTCGGCTGCCACACCAACGACAAGGAGGGCGGTGCGCCGCTGGCCGGGGGACGGGCGCTGGCGACGCCCTTCGGCACCTTCTACACCCCCAACATCACGCCGGACCCGGTCAACGGCATCGGCCGCTGGAGCGACGCGGACTTCATCCGCGCCTTCCGCGAGGGGGTGCGGCCGGACGGCGCCGCCCTGTTCCCGGCCTTTCCCTATGCCAGCTACACGCGGATGACCGACCGCGACCTGCTGGACCTGAAGGCCTATCTGTTCAGCCGGCCGGCGGTCGCGGCGCCCAACCGGCCGCACGACCTGACGCCGCCCTTCTCCTGGCGCTTCCTGGTGCCGGCCTGGCAATGGCTGTACCTGACCCCCGGCCCGGTGCCCGACGATCCGGCCCGGCCGCCGGCCTGGAATCGCGGGCGCTATCTGGTCGACGCGCTCGGCCATTGCGGGGAATGCCACACCCCGCGCTCGCTGCTGGGCGGGATGGAGTCCGGCCGTTATCTGGCCGGCAACCCCGACGGCCCGGACGGCGACAAGGTGCCGGGCATCACCGCCGCGCAGGCCAAGGGGATCGGCGGCTGGTCGGACGGCGACCTGACGCTGCTGCTGGAAACCGGCCTGACCCCGGAGGGCGACGTCGTCGGCGGCGCCATGGGCGAGGTGGTGCGCAACAGCACCTCGAAACTGACGGCGGAGGACCGCGCCGCAATCGCCGCCTACCTGAAGACGGTGCCGGCGAAGGAGTGAATCCTTCGGATTGGTGATCGGAAGGGGCAATCCGTCACCTCCGGCGGAGGAAAAGTCTCCAACGGCACCATTCTTTTGCGCTCTGTCCTTCTGCTATAGTCAGGCATCCCGCCAGCGTGGCGGGCCGCCGGATGGGTGCTCAGGTGAAACGAAACGCGTTGTTCGCAGCTTTGGGCGTGGCTCTGCTCGGTGGGGTCGCGACGGTCGCCCTGTGGCCGGCGGGCCGGCCCGCGGGTGATCCGGCAGGGCAGGGGGCAGGGAAGGGGATGGCCGGGGCGCCGGCGGCGGACATGCCGCTGCTGGCCAAGCCGGCGGCGATCGCTCCCGCAGTCCCCGCATCCCCGGTCGCTGCCCTGGTCCCGGCTCCCCCGCCGGCTCCCGCACCGGCCCCTGCGTCCTCCGCCTCCGCCGCCAAGCCGGCGGCAGCCGCTCCGGCGGCGCCCGCCGCCCCCAGCTTCGACGTGGTGCGGGTGGCGCCGGACGGTGCGACGGTGATGGCCGGGCGGGCGGCGCCCGGCGCGGAGGTGACGGTCACCGACGGCGGCAAGCCGGTCGCCACCGCCAAGGCCGACCAGCGCGGCGAATGGGTGATGCTGCCCGACACGCCGCTGGCGCCCGGTGCCCGCGAACTGAACCTGACCGAGACCCGCCCCGGCGCCGAGGCTCCGGTCCCCGCCGACAAGGTGGTCGTGGTGATGGTGCCGGAACCGGCCGCGGCCAAGCCGGCCCGGACGGCGGCCACCACCACCTCCGCAGTGTCGGAAACGGCGGCCATGGCGGTGGCGGTGCCGCGCGCCGGACTGGCCGGGGCGCCCCCGGCCATGGGCGGCAGCTCGATCCTGCAGGCGCCGCCGGTGCCGGCCGACGGGGCGCCCCCGCCGCCGGGCGGCGTGTCGGTGGAGACGATGGACTACGACCCCGCTGGCCGCGTCGCGCTGGGCGGACGGGCGGCACCGAACAGCGCGGTGCAGCTCTATCTCGACAACATCCTGGTCGGCAGCGCCCACACCGACCCCAAGGGCAACTGGCGCCTGACCCCGGAAAAGCTGATCGATCCCGGCATCTACACCCTGCGGGCGGATCAGGTGAGCCAGGCCGGCAAGGTGGTCGCCCGCGCCGAGCTGCCGGTCCAGGTCTCCGCCATGCCCGCCGGCCTGACCGACGGGCACAGCGTCGTCGTCCAGCCCGGCAACAGCCTGTGGCGGCTGGCGCGCCGCACCTATGGCGACGGCATGCTCTACACCACCATCTACACCGCCAACCGCGAGCAGATCCGCGATCCCGACCTGATCTATCCCGGCCAGATCTTCGCGTTGCCGCAGGTGAACTGAGGCGCCGCCGGGCCGCCGCCCGTCAGCTTCCGAACACGGTGTTCAGCTGGGCGCCGACGCGGACGAAGGTGGTGCGTTTCGGCACCTCCTTCAGCCGGGTGGCGCCGATATAGGTCATCATGCTGCGCACGCCGCCCATGATCTCCTGCATCGTGCCCTCCACCGGGCCGCGGTAGGGCACCTCGACCGTCTTGCCCTCCGCCGCGCGGTAGGAGGCGACGCCGCCTGAATATTTGTGCATCGCCGTGCCCGACGACATGCCGTAGAAAACCATGGCGACCGGCACCGGCCCGCCGTCGCTCTCCTCGTAGCGGATGTCGCCCTCGCATTCGTCGTGGCCGGCCAGCATGCCGCCCAGCATGACGAAATCGGCCCCGGCGCCATAGGCCTTGGAGATGTCGCCCGGCACGGCGCAGCCGCCGTCGCCGCAGACCTGCCCCTTCAGCCCATGGGCGGCGTCGGCGCATTCGATGATGGCCGACAGCTGGGGATAGCCGACCCCGGTCATCTTGCGGGTGGTGCAGACCGACCCCGGCCCGATGCCGACCTTGACGATGTCGGCGCCGGCCAGCAGCAGCGCCTCGGTCATGTCGCCGGTGACGACGTTGCCGGCCATGATGACAAGGTCCGGATTCTCCAGGCGCAGGCGGGTGATGACCTCGACGAAGCGCTCGGTGTAGCCGTTGGCGACATCCAGGCAGATCTTCCCCACCGGCGCCTTGGCCTTCACCGCCTGGAACTTGTCGTAGTCGGCGTCGGTGGTGCCCATCGAATAGAAGACGTTGGACAGGGTGGCCGATTCGTCCTCCGCCTGGAAGAAGGCGATCAGCTCCTCCGCCTTGTAATGCTTGTGCAGGGCGGTCATCGCGCCGAAGCGGGACAGCGCGCGGGCCATGCCCATGCTGCCGGTGACATCCATGTTGGCGGCGATCAGCGGAAAACCGGTCCAGTCGCGCTTGGTGTGCAGGAAGGTGAAGGTCCGGTTGACGTCCACGTCGTTGCGGCTTTGCAGCGTGCTGCGCTTCGGCCGGATCAGCACGTCCTTGAAGTCGAGCTTGAGGTCGCTTTCGATGATCACCGCACACCTGCTCCGGTCTGTTCGGCGGGCCAACCGTTGAACCCGGGCCCGACGTTACAGAGTGGAGGCGGTGCCGCCGTTCGGCAAGCGCGATCGGGAAACTGCGGGGGGCGGCTGCGTTTGAAGCTGTTTCGCCGAATCGGAGGGACCGGCGCCGGACCCTCCCTACTCTTCCGCCTCCTCGCCCTCGCTTGCCGGCGTCTCGCTGCCGTCGGCGACATGGACCTGGCAGTCGGCGGCGGTCAGCACCTCCATCAGCTCCGGCGGCGGCAGCCGGTCGGTGAACAGGGCGTCGAGCACCCCGACGTCGGCCATGCGGATCATGGCGTTGCGGCCGAACTTGGTGTGGTCGGTGACCAGGAAGACCCGGCGCGAACTGTCGATGATGGCGCGGGCGACGCGCACCTCCTGCTCGTCGTAATCCAGCAGGTCGCCTTCGGAATCGATGCCGCTGATGCCGATGATGCCGATATCGACCTTGTAGCGGCGGATGAACTCCACCGTCGCCTCGCCGATGATGCCGCCGTCGCGCTCGCGCACCTGCCCGCCGGCGATCGACAGGGCGAAGCCGGTGCTCTTGTGCAGGATGGTGGCGACGTTCAGGTTGTTGGTCAGCACCCGCAGCCGCTTGTGGCCGAGCAGCGCCCGCGCCACCGCCTCCGTCGTCGTGCCGATGTTGAGGAAGAGCGAGGCGTCCTCCGGCACATGGCGGGCGGCCATCTCGGCGATGCGGCGCTTCTCGTCGGCCATCAGGGTCTGGCGGGTGGAATAGGCGATGTTCTCCACGCTGGAGGGCACGGTGACCCCGCCGCGGAACCGCCGGACCGCCGACTGGCCGGCGAGATACTCGATGTCGCGGCGGATGGTCTGCGGCGTGACGTCGAAATGCTCGGCCAGCCACTGGATCTGAACCATGCCCTTGGCGTGGACCAGGGCCACGATCTCCTGCTGGCGGTGGTCGGCGTCCAGGCGCGCGTCCATGGCGGGGTCTCCGGTGGAAGGGGCGTCAGTCAATCAGATGCGCGCAAGCGGTCAAAGCGAAAACCGGGGCGACGCAGGAACCGGGAATGGCATCGTCTTCGGGATGCCGGCTTCGTCGCCGGCAGATACCGTATAGTCGATATTGTTTGCGGGACAAGCGTATTCGTTAGCGAAAGCACGCCTGTCGGCGGCGAACGACAACGCTTTCCGTCACCCGCATTCCCCATAGCCAAAACCCCCGAACCGGCGTAGCCTTGAAACACCGTCCGCTTAACAAACATTTTCCTTTTCAGGCGGAAACGAACATCGTATGTTCCAAAACGAAAGCGGCCGGGTTCGCAAGGAACCGGCGCGGTACGGAGAGGAACTCATGGCAAACGCAAGCCCGGCAGGAACGGACGCCCGGACGGGTGCGGACGGTCCGATGCTGGCCGACCTCCTGGTCGTCGGCGGCGGCGTGAACGGCGCCGGGATCGCCCGCGATGCGGTCGGTCGCGGGATGTCGGTGGTGCTGTGCGAACAGGGCGACCTTGCGGGCGCCACCTCGTCGGCCAGCACCAAGCTGATCCATGGCGGCCTGCGCTATCTCGAATATTACGAGTTCCGGCTGGTGCGCGAGGCGCTGCAGGAGCGCGAGGTCCTGCTGCGCGCCGCTCCGCACATCATCTGGCCGATGCGTTTCGTCCTGCCGCACGACAGCAGCATGCGCCCGGCCTGGATGGTGCGCATCGGGCTGTTCCTTTACGATCATCTTGGAAAGCGCAAGCTGCTGCCGGGGTCGCACGGCGTCGACCTGACCAGCTCCCCGGCCGGCCGGCCGCTGTCGGGCGGCTTCACCAGGGCCTTCGAATATTCCGACTGCTGGGTCGAGGACAGCCGGCTGGTCGTGCTGAACGCGATGGATGCGAAGGAGCGCGGGGCGGAAATCCTGACCCGCACCCGCTGCGAGAGCGCCGTGCGCCGCGACGGGCTGTGGGAGGCGACGCTGGTCGACTGCGAAAGCGGGGCGCGGCGAACCGTGCTCGCCCGCGCGCTGGTGAACGCCGCCGGTCCCTGGGTGCGCGAAATGATCGCCAAGCGGACCGGCGTGACCGTCGACAAGTCGGTCCGGCTGGTGAAGGGCAGCCACATCGTCGTGCCGCGGATGTTCGATGGCGACCATGCCTACATCTTCCAGAACGACGACCGCCGGATCGTCTTCGCCATACCCTACGAGCGCGATTTCACCCTGATCGGCACCACCGATCTCGATTATTCAGGCGATCCCGGCGCGGTGGCGATCAGCGGCGAGGAGATCGCCTATCTGTGCCGGGCGGTGTCGCGCTATTTCGCCAAGCCGGTGCGCGAGAGCGACGTGGTGTGGACCTACAGCGGCGTCCGCCCGCTGTTCGACGACGCCAGCGGCAACGCGTCGGCCGTCACCCGCGACTATGTGCTGGAGATGGACGAGCCGGCCGGCGAGGCGCCGATGCTGTCGATCTTCGGCGGCAAGATCACCACCTTCCGCCGGCTGGCCGAGGAGGCGACCGAGAAGCTGGGCCGCGCGCTGGGCAAGTCCGGTGGCAAGGGGGATGGCGCCACCTGGACCGCCGACGCCCCGCTGCCCGGCGGCGACATCGCCGGGGCGGACTTCGCCGCCTTCCTGGCGCGGTTGAAGCGCGGCCGGCCCTGGTTGCCCGAGGCGCTGGCGCTGCGGCTGGCGCGGGCCTACGGCACGCGGGTCGAACGTCTGCTCGGCGATGCCCGCGGGCTGGACGGGCTCGGCACCGATTTCGGCGGCGGCGTGTACGAGGCCGAACTCGATTATGCGGCGCGGGAGGAATTCGCCATGACCGGCGACGATTTCCTGTGGCGCCGCTCCAAGCTGGGGCTGCACCTGGATGCGACCGTCCGGCAGGCCATCGCCGACTGGTTCGACCGGCGGCGCGATGGAACGACCAACCGGGGGGCGACCAACCAGGGGGCCGGGGACGATCCCGCGGGCCTGCCGTTGGAAAAGGGCCGGTCGATGGGAGGACTGCGGTGACACTCACATTGGACGGCGTGGCCAAGCGCGTCGGCGCGGACCAGCATCTCCACCCGCTGTCGCTGGAGCTGCAACCCGGCAGCTTCAACGTGCTGCTCGGCCGCACCCTGGCCGGCAAGACGACGCTGATGCGGCTGATGGCAGGGCTGGACGCGCCCGGCGCCGGCCGCGTGCTGGAGAACGGCACGGACGTCACCGGCAAGTCGGTCCGCCACCGCGACGTGGCGATGGTCTACCAGCAGTTCATCAATTATCCGGCGATGACGGTGTACGAGAACATCGCCTCGCCGCTGCGCCGCCAGGGCAAGGACCGGGCGGAGATCGACGCCAAGGTGCGCCGCACCGCCGCCATGCTGCGGATCGAGCCCTACCTGCAACGGCTGCCGGCCGAGCTGTCGGGCGGCCAGCAGCAGCGCTGCGCCATCGCCCGCGCCCTGGTGAAGGGTGCCGGCCTGCTGCTGCTCGACGAGCCGCTGGTCAACCTGGACTACAAGCTGCGCGAGGAGCTGCGCGCCGAACTGCGCGAGATCTTCGCCGACGGCCGCACCACCGTCGTCTATGCCACCACCGAACCGCAGGAGGCGCTGGTCCTCGGCGGCGCCGTCACCGTGCTGCATGAGGGGCGGATGCTGCAGAGCGGCCCGACCGGCGAGGTGTTCCACGCCCCGGCCTCGCTGGAATGCGCCGAGGTGTTCAGCGATCCGCCGATGAATGTGGTGGACGCCATCCTGACCAACGACCGGGTGGCGCTGACCGACGGCACCAGCCTGCCGCTGTCGGCCCACGACCGCAACCTGCCGGCCGGTCCCTGCCGCGTCGGCATCCGCGCCAACCACCTGACGGTGCTGCGGCGGAGCGAGCGGCTGGTGCCGATCAAGGGCCGGGTCGCGCTGTCGGAGATCAGCGGGTCGGAGACCTTCATCCATCTGCGCCACGGCGGCACCACCCTGATCGCGCGCGAGGAGGGGGTGCACAGCCACCCGATCGGCAGCGAGATCCAGGTCTATGCCGATCCAGACCGCATCTTCGTCTTCTCCACCGCGGGCAAGCTGGTGGCGGCACCCAACTGGCGGCGCAGCGCGCTGCGCAACATCGCGTGAGGGGGCGGGAACGATGGCGACCATCCAATTCGACAATCTCGGCCATTCCTACCACCCGCACCCGTCCAGGCCGGAGGATTACGCGCTGCGCCGCCTGTCGCAGGAGTGGGAGGACGGCAAGGCCTATGCGTTGCTGGGGCCGTCGGGCTGCGGCAAGTCCACGCTGCTGAACATCATCTCCGGCCTGCTGGTTCCCAGCGAGGGGCGGGTGCTGTTCGACGGGCTCGACGTCACCCGCTGCACGCCGGAAGAGCGCAACATCGCCCAGGTGTTCCAGTTTCCGGTCATCTACGACACCATGACGGTGTACGAGAATCTCGCCTTCCCGCTGCGCAACCGCAAGGTTCCGGCGGCGGACGTCGACCGCCGGGTCCGGCAGGTGGCCGAGGCGCTCGACCTGACCGCCGACCTGAAGAAGCGGGCCCAGCGGCTGACGCCCGACGCCAAGCAGAAGATCTCGATGGGGCGCGGGCTGGTGCGCTCGGATGTTGCGGCGATCCTGTTCGACGAGCCGCTGACCGTCATCGACCCGCACACCAAATGGATCCTGCGCCGCAAGCTGCGCCAGATCCACGAGGAATACCGCCTGACCATGATCTATGTGACCCACGACCAGGTGGAGGCGCTGACCTTCGCCGACAAGGTCGCGGTGATGTATGAGGGGGCCATGGTCCAGCTCGGCACTCCGCAGGAACTGTTCGAGAATCCGCTGCACACCTTCGTCGGCTACTTCATCGGCAGTCCCGGCATCAACCTGATGCCCTGCACGCTGGGCGGCGACCATGCGCTGGTCGAGGGCATCGCCATCCCGCTGGGCAACGGCGCCATGGCGGCGGCAGGGGGCATGGTGGGGGGCAGGTTCGAGCTTGGCATCCGGCCGGAGTTCCTGGAGCTGACCCGCAGCGGCAGTGCCGGGGCCGTCCCGGTGCAGGTGACCGGCGTCGACGATCTCGGCACCTCCCGGCTTGCCACCCTGCGGATGGGCAGCCAGACGCTGAAGATCCGGCTGAACGAGGAGCAGGAAATCCCGGCGCTCGACGCCGCCGTCCGCTTCCCCGGCCGCTGGACCAAGCTCTACCGCGACAGCCATCTGGTCAACTGAGGAACCATCGCCATGGATAAGGTCCAGGACAACCGGGCTTGGTTCCTGATCATCCCGGTCTTTCTGATCGTCGCCTTCAGCGCCGTGGTGCCGCTGATGACGGTGGTCAATTATTCGGTGCAGGAGATCTTCGGCCCCGGCCAGACCTTCTTCGTCGGCACCGAATGGTTCGAGAATGTGCTGGCCGACGAGCGGCTGCACGACGCGCTGGTCCGCCAGATCGTCTATTCGCTGGCGGTGCTGCTGATCGAGATCCCGCTGGGCATCCTGATCGCACTCGGCATGCCGGGCGGGCGCAGCGCGAAGACCTCGCTGACTCTGGTGCTGCTGGCGTTGCCGTTGCTGATCCCGTTCAACGTGGTCGGCACCATCTGGCAGATCTTCGGGCGCGGCGACATCGGCCTGTTGGGCGCCACCTTCCGTGCCCTTGGCATCGACTACAACTACACCAGCAACTCGGTCCATGCCTGGCTGACCGTGCTGGTGATGGATGTCTGGCACTGGACCAGCCTGGTCGCGCTGCTGTGCTATGCCGGGCTGCAATCGATCCCGCCGGCCTTCTACCAGGCGGCCAAGATCGACGGCGCGTCGAAATGGGCGGTGTTCCGCTTCATCCAGCTGCCGAAGATGCGCGGCGTCCTGATCATCGCGGTGCTGCTGCGCTTCATGGACAGCTTCATGATCTACACCGAGCCCTTCGTGCTCACCGGCGGCGGCCCCGGCAACTCAACCACCTTCCTCAGCCAGTACCTGACGCAGATGGCGGTGGGACAGTTCGACATCGGCAAGGCCGCGGCCTTCTCGATCGTCTATTTCCTGATCGTTCTGCTGTTCAGCTTCGTCTTCTACACCATCATCACCCGCACCGGCGAAGGAGAGAGAAAATGAGCAAGGCCGCGGTTCTCGCTCCCGGTTCGCTGGCTGCGCCGGCCAACATCCGCCGCTCCTCGGCGCGGGTGTCGGGCAGGACGGTGGTCCTGGTCTGCTACATCGTCTTTCTCATGCTGCCCATCTACTGGATGGTCAACATGTCCTTCAAGACGAACGAGGAAATCCTGTCGGGGCTGACGCTGTACCCGCATACGCCGACGCTGCGCAACTACATCGTCATCTTCACCGATCCCAGCTGGTACAGCGGCTACATCAACTCGATCTATTATGTGACGCTGAACACCATCATCTCGCTGTCCGTGGCTCTGCCGGCGGCCTATGCCTTCTCGCGCTACCGCTTCATCGGCGACAAGCATGTCTTCTTCTGGCTGCTGACCAACAAGATGGCGCCGCCGGCCGTGTTCCTGCTGCCCTTCTTCCAGCTCTACCAGACGGTGGGGCTGTTCGACACCCACATCGCGGTGGCGCTGGCCCATTGCCTGTTCAACGTTCCGCTGGCGGTCTGGATCCTGGAAGGCTTCATGTCGGGCGTGCCGCGCGAGATCGACGAGATGGCCTACATCGACGGCTACAGCTTCCCGCGCTTCTTCACCACCGTCTTCATGCCGATGATCCGCGCCGGCATCGGCGTCACCGCCTTCTTCTGCTTCATGTTCAGCTGGGTCGAGCTGCTGCTGGCCCGCACGCTGACCTCCGTCGACGCCAAGCCGATCGCCGCCACCATGACCCGCACCGTCAGCGCGTCGGGCATGGATTGGGGCCTGCTGGCCGCCGCCGGGGTGCTGACCATCCTGCCGGGCGCGCTCGTGATCTGGTTCGTCCGCAACTACATCGCCAAGGGCTTCGCGCTCGGTCGCGTCTGACCGGCCGCGTTTGAGGAGGATCGCCGTCATGGATCTGGACTGGATGGCGTGGACCGCGCCGACCGCACTCTTCTTCGTCTGCATCGCCCTGATGCTGGCCGGCATGACGGTGTGGGAGCTGGTCTCGCCGACGGTGGAGGCCAAGGGCTTCCTGCCGATGCGCACCACCCGCGGCGACCGCCTGTTCATCGGCCTGCTCGGCAGCGCCTTCCTTCATCTGGGCTGGCTCGCCGCGACCGACCTGTCGCTGTGGGGCGCCTCCGCGGTCTCGCTGCTGTGGGTCGCGGCCGTCATCCGCTTCGGCTGAGAAGGGGGACGGGAAAAGCGGGTCTGTTTTCCGCAAGTCTGGTCATACGAAACGTCAAACCTGAAACCAGGACGATCAAATGGGAGGAATCATGCTCAAGAACACGTCTCTGCATCGCCCCTTGCGCAGCCGCCTGACCGGCGCCGTGATGGCCGGCGGCATCGGCGTCCTGCTGGCGATGGCCTCGGCTGCGCCCGCCGCCGCGCTGACCCCCGAACAGGAGGCCGTCGCCAAGCGCATCGTCGAGGAGCTCCAGCCCTCCACGCTGTCCAAGGACGAGCAGATGAAGGAGCTGGAATGGTTCGTCAAGGCGGCCGAGCCCTTCAAGGGCATGGAGATCAACGTCGTCTCCGAAACGCTGACCACGCACGAATATGAATCGAAGACGCTGGCCAAGCTGTTCAGCGAGCTGACGGGCATCAAGCTCAAGCACGACCTGATCCAGGAAGGCGACGTCATCGAGAAGCTGCAGACCCAGATGCAGTCGGGCCGCAACGTCTACGATGCCTATGTCAACGACAGCGACCTGATCGGCACCCATGTCCGCTACGGGCAGGCGGTCGCGCTGTCCGACTTCATGGGCGGCGAGGGCAAGGACGTCACCCTGCCGACGCTGGACGTCAAGGACTTCATCGGCACCAGCTTCACCACCGGCCCGGACGGCAAGCTCTACCAGCTGCCCGACCAGCAGTTCGCCAATCTCTACTGGTTCCGCGCCGACTGGTTCGCCCGCCCGGACCTGAAGGAGAAGTTCAAGGCCAAGTACGGCTACGATCTCGGCGTGCCGCTCGACTGGTCGGCCTATGAGGACATCGCCGAATTCTTCACCAACGACGTGAAGGAGATCGACGGCGTCCGCGTCTACGGCCACATGGATTACGGCAAGAAGGATCCGTCGCTTGGCTGGCGCTTCACCGACGCGTGGCTGTCGATGGCCGGCGCCGGCGACAAGGGCCTGCCCAACGGCAAGCCGGTCGACGAATGGGGCATCCGCGTCGAGGGCTGCCGCCCGGCCGGCGCGTCCGTCGCGCGCGGCGGCGACACCAACGGCCCGGCGGCGGTCTATTCGCTGGTCAAGTACATCGACTGGCTGAAGAAATACGCCCCGCCGGAAGCCGCCGGCATGACCTTCTCCGAATCCGGCCCGGTGCCGGCGCAAGGTGCGGTCGCGCAGCAGATCTTCTGGTACACCGCCTTCACCGCCGACATGACCAAGCCCGGCCTGCCGGTGGTCAACGCCGACGGCACGCCGAAGTGGCGCATGGCCCCGTCGCCGCACGGTCCCTACTGGGAGCAGGGCATGAAGCTCGGCTACCAGGATGTCGGATCCTGGACCCTGCTGAAATCCACGCCGGCCGAGCGTCGCAAGGCGGCGTGGCTCTACGCCCAGTTCACCGTGTCGAAGACCGCGTCGCTGAAGAAGACGCTGGTCGGCCTGACCCCGATCCGCGAGAGCGACATCAAGTCGGAGCCGATGACGGCGGCGGCGCCCAAGCTCGGCGGCCTGGTCGAGTTCTACCGCAGCCCGGCCCGCGTGGCGTGGTCGCCGACCGGCACCAACGTGCCGGACTACCCGAAGCTGGCCCCGCTGTGGTGGCAGAACATCGCCGAGGCCGTCACCGGCGAGCGCACCCCGCAGCAGGCGATGGACAATCTCGCCGAGCAGATGGAGCAGGTGATGGCCCGCATGGAGCGCGCCAACATCGGCGGCGACTGCGCGCCCAAGCTGAACCCGAAGAAGGACGCCAAGGAGTGGTTCGCCGCCCCCGGCGCCCCGAAGGCCAAGCTCGACAACGAGAAGCCCAAGGGCCAGACCATCGCCTATGACGACCTGCTGAAGGCCTGGAAGGAAGGCCGGGCGCAGTAACGCACAGCTGATTGGGGTATCCCTCTCCCGTCCCGGGAGAGGGAAGGGGCCCATGCGCAGCATGGGAAGGGTGAGGGGGAAGGCAAGGATCGGAATCCATGTGCGGAGCCCCCTCACCCTCCCGCCTGCGGCGGGTCCCTCCCTCTCCCGGGGCGGGAGAGGGTATGACAAGCGCGAAATCACGGGGGACACGCAGCATGAGCAAGGCCGGCCATATCCTCGCCATCGACCAGGGCACCACCTCGTCGCGGGCGATCCTGTTCGACGGCCGGGGGCGGCCGCTGGCCGAGGCGCGCCGCGAGTTTCCGCAGCATTACCCCGGCGACGGCTGGGTCGAGCATGACCCGGCCGACATCCTGCGCGACGTCCGCACCGTGGCGCGCGAGGCGGTCGAGAAGGCCGGGATCGATGCCGCCGCCATCGCCGCCATCGGGATCACCAACCAGCGCGAGACCGCGGTGGTGTGGGACCGCGCCACCGGCGAGCCGATCCACCGCGCCATCGTCTGGCAGGACCGCCGCACCGCCGCGCTCTGCCACGATCTGGTGGCGTCCGGCCATGCCGAGACGGTGCGCGCGAAGACCGGCCTGCTGATCGACGCCTATTTCTCCGCCACCAAGATCGCCTGGATCCTCGACCATGTGCCGGGTGCCCGCGCGCGGGCCGAGCGGGGCGAGCTGTGCTTCGGCACCATCGACAGTTTCCTGATCTACCATCTCACCGGCCGCCGGGTGCATGCGACCGACGCCACCAACGCCTCGCGCACCATGCTGTTCGACATCCATGTCCAGGACTGGGACGACGAGCTGCTGGCGCTGTTCCGCGTGCCGCGCGCCATGCTGCCGCGGGTGCTGGACAGTTCCGACGATTTCGGCGCCACCGAACCCGACCTGCTCGGCCGGCCGATCCCCATCGCCGGGGTGGCGGGCGACCAGCAGGCGGCGGCCTTCGGGCAGGCCTGCCTGACGCCGGGCATGGCGAAATCGACCTACGGCACCGGCTGCTTCGCGCTGATCAACACCGGAGAGACGCCGGTGGTGTCGAAGAACCGGCTGCTGACCACCGTCGCTTACCGTCTGAACGGCAAGACAGCCTATGCGCAGGAAGGCTCGATCTTCGTGGCCGGTGCGGCGATCAAATGGCTGCGCGACGGCATCGGCATCATCACCCACGCCAGCCAGACCGACGACATGGCGACCCGCGTGCCCGACAGCCACGGCGTCTATTTCGTCCCGGCCTTCGTGGGCCTGGGCGCGCCGCACTGGGATTCGGACGCCCGCGCCGCGATCTTCGGCATGACGCTGGACGTCGGCCCCGCCCATATCGCCCGCGCCGCGCTGGAGGCGGTGGCCTACCAGACCCGCGACCTGATGGAGGCGATGGGCGGCGATTGGGGCGGCACCATCAACGCGCTGCGCGTCGACGGCGGCATGGCCGCCAACGACTGGCTGTGCCAGTTCCTGGCCGACCTGCTGGCGATGCCGGTCGAACGCCCGAAGGTGATCGAGACCACGGCGCTGGGCGCCGCCAGCCTCGCGGCCCTGCGGGTCGGCGTGTTCGACGGGCTGGGCGCGGTGTCCGACGCCTGGGGCAGCGAGCGCCGCTTCGAGCCGCGCATGGAGCAGGGCCGGCGCGACCGGCTCTATGAGGGCTGGCGCGACGCCGTGGCGCGGGTGCGGTCGCCGCGCTGAGTCTTTCGGGCTGACGCGGCCTGCCCCCTCCCCGGCCCTCCCCCTCTTCGAGGGAGAGGGTGCCTTCTGCGAAGCGGCGGCAGTCCCCTCTCCCGCGGGAGCGGGGGAGGGTTAGGGAGGGGGCAACCTCCGCCTCGACCTGATCGGCGACCTGCGCTCACCCCTCCGCCGGGTCGGCCAGCATGTGGCGGATCTCGCTCTTCAGCAGCTTGCCGGTCGCGGTATGGGGCAGGGCGTCGACGAAGCGCACGTCGTCGGGGATGCACCATTTGGCGACCTTGCCCTCGAAGACCGCCAGCAGTTCCTCGCGCGTCAGTTCGGCACCGGGTTTGCGGACGACGACCAGCACCGGGCGCTCGCCCCATTTCTCGTCGGGCACGGCGACGGCGGCGGCCTCCTGGACGGCCGGGTGGCCGACGGCGATGTTCTCCAGGTCGATGGAGCTGATCCACTCGCCGCCCGACTTGATGACGTCCTTGGTGCGGTCGACGATCTGGACATAGCCGTCGGCGTCCATCGTCACCACGTCGCCGGTCTCGAACCAGCCCGGAACCGTCTGGTGCGCCGGGCTGTCCACCACGCCGAAATAACCCGAGCAGACGGTGGGGCCGCGCACCAGCAGCCGGCCGAAGCTGGTGCCGTCGCGGGCCACGTCGGCGCCGGAGCCGTCGACCACGCGGAACTGCACGCCGCAGATCGGCCGCCCCTGCTTGGAGGCGAGCGCCAGCGCGGCGTCGGCATCCAGCCCGGCATGCTTGGCCTTCGGCCTGTTGGCGAGGCCGAGCGGGCTGGTTTCCGTCATGCCCCAGGCATGCAGGACCTCAACCCCCATCTCCTGGAAGCGCTGGATCATCACCGGCGGGCAGGCGGAACCGCCGATGGCGATGCGGCGCATCGTCGTCAGCGCCTTCTTGTTGGCGTCGAGCCAGTTCAGCAGGGCCAGCCAGACGGTCGGCACGCCGGCGGTGTTGGTGACCTTCTCCGCCTCGAACAGCTCGTAGAGGCTGGCGCCGTCCAGCTTGCCGCCGGGGAAGACCAGCTTGGCGCCGGCCAGCGGTGCCGCATAGGGCGTGCCCCAGGCATTGACGTGGAACATCGGCACCACCGGCAGCACCACGTCCGACGCCGACAGGCCGAACACGTCGGGCATGCAGGCGGCCATGGCATGCAGATAGGCGGAGCGGTGGCTGTAGAGCACGCCCTTCGGGTTGCCGGTGGTGCCCGAGGTGTAGCACATGCCGCAGGCGCTGTTCTCGTCGAGCAGCGGCCAGTCGAAAGCATCGGGCTGGCCGGCCAGCAGATCCTCGTAGCACAGCAGGTTGGGCAGGCTGGAATTCGGCATGTTGGCCGCGTCGGTCATCACGACGATGCCCTTCAGCCCGGTCAGCTCGTGGGCGATGCCCTCCAGCAGCGGGACGAAGGTCAGGTCGGTGAACAGCAGCCGGTCTTCGGCGTGGTTGACGATGTAGGCGATCTGTTCGGGGAACAGGCGCGGGTTGATGGTGTGGCAGACCATGCCCGAGCCGCCGATGCCGTAATAGCATTCCAGATGGCGGAAGCCGTTCCAGGCCAGCGTGCCGATGCGGTCGCCCGGCGTCATCCCCAGCGCCGCCAGCGCGTTGGCCAGCTTCTGCGCGCGGACCCAGGCGCCGGCATAGCTGTAGCGGTGGATCGGCCCCTCGGTGGTGCGCGACACGATCTCGGTGTCGGCGTGGTAGAGCGCGGCGTGACGCAGGATCGACGTCACCAGCAGCTGCTCGTTCATCATCATTCCACGCAGCATCGTTTCACTCCCGGTTCATTTGTCTGCTGTTTGGTAATCGTCTGCACCGGGTCTTCGTCAGGCGCGCAGCCGGCGAGCCGCCGCTCGGCGTCGGCCTCCATCGCCTTCAGCTCGACGATCACCTCGGCGATTTCCGACTGCATCCGTTCAAGCTCGGCCAGCCGGGCGCGGATCTTCCGCAGCCCGTCGCGATACTGCCCGGCACTGGGCTGGCCCGAGCGGTAGTGCGCGAGATAGTCGGCGATCTGCTCCAGCGAGAATCCCACCCGCCGGAATTTCAGGATCAGGATCAGCCGCGCGCGGTCGCGGTAGGTGAAGACACGGCGTCCCCCCGCCCGCTGCGGCGTCAGCAACCCTTTTTCCTCGTAAAAACGCAACGCCTGCGGCGTGAGATCGAACTCCGCCGCCAATTCAGTCACGCCGTAAACCCGATCCCGTTCGGACATGGACAATCCCCTGCGCCAGCGAATTTCGCCACGGGCGCAGGGGGAAGTCAACGTCAATGAGCTAATGCGCGCTTTACCTACTGCTTCATTGGCTTAAAATGTGGCAATCAAGTCGTGGAACTCAGGCGGGATAGAAGATTTCGAGGCGAAGTTTCCAAGAGTAAATTCATTAGACCTCGGTCGCATTTCACTAGAGATTTCGGAAAATAAGCCGGTGGAATTGGTGTTGTATTCCGACACCAAAATCTCAAGCCAGCGTTTGAAAAAGAGCATTGCAAATTTCCCTCTGTATCGTTTGGCTCCATCCAATTTATCGAAGATATCATTTAACGCAGAAATGACCTGTTCGTTCGTGTCCATATCAAATGGGATCAGTTCAGTAGATGATCTGCCCGATGGTTCGCATGAGGAGAAGGTTATCTTCGCTAAGTGGCCCACCCTAACTGGAATTCGATCTGGAAGTTCTATGCCTAATCTGCGCGCATAGAAAATTCGCCGATTTACCTCTTTTGTCTCCCTCAAGAAGTCTCCATAAGAGTTGTGAAAAAGCTTGAGGATCGCAAAGCGAAGCTCCGGCTTTCCGTTAAAAGGAAATTCGACCTTTAATATCTCTTCCAATACACTCTCTGAAACGAGGTAATTCTCTATAGAGTATTGATCTGTCATATAGACATTCTCATTGTTTGGGAAAGCTTCTAAATCATCGTAATCCCTGTCAACAAAGAAGTGTACGTTGTTTTTCAGTCCTCCTAAATCCCTCGACAATATAATCTTCATATTCCTGATCTGTTTCTTCCCACCGCAAACAAATATCTCATACTTCATCTCCTCTCTTATTCGCCTTATCCATTGAGAATACACTGCTTTATCATCGTCACCCTCAAACACGAATATCGCGATATCTGGCAGTGTGGAGCGGAGATTGGCAAGTTGAAGCTTTAATTCCGCAGAAGTTCCTCGCGATTTTCGAACGCGATCAACTTCAACATCAATTTCCCCGCATTCTGAGTTAGACATCTAAGTGATCCTCATCATTCAATGCAGACTCATTATTCAGGTTTGAACTCTCTTCCCGGACTTTCAACGACTTTGCAAATGGATCTAAGTCGTTATCGAATATGAATGGAGAATGAGTTATAGCGATGACTTGTTCGCAAGAGGGAGAGTTTAAAACGTCTACAAGGATTTGCCTCTGCCAATCAATAGATAGAGAGAGTTCTGGTTCATCGATGAGAACGATCTTCTTGTTAGGATATAGATATAACCTTGCAAACAAGGAGATCATTTGCTTTTCTCCTGATGATAGCGCATCAAGTGAAATCTTTCTCCCACCTGGAACGCTAGTCACGTAGACTCTTAGGTCACGGCGGTTTAATTGAAGCTTCTTACCTGCAACTCCCATGGATGCTATGGAATTATTGCGCTGTGTGCTTGGCTCAGGAGATAGAAGATACTTATTGCAGTTCTCAACGAATCCATCTACTGGTGCCTCTAATGCTTTAGATGTGGCAATCACTGTCGAGAGCTGCCCTAGAAAATATTTAAGAAACTTGCTTGACGATTCTGAAGCAGAATTCTCCGAGTAAATTTTCCCTATATTGGGAATGGATACCGGAGGGTAGGGGCCCATACGCCTGCCTTGTTCGAGGCGCTCAAAGAATAGCTTCAACTCATCTTCTGTTGGAAGATCTTGAGCGACTTCTTCTTGACTATCGAACGAGCCATCGATCAGATCATTGATGATATTTGCGCTAATGCTACGGTATCCGTTGTTTGACTCGAGGATAATCTGATGGTTAAGTTCGCTCAGTCGTTCTGAAATGTCTGAAAGGCCAAACTGTATATCGCCTGTATAAAGACTCCCAGACGCGAGGTTAAATATCGGCTTTCGGTTCTTTCGATGTGTGGGAGTTTCTTCATCCGTCAAGGCAAGTTCGATACGCCGGTATGTAGGAAGATAAACAATTTCATGGCCGTCCAGCGCTGACGTAATTACATTCCAAATTAATTCAACGTTTGGGTGCCTGCGATAAAGTTCTTGCCGCAGCTTGTCGCAAATTGATCGGGCCTCGGAGAAATTGTAATTTACAGAATTCCAAATTGCATCAAACACCTCGGAATTTCCGTATGAATATGACTTTTGAGGCCTTGGACTCATTTCCTCCGTCAAAAATGAAAACAGCTTGGCGGGAACAATATTGGCCCTGCTGGTAATCTTTTGAAATTCTCCGTCACTTGGAACTTGAAGAAATTCAATTACATCTTCATGTTTTAAGACTAGTTCCTGATCGTGGTTCCGAATCTTGCATCGAATTTCTGAGAATTCAAGATTCCGCAATCGTGAGAACTGAAGACGTAAAAACGCATCTAAAACACCAAGAAGGGTAGTTTTGCCTGTGCCGTTCCGAGCGATAAGCACAGTGGCAGCATATGCAGAATCTAAAGTGATTGAGCGATACCCATAAAGACCATAGACTCCAAAGCTTTCTATCAGCGATGCGCGGGAGCCTCGGATTGATTCAGGGCTCAATTTTTCATCTTTGTTCATTTTATTCTCCGTCACATGTTGCATGCTAACCGCTAAACCAACGAAGCTCTTGCAGATAATCCCCTGCCGCTATAGGGCGCCCAAGCAGATAACACATATAATGTATGATATTGTCTCTCGGCAACTCCGCGGTGTGTTGTGAACGTGGTGTGGGCTAATTATTTATCAGCTTTAATGGTATCCTCAGCCGGTTTATCAGTCCTCGATGGCTCCCAGTCTATGGGTGCCATCCTGCGCGCCCATGGCAGGGATTGTGCATGAAACGCTGCGGCGGCCGGTGCCTTCCGCCGACTGTTCGTTAGGGTGACGGGGGCGATTGCGCCCCTCACCCCCGCGGCAGGTAGCGCGTCCGGTCCAGCCCGTGGCGGGCCATCTTCTCGTTCAGGGTCCGGCGCGGGACGTCGAGCAGGTCGATCACCGCCTTGATGTCGCCCTTGCAGCGCTCCAGCGCCTGTTCGATCACGCGCTTTTCGAAGGCGTCGACCTGATCGGACAGCGCACGCGGCACCGCCGCCGCCTCGCCGCCGACGGCGCGGCGGCGCAGCAGCCCGGCCACCCCGCCGCGCCCGACCGACAGGACGTGGCGTTCGGCCAGATTGCGCAGCTCGCGCACATTGCCGGGCCAGTCGTGGGCCAGCAGTGCGTCGGTGTCGGCCGGGTCCAGCGGGCGCGGTTCGCGGCCGTGGCTGGTGGCGAACCCGGCGGCGAAATAGTCGAACAGCAGCGGGATGTCCTCCGCCCGGGCGCGCAGCGGCGGGATGTGCAGCTCCGCCACGTTCAGCCGGTAATAGAGGTCGGCGCGGAAGCGCCCCCCCTCGCTGAGGTCGAGCAGGTCGGTCTTGGTCGCGGCGACCAGCCGCAGGTCCAGCGCGACCGGCTTGTTGGAGCCCAGCCGCTCGATGCTGCGCTCCTGCAATGCGCGCAGCATCTTGACCTGAAGCGACAGCGGCATGCTCTCGATCTCGTCGAGGAACAGGGTGCCGCCGCTGGAATGCTCCAGCTTGCCGGCGCGGCGCTGGGTGGCGCCGGTGAAGGCGCCGGGCTCGTGCCCGAACAGCTCGCTCTCGGCCATGCTGTCGGGGATGGCGCCGCAATTGACGGCGACGAAGGCGCCCTTCTCCCCCCGGGGGCCGAAATCATGCAGGCAGCGGGCGACCAGCTCCTTGCCGCTGCCGGTCTCGCCATGGATCAGCACGCTGGCGCTGGTGGCGGCGAGGTCGAGCAACTCGCGCCGCAACTCGGCGATGGCGGGCGAGGTGCCGATCAGCCGCGCCTCGATCCCGCCGCCTGCCGCCCGCCGGCGCAGGCCGCGATTCTCCAGCACCAGCCGCCGCTTCTCCGCCGCCCGGCGGAGGACGGCGACCAGATGGTCGGGCTCGAACGGCTTCTCGATGAAGTCGTAGGCGCCGCGCCGCATCGCCTCCACCGCCAGCGCCACGTCGCCATGGCCTGTGACGAGGATCACCGGCAGGTCGGCGTCCCGCTCCAGCGCCCGTTCCAGCACCGCCATGCCGTCCATCCGCGGCATCCTGAGGTCGGAGACCAGCACGCCGGGGAAGTCCGGCGCCAGCAGCTCCAGCGCCGGCTGCGGCGTCTCGAAGCCCTGCGCAGCGAATCCGGCCAGCTGCAGCCACTGCGTGACCGAGACGCGCATCGCCGGCTCGTCGTCGACGAACAGCACGGGGGTGGCATCGGGGGCGGTCTTCATTCCGGTCCTCCTTTCGCGTCGGGCAGCTGGACGACGAAGCAGGCGCCACCGTCGGGGTTGTTCTCCGCCCTCAGCGTGCCGCCGAAATCCCGCACGATGCCATAGGACAGCGACAGGCCGAGGCCGAGCCCTTGACCGACCTCCTTGGTGGTGAAGAAGGGGTCGAACAGCCGGAGCCGGTGCGCCTCGGCGATGCCGGTGCCGGTGTCGCCGATGCGGATCTCCCAGCCCTCGCCGTTGCGGGCGGCGGTCAGGGTCAGGCGGCGGTCGTCGCACAGGTCCATGGCGTCCGCGGCGTTGCGCAGCAGGTTGACGAAGACCTGTTCCAGCCGCACGGCGTCGCCGCGGACCAGCGCGTCGGGCGGGATCGCCTGTTCGACCCGCACCTCCTCCTCGCGCAGCCGGGGGGCGAGCAGGGCCAGCGCGCGGTCCATGGCGCGGGCGACCGGCACCGCCTGCACCCGCGCCGGCCCCTTGCGGGCGAACTCCTTGAGGTGGCCGGACAGCTGCGCCATCCGTTCGGCCAGATCGCCGATCATCGCGAGGTTGTCGCGGACCGTCGCCGTCTCCCCGCGCTCGGCCAGCAGGCGGGTGGAGGCGACGAAGGTGCGGATGGCGGCCAGCGGCTGGTTGATCTCGTGTGCCAGCGCCGCCGACATCTGGCCGAGCGCCGCCAGCTTGCCGGCCTGCACCAGCTCCTCCTGCGCCTCGCGCAGCACGCGGTTGGCGGTGAGCAGTTCGGCCGTGCGTTCCTCCACCCGGCGTTCCAGCATCGTCCGCGCCTCGCGCTGGAGCCGCAGGGTCTGCCGCCGCTGCCAGCCCAGCCCCGCCGCCGCCGCCAGCAGCAGGATGCCCATGCCGGTCAGCACCGCCGCCCCCGCCGCCTCGGCCCGCACCGGCTCCAGGTCGGACAGCAGGCGGATGGTCCAGCCGAATTCCGGCAGCGCCAGCTCCTGCATCAGGTAGGCGCGGCGGGCCGGCGCTGGGGCGGCGGACGCATGCGCAGGGCCGGGCAGGCCGACGACGGGCAGGTTGACCAGCCGGGCGCCGGTCTCCATCACCGGGCCGTCATGCAGCCCCAGCGGGACCAGCTCGCTGCGGTCGTACTGGCGGGTCTGCGCCAGCCGCGCCTTCACCGCGTCGGGCAGCGGGCGGAGCGCGCGGTATTTCCAATCGGCATGGCTGGACAGGAAGACGATGCCGTTCTCGTCGGTCACCAGCACCCGCTCGCCGCCGGCCGCCCAGTCGCGCTGGAGCGATTCCAGGTCGATCTTGACCACGGCGACGCCGATCAGCCTTTCCCCCAGCCGCACCGCGTGCGACAGGAAATAGCCGGGCAGGCCGGTGGTGACGCCGATGCCGAAATAGCGGCCGCTGCCGCCCTCCACCGCCTGCCGGAAATAGGGGCGGAAATCGTAGGTCTGGCCGACGAAGCTCTGCGCCGGGTCGGCCCAGTTGCTCGCCGCCAGCGCCAGCCCCTTGCGGTCGACCACATAGAGCGCCGCCGAGCCCGCCGCGGCGTTCGCCGTCTCCAGCCGCCGGTTGGCCGCGTCGCGCCGGGCGTCGGACGGCGCCTCCAGCAGATCGAGCATCTCGTGGTCGCGGGCGACCAGGAAGGGCAGATAGTCGTAGCGGCCGACCGCGTTGCGGATGCTGCTGGCATAGAGCCCGAGCCGCTGGTCGCCGTTCAGGGTCAGCGCCGTCCGCGCCTCCGCCTCCGCCCAGCGATAGGCTCCCCAGCAGGCCAGCGCGGTGACGGCGGCCAGCAGGGCGGCCAGCGATGCGGCGATGAACGCCACCCGGCGGCGCCGCAGCGGGCGGGAGGAAGCTGTGTCGGCCATCGCCTGTCTATGGAGCCGCCGGGGCGGCGCTGTCCAGCGCCTTTTGGCCATCGGATCCCGATGAAATCGAGGTGGAGCTGTTTATTTTAAATGGACGTTCAATCAATGAAAATCGGGCCGTATCGACGGCAAGTCGATGAGCAATGGCTGGGGGCTCCAAATGAATGGCCGGTCCACGTGATGAAAATGCCGGGCATCTGTTGTTCGCATCACTTTCATGGAGGCCGAAAGACGGCTATGGTGCGCGGCCGAAAGCCCGGCCTCGACCTTTGGGGATTGGCCGGATCGGGCGGCTTGAGAAGGGGAGACAGTTTCATGGATGCCGAATCCATTCGCGCCGCCTACCGGCGCTATGCGGGCTTTTACGACCGGGTGTTCGGCGTGCTGCTGGCCTCGGGCCGCCACGCGGCGGTTGAGTGGCTGAACCGCCGCGGCGGCCTGCGCATCCTGGAGGTCGGCGTCGGCACCGGCCTGTCGCTGTCGGACTACCGCAAGGACAACCGCGTCGTCGGCATCGATCTGTCCACCGACATGCTGAAGGTGGCGCAGGAGCGGGTGGCGCGCGAGCGGCTCGACCATGTCGAAGGGCTGCTGGAGATGGACGCCGGAAAGCTGGCCTTCGCCGACGGCAGCTTCGACGTGGTGGTCGCCATGTATGTCATGACCGTCGTCCCCGATCCCCAGGGCACGATGGCGGAGTTGGAGCGCGTCTGCAAACCCGGCGGCGACATCGTCATCGTCAATCATTTCGCCGCGCGCCGGCCCGGTGTCCGGCGTGCGGTGGAGGGCTGGCTGTCGCCCTTGTCGAAGAAGCTGGGCTGGCGCCCCGACTTCACGCTGGATGCGATGATGACCGGGTCGCGGCTGGCGGTCGAAAGCATCCGCACGCTGCCGCCCTTCGGCCTGTTCAGCCTGCTGCATTGCCGGCGCGGATAGCGGCAAGGGATAGCGGCTAGAGATAGCAGGCGTGACCGCGCTTGCCGGCTGCTGCTAGTCTGGGCATCGTCATTCGGGCGGCGATCACGGGAGCGGGACATGGCCATCACTGCGGGCGGCGATCTGGGGGCCGGCGATCTGGCGGGCAAGCGGATTCTGGTGCCGGAGAGCCGGGATCTCGACCTGTTCGCCGGCATGATGGAGCAGCATGGGGCGGAAACCATCCGCTGCCCGATGGTGAAGATCCTCGACCTCGACGATCCCGCTCCGGCGCGGCAATGGCTGGAGACGCTGCTGGGCGAGGGGTTCGACGACATCGTGCTGCTGACCGGCGAGGGGCTGCGCCGCCTGATGAAGGTGGCCCGCGCCATCGACCGGGAGGCCGACACCGTCGCCGCCATCGGCCGCGCCCGCGTCTTCGTCCGCGGCCCGAAGCCGGTGAAGGCGCTGCGCGAGATCGGCTGCACCCCCTACAAGTCGGCTCCCGCCCCGACCACCGACGGCGTCATCGCCGCGCTGGCGACGGAGGATCTGGCCGGCCGCCGCGTCGGCGTCCAGCTCTATCCCGACAACCCGAACGAACCGCTGCTCGACGCGGTGCGGGCGCGCGGCGGCCTGCCGGTGGCGGTCACCCCCTACCGTTACGCCAACGATTCCGAGACCGGGGCGGTCCAGGCGGCGATCCGCGAGATGGCGGAGGGGCGCATCGATTTCGTCGCCTTCACCGCCTCGCCCCAGGTGCGGCGCCTGCACGAGGTGGCCGACGCCTGCGGTCTTGGCGACGCCTTCCGCGAAGGCTTCGCCCGCACCCGCATCGCCGCCGTCGGCCCGGTGGTGGCCGAAGCGGTGGAAGCGGCGGGCGGCACCGTCGCCGTGTCGCCGGAGTCCACCTTCCACATGAAGCCGCTGGTCAACGCCATCCGCAAGCTGTTGGCGGACGGCGCGGGCTGAGGAGCGACCTTTCGCCCCACCGCCCTGTCGCAGGTTCCCATTGATAATAATTCTCAGTGTTGATTAACCTTCGACGCGCAGTGTTGGCGCCGGCCACCGGATGCCCGTTCCGGGGCCGGCCGTTGCCAGGAGCGTCGTCATCATGTCCGTCACCCGTTTTCCCTTCTCCCGCCGCGTGCTGGCGCTGGCCGTCCTGTCGGCCGGGCTTGCCGGCGGCGGGTCCGTCTTCGCGGCGGATCTGTCGACCCGGGAGAAGCTGGGGGAGGCGCTGTTCTCCGACAGCAACCTGTCGGCCAACCGCACCCAGTCCTGTGCCGACTGCCACAACCCCTCCTTCGGATTCGCCGATCCGCGCACCGACGGGGCGGACGGGGCGGCGTCGGTCGGCGACAACGGCAAGTCGGTCGGCGACCGCAACGCCCCGACGGCGAGCTATGCCGCCCTGACGCCGGCCTTCCACATCACGTCGGACGGCAAGCCGGTCGGCGGCCAGTTCCTGGACGGCCGCGCCGCGACGCTGAAGGACCAGGCCGGCGGCCCGCCGCTGAACCCGGCCGAGATGGGGCTGGCTTCCAAGGAACAGGCGCGCGACCGGCTGGCCGAGAATCCGGACTATGCCCGCGCCTTCGTGGCGCTCTACGGTGCCGGCGTGCTGGACGATGCCGGGCGGGCCTATGATGCGATGAGCGACGCCATCGCCGCCTTCGAGCGGACCGACCTGTTCTCGCCCTTCGATTCGAAATACGACCGTTACCTGCGCGGCGAATACAAGATGACGCCGGAGGAGGATCTGGGCATGACCCTGTTCTTCTCCACCCAGTTCACCAACTGCAACCAGTGCCACAAGCTGAAGCCGATGCCGGCGGCGGCGGGCGAGATCTTCACCAATTACGAATATCACAACATCGGGGTGCCGCCGAACCCGGCCCTGCGCGAGGCGTCGGGCAAGCCGGGCTTCGCCGACCGCGGCCTGCACGACAACCCGGCGACAGCCAAGCCGGCCCATGAGGGCAAGTTCAAGACCCCCACCCTGCGCAACGTCGCGGTGACCGGACCCTACATGCACAACGGTGTGTTCAAGGACCTGGAGACCGTCGTCCGCTTCTACGACCATTACAACAACCGGACGGAAAAGGCGGCGGTCAATCCGGAAACCGGCAAGCCCTGGGGGCAGCCCGAGGTGGCGGCGAACCTGTCGCGGAAGGAACTGGAGTCCGGGCCGGCGCTGGACACCCGCCGGGTCAAGGCGCTGGTCGCCTTCATGAAGACGCTGACCGACGCGCGCTATGAACCGCTGCTGAAGTGAAACCGGCGGTCAGCCGCCGATATCGACCCGGAACAGCTCCAGATCCAGCAGCTCCATCGTGATGAGTCGGCCCCCGGCCGGCTTGCGCGTGCCCAGCCGGCGGACCAGCGGTCGGCTGAGCCATGCCGCACGGGCACGGTCGATCAAGGCGGTGCAGCGATGGGACAGTCTGGCGTTCATGGCTGGTCGGCTTTCTCGCGCGGAAGAGGGGGCAGGGGGCACGGATAGGCGGCGGTGTGGCTCCTGTGAGCGGATGCAATAAGAATGTCGCGGCAACGTGACAGTTTCTATCGCCCGAAGGTTTAGTCCCTAGGCCGTATGGCCGATTTTCTCCCCTTTACATCCGCGCCTGTGTCCTTTCTGCGACGAAAGGAGGAGACGGTCAGGCGATCACGCCGACCTGCCGCCGCAGTGCATCCCGTGCCTCGCCGTCCAGAACCGGCATGCCGCCGCGCGCCTCCAGCAGATAGGCGCCGGGATCGGACAGGGTGCGCATGGCGAAGCCGGTAACCAGCGGCGGACCGCCGCCGGGCGGCGCCGGCTCATAGACGGGGGTGAAGCTGCAGCCGCCGAGCAGCGCGCGGATCATCAGCGTCTCGTCGGACGATGCGCCGGCTGCCGGCGAGTTGATGCCGAACAGCAGCCGTTCCGCCTCCGCCTCGGTCACCAGCCCGCGTTCCAGCAGGATGTCGACCATGGCGGAACCGGTCATCACCGGCGCCGCCCGCCCTTTCCAGCAGAAGCGGCCGTCGTCCCAGCCGACGTCCAGGCAGCGGAAAACCATGTGCGGCTCGGCTCCGGCCACCCCGGCGACAATGTAATTGAGCCGCAGCAGCCCGTTCCAGGCGCCGGCCGGCGCCACGATGCAGGACAGGCCGCCGCGGGTCAGGCGCAGGTAGGTGTCGTTGATGCCCGACGGCTCGAAATCGAAAAGCATGGCGCGCTCACCTCGCTGCCGGCTGGCAGGCCCGATGTTCCGGTTGCCCAGCCTGGGGTCCGGTGAGTCAGGTGAGACGCCGGGGGAGCGCTGCAAACTGTCCATGCGGATGGTCCCCCTTTGCGCGCAACGGCGAAAGGCGGTAGGCCGTTCCGCAGCGGTCCGGAGCGCGGCCCTCCGGCGATTGCCGCGCTCCGGTTTCCGGTCAGGCATTCACGTCGTCGACGGCGCTCGTCTTCAGGCAGTAGACGGTGGGCAAGGGTTGCGGGGGCGTGCCGTACCCCTGCGTCGCGTAGAAGGTTCCGCTGGCGACCCCGGCATCCGCGTCGGCGGGAATGGCCCGCCAGATGGCGCCGTCGGCGGCCGAACCGCTGCCCTTGTCGTTCCAGACGGGGTCGCCGGCCACGGCCTCGGTCACCAGCGATTTGTGCACGCAAACGAAGCGATCCACCTCGGCCCCGGACGGGGCATCGTAGTTGCTGGTATTGAAGCGGGCCAGATGTCCCAGGGCGCGATAATCCGTCGGCGGAATGGGCGCCCACAGCGAATAGTCGTTGGCGCGGCCGGAGCCATGGTCGCCCCACACCTGGACCCATCCGGTCGGCGGGGCGGTGGCGCCCGGCTGGTTGTCGTGCGGCCTGATGATCATCGTCGCGGCCTTCGGCTGCAAGTCGCCATAGCTGCCTTGCGCGTAGTGGCCGACCCAATAGTAACCCTCCTGCACGAGGCTGGCGGGCTGAGGCCGGAAGAAGCTGACATTGCCCTTGGCTCCGCTGCCCTGGTCGTTGCCGCAGGGCTCGAGCGTGTTGATCATCTGGTACTGTAACCTATACGCGGTGAACTTCCTGTAGGCGGCTTCGAGGGCCGTTCTGCGCGCAGGATCGGAGCACAATGTCCAGATGCCCTTCAGGCTCTTGGCATCGAAATCGCACAATTCCGGTTGGTCGAGGATCGTGGCGGACCATGCCTTGAAATCGTCCGGCTCGTTGAGAACATTCTCTTCCAAACTCGAATCGCCACCGACGCAGCTCGACGTTCTCATGGATTTCATGTTGAAGGTGTCGATCTGGGTCTGGTAGGCCGTCTTGTCCTTGACGGACAGGCTTCCTCTCAGTCCTGCATAGGACATGGTGGCGGCGATCTGGAGTTGCTGGGTGTCGCTGAAAGCCGTGCTGGAAATGACGGAATTCGCGTCGGCCCGGCCACCGATGAACGCTCTCGCCACATAATGGGTGCCGTAGGTGATGAACAGATCGTCGGGAGACATCTGCATCAGGTCGTTCGCGAATTGCGGCGCCAGGCGGGGACGGAGAGCGGGAAGAAGCGTGTCGTATGGCAGGTCGATCTGCCACAACTTGTTGACCCAACGGACAGTTATGAAGGAATTGTTCGTATTCGTCCGGGTTGCCCGGTCGAAATCGACGGATATAGAAGCGGAGAAGAAGCCGTAATTGCCGGAGAGTCCTGTTTCTGTGTTGAGGCTTGATGTGTATTCGGAAACACTTTTTCCGTATATGTACTTATCATTGCTGCTATCAATTGAAGTTACGGTTATAAAATTTTTTGGATATACGTACTCATTTCCTCTAAAAGAGAATATACCATCAAGTTGATCTGGTTGTTGAAAGAGATTTACCGTGCAACTTTCCTTGTCTGCGTATTTTCCAAAGACGTTGTAACCATATCCAATTCGATCCAGGCCGGGAAGAACGGTGATGTTTTCGTCACTCATGGCACAACCCTCCGACGGGACACGCTTTTTGCGTGTTTTTATTAAAAGTAATGTAACTCAATCAAAGCAACAAACAAATCTTAAGACATTATAAAAAGAATTATGAGCGAATTAAAAACCCATTAAGTGTATTATGTTCCATAGATGCGCCGCTTGGGAGAGGAATGGTTGGCATGAATGCCCTCTTGGCTGCGGGGAAGCCGGAAAAATCCCTGGGTATCGGCGATCATCGCGCATCCTGCACATGCCGGGCGCCAAGGCGACCCAGGTGACATCCGGGATGGGGGAACTGCCTATCGGCGCCGTCCGCCCGCTTGCCGTTTTAAAGAAAATGGCCCGCGGACGGCTGCGCTGTGCGCCAGCCGTCCGCGGGCCATGACTCAAGGACGATGCAAATCAGGGACGATGCAAATCAGGAGGGGAGGGCGGCGGTCAGTTCGTCGGTCCCATGAACACGCTGTCGCGGCTGTCCGTCTCGGCCGCATTCACGGTGTCGGACAGTTGGAAGGTCAGGGGCAGCGACATCGCCGTCACCGACGCCCGCGGCGCCGTCACATAGACGCGGTATGTCGCGACGCTGTCCGGCTGGGCCGAGATGGTGGCGGTGTGGGCCGCCGATTCCTCCTCCGCCTCGCCGATCACCTTGATCTCCGCCCCGGCGACGCCGGCGACGCTGAGGGTGTAGGCGCGGTCCTGCCGGGTCTTGTTGGCGACCTTGAAGGTGTAGGCGTTGCGGATCGACCCGTCCGACAGCGTCACGAACAGCGGGGCGCGGTCGCGCAGGACCGTGATGTTCAGGCTGGGGCGCAGCGCGAAGCTCCAGGCCATGGCGCCGCCGATGACCAGCATCAGCAGGGCGTAGACGATGACGCGCGGCCGCAGCAGCCGCCACTGATAGGGCTTGCCGGACGCGCGGACGTCCTGGGCCGCCAGCGAATCGAAGGCGATCAGCCGGGTCGGCAGCCCCTGCTGGATCATGATGGTGTCGCAGGCGTCGACGCACAGGCCGCAGTTGATGCAATCCGACTGTTCGCCGGTGCGCACGTCGATGCCGATCGGGCAGACCTGCACGCACTGGCCGCAGTCGATGCAGTCGCCGAAGCCCTGGGCCCGCCGCTCGTCCCAGCTCTGCGACTTGCGCTTGGGCCCGCGGTTGTCGCCGCGGTCGGCCTGATAGGTCACGACCAGCGAATGTTCGTCCAGCATGGCGCTCTGGATGCGCGGCCACGGGCACATGTACATGCACATCTGTTCGCGGGTCCAGCCGGCCATCACATAGGTCATGCCGGCGAAGATCGCGAAGAAGGAGGTCGCCTCGTAGCTGGCCTGGAAGGTGGCCAAGTCGCGCAGCAGCCCCGGGGCGTCGGTGAAATAGGCGAGGAAGCCGAAGCCGGTGACGAGGCTGAGCCCGATCCATCCCGCATGCTTGCCGGCCTTGCGCAGGATCTTGCGCGTGGTCCAGGGTTGCTTCTCCATGCGGATGCGCTCGGCCCGGTCGCCCTCGAAGGCACGCTCGATCCAGACGAACAGGTCGTTCCACACCGTGTGCGGACAGGCGAAGCCGCACCACACGCGCCCGGCCAGCGCGGTCGCCAGGAACAGCCCCAGCGCCGACACGATCAGGATCCCGGTGAGGTAATAGATCTCCTGCGGCCAGATCTCGATCCAGAACAGGAAGAAGCGCGGCGCGGTCAGGTCGAACAGGACGGCCTGGGACGGCGCCTCCGGCCCGCGCTCCCACCGGATCCAGGGAGCGATGAAGAACAGCGCCAGCAGGATGGAAAAGGTGATGGTCTTCAGGCGCCGGTAGAGGCCCTTGACCGCCTTCGGGTGAATCGTCTTGTGGCTTTCGTACAGCGGAACCTTGGCAGCCTGGGTCGCAGTGTGGGCTGGGGTTCGCTGAACGATGCTTCCCTCTGGCATGTCGATGGGCCTGATTTCCGGTTCCACGTTGGCGCGGAGCATAGTCGACCACCGGCGCGGCGCGTTTGACCTCTGTCAAACAGCGTCGATATTCTGAAAAGCCTGTGCGTCGTCGAGGCCTTTCGCGGGTTCGAGGGGGTCCGCGTTCCGGCGCTGTAGATACTGCGGCGGCGGCCCCGTTCACAAGCCCATTATTGTGTCGGAACAGGAGGCATTACTTACAATACTGAGGCCTGATCGTATCAAATGGCAACTATCAGCGCTATGTACCGTGCCAGTTTGCCGACGGTCACCAGCAGCAGGAACAGGCGCAGGTCGACCCGCAATATGCCGGCCACCAGGGTCAGCGGATCGCCGATCACCGGCATCCAGGCCAGCAGCAGCGACCATTTGCCGAAACGCCTGTACCAGCCTGTCGCCCGTTCCACCAGCCGGCGGGAAACCGGAAACCAGCGGCGGTCCTGGAAATGCATCAGATAGCGGCCGAGCGCCCAATTGGCGGTGGAGCCGGCGACGTTTCCCGCGGTCGCCACCAGGATCAGCAATCCGTCGTGATAATTGCCCGATGCATGCAGCCCGGCCAGCAGAAGCTCCGACTGGGCCGGAAAAATCGTCGCGGCCGCCAAGGCCACCAGGAACAGGCCGCCATAGGCCGCGACGTCCGACATCGTGCAAATCCTTTCCCGGCCAACGGCTTGGCCATGCATGCTCCGGCCTCGGCGCAGGATTAGGCGCCGCATTCCCGTAAATTCAAGGGCGGCGGCGGCGGTCTCCGGCAAGGCCGCCCCGTGCAATCGCGCTTGCCCGGCAACCGTCAAGGGACAAGAATGAGCCCGCGAGCCGCGATGCGTGCCGGGTGTCTGGGTTCTACCCGCGTCCCGGCATCCGGTCGCAGGCCCGAAGGAGGGGAGGGGTAGGCACGCGCATGAGGGAAACCGGGTTCGCCCGCTTTGGCGCCGACGAACGTCTGGTGTGGGCCAATACCGCCTTTGCCGCCCGGTTCGGTGCTCCGGCCGATGCAACGCTCGCGAGCCTGTTGGGCGGCCCGCTCGGAACGGCGGGGATCGCCGAACTGCGTCGGGGGCTGCCCGTGTCCTGCGGTTGGCCGGAGGGCGCTGCGGTGACGCTGGCGCTGGGATCCGGCGATGCGGGGGAATTGCTGCTGACCGCGGTGGCGACGGACCCGGACGCTCCGGCAGTCACGATGGCAGCCGCCGCGTGCGGGCCATGGGCCAACACCAGCCTGGTGCTCGACTGTCTCAGCCAGGGCGTGATGGCCTTCGACCGCGACCTGCGGCTGGTCGCCTGGAACCGGCGGGTGCTGGAACTGCTCTGCATCGACCCGGATTTTCCGCGCTATGCCCAGCCCTATGAGATCGTGGTCCGCCATATCGCGGAGCAGGGCGGCTATGGGAGCGGCGAGGTGGAGGAACTGGTGGCGCAGCGGCTGGATTACATCCGCAATGCCTCCTGGCCCTTCTACAATGAGCGGGTGCGGCCGGACGGCGCCGTCATCGAGACGGTGACCCTGCCGCTGCCCGGCGGCGGCTTCGTCACCACCTACACCGACATCACCCAGCGCAAGCAGGCGGAACGCGAGCTGGCTGCCAGCAGGGAGCTGTTCGAGCTGGCGATCCGCGCTGCGCGCGAAGGCATCTCGCAATGGGACCTGCGCACCGGCGAGCTGTGGTTCTCCCCGCAATGGTGGGGCCTGCTCGGCTATGGCGAGGCGGAAATGGACAACAGCCGCCGCCGCTGGGAGGAGCTGATCCATCCCGACGACCGCGCCGAGGCGCTGGCCATGGCGGAGGAGCTGGCGGCGGGACGGCGGGCGGAACATCACCTGCTTCAGCGCTATCGCCATCGGTCCGGGGCGACGATCTATCTCGACACCCGCGCCATCGCGGTGCCGGGCAGCGACGGCCGGATCTTCCGCATCGTCGGCTCCCACACCGACGTCACCGAGAGCGTGCGTGCCGCCGAAGCGGTCCGCTCCGCCAAGGAGGAGGCAGAACGCGCGCTCCATGACCTGAAGGAGGCGCAGGTCCAGCTGATCCAGGCGGAGAAGATGGCAGCGCTCGGCTCGCTGGTGGCCGGGGTGACGCACGAGATCAACACGCCGGTCGGCATCGCGCTGACCGGCGCCTCGCTGCTGGCGGAGAAGACACGGTCGCTGCGCAAGCTGTTCGAAACGGGCGTGCTGCGGCGCGGCGATTTCGCCGAGTTCATCGATCTGGCCGAAGAGGCGACGCAGCTGATGCTGGTGAACGTCGAACGCGCCACCCGTCTGATCCAGAGCTTCAAGCAGATCGCCGTCGACCAGGCCAGCGAGGAACGACGGGTCTTCGAACTGAACAACTACATCCACGAGGTCCTGCGCAGCCTGGGCATGCGCATCCGCCGCGGCGGCCATGCCGTGGCGGTCCATTGCCCGGAAGACCTGCTGCTCGACAGCTATCCGGGTGCCATCGGGCAGATTCTGACGAACTTCGTCATCAACTCGATCCTGCACGGCTACGATCCGGGCGAGCGCGGCCGGCTGACCGTCACCGTTACCGTTACGCTGTCGGATGGCGAGGTGGAACTGGTCTATGCCGATGACGGCCGCGGGATCCCGCCGGAATTGCATGGCAAGGTGTTCGAACCCTTCTTCACCACCAGCCGCGACCGCGGCGGCAGTGGACTGGGGCTGAACATCGTCTACACGCTGGTCACGCGCACGCTGCGCGGGCGGCTTCGGCTCGACAGTGCGCCTGCGGCCGGCGCTGCTTTCACCCTGCGTTTTCCGCGCGTCACTCCGGCGGAACCGCTGCCGCTGTGACGGCTCTGGAAAACCGTCTTTCAGACTGCGTCGGCATTCATCATGTCCAGACGACGGGCACGGAGAGGGGCACTGGCCCGATAGAGTGCCGACTGGGCCGCCCGGCACTGCCATCATCATAATAAAATTATCTCCTGATACTGTAAATTTGTACTGAGTTAGGCTCATGGCTCCGTGTTCTTAAAAAAGTGCGCGGAACTATTGTCTCATTGTTGGGCGAGCGTTTCTTTTTAATCTCATGATTGTCTAGAGCGCGCCATGCGCACTAAATAATTTTATGACATTCCAAGCCACGCAAAGTGATTTAGACATTTTATTACATTAAACACGAAAAAATATTCTGGCAATGATAAACTGAAATATCAGGTGAAAATTTGATTTAGCAGAGTGGGGAGTTTGAAAATTCTCGTATTAATATAAATACAGTACAGTAATTAAAAATTTTATCTGGAACTAAATACTATGATACTCGGAAATTCTTCAGAATTTATTTGTTACAAGTTTCCTTACTTCCATTTTATATTATAATACGTGCCATTTAATCAAATATTAAAAAATCAAGTCAAAAATAGATTTTTTACAATATTAAGATTTATTTACATATTTGAGTAAAATTTCTGCGAACACCTCTATTTATTTGTGATCTTGACGTGAATTTGGTGAATTTAATGATGGTTTTCGGAGAAAAACCACTCTTTGATCAATGCTACCGGATCGCCCGCGACGGCGGCAATGCGTATATAGGCCTACGATAGTCAAGCAGGCACAGTCCGCGTCGGCAGTTGACGCTGCAGTTTCTAGGCTGGCAGCCATCAATACTTGATAGCGTTAGTCGGATTTTACGTCAGATAAATGGACGCAGACGACCATTTCCGGCAACGGCCGAATGCGGTGCGATGACTGCGGTAAGATGGTGGAAGGGGCTGGATTCGAACCAGCGTACGCTAACGCGGGCAGATTTACAGTCTGCTGCCTTTAACCACTCGGCCACCCTTCCAACGGGCGCAGAGGAGTAGCCTTTCGATCGGGGGGCCGTCAAGCCCCTTTTGCGCGGTCCGAAAGCGGTTTTCGAAGCGCATAAAAAAACCTCCGCCCCGGGAAGGGGGCGGAGGTTTTTGAAAAGGGCTTTTACAAACCCGCTTTCAAAGTCCGGTCAGTTCGGACGGCGCGACGCGCGGTGCGCGGGGATCGGGATCGGACGGATCGCCTGTTCCTCGCGCCGGCTGGCCGACATGTCGATCTCAACGCGGGCCAGGGCCTTGCGCAGCTCGTGCACGGTGTCGGACAGCGCCTGGATCGTCGCTTCGCTCGGCTGCTGACGCCAGCCGCGATAGGCCGAGATGCAGGCCTTGGCGGTATCGCGCAGCCGGCCTTCCACCGCGTCGACGGGCGGGGTCGGCTGGCCAGCCACGCGCGGAGCGGCCGCATCGGCTGTTGCAGTGGCCGGCGATGCGGCCGGCGCAGCCGGAGCGGGGGCAGGAACCGGGGCCGGGTTGGGGTCCGGGCGGTTGAGGCGCAGCGTTTCGGTGGGAGCCGGAACGGGAGCCGGGGCCGGCGCCTCCACGGACTGGGCCGGTGCTTCGGCGCTCGGGGCCGCTTCGGACCTGGGGGCGCGGGTCAGCGTGCCGCGCGTCGCGCGGCCGGCCGCACGGCGCGGCTCGGCCGGAGCCGCACCGGCTGGGGTGGCCGGGGTGGCGGGAGCAGGTTCGGCCGCCGGCGCTTCGGAAACCGTCTCTGCCGCCGGTGCGGCGGCCTCGGCGTCGCCGCCCGTCGTCACGTCGTCCTGGGGTGCTTCACCCTGGCCAACGCTCTGGTCGCCGCCCTGATCACCCGCGGCTTCCGCCTTCTTGATGATGTAGGAGATCGCGCTGGGCGTGCATTCGAATTCACGCGCAATGGCCGACAGGGTCACGCCGCTACGGTAACGTTCAAGAATTTGGGGCCACGCCGACTGCGGAATGCGGCCACGCTTCTTGGGAGACTCCGGTTCGCTCCCGGTTTCTGCGTTCATTATATCGCTCGGTTGCCAAAGTGAATTTTCAGTCATTCGTCAGCATGTCCACCCGAACCGCTTGGTTCCGACGCGGGACCACGCGGGCGCGTGCATCAGCAGCATCGGGGCTTCACGCTGGCGGGCGATGTTTTCGGTACGGACGACTATCGGAAACTCTTCTCAAAAATGCCAGCATAACTTTGCACGGAATCGTGATTTCGTATCCGATGTCCCAATCGGGCGCGACGCGTCGTGATTGTCCGCAGTTTTAAAAACCGGTGGTGGCGGACGTCTTTTCGCAGGTCTTTTCAAAAGTGCGATGGACCCCGGACGGGGGGTCGCGCGTTTTGCCAATCAGAAATAGCCCCGATCCGGGCATTGCGACCTCCGGCTGTCGGCGGTCGTCGTTGGTCCCAACTGTTTCGGCGGAGACCGTCCATGCCGCATGCGCCCGCGCCGCGTTCGTTTCCGACCTCCCGCCCCGTCCTCCGGGGCCTGCCGGTTGTCTTCCGGGGCCTGACGGCAGCGGCGCTCTGCGCGCTGCTGTCCGGTGCCGTCCTGTTGCCGGTGCTTCCTTCCGGACCGGCTGCCGCACAGGATGCGGCGGCCCCCGGTATTGCCGCCAATCCCGCTGCCAATCCTGCAAACGCGCCGCCCAACGCGAGCCGCAGCTATTCGCCGCCGTCTTTCCGCGACCTTGCCCGGACGCAGGTCGACACGGTGGTCAACATCTCCAGCACCCAGGCGCCGCAGGGGGCGACGTCCGGCGGCGGCCGCCTGCCGGAGGGAATGGACGTTCCGCCCGGCTCGCCGCTGGAGGAGTTTTTCCGCGAATTCCGCAATCGCCAGCGCGGCGACGCCCCGAACGGCACCCCGGGGGGCGACGGCTCCGCCGGTCCCGGCGAACCGGGACGTCCGGGCGGCCTGCCCAGCATGGCGCTGGGATCCGGCTTCATCATCGAGTCCTCCGGGCTGATCGTCACCAACAACCATGTCGTGGCCGACGCCGCCGAGATTTCCGTCACCCTGCATGACGGCACCAGGCTGCCGGCCAGGCTGGTCGGCTCCGATACGCCGACCGACCTCGCGCTTCTGAAGGTCGAGAGCGACAAGCCGCTTTCCGCCGCCCGTTGGGGCGACAGCGAATCGGTGGAGGTCGGCGACTGGGTGGTCGCGATCGGCAACCCCTTCGGCCTCGGCGGCTCGGTGACCGCCGGCATCCTGTCGGCGCGCGCCCGCGACATCCAGCAGGGCCCCTACGACGAGTATCTGCAGACCGACGCCGCCATCAACCGCGGCAATTCCGGCGGCCCGCTGTACGATGCCGGCGGCGCGGTGATCGGCATCAACACCGCGATCTATTCGCCCACCGGCGGGTCGGTCGGCATCGGCTTCGCCATCCCGTCCTCGCTGGCCAAGCCGATCATCGACCAGCTGAAGGACAACGGAAAGGTGCGGCGCGGCTGGCTGGGCGTCCAGGTCCAGCGGGTGACGCCGGACATCGCCGAGAGCCTCGGCATCGACGGCGCCGGCGGCGGCGCGCTGGTCACCAGCGTCTCGCCCGACAGCCCCGCCGCCGCCGCCGGCCTGCGCCAGGGCGACGTCATCACCGGCTTCGCCGGCAAGCCGCTGGAGCAGATGCGCGAGCTGCCGCGCATGGTCGCCTCCACCGAGATCGGCCGCGACGTTCCCCTGACCCTGTTCCGCGCCGGCAAGCCGCAGACGGTGCAGGTGACGGTGGGCGAGCTGCGCAACGAGCCGCAGCAGCTGGCCCTGTCCGGTTCGACCGGCGCGCCCCGCACCGCCGAACCGGAAGAGAGCAGAAGCGCGCTCGGCCTGAAGCTCGCCCCGCTGACGCCGGGCCTGCGCGAAACCTTCTCCATCGACGAGGGCGTCGACGGGCTGGTGGTGACGGAGGTGGACCGCGGCAGCGCCGCTTCCGAACGCGGGCTCGACCTCGGCGACGTCATCGTCGAGGCCGGTCAGGAGCCGGTGGCGACGCCGGCCGATCTGGACACCCGCATCGCCCGGGCGAAGGAGCAGGGGCGCAAGACCCTGCTGATGCTGGTCAGCCGCGGCGGCGACCTGCGCTATGTCCCGTTGCCGCTGGACGGCCGGAAGGACGACCGCAAGGGCTGATTTTTCCGGGCGGGCCGGAAGCGGGGCCGGAAGCGGGGATCTGCCCCGCTCCGCTCCCATCCTTTTCCGCTACCGTTCGCCGCGCCGCGAGAGTAATTTGCCGCCCGTTTGGCGAATGGGATGGCAAACCGTGAGCATTTATCCGGAGAACGGCCAGCCGGTCCGGCTGTCGGTCGTTGTCCCCGTCTTCAACGAGGCCGACAACGTGCTGCCGCTGCTCGAAGAGATCGAGCGGGCGCTGCAGCCGGTTGGCGGTTTCGAGGTCATCTTCGTCGACGACCAGTCCGACGACGACACCCAGGCGCGGCTCGTCCCGGCGGTCGAGGCCGGCCGGCTGCGCGTGCTGCGCCATGCCCGCCGCTCCGGCCAGAGCGCCGCGGTGCGCAGCGGCGTGAAGGCGGCGCGCGGCGAGTTCGTCGTCACGCTCGACGGCGACGGCCAGAACGATCCGGCCGACATCCCGGCCCTGTTCGCCCTGGTCGCGACCGGCGAGGCCGGCGCGCCGGTGATGGTCGGCGGCCTGCGGACGAGACGGCAGGACACCCTGTCCAAGCGCTGGGCCTCGAAGATCGCCAATGCCGTCCGCCAGTCCTTCCTGCAGGACGGCTGCACCGACAGCGGCTGCGGGCTGAAGCTGTTCCGCCGCGACGCCTTCCTCGATCTGCCGTTCTTCGGGGCGATGCACCGGTTTCTGCCGGCGCTGTTCCACGCCCACGGCCATCCGGTGGCCTATGTGCCGGTGAACCATCGCCCGCGCGAACGCGGCGTGTCAAAATACAACAACTGGCGGCGCGGGCTGATCGGCGTGGTCGATCTGCTGGGCGTCTACTGGCTGAAGCGGCGGACCAGGCTGTCGCCGGTCTCCGAACGTCTCTGAGCGATTTTTCAACCGACTCTATCCGGTATCAGGATTCCGAACGATGCTTGAGCGCGCCGCAGCGTGGTTCCAGGGACAAAGCACCACCGACCTCGTCTGGGTCGGGGTCGGCTTCTTCGCCCAGATCATGTTCACCATGCGCTTCGTGGTGCAGTGGATCGCCAGCGAGAAGGCCCGCCGCAGCGTGATGCCGGAGGTGTTCTGGTATTTCTCGCTTGGCGGCGGCGCGCTGCTGTTCGCCTATGCCTTCTATCGGTTCGACCCCGTCTTCATGCTGGGGCAGGGCGCCGGTCTGGTGATCTACGCCCGCAACGTCTATTTCGTCTGGACCCACAAGAAGTCGCTGGCCTCCGGCGGCGCGGTTCCGAGCAAATCGTGATCCCGACCGGCTCGTCCGTGGCGCGGACCGCCCTGCCGCCGACCTCTCTGTCGCCGACCTCCCTGCCGCTCTACGCCTATGCGCTGCTGGCGCTGATCGCCGCGGCGCTGTTCCTGCCGGGCTTCACGGTGCTGCCGCCCTTCGACCGGGACGAGGCGCGCTTCGCCCAGGCCTCGTCGCAGATGCTCGACAGCGGCAATTATGTCGACATCCGCTTCCAGGACGAGACGCGCTACAAGAAGCCGGTCGGGATCTACTGGCTGCAGAGCGCGGCGACGGCCGCGGCGGATGCGTTGCGCGGCATCCCGGCCGGTGACGGAAAGGTCATCTGGACCTACCGCATCCCGTCCTTCCTGGGCGCGATCCTGGCGGTGCTGGCCAGCGCCTGGACCGCGGCCCGGCTGTTCGGCGGCCCGGCCGGCTTCGTCGCTGGGCTTATGCTGGCCTCCTGCGTCGTGCTGGGGGTCGAGGCGCGGATGGCCAAGACCGACGCCGTGCTGCTCGCCACCGTGGTGCTCGGGCAGGCGGCGCTGGCGCAGCTCTACCTGACCCGCCGCGACCCGGCCCCCGCCGGGCGGGCGGCCTGGACCGCGCCGCTGGTCTTCTGGATCGCCGCCGGCGTCGGCGTGCTGGTCAAGGGGCCGATGGTCCTGCTGGTGTCGGGCAGCACCGTGCTGATGCTGGCGGTGTGGGACCGCGAGGCCGGATGGCTGAAGCGGCTGAAGCCGCTGGCCGGGCTCGCCATCGTCGCCGCCATCGCCGCCCCCTGGCTGGTCGCCATCGCGATCAAGAGCAAGGGCGCTTTCTTCGCCGAATCCGTCGGCCACGACATGCTGGGCAAGGTGTCGGGCGGGCAGGAGGGCAAGGGGCTGCCGCCCGGCTATTACCTGGGCACCTTCTGGGTCACCTTCGGCCCCTGGTCGCTGCTGGCGCTGCTGGCGGTCCCCTGGGTGTGGGCACGGCGCCGGCTGGAGACGGTGCGCTTCTGCATCGCCTGGATCGTCCCGAGCTGGCTGGTGTTCGAGGCGGTGCCGACCAAGCTGCTGCACTACACCCTGCCGGTCTTCCCGGCCATCGCCGCGCTGGCGGCGGCGGCCCTGCTCGACCGGTTCGGCCGCGATCCCGCCCGGAACAGCGGGCCCCGCCGCTGGCTGGTCGCCGTGGCGGTCGCGCTCGGCGTCATCGGTTTCGGCGCCCTGACCCTGGCGGTCGCGCTGATCCCCTGGCTGGTCGACCGGCGGATCGACCCGGTCGCGGTGTCGCTCGTGCCGGCGGTCGGCGGCCTCTTCGCGCTCGCCCTGCGCTCGCTGCTGCGGGCCGAGCTGCGCACCGGGCTTGCCGCCGGATTGGCTGCGGCGGCGCTGCTCTATGCCGGCACCTACGCCGCGGTGCTGCCGAACATCGACGGGGTGTGGGTCAGCCGGCAGGCCGCCCGCGCGGTGGCGCAGAACCGGCCCTGCCCGGACAGTGTCGTCGCCGCGGCCGGCTATTCGGAGCCGAGCCTGGTCTTCCTGCTCGGCACGCCGACCCGGCTGGTCCACGGCCCCGGCGCCGCGGCGCATCTGGCGGCGGACCGCGCCTGCGGGCTGGCGCTGGTGGAGGACCGGGAGGCCGCCTCCTTCCTCGACAGCCTGGGGACCGCGGTGCCGCTGCCGCTCGCCGACCTGTCCGGATTCAACTACAACACCGGCAGGCGCCTGCACCTCACGCTCTACCGTCTGCCTGCATCGTAAGGGCGGGGAACCGACCGCTTGGGCGATCCAGGCTCCGGGATGGGTAACGCGCCTCCGCATTGGACGGCGCGGGCGCTTTGCGCTCGACTGGTCCTTCCGATCCGTATCCGGACGAAAGGCGCCTGTTCGATGACCCGCGTTGCTTCCGCCGCCACGACATCCGCGGCCAAGACATCCGCCTCCGCCGCCGCCATCCTCCTCGCGACGATGGCGCTGGCTGCGCCTGCCCACGCCCAGAAGCAGGAGTATGCGCCCTGGGTGTACGACCAGATGGTCCCGACCGGCCCCTACATGCGCAACATGGATCAGGCCCAGCCGATCCCCGGCCCGGCGCCGTCCCATTGGGGCGCCTTCGGCAAGACGGGGGAGCACCGCGCCGGCATGGCCCGTTACGGCACCGACGTGAAGCGGACGAACCGCCATTATTCCGCCAACCACTCGCTGACGCCGCCGCCGGTCGACCCCACCGCGGCCAAGCGGGCGGTGTCCGCGCCGCGCAGTGCCGATCCGCCGCCGACACCGCGGACGGTGCAGCGCCCGTAAGGTCAGATCTCCGCCGGCATCTCGCCCGGGCGCCACAGCCACGCCGCCCCGCGCACGCCGCTGGAATCGCCGTGGCGGGCGCGCCGCACCGGCGTGTCGAGCCGGTCGGTGAAGGCCCAGGGCGCCATCGCCGCCGGCAGCCGGTCGTACAGGAACTCCGCGTTGGACAGCCCGCCGCCCAGCACGATCACGTCGGGGTCGAGCAGATTGGCGACCGCCGCCAGCCCGCGTCCCAGCCGGCCGACCAGCCGGTCCGCAGTCGCTGCGCAGGCAGGGTCGGCGCAGGCGGGATCGGATCCGGCCCGGCCCAGGATCGCCGCGGCGTCGAGCCGCTCGCCGGTGGCGGCGAAATGGTCGGCGGCCACCGCGGGGCCGGACACCCAGCCTTCCAGGCAGCCATTCCTGCCGCAATAGCAGGCGGGGCCCGGCCGCTCGGCGTCGGTCGGCCAGGGCAGGGGATTGTGCCCCCACTCCCCGGCGATGGCGTTGCGTCCGCCCAGCACCCGGCCATGGACGACGATGCCGGCGCCGCAGCCGGTGCCGAGGATCGCCGCGAACACCACGCCGCAGCCGGCTCCGGCTCCGTCGGTGGCCTCCGACACCGCCAGGCAGTTGGCGTCGTTCTCGATCCGCACCGGCCGGCCCAGCGCTGCCGCGAGGTCGCCCGTGAAGTCCCGGCCGATCAGCCATGTCGAGTTGGCGTTCTTCACCAGTCCCGTCGCCGGGGAGATGGCGCCGGGGATGCCGAGCCCGACTGTGGCCCTGCCGCCGCTGCCGATCTCCCCCTCCAGCCTCGCCACCAGGTCGCGGATGGCCGCGACGGTGCCGCCGTAATCTCCCCGGGGGGTGGGAACCCGATGCCGGGCCAGCTGGTTTCCCTGGCGGTCGAGCAGGATGCCCTCGGTCTTGGTGCCGCCCAGATCGATGCCGATGCGGTGTCCGCTCCCATATCCCGATCCGGTGGGTGCCATGCTGCGTGACCTGTCTGACGGCGGTTCGCCCATCCATAGCGCCGGCGCCCCGGCCGCGTCCAGCCGCCGCGCCGGATGCCCTGTCCCCCTCCTTCCCCGGACGAACAGCTTGACAGGGGCACCGCCCTGCCGGTGCGTTGCGACTCCGCCTCTGCCGGGGGACAAATCGCAAGTGGCCGGCAAATCCCATTGACCGGCCCGGGTGTTCGGGTAGAAGGTCGCGACGGTCGGGCGGCGCCGTTTCCCGCCCGACCCCGTCCTGTCGTACCGCGCCACCGGAGCCCCTGATGAGTCGCCAGCGCGCTGCCCTTCGCCTGTCCCTGAAAGCCCTGACCGGCGCCGCCGTCCTCGGCGCGCTGCTCGCCCTGCCTGCGCCCGCCAGCGCCGCCGCGGCCAAGGAGGCCGCGAAGCCGCCGGCGAAGACGGCTGCCGCGAAGGCTCGGCCGGCCAGCGGCCCTGCCACCCCCGCCTGCTACAATCGCAGCGAGCACGCGGCCGAGCAGTTGATGCGCCTGCACACCGAGATGATGGTGGTCGGCCTGACCTGCCGCACGGTGGTGCCGGACAAGAAGCCGTTCGACCTCTACCAGGATTTCTCGGTCAAGAACCGGGCGCTGCTGTCCAGTTCGGAAGCGTCGCTGATCGCCTTCTACAAGCGGTCGGGCGGCGGCAACGCCACCCGCCAGTTCGACATGTTCCGCACCGAACTGGCGAACGAGGTCAGCCGCCGTGCCGCCACCATCGGCATTCCGCAATATTGCGCCAACTTCGTCGACCGCTCGGCAGCCGCCAAGGATCTGACGGCCGACGATCTGCGCACCCTGACCTCGGACGAGAAGAGCGCGGGCCTGATGCATCTGGCCAGCCGCCCGCTCTGCGACGTCAAGGTGGTCAGCGGCCCGGACACCAATTACGCCGTTGCCTCGGCGGCCCCGGCTCCGGCGAAGGCCGCGACCGCCAAGGCGAAGCCGGCCAAGGCCGCCGCTCCGGCCAAGCCGAAGCAGAAGGTCGCCGCCGTCCCGGCCAAGCAGTCCGTCGCCGTCCGCTGACACGGACGTCCCGTCCGTTTTTAGGGACGTCCCGTCCGCAACAAACGCCCCGCCCGGCCGCCGCCGGGCGGGGCGTTTCGCGTTTCGGCACCCGCCTGAACGCTTCACGCATGCGGACAACACAAATCTGTCTTGCAAAAATCCGTCAGGCTGGTACTACCGAAAAGGTCGGAAGGGGCGCTCGCCGAACGGCCAAGCCGGTGCGGCAACGCTGCCTCCGAACAGGAAAAATCATGGTCCGTCAGACCGATAGACGGAACTCCGGATGATACGGCATTCCGTTTGGTGAATGGACGGGCCGCACCAGACAGGGGGCTGCTGTTGCGAGACCGGTGTGCCGAGTGTGCCCGTGCCGCCGCACCCTGCCTTTGCGCCGCGCTGAAGGTGGGATGACGACATGGACTATTTTCTCCAGCAATTGATCAACGGCCTGTCGCTCGGGGCGATCTACGGCCTGATCGCGATCGGGTACACGATGGTGTACGGCATCATCGGGATGATCAACTTCGCCCATGGCGAGATCTACATGATCGGCGCCTTCGTGGCGCTGATCACCTTCCTTGCGATCGGGGCGCTCGGGATCACCTGGGTTCCGCTGGCGCTGCTGGTCATGCTTGTGGCCTCGATGCTGTTCACCAGCGTCTATGGCTGGACGGTGGAGCGCATCGCCTACCGGCCGCTGCGCTCCTCGCCCCGGCTGGCGCCGCTGATCTCGGCCATCGGCATGTCGATCTTCCTGCAGAACTACATCCAGATCCTCCAGGGCGCCCGCTCCAAGCCGCTGCAGCCCATCCTGCCCGGCAACCTCACCCTGATGGACGGCGCCGTCTCGGTCAGCTACGTCCGGCTCGCCACCATCGTCATCACGCTCGTCCTGATGGTCGGCTTCACCATCCTGATCAACCGCACCTCGCTGGGCCGCGCCCAGAGGGCCTGCGAACAGGACAAGAAGATGGCGGGCCTGCTCGGCGTCAACGTCGACCGGGTCATCTCGCTCACCTTCGTCATGGGCGCCGCGCTCGCCGCCGTCGCCGGGATGATGGTGCTGCTGATCTACGGCGTCATCGACTTCTACATCGGCTTCCTCGCCGGGGTGAAGAGCTTCACCGCAGCCGTGCTCGGCGGGGTCGGCTCGCTGCCCGGCGCCATGCTCGGCGGCGTGGTCATCGGCCTGATCGAAGCCTTCTGGTCCGGCTATGTCGGCTCCGAATGGAAGGACGTCGCCACCTTCTCCATCCTCGTCCTCGTCCTGATCTTCCGCCCGACCGGCCTGCTCGGCCGGCCCGAGATCGAGAAGGTGTAAGCCCATGACCTCCCCCTCCAACACCCTCTCGCCGTCCAAGGCCGGGGCATCTGCCCGCGGCGTCGACTGGGCGGCGACGATCAAGGACGCCGCGCTCGCCGCCTTCGTCGCACTTCTGCTCACCGTGCCGCTGGTGGGGCTGCGCACCGTCGACCGCCCGACCGGGCTGGGCATCGAGGCCCGGCCGGAGGAGGTCGTCGCCTCGCTGCTCCTGGTCTTCCTCGGCCGGCTCGGGCTCGGGCTGATCCGCCAGGGCATGGCGCTGCCGGTGCTCCTCCTGGCGGTCCTTTGCGCCGGCATCGGGCTGGTGCTGCCGATGCCGACCCAGGTGCTGCGGCTGGTGCTGGTGCTGGGCGGCGGCGTGATCGCGCTGCGCGCCGCCATGACGGTCGCCACCGGCCGCTCCAAGCTGTCCCAGGCCGACCGCGACCGCCGCATGGACCGCGTCGCCGCCAAGGTGCAGCATGCCAGCCGCTACATCGGCCCGGTCGCCGTCGCCATCGCCGTCGTGCTGCCGATGACGCCGCTGGCCGACCGCATGCTGCTGGACATCGGCATCCTGCTGCTGACCTACATCATGCTGGGCTGGGGCCTGAACATCGTGGTGGGCCTGGCCGGGCTGCTCGACCTCGGCTATGTCGCCTTCTACGCCGTCGGCGCCTACAGCTACGCCCTGCTGGCCCATTATTTCGGGCTGAGCTTCTGGCTCTGCCTGCCGCTGGCGGGCGTGCTGGCCGCATTCTCGGGCGTGCTGCTGGGCTTCCCCGTCCTGCGGCTGCGCGGCGATTACTTCGCCATCGTCACGCTGGGCTTCGGCGAGATCATCCGCATCATCCTGGTCAACTGGTACCAGTTCACCGGCGGCCCCAACGGCATCTCCGGCATCCCGCGGCCGAGCTTCTTCGGCATCGCCGAGTTCTCGCGCACGCCGGCCGACGGCATGGCCGCCTTCCACGAGATGTTCGGGCTGGAATTCTCGCCGCTGCACCGCATCGTCTTCCTCTATTACCTGATCCTGGCGCTGGCGCTGGTGGTCAACGTCTTCACGCTCCGGGTGCGCAAGCTGCCGCTGGGCCGGGCGTGGGAGGCGCTGCGCGAGGACGACATCGCCTGCGCGTCGCTCGGCATCAACCGCACCAACATGAAGCTGGCGGCCTTCGCCATCGCCGCGATGTTCGGCGGCTTCGCCGGCTCCTTCTTCGCCACCCGCCAGGGCTTCATCAGCCCGGAGAGCTTCACCTTCATCGAGTCGGCGATCATCCTGGCCATCGTGGTGCTGGGCGGCATGGGCAGCCAGATCGGCGTCGTCGTGGCGACGCTGCTGGTGATCGGCCTGCCCGAGGCGTTCCGCGAGCTGGCCGACTACCGCATGCTGGCGTTCGGCGCCGGCATGGTGGTGATCATGCTGTGGCGTCCGCGCGGCCTGCTGGCCCACCGCGACCCGACCATCCTCCTGCATGGCGGCAAGACGCCCGCCGCGACGGGAGCCGCGAAATGAGCGCCGCGATGACTGAAAAGCCCCTGTTGACGGCCCCCCTGCTGACGGTCGAGCACCTGACCATGCGCTTCGGCGGTCTGGTGGCGAACAACGACGTGTCGTTCGAGGCGCGGGCGGGCGAGATCACCGCGCTGATCGGCCCGAACGGCGCCGGCAAGACCACGCTGTTCAACTGCGTCACCGGCTTCTACACCCCCACCGTGGGCCGGCTGACGCTGCGCCATCCGGAGGGCAGGGAGTTCCTGCTGGAGCGGATGCCGGGCTACCGCATCGCCCAGCTGGCCGGCGTGGCGCGCACCTTCCAGAACATCCGGCTGTTCGGCGGGATGAGCGTGCTGGAGAACCTGATCGTCGCCCAGCACAACAAGCTGATGCGGGCGTCGAGCTTCGCCATCGGCGGGCTGCTCGGGCTGCCGTCCTATCGCCGGGCCGAGCATGAGGCGGTTGAGCTGGCGAAATACTGGCTGGAGCGGGTGCGGCTGACCGAGTTCGCCGACTGGGAGGCCGGCAACCTGCCTTATGGCGCCCAGCGGCGCCTGGAGATCGCGCGCGCCATGTGCACCGAGCCGGTGCTGCTGTGCCTGGACGAGCCGGCGGCGGGCCTGAACCCGCGCGAGTCGGGCGAGCTTGCCGAGATCCTGACCTTCATCCGCGACGTCCGGACGCCGCAGGGGCACCGGACCGGCGTTCTGCTGATCGAGCATGACATGAGCGTGGTGATGCGGATTTCCGACCATGTTGTGGTTCTGGATTATGGCCGGAAGATTTCCGACGGCGATCCGGAGCATGTGAAGAACGACCCGGCGGTGATCCGCGCCTATCTGGGCGAGGACGAGGACGAGGCGTTGCCGCCGGAGGTGGCGGCCGACCTGCACCTGCCGCCCGACGCGGGCCGGCACAGCGCGCAGAAGGGGGCCTGAGCCATGCTGAAGGTATCGGGCGTCCACACCTTCTACGGCGCGATCGAGGCGCTGAAGGGGATCGACATCGAGATCGGCTCCGGCGAGATCGTGTCGCTGATCGGGGCCAACGGGGCCGGCAAGTCGACGCTGCTGATGACGATCTGCGGCAGCCCGCGGGCACGCCAGGGCCGGGTGTTCTTCGAGGGCGAGGACATCACCGACCTGCCGACCCACGAGATCGTGCGGCGCGGCATCGCGCAAAGCCCGGAGGGGCGGCGCATCTTCCCGCGGATGACGGTGCTGGAGAACCTGCAGATGGGCTCGATCGTGGCCCAGCCCGGCAGCTTCGAGCGCGAGCTGGAACGGGTTCTGACGCTGTTCCCGCGGCTGAAGGAGCGGATCGGCCAGCGGGCCGGCACGATGTCGGGCGGCGAGCAGCAGATGCTGGCGATCGGGCGGGCGCTGATGAGCCAGCCGCGGCTGCTGCTGCTGGACGAGCCGAGCCTGGGGCTGGCGCCGCTGATCGTGAAGCAGATCTTCCAGGTGATCAAGGAGATCAACCGGGAGCAGAAGATGACGGTGTTCATGGTGGAGCAGAACGCCTTCCATGCGCTGAAGCTGGCGCACCGGGCCTATGTGATGGTGACGGGGAAGATCACGATGACGGGGACGGGGGCGCAGCTGCTGGCCGATCCGGAGGTGCGCGCCGCCTATCTGGAAGGGGGGCATTGAGATGGAGACGATCCTGGGCTCGTCGGTTCCGGTGTTCGTGTTCCTGACGGTGCTGGTGTTCGGCGGCTGCGGCGTGCTGACCGGCCAGACGCTGGCGGAGGGCTGGAAGCCGGTGTCGAACGTGCTGGCCTATTCGCTGCTGCTGGGGGCGGGCGACCGTTTCCTGGCCTGGGGCCTGTTCGGCGAGCAGCTGCTGGCGCCGTGGGGCTTCATCGTCCACACCGTGGTGATCGGGCTGATCACGCTCACCGCACACCGCATCGCCATCGCACGGCGCATGGTCAACCAGTATCCATGGTTGTACGAACCCGCAGGACCCTTCGCCTGGAGGGAACGCACGGGCGCGGAGTCCGGCAACTGAGTCATTGGGAATAGACCGTACGGCTGATTGGTGCCCGCGAAACTGTCGCACGCCGCGCCACTTGGGGTATGGTATTCTGGAAACCGCCGGAGGGGACCCGGCGGCAAGGCCCGCAAGGGCCGGGGGTATGTTGCAACAGGGACCACTCATAGAACAGGGAGCAAGCACACCCATGAAATTCAAACTGTCCCTTCTCGCCGCCATCGCGGCGACCGCGCTCTCCGCCACGGCCGCCAAGGCCGACATCGCGGTGGCCACCGCCGGCCCGATCACCGGCCAGTACGCCACCTTCGGCGAGCAGATGAAGAAGGGCATGGAGCAGGCTGTCGCGGACATCAATGCCGCCGGCGGTGTCCTGGGCCAGAAGCTGAAGCTGGAAGTCGGCGACGACGCCTGCGATCCCAAGCAGGCCGTCGCCGTCGCCAACCAGCTGGCCAAGGCCGGTGTGAAGTTCGTGGCCGGCCACTTCTGCTCGGGCTCGTCGATTCCGGCCAGCCAGGTCTATGCCGAGGAAGGCATGCTGCAGATCTCCCCGGCCTCGACCAACCCGAAGCTGACCGAGCAGGGCCTGAAGAACGTCTTCCGCGTCTGCGGCCGTGACGACCAGCAGGGCATGATCGCCGGCAAGTATCTGCTTGAGAAGTACAAGGGCAAGAACGTCGCCATCCTGCACGACAAGTCGGCCTACGGTAAGGGTCTGGCCGACGAGACGCAGAAGGCGCTGAATGCCGGCGGCCAGAAGGAAGCCATCTACGAAGCCTATACGGCCGGTGAGAAGGACTATTCCGCCCTGGTGTCGAAGCTGAAGCAGGCGAACGTCGACGCCGTCTATGTCGGTGGCTACCACACCGAGGCCGGCCTGCTGGCCCGCCAGATGAAGGACCAGGGCCTGAAGGCCCCCATCGTGTCGGGCGACGCGCTGGTGACCAACGAGTACTGGGCCATCACCGGCGACGCCGGCGAGGACACCATGATGACCTTCGGCCCGGACCCGCGCGAGAAGCCGGACGCCAAGGCCGTGGTGGAGAAGTTCCGCAAGGCCGGCTACGAGCCGGAAGGCTACACCCTGTACACCTATGCCGCGCTCCAGATCTGGGCCGAGGCGGTGAAGCAGGCGAAGTCGACGGACGCCGCCAAGGTTTCCGAGGTTCTGCGCAAGGGCAGCTACGAGACCGTCATCGGCAAGATCGGTTTCGATGCCAAGGGCGACGTCACCAGCCCGGCCTATGTCTGGTACAAGTGGCACAACGGCCAGTATGCCGAAGTGAAGTAAGCGGCACGCATCGGCGTTGCGCGGAAGGGGCCGGCACCAAGTGCCGGCCCTTTTGCGTCGCGGACTGCCGGACACCGGTTTCGCGGCGTCGCCGGATCAGGGAATCGGCCGGGGAACATGGGATACTGTCGGTTGCGCCGCCGCAAGGGTCGCCGGGGATAGGCCCGGGCCGCCTCCCGGGCAGAGCCGCCGGCCCGACCGCTCGTCCAGCAGCCGTTGGGACGTCTGCATCACCTCCCGCCAGAAGGCGGCAGCGCGGATTTGATTGGCAGCCGTGAGTTCGACAAGACGAACGCGGCTCATGCGGATCGCGGTTTCACCCAGTTCATCAACCAGGCGGGTCGCGAAGACAAGCACGTCGAGATCGGTGTTCATGACCTCTATGAACCCACAGCCGCGATCTTTGTTCCAGCCCGAAACCGCACTGCAGCAAAGACGCATGCGGAGTGCCCCGGTCGTGTTGCGCTGCGATAGAGTGCGATCGGTCCATACGGAATCGTCCGGAGCGTGGATCGCACGAAAAATCAAAAGACTGGAACCCATCGGCTGCTTCAATTCGGCATCCGATGGGTTCCGGGGCCGCAGCGGTGTCCGCGAAGGGTCACCGAACGGACACTCGCCACGGCCGGGGTGTTTTGTGCTTCAATGGCGCCCTTCGCGGCGGCCGTGACGGCCGCCGGTTCGGGACGGGTTTTGGAGAACGGAAAATGCGCAGGAAGCGCGAGGTGGTCGAGGGGCAGATTTACCGCAAGCTGTCCCCCAGCGGCGGCTATTGGGAGGTGATCGCCATCCGCAAGGACGGCATGGGCACCCAGCACGCCCAGATGAAGCGGACCGACGACCCGAAGACGTTGAAGACCCTGTCGGTGTCGACCCTGCTCGATCCGCAGCAGTTCGAGATCGTCACCGAGCAGTGACGGTCGCCGCGGCGTCGACCCGGCGGTAGAGGTCGACGTCCGGCCCGGCGGCCCGCCGTTCCAGCCGCCCCTTGGCGATCAGATGGTTGAGGTGCGCCACCGCTTCGCCCAGGGCGAAGACCGTCTGGTGGGTATCGAGCGGCCGCGGGAACAACGCCCGCGTCACCGCCGCCGCGGTCTGCGGCGTGGCGCACAGAGCCTCGATCTCGGCCAGCCGCTCCGCATGGTGGCGGGCCAGTTCCCCGGCGCGGGCATGCAGGCCGCGGAAGGGCCGGCCATGGGAGGGCAGCACCAGCGTCTCCGCCGGCAGGGCGGACCAGCCGGCAAGGCTGGCGAGATAATCGGCGAGCGGGTCGGCGTCCGGCTCGGTCGGCCAGACGCTGATGTTGGGGCTGATGCGCGGCAGGATCTGATCGCCGGAAATCAGCAGGCCGGGGCCGGCCGCGTCGGCTTGGCGGTGGAGGCTGACCGGCTCCGCCGTGTGGCCGCTGCCGCCGACCACCGTCCACAGCCGGTCCCCCACCGGCAGCCGGTCTCCGGCCCGCAGCCGGGTGAGCGTCGCCGGGACGCTCGGCACGCCACGGCCATAGGCCCCCTTGCGGCCGAGCACGGCGGCCAGCGACTCCGGCTCCAGCCCGCTGCGGCGGTAGAAGCGCTCGACCGCCGCGTCGGTGGCCGCGTCGCTGCCCGCCGACAGCGTCCGGGCGAACAGCCATTCGGTCAGCGAGGCGGCGAAGGACGCCCCGGTCCGCTCCACCAGCCAGCCGGCGGCGCCGATATGGTCGGGGTGGAAATGGGTGACGACGACCCGCTCCACCGGACGTCCGCCCAGCGCATCGTGCAACAGAAGCTCCCAAGCGGCGCGCGTGCGCGGATCGCCCAGCCCGCAATCGACCAGCGTCCAGCCGGCAGCCCCGCCGTCGAGCGCCCACACATTGATGTGGTCGAGCTGGAAGGGCAGCGACAGCCGGATCCACAGCACGCCGGGCGCCACCTCCCGCCAGCGGCCGGGATCCGGGGTGGTGCAAGGGAGGTAGTCGGTCGCATCGTCCGGGGGAGAAGGCATCGTGGGATCTGTCCAAGCCATTGTTATCGTGAAGGGAAACGTAAGCTGGTGCGTTGCGGCAATTCTGCAACGGAAAAGATGGCCTTGCGGGGCCGGGATTGGAAGCGCCGTTGGCGGATTCCCCGGTCGGAGCCGAAGCCCGGTCTGCCACGCCTTTCTCCGCAGTCCATGGCAGGTCCGGTCCGCCGCCGATCCGTCGACGCCATTGAACGCCATCAACGATGGGAAACGAGGCCATGGCGATGCGTGGGATTCTGCTGGGCACGGCACTGGCCGGCGCCGTTCCCTCCCTGGCCTTTTCGAGCGCCGCCGCCGCCGCCGGGCGGGTGCGCGCCGTCCGCATCCAGGCGATCGGCCATACCGGCATTTCCGGCCCGCCGTCCTACAACCAGCGCCTGCCGATGCGCCGGGCCGAGGCGGTGCGCCAGGCGCTGGCCGCGCGCGGCACACCGGCCTGGATGATCTCGATCGACGGGGTGGGCGAGAACCAGCCGATGGTCCCGACCGGCCCGACCGTGCCGCAGACCCGGAAAGGGGCTGTCGGGAAGGGCCGGCACCCACCCTTTCGATCCTTTCCGGCCCTCCTCCTCGCGATTGCCGCGCGTCGGCGTGCGAAGGAGGTAGCGTTGACCGTTGCGTCAGCGTATGACGATGCAGCGCGCATCTTCGGTTCGAGACGGTACATGCAGGTTCTGATCGCCGACGATCATTCCATCGTCCGCAGCGGCTTGACGCATCTGGTGGGTGAACTGGACGAGCAGGCCACGGTGGTGGCGGCCACCAGCTTCGGTCAATTGAACGCCATTCTCGACGAGGGGGCCGCGTTCGACCTGATCGTCATGGATCTGCGGATGCCCGGGCTTGGCGGGCTGGACGATGTCGAGGCGCTGGTCAGGCGCGTGGCGCCGGTGCCGGTCGCCATCTTCTCGATGATCGACTCGCCGGACGAGATGCGCGCGGTGTTGTCGCGCGGCGTGCGCGCCTTCATCCCGAAATCGACCGACGACGTGCTGGTGGTGAACATCCTGCGGCTGGTGATGGCCGGCGGATCCTATGTGCCGCCGGTGCTGGGAATGCCGGGTGCACCGGCCGCGGCCGGTACGGCGGCGCGCAACGGCGCGCCCGGCCTGTTCGACGGGCTGACCCGCCGTCAGCTGGAGGTGCTGGACCTGCTGGCCCAGGGCCTGTCGAACCAGGAGATCGGCGAGCGGCTGGGGCTGAATCTGTCCACGGTGAAGACCCATGTCACCGGCGTGCTGAAGGCGCTGGGCGTCGGCAGCCGCACCCAGGCGGTCCTGCTGGTCAAGGAATCGGGGCGCGACCGGCTGGCGTGAGATGGCTGGTGTGAGGCGGCTCGCCTCCGCCTTTTACAGCAGCGCGTTCAGCAGCGAGCCGCGGCCGGCGTAATAATCGCTGGTCGACGCGCCCAGCAGCATCGAGGCCGGGTTGGAGCTGCTGCTGCCGGCGCCCAGGATCGAGGCCAGCCCCTGCAGCTTGGCATTGTTGCCGAATGGGTTGTCGCCCTTGGCCGGCTGCTTGGCGATGGTGTCGTAGTCCTTGCTGTAGTTGCCCATGCGCAGCTGGACGCCGTAGCTCTTGGCCTCCTTGGCCGGGACGTCCTTCTCGCGGGCGATGCGCAGCGTGTAGTCGCCCTTGTCCAGCGTCATCTGGCCGGATTTCAGTTTCTGGAAGGCGTCATAGGTGGCGCCGGAATCCTTGTTGCTGTCGGCCAGCACCTTGCCGCTGCGGTCCATCAGCTGCAGCCGCACCCCGGCGTCGCCCACGGTTCCCAGCGTCGCCGCGCCGGAGCTGGTGACCGTGAATTTGTAGAAGTCGGCCGGGTCGTTGGCCGCCAGCGAGCTGAAGACGTTCAGCCGGCTGGTGTCCTTGACCAGCGTGCCGATGTTGGTCGCGAAGGGGGCGGCGTTCAGCGCCGACTTGTTGACCGACTGCTCGTATTCCTGGACCTTGCCGGCCGCACCGCCACTGGCCCCGCCGGCCGCCTGCTGCTGCACGCGCTTGACCGCGGCGTCGATCGACTGCTGCAGGCTCTGGGCCATGCCGCCGACATCGGCGTAACTGGACAGGCTGACCATGGTGCGTTCCCCTCGTTGCGCTTCCCTGGAAGGAATGGCGATCGAGGGGATTGCAGGATGTGGGCCAAAGGCAACCCTTTGGTGAATAAAGGCTTTGCAGTCGGGGCAGACTTGCCGGGCGGCAGCTTTGGCCCTGCGGTTCCCGGTGGTGGCGGCAGGAATTTCCCATCATGGCCCCGACGGGGCAAGGGACGGGGCAAGGGACGTGGCAAGGGACGGGGCAAGGTGTCAGGTTCCCGGCACCACCCGTTGCAGGGCGAGCGTCGCCGGGAAGCACAGGGCGGCGAGCAGCACCGCCCAGCCGGCGCCGCCGGCCGCGGCGACCAGCACCGCGTCATAGAGCGCGATGGCGGCGATCAGCAGCCCCACCGCCTTGGGCACATCGCCCGGCGAGCGGCGGAACAGGCGGAACAGCGCAACCGCCAAGGCGCCCAGCAGCGCCAGCCACAGCAGCAGCCCGGCCAGATCGCCGCCGCGCAGCCACAAGGTGGCGGCCAGCGTGCCGAGCAGCGGCAGGGCGAGCACCGCCAGCGGCCAGGCGCGGTCCAGCCGGTCGTACGCCTCCTGCTTGGCGGCATAGGTCAGGCCGACCACATGGGCGAACAGCCCGGCGGCCCCCAGCACCAGCGCCAGTCCGGCCGATGCGCCGGCGATGGCGGCCGCGGTGGAATAAGCGAAGAAGCGGCAGGCCCCCATGATCGCCGGGGCCAGCGCCGTCCGCTTGTGCACCACGTCGTAGATCAGGATCGCCGCAGCCAGCGCCGCCCCGTTCAGCGCGCCGGCCGCCCCGCTGCGCGCCGCCAGCACAAGCCCGAGCGCCAGCAGCAGGAAGCCGGCGACGAACACGGCGATGCGCGAGGCGTCGCCGTTCGGGATCGGCCGGTTGGGCCGCTCCCGCGCATCGATGGCGGCGTCGAAGGCGTCGTTCAGATACATGCCGCCGACATAGAACAGCGCCAGCGCCAGGGAGGCTTCCAGCAGCGGCGCCAGCAGCGACCCGCCCGACATGCCGACCCCCGCCAGCGTCAGCCCGGCCAGCGCGTCGCTGACCACCGTCGGCAGGTTGGACACCCGTCCCAGCACCAGCGCCGCCCGCGGCCGGATCAGCCAAGCCGTTGAAGCACCCATCGCAATTCCTTCTCGATTCCCGCGGTGACGTCGATGCCGCCCAGCTCCGGCGGCAGGACCGACCAAGTGTAGGTCTCCACCTCCAAATGGGAGGTGAAGGGCCGGTTGCGATGGAGCGACAGCAGCCGCTCCAGCGAATCGGCGGTGGAGGCCAGCGGCGGGGCCGGTTCGGCGAACAGCGGGACATGGACATGGATGCGCCACTCCTCGCCGTCAGCCGCCGCGCCGCGCTCCAGCGCCTGCGGCAGGTCGAGTGCACGCAGCACCGTGCCGCCGGCCCGCCGCGCCATGGTCTGGTGCAGATACACGCCGTCATGGAAGGCCGCCGCCCGCCGCCGGGCATCGGCGTCCAGCCGCGGGATGCGCAGGGCGGCGCTGATCTGCATCTTGTGGATCGGGATGCCGGCGGAGTCCAGTGCGGAAAGCGTCGCCTCCGGCTCCTCGAACATCACCGCCATGTGGCAGGCGTCGAGGCAGAGGCCGAGATGGCGCGGCAGGGCTGCCGCCGCGTCGTCCGGACCGAGGCCGGTCAGCTCGGCCAGCCGCTCCGCCGCCGACGGGGTGAACAGATGGCCGCCGAAGAAGGCGACGGCTTCGGCGGTGGTTTCCAGCAGGCAGAAGGGCTCCGGCTCCAGCGCCAGCGCGACGCGGCGGCCGGTTTCCCGCTCCAGCCGGACCAGCCCGGCGGCGGCGCGCAGCAGTCCCTCGGCCACCGCTGCCTCCCGGCTGCGCGTCCGCGGCGCGAAGCCGCCGGGCACGGTGCTGATGGTCGCCGTCTCCTTCGGCGGCACCAGCGCCGCCATGATGCGGGCGAGGTCCAGCGTGTAGGCCAGCCGGTCCGGCGTGGTCCAGTCCGGTTCATAGACCGCCTCCTTCACCGGCACGCCGTGGAAGGGGCCATAGGGGAAGCCGTTCATGGTGTAGGCGGCGAAGCCCTCGCCGGCGAAGATCGCCGCCAGCTCCGTCGCGGCGTCCGGCCGGGCCGCCGCCTCCGCCGACAGGCGCAGCCCGACCGCGAAGGGCTCCGCCGGGCAAAGCCGGCGCGCGATGGTCCGCACCGGCCCCAGCAGGGCGGCGCGCACCTCCGCCAGCGTCTGGGTCGGGTGGACGTTCAGGCAGTAGCCGAGCGTCCCGCGCCCGTCCGCTAACCGCATCAGCCCTGTTCCCGCATCAGCTTTGCTCCCGCAGGGCGAGCCAGCCGATGGCCCGCTCGACCAGCGCCGGGTCCATCGCGTTCACCTCGACGCCGCGGCCGATGCCGGCCAGCAGGGTGATGGTCAGCCGGCCGCCGAGATGCTCGCGGAACTCCTCCAGCCCGGCCAGCACCAGCGGCCGGCCGTCCTCGCCGCGCCGTGCCAGGGCCGGATGCCAAAGGCGGAAGCCCAGATGCTCCAGCAGCACGGCGACGCGCAGATCCTCGCCCTCCGGCAGCAGGCCGGCCAGCACCGAATAGCGGGTGTCGAGCGCGATGCCGATCGCCACCGCCTCGCCGTGGCGCAGATGGTTGCGGGTGATGGCCTCGAGCTTGTGGGCCGACCAGTGGCCGAAATCGAGCGGGCGGGCGCTGCCCTGCTCGAACGGGTCGCCGCCTTCGGCGATCTGGCGCATGTGCAGCTCGGCGCAGCGGCGGATCAGATACTCGACCGCCGGGATTTCGAACAGGGCGAGCGCGTCGGCCGAGCGTTCCAGCCATTCGAAGAAGGCGCCGTCGCGGATCAGCGCCACCTTGACCGCCTCTGCCATGCCGGCCAGCCGGTCGCGCGGCGGCAGCGTATCCAGGAAGGCCGAATCGTTGACCACCGCCCAGGGCGGCGCGAAGGTGCCGATCTGGTTCTTGGCGCCGTTGCGGTTGATCGCGCTCTTCACCCCGACGCCGGAATCGTTCTGCGCCAGCACCGTCGTCGGCACCCGCACCAGCCGCACCCCGCGATGCGCGGTCGAGGCGGCGAGCCCGACCGCGTCGAGGAAGGCGCCGCCGCCGACCGCGAGCACATAGGAATGGCGGTCGATGCCGGCGCCGAGGATGACGTCGTGCATCTGCCCGATCAGCGCCGGATCGTTCTTCACCGCCTCGCCTCCCGGCAGCACCACCGGCTCGCGCACCAGCGCGGGCAGGTCGCCACGCCCGGCGAAATGGGCGGAGATCGCGGCGGGCAGGCCGGGATGGCCGGACAGCACCCCGAGATCGACGAAGACGACGCAGCGCGGCCGTGGCGTGCCGTCCTGGATGGCGGCCCCCATTGCAGCCCCCATTGCCGTCGCAAGCGCGCCGTTGGCCGGATCGAAGGCGCCGCGGGTGAAGACGACGGCATAGTCGAAGGCGACGGTGAAGCGCTGGCGGTGGATCCGGACGGTGTCGGGCAAGTCGCCGGTCCGGGTGGCGGCGTCCGCCGGGTGCGTGGTCGGAATGGGCATCTGCGTGTTGCTCCGCCTTGCCGTGGGGGGCGCGTACAGTCCATCTTCGCGATGTGCGATTCAGAAATACGCTTTATGCGATGACGGAAGCTAGCGACGCATCCTTCCGGTCGCAATAGATCTGTTCAAGTTACGATGTCTTTGATACAGACTATTGCTCACGCGGCGTCAGGAAGACGCAGGCGTGTGGCAATGAAAGAATGAATATCTGCGTATGTTGCATGAGAAATGTGACAGCGAACAGATATGTATACTCGGTTTCTATCCTGTAATCACTGTAACGAATTGATTCACGAGCGGCGCTCTTGTGCGCCGGCATGGAGGAATGTCCGCATGTCCTATCTGACCGGGCCTCGGCTGACCTTTACGGGCAAGTTCATCGCCGACGTCTCGACGGTGAACAACCACGATTACGCCTACAAGGACGACAAGCGCTACACGGCGGAGGATTACGCCGGCTGGAAGATCGGCTACTGGAACCCCTACGGCACCGGCGTGTGGCGGCTGACGGACTGCAAGGTCACCGGCGCGGTGGCCGCCGACGGCCGGCCGGTGGCGGACGACCCGGTGATCGGGCTGGCGGTGACCGATGCCGACGACCGGCCGCCGGCCAAGATGGTCGACCTCGACACCGACCAGCAGATGGTCTCGGCGATCTGGGGGCTGCTGGTGCGGCTGACCGGCGTCAACGGGCTGGAGCTGCTGCGCGGCGATTTCGACGTCGCGTCCTTCACCGACCTGTGGGCGCGCAACTGGTCGCCCGGCAAGGCCTTCGAACACCCGCCGCACCCGCCGGCCTATTTCGGCGCCAGTTTCCAGTCGGTGCTGAGGGATCTGGCCTGGGGCGACGTGTCCGCCTCCGCCTTCCTGACCGCGCTGAAGGAGGCGGCTGCCGACGGGCTTCTGTCGATCAAGTTCAACGTCACCGGCTACAATGCGGGGTACGGCGTCAACCCGCCGGACCACAAGCGCTATCTGCCCAACCCGCCCGACTTCACCACCGGCGTGCTGACCGGCAGCATCGGCGTCGCCCGCAAGGACGAGCCGCGCTTCTTCACGCTCGGCCGCCGCATCCAGCCGCTTACCAGCGACGCCAACGCCGGCAGCCCGGTGCCCTTCTACTACGCCACCGCCGCGGTGGACGAGGCGGCCAGCCGGCTGAGCGTCGACCTGGGCAACTCCATTCCGTTCCGCGAATGGCGCGGGGCGATGGTCGACCAGCCGTTGCAGGTCGGCTATTTCGGCGGCGCGCAGGGCTTCGTCAAGCTGGCGGACGTGGCGCCGGGCAACCACTGGTACGAGACCACCGCCGGCATCGTCGACATCGCGTTGACCGGCGACCAGCTCTCCGCCGTCGGCACCAGCCCGCTGGCGGTCTATTCGCCGACGCTGAACACGATCCTCGGCCAGGAGTCGCCCGATGGCCGGGTGGTGAAGGCCGACGAGTTCGTCTTCCGCATGAGCCCGGGCGACAGCACGCCGGTCACGCTGTGGGCGACCAAATTCGGCAAGCCGCTGGAGGGCGCCGAGATCGCGGTGGCGCTCGATCCGAGCGGGCTGTCCGGCTATGGCGGCTCGCCGGCTGTCGGAATGCCGGAAGCGGCGCTGACCTTCCCCGATACGCTGACCACCGACGCGGCCGGGAAGGCCGAGCTGGTGCTGACCGGCGGCGATCCCGGCGAGCCGCGCAAGGCCGACGACATCGACGGGCAGGTCTATGGCGTCCGCCCGGCCTTCGCCGACGCGACGCCGCTGTCCTACTACGACCCCTTCGACTTCATCAGCGTCCTGCTGTGGAGCCCCTATGCGGTGCCGGAAAAGCCGACCTGGGAACAGGACATCGAGCCGATCCTGTTCCAGTACGCCAACCTGTACCCGGTGATGCTGCCGGTGCTGGACATGTCCGACTATGACAGCGTCCGCAAGCATCTCTATTCGCTTCAGGTCGCCATGTCGCTGCCGGTCGAGGATCCCAACTACATGCCGGTCGTGCGCGACCTGTCGCCGGCCAAGCGCGAGGCGGTCCTGAAATGGGCGGCCGACCCGGTCCGCGGCGAGGTGACTGCGCCCAAGCCGCCACGGTCGACGGCGGTCTCGCCGGAGGTGCAGGAGGCGCTGAGCTGGCTGGCCACCAAGCCGATCAGGCCGCCCTTCCTGCGCAAGTGACGGACCGGCCCTTCCCGCAATCCGCCCGACCCAGCCCGAATCCGCTCGATGGAGCTCATGCCATGACCACCGACGCCAGCCAGGCGGAGGCCGTCGCGGTGCCGGCCGCCGGCACCAAGGCGACCGACATCGCCAAGCCCGCCTCCAACACCCTGTACGTGACGGCCGAGCGGCCGACCACGATCGAGGATGTGCGCTACAACCTCCAGCTCGCGGTCGAGCTGGAACACGCCACCCTGCCGGTCTATCTCCAGGCCGCCTATTCGCTGGACGACGCGAAGAACGGCGCCATCGCCAACATGATCATCGGCGTGGCGATGCAGGAGATGGAGCATTTCTGCCAGGCCGCCAACATCCTGGTCGCCGTCGGCGGCCACCCGGCGATCGACAACCCAAAATTCATTCCGACATATCCCGGCGGCCTGCCGAAGGAGATCGGAACCCAGCCCGGCACGCGGGAATTCAAGGCGCACCTGCGTCCCTTCTCCAAGGACCAGATCAAGACTTGCTTCATGGTGATCGAGGAGCCGGCCGACCCGATCGACATCCAGGACGCCGGGCTGCTGCGGGCGTCCTCCGACATCAAGGACAATTACCGCACCATCGGCGAGTTCTACGAGGACATCGCCAAGGCGCTGGCCAATCTGGGCGAGGGGGTATTCTCCGGCAAGCCGGACGGGCAGGTCTACGGCATGTTCGGCATCAAGCCGATCCTGTGCCTCGCCGACGCCCAGGCCGCCATCGAGCGGATCATCGTCGAAGGCGAAGGTTCGCCGACCGCCCCGACCGAGGACGACACCGGCAACATGGCCCACTACTACACCTATTACGAGATCTACAAGGGCCGCAAGATCGCCAAGCAAGGGAACGAGTGGGTCTTCACCGACGAGACCATCCCCTTCGACCCAACCGGCGTCGCCGACATTCCCGACGATCCCAAGCAGGAGGATTATGCGCCCGGTTCGGCGGCGGCGATCCAGTCGCAATCCTTCAACACCTATTACTCGAACCTGCTGAAGGCGCTGCACCAGTCCTTCAACGGCAATCCCGACAAGATCAACGACGCTGTCGCGCTGATGTTCGACCTGAAGATCCAGGCGAAGAGCCTGATGCAGACGCCGCTGAACGACGGGTCCGGCAAGTGTGCCGCGCCGACCTGGCAATACATCCCCTGAAGACTGCTCCGACTGCTCCAAGGATCATTCGACATGACCGGATTTCTCCGCACCGTCACGGCCGGTGCCATCGCCATGGGGGCGGCCGTCCTGGGGCCGGCCGCCCTGTCCGGGGCCGCCCAGGCCCGCGATTTCGGCAACATCTACGCCACCTTCGGCGTCCACAACCCGCCCTGGGTCAGCAATTGCCCGTGGAAGGGCTGCGTCGTCCCGCGCAATGCCGGCGAGCCGTCCGACCCGCTGTTCCCGGCCTTCTGGTCGACCAACTGGACCATGTACCGGGTCTTCAACAAGTATGTCGAGGCGCCGCCGCCCTATGACGGCAAGCCGCCGGCCCCGCTGAAGGAAGGCGAGGATTACGAGGTCTCCTACGGCTCGACCTATTACGACAGCACCGTCGCCGGCCCGATGGGCAAGGGCGCGATGATGGAGCATTACGAGAAGCGCTGCCTGCCGATCTTCCCCGGCAGCAACCAGTTCACCTGTTCCTTCGTTTCGCTCGGCGACCGCGCCTTCTTCCTGACCTATGAACAGGACCGGCCGGCGGGCATGCCGCCCTGCTGCAGCTTCTCGCCGCTGAACCACCCGCCGCGGCGCGACTTCATCAAGCATCTGCCCTACAGCAGCGGCGACAGCGCCCGGCTGGACTACCGGATCCAGGGCTATTCGATCTGGGTCGGCACCAATGGCGGCCCGGCACAGACCGGCGTCACCCCGGACCAGACCGCCAACGGCGGCATCCTGTTCGGCTATGCCTTCAACGCCAAGGCGGTGCCGGACACCGAGGGTCTGACCGACGAGCCCTACCGCCATCCGCCGAACGTCGCCCCGGACAAGCCCGGCAAGCCGGTGCCGTCGGAAGGCGCCTCGACCGAGCCCTACCGCAAGCCGCAGTCCTTCTATTTCTCCGGCGTGCCGAAGCAGGCGGCGCCGCTGCCCGACGCGCCGATCGTCAGCCAGAACTTCGCCAACTTCGCCCAGGTCCGCCCGGATCCGGCGAAGACCTGGGATCTGATCGGTAAGATGTGTGTCGGCGAGATCCCGAACTGCGAGCTGTTCAACCGCCCGGCCGAGAATCCGCCGGCGGCGGCCGCCCTCCAGTCGCCGGCTCCGGCAGCCGAGGCCGCCAAGTCGGTCGCGCCGGTGTCCGGCACCTGGGGCGGCATTCCGGTGAAGTAAGCCGGGGGAAGGGACGATGGAGGGGGCGGTGCGGTTCCGGTCGCCCCCTCGCGGTTCCCCTCAGTGCGTCCGCTTCTCCAGCCCCAGCCGCTCCGCCGACAGCTGTCCGCAGGCGGCGAGCAGCTGGAAGGCGGCGACCGTTTCGTCGCGCTGGGCGCCGACCAGATTGACCCGGCTGGTCAGCAGCTCCTGTTCCTGGTCCAGCACGTCCAGCAGGGTGCGGCTGCCGACCTTGGCCTCTTCCCGCAGGCCGTCGAGCGCGGTCTGGGCCGCCTTGATCTGGTCGCGGTAGGAGTGGATGTTGGCCCGCGCCGTTTCCAGCGCCGCCCAGGCGGTGACGGCGCTCTCGACGCTCTGGTTGCCCTGCTCGCGGGTCTGCAGGCGGTACTGCCCGGCCGTCTGCTTCGCCTCGCGAACCTGGGACTCCGGCAGGCCGGCCTGATAGAGCGGGGCCGTCACCTGCACGCGCGCGGTCAGGCTGTCGGTGCGGGTGTAGTCGATGCCGTCGTCGCGGCCGGGATCCCAGGTCCGGGAGCCGCTGGCCGACAGGGTGGCGGAGGGCAGCAGCTGGCCGAACTGCCGGTCGACATAGTGGCGCTGGGCGTCCTCCGTATAGGCGGCGCTGAGGACAGACGGGTTGTTGGCGCGGGCCAGCGCCGACGCCTCCTCCAGCGTCTTTGGCAGGCGGAAGGCCGGCTTCGGTGCCGCCAGCGTTCCCGGCAGGCTGCCGACGATGCGGACGAAGCCGGCGCGCGCCGTCTCCAGCGTGCCGTCCGCTGTCTGCCGCGACGCCACCGCCTGGGCCAGCCGGGATTCGGCCTGGGCGACGTCGGTGCGGGTGTATTCGCCGACCCGGGCGCGGTCCTGCGCCGCCTTCAACTGCCGTTGCAGCAGCGCCACGTTGGCGGCGTTGAGTGCCACCAGTTCCTGATTCTTCACCACGTCGAGATAGGCGGTCGCGGCGTTCAGCAGCACGGTCTGTTCGGTCGCCAGCAGGGTGGCGCGTTCCGCCTCGACCAGCCGCTCGGCCCTACGCACGGCCGGGGCTACGGTCGCATCGAAGAGCGGTTGGCTGGCGCTGACCGATGCGCTCTTGGCGTTTGTCTCCGTCCGCTCGCTGCCGATGCCCTCATAGCGCGTGTCGGTCAGGTCGCGGCTGAGCCCCAGCGTGGCGGTGACCGTCGGCCGGTAGCCGGACATCGCCTGCGGGATCTGCTCGTCCACTGCGCGCAGGCGGGCCTGCTCCGCCGCCAACGTCGGATTCGTCGCCTGGGCGCGCGACAGCGCCTCCTGCAGGGTCATCGCCCCGGCCGGTGCCGCTGCCAGTAGCAGCGCCAGCCCGGCCGCGAGCGCGGCGCGGCAAACCCGCCCAGCGCAAGCTAGCCAAATTTCCGGACTCATCGTATCGCAAAGCCTCCTGCAACAGCGCCCGCCGCATCTTCCGGCGACGACGCCTGTTACGGGAGGGCCGCCCGTCCCCCTGCGGCCGGGCAGCCATGCGGGGCTGGCGCCGTGTCCCCTGCCGTCAGTCGAACAGGTGGGACAGGATCAGCCCCTTCACCGCCTCCGCCGGGACCGGGCCGTCCGGCAGCAGGGCCGGCTCGGAGGAGATCAGCAGCGGCCCGGCCTCCGCCCGGTCGGTGGGGCGGCCGTGCGAGCCTTTGACCAGGCCGCCGTCCAGCGGGATCAGGTCCATCAGGGTGCGGAAGCCCAGCGCCTTGCGCGCCAGCCGCCAGCCGATGGCCAGCTTCGGCCAGCGGATCGCCGGATCGATGAACAGCTCCGCCGGGTCGTAGCCGGGCTTGCGGAAGATCTCCACCGTGCGGGCGAAGTCGGGGGCGCGGGCGTCGTCCAGCCAATAGGGGTAGCTGAACCAGCGGTCGGCCCGGCTGACCGCCACCAGATCGCCGGAGCGCGGATGGTCGATTCCGGCGGCGCGCTGGTCGATGCGGTCGAGCACCCGCTCGACCCCGTCCAGCCCGGCGACGAGATCCCGCACCTCCGGCACCCGTTCGGGGCGGGCGACATGGATATGGGCGATCTGGTGGTCGGCCACCGCGAAGGCCTCCGACGCGCCGGGGTCGAGCAGCTCGCCGCCCTGTTCGGTGCGCACCGCGATCAGCCCGGCCTCGCGCAGGGCGCGGTTGATGGCGACCGGGCCGGTCACTTTGGTGATGCCGTATTCCGACAGCACGATCACCCGCATGCCCTCGCGCTCCGCCCGCTCGATCAGCGGGGCGCACAGCCCGTCCACCGCCGCGACCTGGGCCGGAATGCGCGGGTCGTCGGGACCGAAGCGCTGCAGGTCGTAATCGAGGTGCGGCAGATAGACCAGCGACAGGCTGGGGCGCATCCGCCGCTCCACCTCCGCCGCGCAGTCGGCGATCCAGCGGCTGGAGACGATGTCGGCCCCCGGTCCCCAGAAGCGGAACAGCGGGAAGGGGCCGAGCCGCTGGATCAGCTCGTCGCGCAATCCGGCCGGCCGGCTGTGGATGTCGGGCAGCTTGCGGCCGTCGGCGCAATAGACCGGGCGCGGGGTGACGCTGAGGTCCGCGCCCGAATACATGTTGTACCACCAGAACAGCTTGGCCCCGGTGAAGGACGGGTCGCGGCGGCGCGCCTCCTCCCACAGGGTTTCGCCGGACACCAGCCGGTTGCTCTGCTTCCAGAACAGGATCTCCGACAGGTCGCGGTCGTACCAGCCGTTGGCGACGCAGCCATGGCCCGACGGCGTCCGCCCGGTCAGCATGCTGGCCTGCACGGTGCAGGTCACCGCCGGCAGCGGCGGCACCAGCGACCGGACCCCGCGCGTGGCGAGCGCCGACAGGGCAGGGGCGTGCGGCAACAGGTCGGCGGTCAGGCCGACTACGTTCAGGACCAGGGTCCGGCGCGTGACCGTCATGCCGGTTCGGCGACCTGGCCGGCTGCGGCCGCAGGCAGGGCAGCCAGATCCACCGTCGGCTTCTGGCCGCGCAGCACCGTGTTGCCCTCGAACAGCAGGCGCTGGTCGACCGGCAGCGTCACTTCCAGCTCCGCCGGGTCGAGGCGGCCGCTCTGGGCGTAGAAGGCGATGGGGTTGCGCCAGACGACGGTCTCGATGGCCGCGGCGGAAATGCCGGCCTCCTCCATCGCCGCGACCGTCTTCGGCACCTTCAGCGGGTCGCTGATGCCCCAGTCGGCCGAGCTGTTGACCATGATCCGCTCGGCGCCATAGGTCTGGACCAGCCCGACCATGCGCGGCTCGTCCATCTTGCTGCCGGGATAGATGGTGTGGCCGGCCCAGCAGCCGCTGTCGAGCGTGATCGGCAGCGTTTCCTCGTTGTTGTGGTCGATCAGCACCATGTGCGGCGGCACCCCGGCCTCGCGCAGCAGGTCGATGGTGCGGCGGGTGCCGGCCTTCTTGTCGCGGTGGGGGGTGTGGACCATGATCGGCAGGCGGTGGCGCATCGCCATCTCGACCTGCCGGGAGAGGATGTCGTCCTCCGCCGGGGTCATGTCGTCATAGCCGATCTCGCCCACGGCGACGACGCCGTCCTTCTCCAGGTAGAGGTCGACCAGGTCCAGCACCGGATCGACGATGTCGGGGTTGTTGGCCTCCTTCGGGTTGAGGCCCAGCGTGCAGAAATGGCGGATGCCGAACTGGCTGGCGCGGAACCGCTCCCAGCCGACCAGCGACAGGAAATAATCCTCGAAGCTGCCGGCATGGGTGCGCGGCTGGCCCAGCCAGAAGGCCGGCTCGGTCACCGCGACGATGCCGGCCCGGCGCATGGCGGCGTAATCGTCGGTGGTGCGCGACGTCATGTGGATGTGCGGGTCGAACAGCTTCATGGCGTGGGGATCCCATTGGCTGGACAGGCGGCCTGAGAGGCGGTTGGACAGGCAGCTGAATGGTCGGCGGGGACGGCGTCGAGCAGGAGGTCGAGATCGGCCGGCACGATGCGGCCGGCGGCGCGGCGTTCGCTGCGGAAATCGGCGGCCATGCGGCGCAGGGCGGGGGTCGTCCGCTCCGCCAGCCCGGCGACGCGGGCGAGCGGCATGCCGGTGAACACCGCCTTCAGCACCATCTGGTTGAAGACCGGTTCGGACAGATGGGCGGCGGGGAAGCGGTTGTCTCCCGCGATCGCCTCGAACACCGGCTGTACGCTGGACCGGCAGGCGTCGGCGGCCAGGGCGGCGAAGCGCGCCGGATCGGGCAGCAGCATCAGCGCCTGGAGGATCGCCGCCCGCTCCTCGGTGTCGGAGGTGCGGAAGGCAGCGGTCAGCCGGGCCGGGGCCTCGCTGCCCGCGGCCTCGGCGGTACCGGCGAGCAGGGCGGCGCGCAGCAGCCGCGGACCGCTCCACAAAGCGGGCGCGGCGATGCCGAGCGCCATCAGGGCCGGCACCTCGCCGTCCCGCGGCGGCGGGGCTTCGCGCAGCCGGCGGCCGGCCGCGGCGAAGGCGCGCATGAAGGCGGGGGTACCGGGCAGGGGTGGGACGGCCAGCAGGGCCGCGAGCCAGGCGGCACTGTCGGGGTCGCGAGCGGCGACGAGGGCCGGCAGGACGCCGCGATCCGCTGGACAGGAGGTCATCGTTGCGCCGCACAGCCCCGGTTGATGAAATGCAGGTCTCTGCAATCATATACGCGAGGGAGTGCGGCGAGAAAGTCAAAAATGGCGGTGCGCGAATGAACTCTTTCGCAATGTTTCAATAATTCAACAATGATGGCGGCCGGAAATGAAGGCGGCGAAAGAAGGCGGGGCAAGAAGAGGCGGGAGAGGGACAGGCTGCCGGCCCTCCCGCCCCTTGCATGGCCTCACACGATCGACAGCATCGCCGCCGCCGGCGCATCCAGCGCGTCGGCCAGCGCGCGCAGGCCGCGGGCGGCTTCGTCGCGGCTGCGCGGCATGCTCAGGCCGAGGCGAACGGCGTGGGGGGCGCTGGCCCGGCCGACGGCGAAGGCGTCGGCGCCGATGACGATCACGCCGCGCCGCCGGGCCTCGCCGACGAAATCCTCGCGCCGCCACGGCTCGGGCAGCACGAGCCAGAGATGCTGGGCCGCCGGGTGGCCGCACACCGTCTCGGCCGGCAGGATCGAGCGGGCGAGCCGCTGGCGTGCCAGATCCTCCTCGCGCTGGGTGGCGACGATGCGGTCGGCGGTGCCGTCCTGGATCCAGCGCGTCACGACCTCCGCCGGCAGGGCGGGGGCGGAATATTGCAGGGCGCGGATGGTGGTTTCGACGCGCGGGCGCAATTCCGGCGGGGCGACGACGAAGCCCAGCCGCAGGCCGGCGGCGAGGCTCTTCGACACGCTCGACACATAGAGGGTGATGTCGGGGGCGATGGTCTGAAGCGGCCGGGTGTCTGGCACCATGAAGCCGAACACGTCATCCTCGATGAGGATCACGCCATAGCGCCGGGCGATCCGGACGATCTCGTGGCGGCGCGCCTCGGGCATCACCACCGCGGTCGGGTTCTGCAGGGTCGGCACCAGGTAGGCCGCCTTCGGACCCAGCCGGCGGCAGGCGCTGTCGAAGGCGTCCGGCACCAGCCCATGCTCGTCGATGGCGACCCCTTCCAGGTGGTAGCCCTGGGTGGCGGCCAGCGCCTTGGTGCCGATGTTGGTCAGCCGCTCCGCCAGGATGACGTCGCCGGGGCGGGCGATCGCGGCCAGCGCCACCGCCAGCGCGTTCTGCGCGCCGGTGGTCAGCAGGAGCGACTCGGCCGCCGCCTTCACCCGGTGCTGGCGCTCCAGCCAGGCGGCGGCGGCGGCGCGATGCTCGGGCAAGCCGGCATGGGGGCCGTAGCCGATCAGCGCCGCGAGATGGCCGGAAGCCCCGATGGCGGTCAGCGTCTGGCCCAGGGCCTGGGCCGCCACCGCATGTTCGGGATGGACCGTGGTCATGTTGACGATGACGGGACCGGCCGCCGCCTGCACCGCCGGGGGCCAGCCGGGCAGCGGGAGCGCCGCCGGTGCGCGCTGGCCCTGGACGAAGGTGCCGCGCCCGACCTCGCCGCCGATCAGTCCGCGCTTTTCCGCCTCGGCATAGGCGCGGGTCACCGTTCCCACCGTCACGCCGAGGCGGAAGGCGAGGTCGCGGTGGGTCGGCAGCCGCGTGCCGACCGGCAGCACGCCGTCGGCGATGTCGTCGGCCAGCGCGTCGGCGATGACGCGATAGAGCGGGCCGGGGCGGCCCTCCAGGATCGGGGTCCAATTTGTCATGGGGACAAATGTGGCATTGTCCCGACCTGCTGGCAAGTTCGGCGCGATTGTCCCCATTGGAAACCGCGGGACATCCATACAATCGAGCGGCTGGACGGATGGGGCGCGGTCCGGCGCATCGCCATTGTAACCGGCCGGCGGAACCGATAGTTTCCTTAACATTGGCGTGGCCGGCATTCCGCCACCCGTTGGAGGTCCTGCGCGGGGGACGATGCATACGATTGCGGTTGTCGACGACGATCCCATCACCCGCGAAACCCTGAAGGCCTACCTGGAAGGCGAAGGCTACCGGGTGATGCTGGCGCGTGACGGCGACCAGCTGTCGGCACTGCTGGCGCGCGGGCGGATCGACCTGCTGCTGCTCGACATCCGGCTGCCGGGCAAGGACGGGCTGGCGGTGACGCGGGAACTGCGGGCCGTCTCCAACATCGGCATCATCCTGATCACCGGGCGCTCCGACCGGATGGACCGGCTGATCGGGCTGGAGCTGGGGGCCGACGACTATATCACCAAGCCGTTCGAGCCGCGCGAGATCCTGGCCCGCACCCGCAGCCTGCTGCGCCGCATCGCCCGCCCGACGCGGCCGGCCGGCGGCCGGATCAAGCGGTTCGACGGCTGGGAACTGCATCTCGACAAGCGCAGGTTGCGCGATCCCGGCGGCGGGGACGCCCGCCTGACCTCCGCCGAGTTCGAGCTGCTGGCCGCCTTCGTCGAGAATCCCGGCCGGGTGCTGAGCCGCGACGACCTGCTGGACCTGACCCTGCGCGGCGATTCGGTGCCCTACGACCGCTCGATCGACCGGCTGGTCCGCCGCCTGCGCCGGGTGGTGGAGCATGACCCGGCCGACCCCACCCGCATCGTCACCGTCCACGGCATGGGCTACATGTTCCAGGCGGCGGTCGACTGAGGCATTTTTCGCCGTCGGCCTTGCGCCCGGTCTTCCGCCGTCGGCGGAGGCGGTCAGGATTGCGCGGAGGAGGTCGAGCGGCGCTGCGGACGGGCAGGCGCGCCGTCCTCCTCGGGCTTGCCGGGCTTGCGGAAGGTGCTGAGTTCGGAGATGCGGTTGACGGTCAGCCCGTTCAGCCGGCAGCCGGCGACCTCCACAACCTCGAATCCGGCGCGGCGCGGATAGCGGGCGGCCACCCGTTCGCGCGCCTCGCGGTCGCCGTCGGCGATCAGCAGATAGCGGCGCACCCCCGTCCAGCCGCGAAAGCCGCGCTGCTCCGCGAAGCTGGCGCCGGCCGGGTTGAAGCGCACCGCGACCTCCCAGAAGCGGCCGGGGCGCGGCTCGTTGCGGTCGAAGACGAAATAGCGGTCGAGCGCGGCGGCCTTCTTCCTGTCCAGCTCCAGGATGGCGGCCTGCAGTTCGACCTCCGCCTTCTGCACGCGCTTTTCCGTCTCCGCATGGTGGTGGGCGAGCTGCGCATAGTCGGAGGCGACGTCGGCGACCTCCTTGGTCACGTCGTCGACCTTTTCCTTCAGCTTGGACATGGCGATGCGCGTCAGTGCCAGCTGGCGGCGCCAGTATCTGTTGGACAGGACGGTCAGCACCATCAGGCCCAGCGCGAAATACAGCATCATCCCGGTCATGCGGCACCCGTCATGCTGCGGACGCCTCGGCCTCGGCCTCGGGATCGGGGGCGAGCGCCAGCGGCACCACCGGCGAGGAGATCAGGCCGTTGCGCTGGGAAAAGCTGGTCCGCACCATGCCGTGCGCCTGTTCGGCCGAAGGCGCCGTGATGTGCGCGACGTTGCGGTATTCCCAGATCTGGCGGGAAAAGACGATGTCCTTGCGGTCCAGCTCGTTGAAATTGGGGCCGACCGCCAGCTGGGCCCAGAAGACTTCGCCGTCGGTGTCCTGGTCGCCCAGCTCGTGCACCAGCTCGATCTTCGAATATTCCAAAGCCTTCAGCTCGGTCAGCGCCTTCTGGCGGCGGCCGTTGAACTCGGTCAGGCGGGCTTGCAGGGTGGTCAGGTCGACGCGCTTGCGTTCGGTCTTCTGCCGCCATTCGGCGAGAGCCGCACGCTTCTTGTCGTACTGGCGCTGGTTCATCGCCTCGCGGGTCTTCTCGGCGCTGACGCGGCCGACATCCACCACGATGGACAGACCGAGCGCGGCGGCGCTGGCGATCAGTAGCAGCATCCCCAGGAACTCGGCCGAAATGACCATTCGCCCTCCCCCAGCCGCAACGTGGCGCCGACAACGCCGGCGCATCGTGCCACGGGCGGGGACGGGGCGCGATGCCATCGCGACACCCCGCCGCATGGCCGCCGCACGGCACTGCGCTAGGCCGATCATACCATCGGCCTCCGTTCCAGGGTTGTAATTTTTAGCCGGCCTGGGGAAAACCCGACTTTTGTAAGAGGATTTGGCAGGGCATATCGACCGGGCACGCCTTTACGGCGGCGCCCGGTCATAGCCCTCCGGTTCAGTCGGCCTTTTCGCCGGGGACGAAGGTCATGGCGATGCCGTTCATGCAATAGCGCTTGCCCGTCGGCTCCGGCCCGTCGTCGAAGACATGGCCGAGATGTCCCTTGCAGGCGGCGCAATGAACCTCGGTGCGCGGATAGGCCAGCTTGTAGTCGGTCGTGGTCTCGACCGCCCCCGGAAGCGGCTCCCAGAAGCTGGGCCAGCCCGAGCCGCTCTCGTACTTGGTTGCACTGGCATAGAGCGGCTGGCCGCAGCCGGCGCAACGGTAGGTGCCGGTCCGCTTCTCGCCGTTGAGCGGGCTGGTGCCGGGATATTCCGTCGCGTGTTCGCGCAGGACCTTGTACTGGTTGGGCGAGAGCTCGTGCTTCCAGTCCCGCCCGCTGGCGTCCGCCTGTTTGTTGTCCGATTCGGGCATGCCGCCGGTCTCCTCCTGCTGATCGTCGATGTCCAGGCCAACCATATTGGTCGGCCATGCCCGGAACCCAAGCCGGGGAAGGGCCGCTCGCGCGGATGTGATGGGGCCGGGCCGGGGCTGCGACGGTAGGGCGGGCCTATGACGGACAGAATGCGACCCTGTAACAAAAGAATCTTGCGGATTCGGCGAAGGTTCGACGGGTCATGCCTTCCGGATTCGCCGCGGTTTCGGTAACATCGAGGAAGCCAACAGTCCGGGACGACGTGTCCGGGGCGGCACTGCCGGGGCACGACGCGCCGCATGATGGATGAACGCTACCTTCGGGCGGTTCGCGACGCGCTGATGCGGCATCAGCAATGGCTGCTGCGCGACCCGACGGGCAGGGGGCGGCGCGCCAATCTCAGCTTCTACGACCTGGCCGGGCTCGGCCTCAACCGCGTCAACCTGTCGGGCGCCAAGCTGACCGGGGCCAGCCTGGCGCGGGCGCGGATGGCCGGCATCGTGCTGTCGAAGGCCGATCTCTACGGCACCGACCTGTCGCGGGCGGACCTGACCGGCGCCCAGCTGCAGGGTGCCGACCTGCGCGGCGCGCGGGTCGACGGCGCCCGGCTGGTGAACGCCAATTTCCAGGGCGCCGACCTGCGCCGCGGCATGGTGCTGGAGGCCGGCGAACTGCGGGCGGCCGGCAACAGCGACGGCACCACCACCTTCGTCGGCTGCAGCCTGTCCCAGGCGGTGCTGAGCGATTGCCGCATGTCGCAGTGCGACTTCTCCGGCAGCGACCTGTCCGGCGCCGACCTCAGCGGCAGCGACCTCAGCGGCGCCATCCTGATCGGCGCGGATCTCACCGGGGCGATCATGCGCAAGGCGACGCTGGACGGCGTGCTGATGTGCGGCGCCCGCCTGAACGAGGAGCTGCGCACGGCGCTGGAGCGGCACGGCGTCGACGTCGACGGCACCGGCCTGACCACCACCGCGGCGCGGATGACCGACCTGATCGCCGGCCATCAGATCTGGGTCGACAAGCTGGGCAAGGGCGGCGAGCGCATCGAGCTGCAGCGCGTCGACCTGCGCGGCTACAACTTCACGAACCAATTGCTGTGCGGGGCAGTCATGCGCTTCTGCGGGCTGCGCGGGGCCGATTTCTCCGGCGCCAAGCTGATGATGGCCGACCTGTCCTACAGCGACCTGCGCGATGCCGACTTCACCAGCGCCGACCTGTCCGGCTGCAACCTGGAGGGCGCCAATCTGGCCGGGGCCAAGCTGTGGCGGGCCAAGTTCCGCAAGGTCGACATCAGCGGCGACGGCAGCCGGCTGTGGCCGACCAGCTTCGCCAAGGCGCAGTTGACCGGGGCCGACCTGCGCGACGCCAGCCTTGCCGGGGTGGTGCTGCGCGGCACCGACCTGACGGCGATCAAGACCAGCTTCGCCACGCTGAAGGGCGCCGACCTGTCCGCCGCCCGCGGCTGGCAGCCTTGCGAGGCGCCGGCTTGACCGGCCCTTCCGCGGGGAGCGGACTCCGGGTTTAGCTGCCGTCCGCCACCGGGATGCTGCCGGCGACGATGCCGCGGCGGGCGGCCTCCGCCGCCTCCAGCATCGCCGAGGTCAGCAGCGCGCGGTTGTTCTCGTCCACCGCATAGTCGACCCCGCCGTCGGCCAGGCCCAAGGCCACCGTCCCGGCGCCCCAGCTGCCGCGCTGCGCCGCCCGGAAGCCCGAGTCCACCGCCAGATCGACCCGCTTCAGCATCGAGGTCAGGATGGTGCCGGGATACAGGTAGTTCTGGTTGCTGTCGACGCCGATGGCCAGCCGCCGGCCGTCGTGTGCCGCGGCGAAGATGCCGAAGTTCGACACGCCCGCCCCGGCGAAGACCACGTCGGCCCCGCGCTGGAACTGGCTGCGCGCCACCTCGCCGCCGGCCGTCGGGTCGTTGAAGGCGGCCGGCGTGGTGCCGACGAAATTGACCAGGACGCGGATGTCGCCGCGGGCATGGCGGGCGCCCTGTTCGAAGCCGGCGATGAATTTGCGGATCAGCGGGATGTCGAGCGCGCCGACGAAGCCGACCGTCCCGGTCTTCGACGCCAGCGCCGCCAGCACCCCGACCAGGAAGGCGCCCTCCTGCTCCTTGAAGGTGACGCAGCGGATGTTCGGCCCCTCGGCCACCGCATCGACCAGGGTGAAGCGCACCGCCGGATGCGCCGGCGCCAGCCGGGCCAGCGCGGTGGCATAATAGAAACCGACGGCCGCGATATCGGTCGCCCCGCGCCGCAGCAGGGCGGCGACCCCCTGCTCGAACTGCGCCGGGCTGGCCGGCAGATACTCCATGACCGGGACGCCGGTGGCCGCGGTGAACCGCTCCGCCCCGGTGAAGGCCCCCTCGTTGAAGCTCTTGTCGAACTTCTGCCCGGCCGCATAGACGAGACCGGGCCGGAACGGAGGCGCGGCGGATGGGTGTCGCGGCAGCGCGGTCAGGGCGACTCCGGCTCCGGCAGTGCCGAACAGCAGGACGGACCGGCGGGTGGGGTGCGGCATGGCGTGGCCTCCGGCTGTGTGAACCCCGTGACGCAGAGTCAATTTTAGGCATGCTTTTCCGGCTGGAACCAGAATCTTGTTGCGTCGCGGCCAGGGTGACGCCGCCGCCGCCGGGGGCGCCATCCAAAAACCGGTGGCGGGTCCGGATTGTCGCGGGTCCCGCCTGTCGCGCACCGGTCAAGGCTGCCATGCCGAGACAGGACTTTGCGCCCGGCGGCGGACGGATCAGCTTACAGGCTGCGGACCCTGTCCGGCCGATTTCCCTCCTCCCAATATCATTCGGATTCGCTGATGTTCGCGCGCCTTGCCGCCGTCCGTGCCCGTTCGCCTGCCGAAAGCCCCTTCTTCATCGCGGCGCTCGGGGTGCTGATGTCGTTCGGCCCGATGGGCACCGACATGTATCTGCCCGGCATGCCGCAGATCGGCCGCGACCTGCACGCGCCGCAGGATCAGGTGCAATGGACGCTGTCGGCCTTCTTCCTGGGGTTCGGCGTCGGGCAGCTGCTGTGGGGGGCGTTGAGCGACCGGTTCGGCCGGCGGCTGCCGGTGGCGACCGGCATCCTGCTCTATGCCGTCGGCTGCGTCGGCTGTTCGTTGACCACCGACGTCACCCATCTGGCGGCCTGGCGCTTCGTGCAGGCGGTCGGGGCCTGCGCCGGGCCGGTGCTGGTCCGCGCCATGATCCGCGACGTGTTCGCACGCGACCGCGCCGCCAGCGTGTTGTCGATGATGATGCTGGTGATGGGGGCCGCCCCGATCATCGCGCCGCTGATCGGCGGCCAGATCCTGGTCTGGGCCAACTGGCGCTGGATCTTCTGGGCCCAGGCGCTGTTCGGCGCGGTGGCGATGCTGGCGCTGGCCACCTTGCCGGAGACCCATCCGACGACGCGGCGCACCAGCCTGCGGCCGATGGTGCTGGCGGAGTCCTACCGCAGGCTGCTGACCGACCGCCGCTATCTCGGCTATGCGGTGGGGTCTTCCTTCATCTATGCCGGGATGTTCGCCTTCATCTCCGGTTCGCCCTTCGTCTATATCGAGCTGTTCGGCGTGCAGCCGGAGAATTACGGCTTCCTGTTCGGGTTGAACATCGTCGGCATGATCATCGTCAACACGCTGAACAGCCGGGCGGTGATGCGTTTCGGGTCGGACAGAATGCTCAGGATCGGCGTCTGGCTGTCGGCGGCGAGCGGGATTCTGCTGGTCGTCTGCGTCGCCAACGGCTGGGGCGGGCTGTGGGGGCTGGTCGGCTGCCTGTTCCTGTTCATGTCGTTGACCGGCTTCTGCTTCGCCAACTCCATGGCGGGCGCGCTTCAGGCCTTTCCGCAGATGGCCGGCACCGCGTCGGCGCTCGCCGGCATGCTGCAATTCAGCATCGGCGCCCTGTCGGGCTGGGGCGTCGGGCTGATGGCCAACGGCACCGCCATCCCGATGGCCGCGGTGATCGGCGGCGCGGCGCTGGTCAGCCTGGCGCTCAACCTGTGGCTGATCCGGCCTGTCCGCCGTCTTGCGGCGGACGTTTAACCTGCTTCGCCGTCTTGCGGCGGACGTTTAACCTGCTTCGCCGTCTTCCGCCGGGACAATAACGCGATCCGTGGTTGTTGTTTTCCGGATGGTGGGGATGTCGGCCGATGTGAATTGAGTTTCCCTTTGGGGCGCACTAGGCTTGCGCGCCAAAGGAGACCCGCCATGGTGCCGAAGGATCGTTCCGACATGTCCAGCCCTGTCCGCCGCCGCCATCTGCTGGCCGGTGCCGCCGCGCTCGGCAGCCTCGCCGTGTCCGCGTCCCTGCCGCTGCCGGCCTTCGCCGCGACCGACTTGCGGGTCGGCTACATCCCGATCATCCCGATGACCCAGCTCTATGTCCTGACGGGCGAGGGGTGGGCGAAGGATGCCGGGCTGGCCTTGCAGACCACCAGCTTCCAGTCGGGGCCGGCGATGATCCAGGCGCTGGCGTCGGGCACGCTGGACGTCGCCTATGTCGGCATCGGCCCGGCGATGATCGCCCGGTCGAAGGGCGTGAAGCTGAAGGTCGTCGCCGCCAACGTCATCGACCAGGTGGCGCTGATCGGCCGCGGTCCGCTGGCCAAGGCGATCGCCGGAGCCGCCAGCCCGGCCGAGGGGTTCAGGGCCTTCCGTGCCGCCAACGGCCGGCCGGCCAAGATCGGCTCGCTGCCGGCCGGGTCGGTGCCGGACACCGTGCTGCGCTATTGGATGGCGGAGGTCGCCCGCATCGGTGCCGACGATGTCGAGATCGTCGGCATGGGCGAGCAGCCCTTGCAGCAGGCGCTGCTGACCGGGGCCATCGACGGCGCCTCGATCCTGGAACCGATCCTGACGCTGGTGCAGTCCCGCCTGCCCGACGCCGCCATCGTCGCCAAGGCCGGCACCATGTTCCCCAAGCAGCCCGGTGCGGTTCTGGCGGTGACCGAGGACGCCATCGCCAACAACCGTGCGGCCGTTGCCGAGCTGGTCAAGCTGCACATCCGCGCCACCGCCTTCGCCAAGTCCAGGCCCGACCGTACGGCGGAACTGGTGACCGAGATCATCGGCAAGGGGCTGGTCGAACGCGAGGTGATGCGGGCGGCGCTGACTTCCGACGCGACGACCTTCGTCGACGACCCGCGCGTCATCCTGGACTCGACCAGGCAGATGCAGGCTTTCCAGCAGACCCTGGGCCAGATCACCGAACCGGTCGATGTCGAGGCGCTGTTCGATTTCTCCTTCCACGACGCCGCGACGGGCAGGTGACGGCCATGGCCCCGCCCGAGACGCCTTCCCTGCGGCTGGTCATCCACGCCCCCACCCCGGCCGCGCTGGAGCGGGCGCGCAACAACGCCCGCAACCTGCTGGCGGCCCGGCCCGACGCGCAGGTCCGCATCGTCGTCAATGCCGGCGCGGTGGCGGCGGCGCTCGACGGCCCGGACGCGGAGACCGACCGGCTGCTGCGCGTCTGCGGCAACACGCTCGCCCGGACCGGCCGCGGCGCCGGCGGACTGACCGTCGTCCCGGCCGGCGTCCTCGACATCGCCGAGGCCCAGGCCGAGGGCTGGGGCTACATGCGGGCCTGAGGCATCACCCGACCCCCCATCCGCCGGTGTCGGGGAAGGCCGCAGCCGGCGGCGGGACCGCGGCGGCTGCATCGGCGACGATGCCGCGCGGCAGGGCCTGGGCGCCGGGCGGGGTGGGCAGCAGGCGGGTCGGCCTGACCCACCATCCGGGTTCGTCGGCGGCGATGGCCGCCGCCGCCTCTTCCGCCGCCGCCGCCGTGGCGTAGAGGCCGAAGCAGGTCGCGCCGCTGCCCGACAGGCGGGACAGCAGGCAGCCGGGGCTGCGCTCCAGCGCCGCCAGCACGTCGGCGATCTCCGGTGCGACGGTCAGGGCCGGGGCGGTCAGGTCGTTGGTGCGCTCGCGCAGCATCGCCGCGAGGTCGTCTGCGTCGGCCGGCCGGCGGGTGAGGCGGGCGGGGGCGGAGAAGCCGGAGCCGCACAGTCCTGCGCCGGCTTGCGCCCGCACCTTGGCCAGCGCCTTGAACACCGCCGGGGTCGGCACCGGGACGTTCGGGTTGGCCAGCACGACATGGGTTTCCGGCAAGTCCGGTGCTTCGTCCAGCAGGTTGCCGATGCCGCCGAAATGGCAGCTGCGCCCGGCGACGCAGACCGGCACGTCGGCGCCAAGCCCGGCGGCCACCGCGAACAGCACCGGATCGCCGGGCGGCAGCCCCCACAGCCGGGCCAGCGCCCGCAGGCAGGCCGCCGCGTCGGCCGACCCGCCGCCGATGCCGGATGCGACCGGCAGCAGCTTGGTCAGCGCGATCATGACGTCGGCCTCGCGTCCCAGCCGGGCGGCCAGCGCGTGGGCGGCGCGCATCACCAGATTGTCCGCCGGCCTCCCGCCCATCAGCGCCGGACCGTAGGGCCCGGCGATGGCCAGCCGCGGCCCGGCCGGCGGCAGGTCCGCCCCGCGCAGCGTCACCCGCGCCGCGCCCGGCGCCAGTGCGACGGTGTCGCCGATCGCGGCGAAGGCGACGAGGCTGTCCAGCTCGTGATAGCCGTCGTCTCGCCGGCCGGTGACATGCAGGTACAGGTTCAGCTTGGCCGGTGCGGCCTCGACGATGGGAATGCCGGTCATGAGCGTCACTTCGTTGGGGTCGATCCCGTGCGGTCCGGGGGTGGTCAGTCCGGCGGCAGGCGGCCGAGCGCCGCCCAGCCGAGCGGGGTCAGCTGCAGCCGCTCCGGTCCTTCGCCGTGTGCGCCTGGGACGAGGGTGACCAGTTCCCGGTTCTCGAACCAGGCCCAGCGCGCCACCTCGGCCGTGGTGCCGGGCCAGCCGTCGGCCAGGCGCTTCAGCACCTCCAGGTCGGCGGACGCGATGGGGAAGCGCGGCCTGGGCACCGCCGGCCTTGCCGCCGGAGCGGCCGGAGCCGGTGCTGCGGCCGGGGCCGGCAGCGGCGGGGCGTCGTCCCCGGCGCGGGCACGGATCCAATCGGTCTGGTAGCTGCGCAACGCCTGCTCCAGCTCGCTGCGGGCGGTCTCCGCCGGGCAGCGCAGATAGGCGTCCAGCAGGGCGTGCAGCGTGGTCTTCGCGTCGGTCATGTCCCGTCCTTCAATCCTGCCCTTCGATCCTGCCCGAACCTGCGGCGGGCCGCCGTCACAGCCATCCCGTCCGCCGGAAGCGGATATACAGCCCGGCGCAGACGACGGCGATGACCGCGAGCACCGCCGGATAGCCGTACCGCCAGTGAAGCTCCGGCATATGCTCGAAGTTCATGCCGTAGAGGCCGGCGACGGCCGTCGGCACGGCGAGGATGGCGGCCCAGGCGGCCAGCTTGCGCGTCACGTCGTTCTGCCGCGCCGTGGCCAGGATCATACTGGTTTCAAAGGCGAAGGATAGAACCTCGCGCAGCGAGCCGATCTGTTCGTTGATCCGGATCACATGGTCCTGGACGTCGCGGTAATAGGGGCGGATCGCCGGATCGATCATCGGCAGGTCGAAGCGCTCCAGCCGCGAGCAGACCTCCAGCAGCGGCGAGGCGTTGCGGCGCAGCCGCTCCAGGTCGCGGCGCAGCTGGTGGATGCGCTCGATCTCCGCCATGCCGGGCGGGCGGGCGATCAGCTGGGCGTCCAGCTCGTCGACCATTCCGGCCATCTGGTCGAGAATCGGGACATAGCAGTCGACCACATAGTCCATCACGGTGTAGACGACGAAATCCTCGCCATGCTTCAGCAATTGCGGCGCGCTTTCGGCACGCGCCCGCACCGGCGAATAGCTGGTCGAGGCGCCGTGGCGCACGGTGACGACATAGCCGCGCCCGGCGAAGAGATGGGTTTCACCCATGACCAGCCCGCCCTTTTCCAGCTTGGCGGTGCGCAGGACCATGAACAGGCCGTCGCCATAGACCTCGACCTTCGGGCGCTGGTGGGCGTGCAGCGCGTCCTCCACCGCCAGCTCGTGCAGGCCGAACTGGTGCTTCACCTCCATCAGCAGCGCCTCGTCAGGCTCCCACAGCCCGATCCAGACGAAGTGGCCCTCCTTCGCCGCCCAGGCTCCCGCCTCCGCGATCGGGACGTCGGCGATGCGCCGGCCGTCGCAATAGGCGGCGCTCGCGATCACGGCATGGCGGGGCGTTGCGGAATCGGAAGACGGTGGCAGGGACATGGATGGAAAACCCGGCGGGAGACGGTGGCGAGGCGGCACTCTAAAGAGGTTCCCCGGCAGCGTCGACGAATCCGACGGCACCGGCCGGGCGGTTCCGGGCGCCCGTGCGTTGTCACTGCCAAGGATACGCTGCGATACAGGAAGGGAGAGGACGATGTTCCAGTCGGCGGCACGCGGCATGTACCTGCTGGCGACGGTGACACTGTCGCTGTTCGCCCTGCTGTTCATCGGCCTGTCGGCCGTTACGGTGGCGGAAGGGGTGGCGTCGCTCGACGGCGCGGCGCTGACCTCGGCCATGCTGGACGGTGTGGGCATGATCGTGCTGGCCATCGCCGTGTTCGAGATCGCCAAATACCTCTACGAGGAGGAGATCGTCCGCGAGCGCGAACTGCGCCGCGCCGACGAGGCCCGCCGCACCCTGACCAAGTTCCTGACCACCATCATCATCGCCACCAGCCTGGAAGGGCTGGTTCTGGTGTTCGAGGCGCGGACCAGCGAGATCTCCGCCATGGTCTATCCCACCATGCTGCTCGGCGTGGTCACGCTGCTGGTGGTCGGGCTCGGCGTCTTCCAGTGGCTGGCCCGCAAGGCCGAGAGCATCCATGTCGATCCGCAGGCCTCCGACGACGACGAGGCGGAGGACGACAAGCGGGGGAGCGGCAAGCCGGAGAACGGCGAACGCAACCGCGGGGCATAGGCCGTCCCGGCGGGCCGCCGCCCGCGGGACGTCGGCCTTTTGCCATCATTGACCCGCGCGTGCCGCCTGCGCCAAGCTTGCCGCCGTCGAAAGTGGCAGGAGGAGATGGGGCATGGCCCGCAATACGGGCAATCGCACCGATGGCCATACGGCCGTCTACGGCTTCCCGGACTCGGCCGACGCGGCGCGCCGGCTGGCCCAGGCATTGGCGATACCCTGCCACATCGCCGACCTGCACCGCTTCCCCGACGGCGAGAGCCTGGTCCGCCTGCCCGAACCGGCCCCGAACGAACCGGTGGAACGGGCCATCGTCTACCGGTCGCTCGACCGGCCGAACGACAAGCTGGTGGAGTTGACCCTTGCCGCCTCGGTGCTGCGGCGCCAGGGCGTGGCCGACCTCTGCCTGGTGGCGCCCTACATGGCCTATATGCGCCAGGATGCGATCTTCAGGCCGGGCGAACCGGTCAGCCAGGCGGTGGTCGGCGAATGGCTCGGCCGCTGCTTCGACAGCTTCGTCTGCGTCGAGCCGCATCTGCACCGCACCCATACGCTGGACGAGGTCTTCGTCGGCCGCCCCTCCGTCGCGTTGAGCGGGGCGGCGCCCATCGCCGCGCATCTGCGGGCAACGGGCGTGGCGCCCGGAACCATCGTCGTCGGGCCGGACGAGGAATCCGCCCCGCTGGTCGAGGCGGTGGCCGGGCCGCTGGGGCTGACCGGCATCGTCGGGCGCAAGGAGCGGCGCGGCGACCGGGACGTGACGGTGGCGCTGCCGCCGGACGCTCCCATCCATGGCCGCCCGGTGGTGATCGTCGACGACGTCATCAGTTCCGGCGAGACGATCTTCTCCTGTGCGCGGGCGGCGCGGATGCTGGGGGCGGACACGCTGCGGGTCTATGGCGTCCATGCGCTGTACGGCGAAACCGTCGCCGGGCGGTTCGCCGCGGAAGGGCTGGACCGTCCCCTGTCCTGTGACGGCGTGCCGCATCCGTCCAACGCCATGCCGCTGAGCGGCCTGATCGCCGACGCCATCCGGTCCCTTTGGGCTTTTTAAGGACGCAAGCGGTGGGTTCGCAAGGAATCGGCGCCTGTTGGCGCAGCAATCCGGCACCGCCCGCATCGCCGAGAGCAGCGCGGCCGGCAGCGCTTCGATCCTGCGCAGCGTCCAGGCGACATGCGGCGTCGAGAGCATGCTTGGCAACCAGCGGTCGCTGCTGTTCGAGCAGGACATTCCCGGCAAGATCATCAGGACCGCCAAGGTCGATCGCGTCATCTGGAGATCGCGCTGCTCGACGAGCTCGACGGGGCAGTGCCGGCGGGCGGCACATCGCCGCGCCGCACGCCGATTTGTAATACTAACGATCGGGGTGGATTCTGATGTAGGCTCGCCGACATATGCCGGCCGTCCGTGAAACCGTTCTTGAGACGATGGCCGGCATGGGAGAGAGGCGGGGGCGGGCGTTGAGCGGAGGCGTATGATGTCGAAGGTGACGGACGTCGTGCTGCGGATGGCCCGCAAGCTGACCGAGGACATCGCCGCACTGGGCAGGCTGCGCGCCGCGGGAAAGCCCAGGACCTTCCCCCGGTTCCGCGAAATCCGCGCCGCCTACCTGGACATCCAGGGGCTGATCTTCTCGATCCAGGAAAGGCTGGAGGCGGCGGGCAGGGAGTTGCCGTCCAACTTCCCGCAATGGGTGCTGCGGCAGAAGCTGAGCGCCATCGCGATCTTCACCGACATCAGCCATTCCTTCGTCAGCGATCCGCCGCTGGCGCTGACCGCCTCGCTCGGCGCCTTCGACGTGCTGGTGGCCGAACAGAAGGCCTTCAACGAGACACTGCACACCTTCGACACGATGCTGATGGAAGCCGGCATCGACGACAAGACCGCCGACGAACTCGACGCCACCCGCACCAAGATCGAGCAGATCCTGGGCATGATCGAACAGCTCCTCCTGACCAGCCCCAAGATCCTAGAGGAGTTCTGATGGCGGAGCCGGCAGCCGATCCCATCATCGACAGCCCGCCGGCCCCACATCCGGACCCTTGCCCGGAACCGGTTCTTCGCCGCCTTCTCCGCAGCCTGCCATTATCGGCCACCGTCCCTGTTCTGGCTTTGATTGCCGGCGTCGGCGTGTCGGTGCTGGCCCTGGTCCAATCGGACCGCCTGCTGCGCAACGAGGAGGAGCATCGCTTCGCCCTGCGGGTGGAGGAACTGCACAGCAAGCTGGCCGACCGGATACGGGTGTACGAACAGGTCGCCCAGGCCGCGGCGTCGCTGGCGATGACCTTTCCCGACCTGCGCTGGACCGAGTGGAACCGTTTCGTGGAGGCGCTGGACGTCCCGCGGCGCTATCCCGGCATCATCTCCATCGCCTATGCCCGTGCCGTGGCCGCCGCGCAGGCCGGCGACCTTGTGGCGTCGATGCGCGCGGCCGGCCTGTCGGGTTTCCGCATCTGGCCGGAGACCGCGGGGGCGGAGCGGGTGGTCAACGTCTTCGCCGCCCCGGCCGACGAGGCGAATGCCCGTGCCCTCGGCTTCGACATGATGTCGGAGGCGGTGCGGCGGTCGGCCATCGAACGGGCGCGCGACAGCGGACAGCCCGCCGCGACCCGGGCGATCACGCTGAAGATCGACGAGGCGTCCGGAGCGAAGCCGGCCTTCATCCTCTATCAGGCGACCTACCGCGGCGATCCGCTGCCGCCCTCGCCGGAGGCCCGGCGCGCCGCCTTCACCGGCGTGGTGCTGACGCCGGTGCGGATCGGTCCGCTGGTGGACGGGTTGACCGACGCGTTGCGGCCCGATGCCGGCATCGAGATCTTCGACGCGCCGCTGGCGGAGGCCGAGGTGCCGCTCTATCGCAACCACCGCCCGGCCCAGGGGGATGACGGCCAGGGAGATGGCCCGGGAGACGGCACGCTGAGCGTGACGCGGGAGCTGCCGGTCGGCGGCCGGGCCTGGACCGTGCGCTACCACAGCCTTCCCGATACGCTGCTGACCGCGCATGACTGGGTGCCGGGAGCGCTGCTGGCGGGCGGCATCGCGCTCAGCGTCGCGCTGTCGCTGATCCTGCGCATGATGCTGGCGACCCACTCCCGCGCGCTGGAGCTGGCGGGGAAGATGACCGCCTCGCTGCGCCTGCAGGAGGCGGAACGGCGGCAGCTGTTCACCCAGGCGCCGCTGGGGATCGCGCTGGTCGGCCCCGACGGTCTGGTGGCGGACTGCAACCCGTCCTTCGCCGCCGCCTCCGGGCTGCCGCGGGAGGCGCTGGTCGGCACCGACGTCCGGCTGCGCTTCGGCGACCAGGCGGCCGTCTTCGCGCTGGAGGCGGCGCTGCAGGGCGAGAGCGGCAAGCTGGAATCCGACCAGCCGCTGCTGCTTGGCGGGCGGCGCAGCCATTTCAGCCTGCATTTCCAGCCGGTCACCGCCGACGGCGAGCTGAAATTCGTCGTCGCCTTCGCCGAGGACATCGGCGAGAAGCGCCGGGCCGAGCAGCACATCCAGTATCTCGCCCATTTCGACGCGTTGACCGGCCTGCCCAACCGGGTGCTGCTGTACGACCGCATCGCCCAGGCCCTGCGCGAGGCGCGGCGCGACGGCAGCAAGGTGGCGGTCCTGTTCATCGATCTCGACCGCTTCAAGGTGATCAACGACAGCCTGGGCCACAGCTTCGGCGACGAGGTGCTGCGGTCGGTGGCGCGGCGGCTGCAGGCCGGCCTGCGCGAATCCGACACGGTCGGGCGGTTGGGCGGCGACGAGTTCCTGATCGTCGCCCGCCGGGTGACGGAGCCGGGCAGTGCGGCCCGCGTGGCGGAAAAGGTGGTGGCCCATCTCGCCAGCCCCTTCACGGTCGGCGGCCAGAATTTCGTGGTGACGCCGAGCATCGGCATCAGCCTCTATCCCGACGATGCCGACGACCCGGAAGGGCTGATCCGCTGCGCCGACATCGCCATGTACAATGCCAAGGAGCAGGGCCGGAACGGCTTCCGTTTCGTCACCAGGGAGATGGGGGCCAGGTCGCGCGAGCGCATGGACCTGGAAGCCAGCCTGCGCCGCGCCATCCGCGAGAACGAGCTGTTCCTGGTCTATCAGCCGCAGGTCGACACCCTGACCGGCCGCATCGTCGGGCTGGAGGCGCTGGTCCGCTGGCGCCATCCGGAAGAGGGGACGGTCCTGCCCGGCCGTTTCCTGCCGGTGGCGGAGGAAACCGGGCTGGTGCTGGCGATGGGCGACTGGGTGCTGTTCGAGGCCTGCGCCCAGATCCGGCGCTGGCGGACGCGCTTCAACCTGTCGGTGCCGGTGGCGGTCAACGTCTCCGGCGCGCAGTTCCGCGACGGCCATCTGCCGGCGAAGGTCGCCCGCGCGCTCGACGCCAACGGGCTGGGCGGACCGGAACTGGAGATCGAGGTGACCGAAAGCAGCCTGATCGACGATGTCGAAGCGGCGGCTGCGACGCTGGCGGCGCTGAAGCGGCGCGGCGTGCTGATCGCGCTGGACGATTTCGGCACCGGCTATTCCAGCCTGAGCTATCTGCACCGGCTGCCGATCGACAAGCTTAAGATCGACCGCTCCTTCATCCATGACCTGTCGACCGGCGCCGGCAACACGTCGGTGCCGCGCGCCATCGTCGGGCTCGGCCGCAGCCTGGGCCTGTCGGTCATCGCCGAAGGGGTGGAAACTCAGGAGCAGCTGCAACTTTTGCGCGATCTGTCCTGCGAAAGCTACCAGGGCTATCTGTTCAGCCGCCCGATCCCGGTGGAGGAGGTGGAACGGCTGCTGGGCCGGCTGGATGCGCGGGATGCGGTGCCGGTCGGCTAGGATGGCGGCGGTGCTCCGCATTGCGGTCAGACCCGGGCGGCGAGCACCGCCTCGTCATGCATGAGATGCAGCACCTCCTTCTTGTAGCGCATGAAGTCCGGCGAGGTCAGGGCGTCGAGGTCGCGCGGGCGGGGAATGTCGATGGTCAGCGAGCGTTTTATCCGTCCGGGACGCGCGGTCATCACATGCACGGCATCGCCGAGGAAGATCGCCTCGTCGATGTCGTGGGTGATGAACAGGACCGTCTTGCGCCGCGCCTGCCAGACGTCGAGAAGCAGTTCCTGCATCAGCTGCCTGGTCTGGCTGTCGAGCGCGCCGAACGGCTCGTCCATCAGCAGGATCCGCGGGTCGTTGGCCAGCGCGCGTGCCAGCGCCACGCGCTGGCGCATGCCGCCCGACAGTTCCTTGGGGAAGGAGCGCTCGAAACCGGCGAGGCCGACTGCGCGGATCAGGTCGTCGGCGATGTCCTCGCACTCCGCCTTCGGCAGCTTCTTCAGCTTCGGGCCGAACATCACATTGTCGCGCACCGTCAGCCAGGGGAACAGGGTGTAGCTCTGGAACACCATGCCGCGGTCGGCCGAGGGACCGGAAATCGGCTTGCCGTCGAGCGTCATGCTGCCGGACGTCGGCGTCTCCAGCCCGGCGACGAGCCGGAGCAGGGTGGATTTGCCGCATCCGGAGGGCCCGACGATCACCGCGAAGGTGTCGTGGGCGACGCGCAGCGAAACGGTGTCGAGCGCGGTCACCGTGGGCTTGCCCTTGGGCTTGAAGCGTACGGTGACGTCGTCGAGGGCGAGCAGGCTCATCGGGCGTTCCTTACAGATCGGCGGACCAGGACAGCAGGCGCTGGCGCAGCAGTTTGAAGAGGGAATCGGTGACCAGCCCAAGGAAGCCGATGGTGAAGACGCCGAGCAGGATCACGTCGGTGAACAGGCCGCGCATCGCGTTGAGGATCATGTAGCCGAGGCCGCTGTCGGCGGCGACCAGCTCCGCCACCACCAGATAGGTCCAGGCCCATCCCATGGTGACGCGCAGATTGTCCATCACGCCCGGCAGGCAGGCGGGAAACAGGATGCGCTGCACCACCTGCCGGCGGCTGGCGCCCAGCGTGTAGGCGCAGTCGATCAGATCCTTGGACACCCGTGCCGACACGTCGGAGATCAGGATCAGCTGCTGGAAGAAGGTGCCGAGGAAGATCACCATGATCTTCTGTTCGATGCCGATGCCGACCCACAGGATCAGCAGCGGGATGAGCGCGGAGACGGGGATGTAGCGCATGAAGCCGGTGATCGGCTCGACCGCCGCCTGGACCGCCCGGAAGCTGCCCATCAGGATGCCGAGCGGCACCGCCGGGATCGACGCCAGCAGGAAGCCGGACAGGATGACGGTCAGGCTGGACCCGATATGGCGGAACAGCGACAGGTCGCCGATCCGCTTGATCCCGGCGGCCAGCACCCGGTCGGGCGCGGCCAGGAAGTCGGGGGGCGTGAAGCCGCCGTAGGTGAGCAGGCACCAGATGCCGAGCAATGTGCCGACGGAGCCGGCGCCGAGCGCCAGCGCGGCGCCGCGCGGGATATCGACTTTCGGTGCGAAAAGGGAACGGGTCGACATGGTGCCTGCTCCGTCACGTCACTTCACGATGCCGGCGGCGACCATGCCGGCCGGGTCGGCGTCGAGCTTGAACAGGCCCGCGGCCTCGCCGAGCGCCTTGGCGTTGGCGATGGTGGCGACGATCCCGTCGGGCTTGGCCGGGTCCATGAAGGTCGCGTTCATCGCGGAATCGTAGAAGACGATGCCGGCCCGGGTCTCGGCGAACACCTTCGGATCCTCCAGCCAGCCGCCGACGCCCTTCGCCATGATGGCGTCCGCTTCGTCGGCGTGGGTCTTCTGCCAGTCGACCGCCTTGCTCCAGGCCCGGTAGAGCGCCGTCATCTCCGGCCGGCGGGCCTCCAGCTTGGCCTTGGTCGTCACCATCACGTCGGTGATCAGCCCCGGCTTGGCGGAGCTGTCCACCAGCAGCGCGCCGTGCGGCGTGGCCTTGCCGCGGCTCAGCCAGGGCTCCCACGTCACGGCGGCGTCGACCTTGCCGGCGACGAAGGCGGCGCCGGCATCGCCGGCCGTCATGTTGAGGGCCTCGACGTCCTTGACCGTCAGCCCGGCATCCTTCAGCAGCACGCCGAGGAAGAACTGCGACACCGACCCTTCGGTGAAGGCGATCTTCTTGCCCTTCAGGCCGGCGACGTCCTTGATCGCCTTGTTCGCGACGATGCCGTCGCCGCCGCGGCTGTCGTCGACCGCGAACAGATAGGTCAGCGGGCGGTCGGCCGAGGTGAAGGCGAGCACCGCGTCCACCGTGGTCACCGCCACGTCGATGCGCCCGGCAGTCAGGGCCGGCATGCGGGTCTTGACGTCCTCCATCAGCACCAGCTTGACGTCCAGGCCCTCGTCCTTGAAGAACCCCTTCTCCTTGGCGATGTAGAGCGGGCCGTAGCCGACCCAGGTCGAAAGGGCGACGGTCAGCGGGTCGGCCGCGGCGCCGGTCGCAAAGCCGCCCAGGGCGGCGAGGAAGGCAAGGGCCGGTGCGCGAAGACGCGAAAGAAACTGCTTCATGCTTCGGGCTCTCTGGTTTTTGAGGGGGCGATAAGGGAGGCCGCGATCCCGCGGCCGCAATGGCCGGGCGGGGCGGAGCCTGCGGATCAGGCCTTGCGGCGCAGCGTGGCGGGCGAGGTGGCGAGCAGGCACAGCAGCTCGAACATCATCGAGATGCCGACCCAGGCGGTGCCGCCAGACGGGTCGAAGGGCGGCGAGACCTCGACGAGGTCGGCGCCGACGAGGTTCAGGCCCGACAGCAGCCGTACCATCCGCTGCGCCTCGCGCGTGGTCAGGCCGCCGACTTCCGGGGTTCCGGTGCCCGGCGCGAAGGCCGGATCGATGGCGTCGATGTCGAAGCTGAGATATGTGGGATGGTCGCCGACGATGGAGCGCGCCTCCGCCATGACGGAGTCGATGCCGCGATCCTCGACCTCCTCGATGCGGATGATCCGCACCCCCTGTTCCAGGCCCCAGGCGACGTCGGCACCGTCATACATCGTTCCCCGGATGCCGATCTGGACGACGCGGCGGGGGTCGAGATAGCCGTCCTCGATGGCGCGGCGGAACGGCGTGCCGTGGGTGTATTTGAATCCGCCGAAATAGCTGTCGAACAGGTCGGTGTGCGCGTCGAAATGGATCATCGCGAGCGGCGCGTCGGCACCCAGCGCCTTCAGGATGGGGTAGGAGACCAGATGGTCGCCGCCGGCGCTGAGCGGCGTGATGCCGCGGCTCGTGAGCTTGCCGTAGAAGCCGGCGATGCGGTCGAGCGCGTCGGCGACGTCGGCCGGATTGACCGGTGAGTCGCCCAGGTCGGCGACGTTGCGCAGGGTGAACGGGTTGACGCCGCTCACCGGATGGACCGGCCGGATCATGGTGGAGAGGTCGCGCAGCTGCCGCGGGCCATGGCGCGTTCCGGGCCGGTTGGTGGTGCCGCCGTCCCACGGCACGCCGACGATGGCGATGTCCACCTCCGCGGTGGCCGCGTCGTCCAGCCCGAGATAGGGCAGGCGCATGAAGCTGGGCAGTCCGGCATAGCGCGGCAGGTCGAATGCCGACACGGGTTGGAAGGATGTCGGCGCAGAAGGCGGCGCAGGCATCGGCGCGGCATCCGGCAGAGGCTGTCCGCCGTCGGATTTCAGGGGCATCGCGGTCTCCACGGGGGTCGATGACCGCAACGTTGCCATAGGATGAAACGTCCAATAATATCGAAGTTCAAACCTTCACGTCCGACAAAGCCAACCTATCATGCAGCCCAGCCTGCCGCCGCTGAGCGACGTCGACCTGCGCCAGCTCCGGATCTTCCGGACCGTGGTGGAGAACAACGGCTTCACCCAGGCGCAGGGCGAGCTCGGCATCTCGCGCTCCACCATCAGCGCGCAGATGGCCGCGCTCGAAACCCGCCTCGGGCTGACGCTGTGCCGGCGCGGGCGGTCGGGATTCTCGCTGACCGAACATGGGCAGAAGATCTACGCGGAAACCATCAAGTTCTTCGCGGCGATGGACAATTTCCGCACCGAGGTGGGCGCGATGCGCGGCCGGCTGGTCGGGGAGCTGCGGATCGGCGTCGTCGATGCCGTGGTCGAAAATCCAGCCTGCGCCCTGGACCGGGCGGTCGCCGCCTTCAACGAACGGGTTCCGGACGTCCATCTGACGCTGATGATCGTCTCGCCCAACCAGATCGAGACCGAGCTGCTCAGCCGGCAGATGGAGATCGCCATCGTGCCGAACCAGCCGATGAACGGCGCGGTTCAGCTGCAGCAGCTGTTCCACGAGGAGCAGAACCTGTTCTGCGGCGCCCGCCATCCTTTGTACGCGGCGGACGCCGCGCGGGTGTCGCTGGAACGCATCGCCGAACAGGCCTATGCCCGCCGCGGCTATGCCGTGGCGACTGGCTTCAACACGCTGTTCAAGCATGCGCCCAGCGCCACCGCCTACAACATGGAGGGGCAGGCGCATCTGGTCCTGAGCGGCCGGTTCGTCAGCTTCCTGCCGCGCCACTATGCCCAGCGCTGGGTCGATGGCGGGGAGATGCGGGCATTGCGCCCCGATCTCCTGAGCTTCAAGATCGCGCTGTGCGTCGCCCATCTGCCGCAGAGCGTGCTGTCGCGGGTGGCCAAGGCCTTCCGTGACTGCCTGATCGAAGTCCACGCGCGCAAACTGCGCTGATCCGCGCGCGGCGCCTCCGCCGGTCGCGGACGGCCTTTCAGAAGGGCAAGTCCGGCCCTGCGCCGCCCGGCGCCAACAGCCCCAGCGTCGCCAGCGCCATCACCTGCGCCGCATGCACCATGTCGTCGATGCCGACCCATTCGTCGGGCTGGTGGGCGAGGTCGAGCACGCCGGGGCCATAGGCGATGCAGTCCTTCAGATTGCCGATGCGCACGACATGCTTCTGGTCGTAGGTGCCGGGCGACACCACGCGCTGCGCCGGGCGGCCGAGCACCGTCTCGATGGCGGCGGCCACCGCCCGGACGACGGGGGCGTCGGCGTCGGTCATCGTCGGCAGGAAGGCCAGCACCTCGCGCAGTTCGTAGTCGAAGCCGGGGCGGCTGCGGCGCAGATCCTCCAGGATGGCGACGATCTCGCCGCGCACCGCCGCCGGATCCTCCTCGATCAGGTAGCGGCGGTCGATCACCATGCGGCAGCGGTCGGGCACCATCGGGCTGGGCAGCCCGTCATGGTCGTCGCGCTGGCCGCCATGGATGGCGTTGATGTTGATGGTGGACTGGCGCGCGCCCTCCGGCACCACCGGCATGTCGGTGCGCTTGGCGGCGAGGCGGGGGAGCAGTTCGGTCTCGATCCGGTGCAGCACCGCGCCCATGTGGCGCACCGCGCAGTTGCCGAGGAAGGGCATGGAGCCGTGGGCGACGCGGCCCTTGGTCTCGATCTCCGCCCACCAGACGCCGCGGTGGCCGACGCACACGCGGTCGACGTTCAGCGGCTCCGGGATGATGACGTGGTCGACCCTGGGCCGTGAGAAATAGCCGAGCTTCGCCAGATGGCCGACCCCGCCATAGCCGCCGGATTCCTCGTCCACCGTGCCGGAGATCTCCAGGGCCCCCGCGGTCAGCAGCCCTTCGTCCAGCAGCGACTCCACCGCGACGATGGACGCGGCGATGCCGCCCTTCATGTCGCAGGCGCCGCGGCCATAGACCCGGCCGTCCTTCACCACCCCGGCGAAGGGGTCGACGGTCCAGCCCTCTCCGGCCGGCACCACGTCGATATGGCCGTTGAAATGGACGCAGGGCCCCGGCCGCGGGGCTTCGATGCGGGCGATGACGTTGGTGCGCGGATAGCGGTCGCTGTCGCCGGCCGCCCCCTCCGCCCGCACATACTCGACCGCGAAGCCGCGCGCCGCCAGCCGCCGGCCGATCAGTTCGGCACAGGCGGTGTAGGCGTCGCCGGGCGGATTGACGGTCGGGATGCGGATCAGCGCCTGCGTCAGCGCGACGAGATCGTCACGCCGCGCCTCGATCCGGCGGAACAGCGGGTCGGTAGCGCGTGGATTGGCGGCGGATTGCATGGCCTCTCCCCTGGCAAGCTCCGGTCCAGTGTCGCGCCATCCCCACGGTCCGTCCACCCTGCCTTTCGGGCGTCGCGTTGTCGGGGGCTTCGTTTGTGCAGCGCACTTTCCCGCGGCGCGCCGGGCGGCTACAGTCGCCGCGCCCTCCACAGTGGAGAAGGCAGTGGAGACCCCGTCATGACCGTCACGCATCCCATCGGGCTGAGCGCCCCGACCCTGGCCGACCCGGTGATCGCCGAGGCCGCCGCCCGCTTCGTCGCCGCCCGCCGCGGCGCGACCGGCCTTGCCGGGTTCCCCGGCCCGCTGCCGGCCGACCTGGCGACCGCCTATGCCATCCAGGCCACCGCGACCGCGTCCTGGCCCGACGAGGTGGCCGGCTGGAAGGTGGCGCGCGTGCCCCCGGCGCTGGAGGAGGCGCTGGGCGCCATCCGCTTCATCGGCCCGGTCTTCGCCGGCACGGTGGTGCAGGGTGGAGACGGTCCGCTGAGCTTCCCGGTGATCGCCGGCGGCTTCGGCGCGGTGGAGGCCGAGTTCGCGGTGCGCATCGCCGCCGACGCGCCCGTCGACAAGCTGGACTACAGCCCGGCGGAGGCCGCCGCCTTCATCGCCGCCGTCCATGCCGCCATCGAGGTGGCGGGCGGCCCGCTGGCCCCGGTCAACGATCTGGGGCCGACCGCCTCGACCGCGGTGTTCGGCAACAACACCGGCCTGATCGTCGGCGAGGAGATCGTCGGCGCTGTCGAGGGCGCCGACGTCCTGCGCGCCGAGGTTCTGATCGACGGGCAGAGCGTCGGCGTCGGCAGCGCCGCCAAGCTGCCGGGCGGCATCCCCGCCGCGGTTGCGGTGGCGCTGGGCATGGCCGCGCGGCTGGGCCGGCCGCTGAAGGCCGGGCAATGGGTGTCGACCGGCGCCCTCACCGGCGTGCATTCCATCGCCATCGGGCAGGAGGCCCGCATCTGCTTCACCGGCCTGGCGCCGATGACCGGCACCGCCGTCGCCGCGGCTCCCGCCGGCTGATCGTCGAGGCTCTTCACCGTCAGCAGCGCGGACGGTGCATTCCAGGGTGTGGCTGCGGGCATGGCCGCCCGCGGCCTTGGGGGGAGCCAAACCGGCGCGGGGATGCTTGAATGGCCTCCCCCTCCCGATCCCGAGTGCCCCCCTTGTCCCAGTCCAGTCTGCCGTCTTCCAGTCTGCCGTCTTCCAGCTTGCCGTCCGGCCCCGCCGTCGAGACCTCCCTGCTTCCGCCGGTCCATCTGCTCATCGGGCTGGGGCTGGCGGTGGCGGGGGTGGTGGCCTTCTCGATGCGGCCGGTCATCATCAAGCTGGCCTACCGCTACGACGTCGATCCGGTGACGCTGATCATGCTGCGCATGGTCTTCGCGCTGCCCTTCTTCCTGGGCATGGCCTTGTGGTCGGGGCGGCGGGGGGCGGGGAAGCCGGGCGAGCGGGCTGCGGTTTCCGGCCGCGATCTGGCGCTGACCATCGGGCTCGGCATCACCGGCTATTACGCCGCCAGCTTCTGCGATTTCCTCGGGCTCCGCTATGTCTCGGCCGGGATGGGGCGGCTGCTGCTGTTCCTCTATCCGACCATCGTGGTGCTGCTGTCGGCACTGTTCCTCGGCAAGCGGATCGGCCTGCGCGAGGTGGTGGCGCTGGTCGTCTCCTATGCCGGCGTCGCCCTGGTGGTGTGGTCGGAGATCGGCACCGGCCATCCCGATTTCCTCACCGGGGCCGGGCTGGTCTTCATGGGGGCCTTCCTCTATTCGATCTATCTGGTCGGCAGCAGCCGGGTGGTGCAGCGGATCGGCTCCATGCGCTTCACCGCCTATGCGATGACGGCGGCCTCGCTGTGCTGCATCGCGCAGTTCGCCGTGTTGCGGCCGCTGTCGGCGCTCGACCTGCCGCTGCCGGTCTATGGGCTGTCGGCGGCGATGGCGGTGGTCTGCACCGTGCTGCCCGTCCTGATGACGGCGGAGGCGCTGCGGCGGGTCGGCGCCAACATGGTGGCGCTGAGCGGCGCCATCGGTCCGGTCGCCGCCGCGCTGTTCGGCTATCTGGTGCTGGCGGAGCCGCTGGGCTGGCTGCAACTGGCCGGTGCCGCCCTGACGGTGGCCGGCGTCCTGATCATCACGCTGTGGAAGACTGCCTGAGCGCAAGGCCCTGTTTTCCTCTGCCTGCTTTCCTCTGCCATCGGCGGAATAACCGTCGGCCCGCCGCCGTCCCATCTCCTGAGAGAAGCGCCCGGCAAGCCTGGCCGGCGCGCAGCAGGGGGATGACGGCGATGATGACCAGTTCGACCACTTCGACCGGTGCCGGCATGGCCGGCGTGACGACCGCCGGACAGGATGCGCTGCTGCTGGCGGCGCGCGTGCTGCTGGGGGCGATCTTCGTGCAGAGCGGCTTCGGCAAGCTGATGGCGCTCGGCGGCTTCATCGGCGGGCTGGAAAGCCAGGGCGTGCCGATGGCGGCGGTGCTCGGCACCGTCGGCGCGCTGGTCGAGGCGTTCGGCGGGCTGGCGGTGGTGCTGGGCGCCTGGACCCGGCTGGCGGCGCTGCTGGTCGCCGCCTTCACCGTCGCCGCGACACTGATCGCCCACCGCTATTGGGATGCCGCGCCGGAGGCGATGAAGATGCAGCAGATCCAGTTCATGAAGAACCTCGCCATCATCGGCGGTTTCCTGGGGCTGGCCGCTGCGGGCGGCGGCCGGTTCAGCGTGGATGGCTGGCTTGCGGGGCGCCGCTGACCGCCTTGCGGTTGCCGCCGGCCGGGAAAGGGGCCATATCTGGGAGCCCTCCAGATCAGGCCGGCGGTCAGCGATATGTCCAAGCGTGTCAGCGAAAAGCGAGAGTCCGGGCAAGGGCTGGCACGGTTCCGCCGCGCCGCGCTGGCGGCCGTCCTGCTCGGGCTGTCCGCCGCCATGACCGTGTCCGCTCCCGCATCCGCCGCCGCTCCGGCGGCCCCGGCGGCCCCGGCGAAGGAACTGGCGCAGAAGACCTGCGCGACGCTGACGGCCCGCGTCGACGAGGTGTCGGGCCGCGGGCCGCTGTTCCTGCGCAGCTACGACAATTCCTATGCCCCCGGCCCGACCTCGGAACCGGCGCTGTCGAATGCCGCCTTCACCTACGACAACGCGCTGGCGATCATGGCGCTGACCGCCTGCGGCCGGCAGGACCGGGCGCTGCGCATCGGCGAGGCGCTGCTGGACGCGGTGTCGCTCGACCGCGCCGGCAGGAAGGGGCGGCTGCGCAACGCCTACCGCGGCGGCGCGCAGAAACAGCGGCCGATCCCGCCCAACGGTTGGTGGGACGCGGTCGGCAACCAGTGGGGCGAGGATCCCTATCAGGTCGGCACCGCCACCGGCAACGTCGCCTGGGCCGGGCTGGCGCTGATGACGCTTGCCGACCGCACCGGCGAGGCCCGCTTCCGCGACGGCGCGGCGGAGCTGGCGCGCTGGACCGTCGACCACACCCGCGACCCGCGCGGCCCCGGCGGCTTCAACGGCGGCCTCCAGGGCTTCGACGATTCGCCGCAGCCGCTGCCGTGGAAATCGACCGAGCACAACACCGACCTCGTCGCCCTGTTCGGCTGGCTGGGCGGCGATTTCGCCGGGCCGGAGCGCGAGGCGCGCGGCTTCCTCGACGCCCTGTGGGCGGCCGGCGGCGGCCATTTCCCCATCGGCACCGCGCCGGACGGCGTGACGGTCAGCAACGCCACCTCCGGGCTGGACGCCCAGCTCTGGCCGCTGCTGCTGCCGGATGCGCCCGACGCGTGGCGGGCCGCGCTGTCCTATGCCGAGCGCGCGCATGGCGCCGACGGCGGCTTCGACTTCAACGACGACCGCGACGGCATGTGGGTGGAGGGCACGGCGCAGGCGGCGCTTGCCTACCGCATGGTCGGGCGGCGCGGCGATGCCGACCGGTTGTTCGGCGAGATCCTCAAGGAGTTCAGCCCCGGCGGCTATCTCTACGCCACCCGGCCGCAGGTTCTGACCACCGGGCTGGCCATCGGCCCCGACAGCAAGACCGACGATTTCCTCTATTACCGCCGTCCCCATCTGGGCGCCACCGCCTGGGCGGCGCTGGCGGCGCTGGGCTGGAACCCGTTCACCGGCAAGCTTGTGCCGTAGGGGAGCGTTCCCCCCGGCTTTACCCATGGAAATGCTCGTAGAGTTTGCGGGCGATGGCGGCGCTGATGCCGGGGGCGGCCTCCAGATCCTTCAGCCCGGCCGACGCGACGGCGGTGGCGCTGCCGAAATGGTGGAGCAGCGCCTTCCTGCGGGTCGGGCCGATGCCGGGAATGCCGTCGATGCGGCTGTGCGACATCGCCTTCATGCGGCGGGCGCGGTGGCTGTCGATGGCGGTCCGGTGGGCCTCGTCGCGCAGCCTTTGCAGGAAATGCAGCACCGGGTCGTTGGCGGCGAGGCTGAGCGGCGGCTGGCCGGGTCGGAAGAAGCGCTCGCGCCCGGCATTGCGGTCCGGCCCCTTGGCGATGGCGACCAGCGGGATGTCGGTGATCCCCAGCATTGCCAGCTCGTCGCGGACCGCGTTGAGCTGGCCCAGCCCGCCGTCGATCAGGATCAGGTCGGGCCACAGGCCGGCGCTGCGGCCCTGTTCGTCGCGGCTTGGATCGTCGGTGCGCGCCCGGGCGAAGCGGCGGGTGAAGGTCTCGCGCAGCATGGCGTAATCGTCGCCGGCCGCCTCGGGATCGCGGATGTGGAAGCGGCGGTAGGCGTTGCGCTGGAACCCCTCCGGCCCCGCCACCACCATGGCGCCGACCGGGAAGGCGCCCTGGATGTGCGAGGTGTCGTAGATCTCGATGCGGCGCGGCGGGGCGGGCAGGGCGAAGACGCGCGCCACCCCCTCCAGCAGCGCCGCCTGGGTCGAGCGGTCGGCCAGCCGCCGACCCAGCGCGTCGCGGGCGTTGGTCAGCGCATGCTCGACGGTGCGGCGCTTGGGGCCGCGCCTGGGGGTTTCCACCGCGACGCGGCGGCCGGCGGTCAGGCCCAGCGCCTCGGCCAGCAGGTCCGGGGCGGCGACCGGGTGGCTCAGCAGCAGCAGGGCGGGCGGCGGGGTGTCGGCATAGAGCTGGGCGGCGAAGGCCGCCAGGATGTCGCCCGGCTCCTCCTCGGCGTCGATGCGGGGGAAGAAGGCGCGGGTGCCCTGGTTGCGCCCGCCGCGGAAGAAGAAGGCCTGGACGCAGGCCGCCCCGCCCTCGCGGTGCAGGGCCAGCACGTCGGCGTCGCCCAGCGTGTCCTCCAGGTTGATGTCCTGGCGGCTCTGGAGCGCCGTCAGCGCGCGGATGCGGTCGCGCCAGCGGGCGGCGTCCTCATACTCCAGCCGGTCGGAGCTGTCCTGCATGTGGCGGGCGAAGTCCGCCTGGACCTCGGCGCTGCGGCCGGACAGCACGTCGCGCACGCCCTGGACCTGGGCGGCATACTCCTCCTCGCCGACGCGGCCGACGCAGGGGGCGGAGCAGCGCTTGATCTGGTGTTGCAGGCAGGGCCGGGTGCGCGAGGCGAACACCCCGTCGTCGCAGCTGCGCAGCAGGAAGGCCCGTTGCAGCGCCGCGATGGTCATGCCGACCAGATGGGGCGAGGCATAGGGGCCGAACAGGTCCGAATCGCGGCGGTTGCCTTTGCCGGCCCCGCCCTTTCCCGTGGTGCCGCGCCGCTCGGCGCTGCCGCGGTGCTGCATCAGCCGGGGGAACTCGTGCCCCTTGCCGATCACGATGTAGGAGAAGGACCGGTCGTCCTTGACCAGGATGTTGAAGGGCGGCAGCAGGCTGCGGATCAGGTTGGCTTCCAGCAGCAGCGCCTCGGCCTCGGTGTGGGTGGTGACGAACTCCATGGCGCGGGTCAGCGCCACCATGCGGCGGGTGCGGCCGGGCAGCCCGTCGGTCCGGGTGTAGCTCGCCACCCGCCGCTTCAGGTTCTTCGCCTTGCCGACATAGAGCACCGACCCGTCGGCCGCCAGCATCCGATAGACGCCGGGCGTGTCCGGCAGGGTCGCGAGCTGGGCGCGGATCACCTCCGCCCCGCGATTGGACGCCCCGTCCGTCTGCACGTCCTGATCTCCCGCCTTTCCGACCGCATTCCCGATTCGCTGCCTACCCAACCAGTAGAACGGAACGGGTCCAAGAGACAAGAATCGGATGGGGAATGCATGAATCAGGGCAGGCGACCGGCATGTCCGGCCGGCTGCGGCATTCTTTCAACTCTGCATTCATAGGTGCTGCGTATAATATCCGATGCGGACGGATTGAATGGAAGATATTCCCCGTCTGGTATGCGGGGCAACGAAACGAACCGACCGAACAGGGGAGAAGCGCCTTGGACATCAGCGTCACCATCCTACAGGACATCTGCGATTCCATCGGCCGCGAGCTGGACGCCGTCGTCTCCTTCGTCGGCAAAACCGGCAGCGTGACCGCCTCCACCGCGCGCGAGCGGATCGGCACCGCCCATCCTGTCGCCACCGAGATCGTCGGCCGCCGGCTGGACGAACGCGCGGTCAGCCGGGAGGACGCCGCGAAGTCCGGCGGCACCATGCGCGAGGGCTATGCCATCGCCATCGACCTGGACGGCGACCGGGTCGGCGCGCTCGCCATCACCGGCACGGCCGAGCAGGCCCGCCGCTACGCCCGCCTCGCCCGCCATTGGGTGACGGCGGCCCTGCGGGCGGAAACGGCGGAAACCCGCCGGATCGCGCTGGTGCGCGACCTGTCCGACCGGGTGGAGCGCGAGGTCGGCGGGCTGGCCGGCGAGCTGACGGAGGCGGGCCGCAGGCTGGAGACGGCGGTCGCCGCCGTCCGCAAGGCCGGGGCCGACGGGCTGCGCCAGACCGCCGATGCCGCCGGGGCGGCGCGTGCGGTCGACGGCTCGGTCAGCGCCATCGCCGGCATGCTCGACCGTCTGGCCTCCACCTCCGACCAGATTTCCGGCGACACCGGCAAGGCACGCGAGATCAGCCTCGCGGCGGCATCGGACAGCGACCGCGCCACCACGGTGATGACCTCGCTGCGCTCGGCGGCGGGACAGATCGCCAGCGTGGTCAAGCTGATCAACGCAATCGCCAGCCAGACCAACCTGCTGGCGCTGAACGCCACCATCGAGGCGGCACGGGCGGGGGAGGCCGGGCGCGGCTTCGCCGTCGTCGCCAACGAGGTGAAGGCGCTGTCGCGCCAGACCGCCGACGCCACCAAGCAGATCGCCGATCAGGTCGCCAACCTGCAGAAGGAGACCGCCGCGGTGGACGAGGCGCTGGGCCGCATCCATTCCACCATCGGCTCGATCCAGACGATCAACGGCACCGTTGCCGCCGCAATCGACGAACAGGCGGCGCTGACGGCGGAGGTGTCGCGCTCGCTCGACCGCTCCCGCCAGGACGCCATGGCGGCGGAGCAGCGGATCGGCGACGCCGAACAGACGCTGGGCGGGGTGACGCGCACGCTCGACGAGCTGACGGCGCTTGGGCAGACCATCGCCAGCCGTGCCGGCAGCCTGGGCAATGGCCTGGGCGGCCGGCTGTCGGACGCGCTGCGTCAGGTCCGCGGGTAGGGCTGGCCGCTATCCACCGGGTCGTTGCCGGTGATGGTGCTGCGCAGCACGGTGATGCGGGCGGCGGGCGCGGCGCCGCCCGGCAGCGGCACGATCAGCCGGCGCTTGACCGGCTGGTGCGCCGCCCGGCGCGACACGCCGGCGAAGATCTGCTTGGACGCCTCGATCATCGTCACCCCGGCGAAGGCCTTGAACCAGCGCCCGCCGACCTCTTCCCAGGCCGGCGCCGACTTCTGCAGGACACGCGAGCGTAGCGGCGGCATGAACAGGGCGTGGCGGGTGCGTTCCGGCACGAACATGGTGTCGCGCAGCACCTGCTTCAGCTGCGACGAGGAATAGGGGAAGCCGTGGCCGAAGGGCGTCCAGTCGGCGCGCGCCCACAGGCCGCGGCGGTTCGGCACCACAGCCAGCACCCGGCCGCCGCCGGCCAGAACCCGCCAGATCTCGCGCATCATCGGCCGCAGCTGCTCGGTGCCCTCCAGCCCATGGACCAGCAGCACGCGGTCGATGGTGTTGTCGCCGAAGGGCAGGTCGGCCTCGTCGCCCAGCGCCACCATGCCCGGCCCCTCCGCCGGCCAGAAGCTGACGCCCTGGCTGGCCGGCATCACCGCCGCCACCCGGTCCGCCTCGCCGATGAAGGGGCGCAGGTAGGGCGTGGTGTAGCCGATGCCGAGCACGATCTGGTTGCGCACGTCGGGCCAGATGTTGCGGATGCGCCGGCGGATCATCCGCTGGGCGGTCTGGCCCAATCCGGACTCGTAGAACTCCCTCAGATCGACGATATCTGTGTACATGGTATCCCAAGCGTAACACGGGTTTCGTATCGCAACAGCAGGGAGTCCGCTGCCGTGGAGGTCATTCTCGTTCCGGCTTTCGCCGACAACTACATCTATGTGCTGCGCGACGCGGCATCCGGCAAGGTCGGCGTGGTCGATCCCGGCGACGCGGCGCCGGTGCGGGCCGAATTGGAGCGGCGCGGCTGGTCGCTGACCCACATCTTCCTCACCCACCACCATGACGACCATATCGGCGGTGCCGGGGAGCTGAAGGAGCGCTACGGCGCCAGCGTGGTCGGCGCCCGCGCCGACGCCCACCGCATCCCCGGCCTGGACGCGATGCTGGGCGACGGCGACCGCACCGTGTTCGGCAGCCAGACCGCCCGTGTCCTCGCGGTTCCCGGCCACACCAGCGGCCATATCGCCTTCTGGTTCGAGGCGGCGGACTCGCTGTTCTGCGGCGACACCCTGTTCTCGCTCGGCTGCGGCCGGCTGTTCGAGGGCACGCCGGCCCAGATGTGGGACTCGCTGCAGGAATTGCGCGCCCTGGCCGATCGGACACGTGTCTATTGCGGCCATGAATACACCCAGTCCAACGGCCGTTTCGCCCTGGCGGTCGATCCCGGCAATGCCGCCCTGCACCGGCGGATGGAGGAGGTCGCGGAGCTGCGCGACCGCAACCAGCCGACGATTCCCACCAGCATCGGCATGGAGCGCCGCACCAATCCCTTCCTGCGCGCCGACGATCCCGGCGTCCAGGCGGCGGTCGGCATGGCCGGCGCCCCGGCGGTGGAGGTCTTCGCCGAATTGCGCCGGCGCAAGGACCATTTCCGCGGGTGAGGGCTGCCGGCCGGGCCTCTGGACCGGCCGCCGGGCCGCGGTCTAGGCTTCGGTCGAGACAAGTTCACCGTGGAAGGAACGCCGATGCCGACGCTGCGCTGGAGCCCCACCTCGCCCTATGTGCGCAAGGTGATGATGGTCGTGATCGAACGCGGGCTGGAGGACCGGGTGGAGCGGGTGTCGACCGATCCCTGGTCGGCCGACACCGACCTGACGGCCGACAACCCGCTCGGCAAGGTGCCGGCGCTGACCCTGGAGGATGGGACGACCCTGTTCGACAGCCCGGTGATCGCCGAATATCTCGACAGCCTGGGGGACCGGGCGCCGCTGTTCCCGCCCGCCGGCCCGGCACGCTGGACGGCGCTGCGCCTCCAGGCCATCGCCGACGGCATCTGCGACGCGGCGATCCTGCGCCGGCTGGAAGCCAACCGCCCCGACGGCGAGAAGTCCGCCGGCTGGATGGAGCGCCAGCGCAAGGCGGTCGCCCGGTCGCTCGACCTGCTGGAGGCGGAGGCGGCGTCGCTGGAGGGCGGCGACAGCATCGGCACGCTGGCGGTGCTGGCGGCGCTCGGCTACCTCGATTTCCGCTTCGGGCATGAGGATTGGCGCGAGGGCAGGCCGGCGCTCGCCGCCTGGTTCGCCGGGCAGGCCGGCCGCGACAGCCTGCTGCGGACCGCGCCGCCGGTATAATTCAAGTCGTGTAACACCGGTATGGTCCAGGCGACGGACCGGACAGTCCAGCCTTGGGATGCGTAATAATGCGGCGCCCGGCAATGATGGGCGCCGCTTTTGCGTGTATGGAATGTTCATACCCGATTCACCATGACTGTCGCGTTTCCAGTTCGTGACCAGGACCGATCCAATCGGATCTGTGGCGCGCAGCGATCTTTCGATTGTGCGTAGCGAAAACTTCACCGAACCGTCACTCAAACATCCAAACAGAGGGGCTACCCATGGGTTCGGCCGGCTTGCGGAGAACCGCGGGCGCGGCACGGACAACCTCCAAGCCACGGGTGGCCCACATGGCAGACCGCATCGACCCGCGCCGGCGGTCCGGCATCAAGTCGAAAATGCTGATCGCCTTCGGCACCGTGGCGGCGTTGCCCTGCATCGCGGCGGTGGTCGGCTGGATGTCCTACGGCGCGGTCAGGGGCCATGTCGCCGACATCACCGGAACCCAGGTGCCGGTGCTGAGCGCCGCGCACGGGCTGGCCACCACCACCGCCCGCGTCCTGGCATTGGGGCCGCTGATCGACGCCGCGTCCTCCGAAGACGATCTGGTCCGCCTGCGCGGCGCGGTGGAGGCGCAGCGCGGCAGGTTGGACGGTCAGCTCGCCCGGCTGTCGGTCGGCCAGGGCGATGCGGCCCGCATTGGGGAGCTGACGGGCACCGCGCGCTCGCTGCTCGGCAGCATCGACGCACTGCAGGCGGCGACCGGCCGGCGGCTGAGCCTGCAGGAACAGCGCAGCGCCCGGCTGACGGAACTGAGCGACGCCCATGCCCGGCTGCTGGCGGCGCTGAAGCCGGACATGCAGGCCTCGCGCGAACAGCTGGCCCAGGCGATCTCGGCGATGGTGGAGACGACCTCGCAATCCTCCGCTGTGATCGGCGGCGAGCTGGGACAGACGGTGATCCCGCTGTTCCAGCTGCGCGGTGCCGCGGCGGCGCTGACCAAGTCGCTGCTGATCGGCGCCTTCGAGACCGACCGGTCCAAGGTGATGTCGCTGTCCACCGACTTCGACTCCGCGCTGTCCGACGTGCAGGGCGCCCTGCGCCCGCTGGCCAAGAGCGAGGCGGCGGCCCCGGTGGTCGCGGCGATCAACGAGCTTTCGACCTTCGGCGACGGCGACCGCAGCGTCTACATGCGCCGCGTCCGCCATCTCACCCCCGGCATTCCCGACGCCGAGGCCGCCAAGCTGTCGGCCTCGCTGGCGGCCAGCGTCGACGACATCGTCCGGCTCGACAGCGACGCCAACGCCCGCATGCTGCCGCTCATGCTGAACTCGCGCGGCCGCATCGCCGAGGCGGGCAACGCCATCGCCGAGCGGATGCAGGATCTGTCGACCAACGTGGTCCCGGCGGCACAGCACCGCTACACCGTGCTGAGCGGTCTGATGGCCGACGCCAACCTGCTGGCCGGCAAGCTGGCCGAGGCCGGCAACGCCGAGACCCCGGCCCGGCTGGCCGCTGCGCGGCGCACGCTGGACCCGCTGGCGGCGACCATCCGCAACACCTTGCAGGAGTCGGGGAACGATCTGGGCGGCGAGGTCCGCCGGCTGTCGGACCGGCTGCTGGCGCTGGGATTCGGCGACGACGGCATCCTGGCGCTGCGCGGCGGCGAACTGAAGGCCTATGCCGACAATGCCGGGCTGATCGACAGCAACCGCAGCACCGGCGCCGCCCTGACCGCCATGGTCGACGGGCTGGTCCAGTCGGCCGAACAGGCGACCGCCGATGGCGCGACCGCCGCCCATGACGCGCTGGAGCGCACCAACGAGGTGCAGATCCTGCTGGCGACCGCCGGCGTGCTGCTGGCCGGGATGATCGTCACCCTCTATGTCGGGCGCCGCGTCGTCGGCCGGATGGAAACGCTGGCCGCCGCGATGCGCCGGGTCGCCGGCGGCGACCTGCTGGTCGACCACAAGGCGGGCGGCAACGACGAGATCACCGACATGGGGCTGGCGCTGGACGTCTTCATCGCCAACGCCCGCGCGATGGAGGAGGCGCACGAGCGGGTCGAGGTGGAGCGGCGCAACGCGGCCTCCGCCCGCCGCACCAGCATGCTGGAGATCGCCGACCAGTTCGAGCGCAACGTGCTGAGCAGCGTCGAGACGCTGGCCGAGGCCGCCCGCGTGATGGCGGCGCGCGCCCGCTCGCTGACCGACATCGCCGCCAACGCCAACGACCGCGCCGACGCGGCGATGGAATTGTCGGGCGAAATGGCCGCCGGCATCCAGCAGGTGGCGACCGCCGCCTCTGAGATCTCGCAATCGATCGCCGAGATCAGCAAGCGCACCGGCGAATCGGCCCGCATCATCGGCGACACCGCCGCCGGGGCGGAGCAGGTCAAGGCCACCGTCGCCGAGCTGTCGAGCACGGCGGGCGAGATCGGCACCGTCGTCGGGCTGATCGACGAGATCGCCGGCCAGACCAACCTTCTGGCGCTGAACGCCACCATCGAGGCCGCCAGGGCGGGGGAGGCGGGCAGGGGATTCGCCGTCGTGGCGGGCGAGGTCAAGGCACTGGCCGGCCAGACCGCCCAGGCCACCGCCGAGATCGCCCGTCAGATCGCCGCGACCCAGTCGGCCAGCCGCGAGACCGTGGAGGTGGTGGCGACCATGACCGGCAGCGTCCAGCGCATCGAATCCAACGCCTCGGCCATCGCCGCGGCGATCGAGGAACAGGCGACCATCACGGCGAGCATCGTCGACAGCTCGCACCGCGTCGCGGTCGGCACCCAGGCGGCATCCGACCATGTCGCCGGCCTGTCGGAGGCCGCGGCCAAGGTGCGCGCCCAGGCCGGCGACGTGCTGCAGGTTGCCGAAAGCCTGTCGCACGAGGCGACCAGCCTCGGCTCGGCCGTGCATCTGTTCCTCCAGGAAATCCGGGCCGCGCGATGAGCGGGCGGTCCGGGGCAAGCACGGGTTGGTTTCATAAAACTGACACGTAAACAAAACAAACCCGTCACCGGCCGCGGCTATGGTCACCGCGACGAAGAAGGCGGGTACCGACGTCCGGCCAAGGCCGGGCTTTCCTCGATCCCAACGACACCGTCCAAACCTATCGGGAGTTTAGCCGTGAAAACCATGACCTCGGCGTTCGTTCGCTGCGCCGCCTTCGGTGCCCTGGCCGTCCTGTCCGTGTCGGCCGCCCCGCTGTCGGTTGCCTCGGCCGCCGACATCTCCGGCGCCGGCGCCACCTTCCCCTATCCGATCTATGCCAAGTGGGCCGACGCCTACAAGAAGGAGACGGGCACCGGCCTGAACTACCAGTCGATCGGTTCGGGCGGTGGCATCAAGCAGATCAAGGCGAAGACGGTCACCTTCGGCGCTTCGGACATGCCGCTGAAGCCGGAAGAGCTTGAGCAGGCCGGTCTGATCCAGTTCCCGATGATCATGGGCGGCGTCGTTCCGGTGGTGAACCTGAAGGGCGTCAAGGGCGGCGAGATCAAGCTGTCGGGCACGGTGCTCGCCAACATCTACATGGGCGAAGTGACCAAGTGGAACGACGCCCAGATCAAGGCGCTGAACCCGAACGTGAACCTGCCGAACACCGCCATCGCTCCGATCTACCGCTCGGACGGGTCGGGCACCAACTTCCTGTTCACCGACTACCTGTCGAAGACCAGCCCGAAGTTCAAGACCCAGATCGGCGCCAACACCTCGGTCCAGTGGCCGGCCGGCATCGGCGCCAAGGGTAACGAGGGCGTGGCCAACATGGTCAAGCAGACGGACGGCTCGGTCGGCTACGTCGAATACGCCTACGCCAAGCAGAACAACATCACCCACCTCGGCCTGCAGAACAAGGACGGCAAGATCGTCGAGCCGAAGATCGAAGCCTTCCAGGCCGCCGCGGCGAACGCCGACTGGGCCAACGCCAAGGGCTACTACGTCCTGCTGACCGACGAGCCGGGCGCCGAGAGCTGGCCGATCACCGGCGCCAGCTTCATCCTGATGTACAAGAACCCGCAGGATCCGGCCATCTCGGCCGAAGCCCTGAAGTTCTTCGACTGGGCCTACAAGAGCGGCGCCAAGATGGCCACCGACCTCGATTACGTCCCGATGCCGGCGTCGGTGATCGAGATGGTCGAGAAGACCTGGTCGCAGAGCATCCAGGTCGAAGGCAAGCCGATCTGGACCGCTTCGGCCAAGTAAGCCGGCCACCCCACCCCGGACGCGCCGGTGCACAGCCGACGCATCCGGTGGTCTGATCCGCCGGCGGGAACGGAATTCGCCGTTCCCGCCGCACGTCTCACGGAGCGGCCATGACCGAGATCGCGCTAGCCTTGACCGACGAACACGCCTCCACCACACGACGGGCCCGCCGCCAGCGCCTGCAGGACGCGGCCTTCCGCAACGCCACGCTCTTTTTCGCCCTGGTCGTCCTGCTGATCCTCGGTGGCGTCACGGTATCGCTGATCGACGGCGCGCTGCCCGCGCTGCGCGTCTTCGGTTTCGGTTTCGTGACCGACGAGGTCTGGAACCCGGTGACCGAAGAATTCGGCGCGCTCGCCCCGATCTACGGCACGCTGATGACCTCCATCATCGCGATGGCCGTCGGCATTCCGGTCAGCTTCGGCATCGCGCTGTTCATCACCGAGATGTGCCCGGCCTGGCTGAAGCGCCCGCTCGGCGTCGCCATCGAGCTGCTCGCCGGCATTCCCAGCATCATCTACGGCATCTGGGGCCTGTTCGTCTTCGCCCCCTTCATGCAGTCGACGATCCAGCCCTTCCTGATCGCCACGGTGGGCCAGGTGCCCGGCATCGGCAACCTGTTCACGGGCCCGCCCTACGGCATCGGCATCCTGACCGCCGGGCTGATCCTGGGCATCATGGTGCTGCCCTTCATCACCTCCATCACCCGCGACGTCTTCGAGACGGTGCCGCCGATGGTGCGCGAATCGGCCTATGGGCTGGGCGCGACCACCTGGGAGGTGGTGTGGAACGTGGTGCTGCCCTACACCCGCACCGGCGTCATGGGCGGCGTCATGCTTGGGCTGGGCCGCGCGCTGGGCGAGACGATGGCGGTGACCTTCGTCATCGGCAACGCGCACCGCATCAGCTCCTCGATCATGGCGCCGGGCACGACGATTTCGGCCTCCATCGCCAACGAGTTCACCGAGGCGGTCGGCGACGTCTACACCGCATCGCTGGTGGCGCTGGGCCTGATCCTGTTCCTGATCACCTTCGCCGTGCTGTCGATCGCCAAGCTGATGCTGCTGCGCCTGCAGCGCAAGGCCGGAGTCTGAGGCCCATGAGCATGTCAAATTCCGCGACGCTGGCCGTCCCCGTCGGGGGGCTGTACCACCGCCGCCGCATCGTCAACAAGGTGGCCCTCTCCCTGGCGCTCGGGGCCGCCGGCTTCGGCCTGTTCTGGCTGGTCGCCATCCTGTGGACGCTGCTGTTCAACGGGCTGTCGGCCATCAACATCAGCCTGTTCACCGAGAACACGCCGCCGCCGGGCGGAGAGGGCGGCCTGCTGAACGCCATCTTCGGCAGCATCGTGATGACCAGCGTCGCCACATTGGTCGGCACGCCGATCGGCATCATGGCCGGCACCTACCTCGCCGAGTTCGGCCGCGGCAGCAAGCTGGCCGAGGTGGTGCGCTTCATCAACGACGTGCTGCTGAGCGCGCCGTCGATCATGGTCGGCCTGTTCGTCTACGAGGTGATGGTCATCCGCATGGGCCATTTCTCGGCCTGGGCGGGCGCCATGGCGCTGGCGGTCATCGTCATCCCGGTCGTGGTCCGCACGACCGAGGACATGCTGAAGCTGGTGCCCAACAGCCTGCGCGAAGCGGCAGCCGCACTCGGCGCGCCGCAATGGAAGATGATCACCATGGTCGCCTACCGCGCGGCCCGCAACGGCATGATCACCGGCGTCCTGCTCGCCATCGCCCGCATCAGCGGCGAGACCGCGCCCCTGCTGTTCACCGCGCTGAACAACCAGTTCTGGAGCGCGGACATGAATGCGCCGATGGCCAACCTGCCGGTGGTCATCTTCCAATACGCGATGTCGCCCTATGAGGATTGGCGCCAGCTTGCCTGGGGCGGCGCGCTGCTGATCACGGTCGCCATCCTGCTCCTCAACATCGGCGCCCGGCTGCTGGCCGGTCTCGGCACGACGAGAAAGTAACCATGACGATGACCCACATGGACGCCAACAGCCCCGCCCACGGCAGCCACAGGATGCCCCCCGGCATGGTCGCCGGTGCCGGTGCCGAACGCCCGATCGCCGGTGCCGGCCTGCCCGAGAAGTTCACCGTGCGCAACCTGGACTTCTTCTATGACGGCTACCGCGCGCTGAAGGACATCTCGCTGCCGCTGTACGACCGTCAGGTCACCGCCTTCATCGGCCCGTCGGGCTGCGGCAAGTCGACCCTGCTGCGCATCCTGAACCGGATGTACGACCTCTATCCCAAGCAGGTCGCGACCGGCGAGGTTCTGCTCGACGGCGTCAACATCCTGTCGCCCAAGCAGGACCTGAACCTGCTGCGCGCCCGCGTCGGCATGGTGTTCCAGAAGCCGACTCCGTTCCCGATGTCGATCTACGACAACATCGCCTTCGGCGTGAAGCTGTACGAGAAGCTGTCGCGCGCCGACATGGACGAGCGGGTGGAGTTCTCGCTGCGCCGTGCCGCGCTGTGGGACGAGGTGAAGGACAAGCTGCGCCAGAACGGCATGAGCCTGTCCGGCGGCCAGCAGCAGCGCCTGTGCATCGCCCGCGCCATCGCGGTCAAGCCGTCGGTCCTGCTGCTGGACGAGCCGACCTCGGCGCTCGACCCGATCTCCACCGCCAAGTGCGAGGAGCTGGTGGACGAGCTGCGCTCCGACTACTGCATCGCCATCGTGACCCACAACATGCAGCAGGCGGCCCGCATCTCCAACTTCACCGCCTTCATGTATCTGGGCGAGCTGATCGAGTTCGGGAACACGGAAGAGATCTTCACCAACCCGACCAAGGAGAAGACCTCCGAATACATCACCGGCCGCTTCGGCTGAGGGTTCGGACAGGCTGGCAGGAGAGGAAAGAGGGGCCGCCAGGAATTGGCGGCCCCATTGTCGTTTCCGGGCCGGCCGATCCATCGCGTCAATTATTTTCCATAACCAATATTATGTGTTTTAAATGGCGATGGCCAGGCCGTGATGCGGTGTGGCGTTGCTTGCCCTGGCATGGGTTGCTATCGTCGCAGCGGTCGCATCGGGAGCCATCATGACCGTCGACACGTTGCATTCCTTGAACCGCCTGTCGGATACGGCGATCGCCGCCGACCCTTTCCCCCATCTGGTGGTGCCGGATTTCCTGCCTGCCGACATTTATGCCCGCGCCTGTGCCCAATGGCCGGATCGTCTTGCCTTCGGCATTCTCCAGCCCGACGACCTGCCCTCGCGCCATCAGGTGCCGCTGACCGAGCGCTGGCTGGGGCAATGCGGCGGCGAGCGGGCTGCGGCGTGGCGCGCGGTGCGCGACTGCCTGTTCAATCCCGATATCGTCGCGCTGATGGCGGACCGCTTTCCCGAGGTCCGCAGCAAGCTGGGCTGGGTCGATGCCCCGCCGGTGCTGCAGCTCCGCATCATCGAGGACCATACCGGCCACGCCATGTTGCCGCATACGGACATCGAGGCGACGATGTTCTCGATGCTGCTCTACATGCCGGCGGACGACGCCCCTGAGGATCCGCAGGCATCACGCTTGGGCACCGCGCTGTACCGCCCGCGCGATCCCGGCTTCCGCGGGCGGGGGATGGACCGCTATCCGCGTGCGGATTTCGAACTGGTTGCCCAAGCCCCTTATCGGCCGAACCATCTGCTGGCCTACGCGCCGTCCGACCGTTCCTTCCATGGGGTGGAGCCGGTCGCAAGCCCCTGCATGCGGCGGTTGCTGATCGCCTTCGCCGTGCTGGAAACCCGCCATCCGTCACGGCGCGGTGTGGCATGAGGAGGATTCGGCGTTCCTAAGCCTTCTCTCCATGCGAAGGAGCTGCTGTTTCGGCCCGTATCTGGAATGAATGGTCCGCCGGGCATCCGTCCGGCCGGTCCTCCAGGCTGTTGACCGCGTCGGCCCAGGCGTAGGCGCCCCTGATCGGATGCAGGTGATGGTCGCGCGGGTTCGGGCTGCGGTAGGCCTCGGCGATCAGGCCGGTTCCGGTGTCCAGGACACGCGCGGAAATGTCGATATAGGGAAGCCCCCGCCGGGCCGCTTCCGCCGCGAGCCGTTCGTTGTAGCGCAGCGTCAGGTCGGTGCGCTGGCGCAGGCTTGCGGTCACGGTGTGGCGGGCGCGGGCGACGGCACCCTGGCGCTGACCGTCGGGGATGGTGGGCAGGACGGCTCCGGTCACCACCACCCGGCCGTAACCGGCATCGATCAAGCTGTCGATGAAACACGCATAGGCGCTTATGGACTCCGTCAGTTGCGCGTCCACCGGCTCGCCAAGGGTTTGCGCCCGCCACCAGATGACGAAGCCGCAATCGACCTCGCCGAGCTGGATCACCGGGACGACGCCCGGCAGGACGGGCAGCAACGCCTGCTGGAACTGGACGATGGCCTGGGTGTGGCTTTCGGGATTGCGCAGGCCGACGGCGGTGGCGCCGGGGACGACGAGGAACCGGGACGGGCGGCGGAACAGGCCGAAGGTCGCCGCGATCTCGAAGGATTGGACGTGACTGTCACCGACGAAGTACCAGCCGTGCATCGCCTGCCCCTGTCCGTCTTCCGCTCCATCATAGCGGTATTCGGGCGGACTTGCTCCGATGACGATCCGTCCAAGGCTTCGCCACCTCCGCGTCGGCGGCATGTGCAGAATTTGCCAAGCCCGTCGTGAAGCGACAAGACCGCAACCGCGGCGAGGGCCGATAGTGCCGTCCGACCCGAGGCAAGCAGTGGGAAACGACAGCCATGTCCGCACCGGCCGCATCCGGAACCTCGCCCCTGCCTTCGCCGCGACCTTCGCCCCTGCCCTGGCTCCTGTTGCTGCTGTCGGTCACGACCGGACTGGTCGACGCCGTCAGCGTCCTCGGGCTGGGCAAGGTCTTCACCGCCAACATGACCGGCAATGTCGTCTTCCTCGGCTTCGCCGCCGCCGGCACGCCGGGCTTCAGGGTCTTGCCGGCGGTGGCGGCGCTGCTGTCCTTCCTGGGCGGAGCCCTGGTCGCCGGCCGGATCGGCAGGAGATTCGCCGGCCGGCCGATGCGGCATTGGCTGCTCGCCGCGGCCCTGTTCGAGACATCGCTGTTCTGGATCGCCGCCGCCGTCGCCACCGGCTTCGACATCGACGCGCAGGCGCCCGCTTCCGGCCTCTATGCGATCATCGCCCTGACCGGCTTCGCCATGGGCTTCCGCAACGCCACGGTCCGGCAATTGAAGGTTCCAGACCTGACCACGACGGTGCTGACCCTGACCCTGACCGGGCTGGCCGCCGATTCCAGCCTTGCCGGCGGCGGAAACACCAACGCGCGGCGCCGGATGGCCAGCGTGGCGGCGATCTTCCTCGGGGCCGCCGTCGGTGCCGTCCTGGTGATGCGGAGCGGGCTGGCCCTGCCCCTGGCCGTCGTCGGTGCGCTGGTTCTGGCCGGCACCGCGCTCTGTGCGCTGCATCCGGTTTCGGCCGGGCCGGCAGCCGCCGGCTGAGGTTGGCAGGAAAGCCCCGCGCCGGCCGGTGAAGCCGTCCCCCGCCCCGCGACTGGAGATCGCACCATGAAGGCCGGCCGGCTCGAAGCCTTCACCGACGGGGTGGTGGCGATCGTCATCACCATCATGGTGCTTGAGTTGAAGGTGCCGGAGGACGGCAGCCTCGCCGCCCTGGCGGAGCGCGTGCCGATCCTGCTGGCCTATGTGCTGTCCTTCGTCAATGTCGGGCTCTACTGGAACAACCATCACCATCTGTTGCAGGCGACCACGCGCATCGACGGGCGGGTGCTGTGGGCCAACCTGTTCCTGCTGTTCTGGCTGTCGCTGGTTCCCTTCGTCATCCGCTGGCTCGATGCGAGCGCCTTCTCGCCGGTGGCGACGGCGGCCTACGGCGTCGTCCTCGGCATGGCGGCCATCGGTTACAACCTGACCGAACGGGCGATCATCGCCTGCGGCGGCCACGAGTCCGCCGTGGCGCGGGCGGTCGGAACCGACCTGAAGGGCAAGGTCAGCCTGGCGCTCTATGCCATGGCCATCCCGCTGGCCTTCGTCGTGCAATGGCTGGCGCTCCTGCTCTACATGCTGGTGATCCTGCTGTGGCTGGTGCCGGACCGCCGGATCGAGCGCACCCTGGAGGAGTGACGGGCGAAGGGCCTGAATACATCCGATATCGGAAATTTTCCGATTGGAATTTCCGGCGCGTTCCCCTATGGTGCACGCCTTCCGGCGCCGGCCCGCCTTCTTGCGGCTGCGCCCTCCCCTCCCTCCTCCGGTTTCCCAAGGTTCCGCGATGCCCCCCGTCCTTCGGCCGCGCAAGGCCGCGATGGCCTTCATCCTCGTCACCGCCGCGCTCGACGTCGTGGCGATGGGCATCGTCATTCCGGTGCTGCCGGCGCTGATCGAGGAATTTTCCGGCTCCGACGCACGGGCGGGCACCATCAACGGCGCGCTGATCGCGCTGTGGGCGCTGATGCAGTTCTTCTCGTCGCCGGTGATCGGGTCGCTGTCGGACCGGTTCGGGCGGCGGCCGGTCATCCTGCTGTCGGCCCTGGGGCTGGCGGCGGACTATGTGCTGATGGCCGTCGCGCCGAGCCTGTGGTGGCTGGTGGTCGGCCGGGCGGTCGCCGGCATCACCTCCTCCAGCTTCACCACCGTCTTCGCCTATATGGCCGACGTGACCCCGCCGGAACGGCGGGCGCAGGCCTACGGCATGGTCGGGGCGGCCTTCAGCGCCGGCTTCATCGCCGGCCCGCTGCTGGGCGGCCTGCTGGGCGAGCTGTCGCCGCGTGCCCCATTCTGGGCCGCGGGAGCACTGAGCGGCCTGACCTTCCTCTACGGCCTGGCCGTGCTGCCGGAATCGCTGGCGCCGGAGAAGCGCATGGCCTTCTCCTGGCGGCGGGCCAATCCGTTCGGCGCGCTGCGGCTGCTGCGCTCGCATCCGGAGCTGTCGGGGCTGGCGCTGGTCAATTTCCTGCTGCATTTCTCCCACCATGTCTTTTCCGCCGTCTTCGTCCTCTATGCCGGGCATCGCTTCGGCTGGAGCGCCTGGGACGTCGGGCTGCTGCTGGCGATGGTCGGCGGGCTCGACATGGCGGTGCAGGGGCTGCTGGTGAGCCACGTCGTGAAGAGGCTGGGCGACCGGGCAACGCTGGTCCTCGGCCTGTTCGCCGGCGCCGTCGGGCTGGGCTGCATGGGGCTGGCGCCGGACGGGCGCTGGTTCGCGCTCGCCATCCTGCCGAACGCGCTGTGGGGGCTGGCGATGCCGACCATCCAGTCGTTGATGACGCAGCGGGTCTCGCCGTCGGAGCAGGGCCAGTTGCAGGGCGCCACCATGAGCGTGGCGAGCGTCGCCGGCATCCTGTCGCCGGTCTTCTTCGGGTCGGTCTATTCCGCGTCGGTCGGGGTGGATCCGCTGTTCCCGCATCCAGGAACGCCCTTCGTGATCGCGGCGCTGGTGCTGCTGGCCGGGGCGTTGATCGGCTGGGCGGTGGCGCGGCGCAACGGCCGGGCGGAAAGCGTCTCGGCCTGAGGCCCGACTGACCCGCCCCTTGCGTCCGCGCGGGGGCGTCCCACATTGCTGCGTCACGCCCCCGCGCAATGTCCCATCGCTCCGCTGCGTTATCAGCGGTGGGAATTTGCCGGCCGACGCGCTAAGAGTGTCGGCTTGTCCACCCGCACCGATTCAAGAGCCCCGGAGAACGCGATGCTCGCGGCCCCCAACCTGTTCGCCCACCGCCCCGACCGGAGCGTGCGCCCGAAGGCGGCGCCCTTCCTGCCGATGTCGCGCGCGGAGATGGACCGGCTGGGCTGGGACCAGTGCGACGTCATCATCGTCACCGGCGACGCCTATGTCGACCATCCCAGCTTCGGCATGGCGATCATCGGCCGGCTGCTGGAATCGCAGGGGCTGAAGGTCGGCATCATCGCCCAGCCGGACTGGAGCAGTGCCGAGCCGTTCAAGATCCTGGGCAAGCCGCGGCTGTTCTGGGGCGTGACCGGCGGCAACATGGATTCGATGGTCAACCACTACACGGCCGACCGTCGCCTGCGCCACAACGACAGCTACACGCCGAACGACGAGGGCGGCAAGCGGCCGGACCGCGCCGTCATCGTCTATTCCCAGCGCTGCCGCGAGGCGTACAAGGACGTTCCCATCCTGCTGGGCGGCATCGAGGCGAGCCTGCGCCGCATCGCCCAGTACGACCATTGGAGCGAGAAGATCCGCCGCTCGGTCCTGGCCGACGCCAAGGCCGACCTGCTGGTCTACGGCAATGCCGAACGCGCCATCATCGAGATCGCCCAGCGCGCCCTGGCGGGGGAATCGCCCAAGGCGATGACCGACATCCGCGGCACCGCCATCATGCGCTCCAGCCTGCCGGAGGGCTGGACCGTGGTCGACAGCAGCTCGATCGACGATCCGTCGGCGACGGTGTCGCCGCGCGCCGCCGGGGCCGACCGCATGGTGGTGCGGCTGCCGAGCTACGAGCAGGTGACGGCCGACAAGGTGCTCTACGCCCATGCCAGCCGCGTCCTGCACCAGGAGAGCAACCCCGGCAACGCCCGCGCGCTGGTCCAGCGCCACGGCGACCGCGACGTCTGGCTGAACCCGCCGCCGATCCCGCTGGAAACCAACGAGATGGACGGTGTCTACGACCTGCCCTATGCCCGTGCGCCCCACCCGTCCTATGGCGATGCGCGCATCCCGGCATGGGAGATGATCCGCTTTTCCGTCAACATCATGCGCGGCTGCTTCGGCGGCTGTTCCTTCTGCTCGATCACCGAGCATGAGGGGCGCATCATCCAGAGCCGGTCGGAAGGCTCCATCCTGCGCGAGATCGAGCTTATCCGCGACAAGACCAAGGGCTTCACCGGCGTCATCTCCGACATGGGCGGGCCGACCGCCAACATGTACCGGCTCGCCTGCAAGGACAAGGAGACGGAAGCGGTCTGCCGCCGGCCGTCCTGCGTCTTCCCCGACATCTGCAAGAACCTGGACACCGACCATTCCTCGCTGGTCCAGCTCTACCGCAAGGCCCGCGCGGTGCCGGGGGTGAAGAAGATCCACATCGCGTCCGGCCTGCGCTACGACCTCGCCGTCCGCAATCCGGAATATGTCAAGGAGCTGGTGACCCACCATGTCGGCGGCTACCTGAAGATCGCGCCCGAGCACACCGAGCCGGGGCCGCTGGCCAAGATGATGAAGCCCGGCATGGGCGCCTACGACGACTTCAAGCGGATGTTCGACAAGGCGGCCAAGGAGGCCGGGAAGAAGCTCTACCTGATCCCCTACTTCATCGCCGCCCATCCCGGCACCACCGACGAGGACATGATGAACCTCGCCCTGTGGTTGAAGCGGAACGGCTTCAAGGCCGATCAGGTGCAGACCTTCCTGCCCTCGCCGATGTCGCTGGCGACCGCCATGTACCATAGCGAGCGCAATCCCCTGCGCCCGGTCCGCCGCGTCGGGTCGGAGACGGTGTCCTCGGCCAAGGGGCTGAAGCAGCGCCGCCTGCACAAGGCCTTCCTGCGCTATCACGACCCGGAGAACTGGCCGATCCTGCGCGAGGCGCTGAAACGGCTGGGCCGCGAGGATCTGATCGGGCCGGGCGAGGAACAGCTGATCCCGTCCTGGCAGCCGGTGGGGGCGACAGCCAAGCCGCGCGAGGCGGCGAAGGGCAAGAGCTTCCTGACCCAGCAGGCCGGCCAGGGGCGCCGCGTGGTGCCGCCGCCGGGCAAGCCGGTCGGGCAGAGGCCGCGCCAGACCTCCCTCAGTGGGGCGCCGCCAAAGGGAACGCCGCCCAAGGGGCGCTGAGCGGCGTCACCCCGTCCTCTTCCATGAAGTGCTTGCGGCGGATCCGTCGAGACCTGGCCGTCTTGACCGGAACCGCATGCCCGCTTTCCTGCCCGCCGGCCGTCAAGCGGAAAATAAATGGAGGGGGAAAAAGATCGCCTTTCCACAACCGGAATGCCTCTGTACCACCTTCAGGGACAATGTTCCGCGTTCCACAAGCGGGTTCGCGATTCCCGTCCTGCCAAGGTCAGCACGAGGACTCCATGCCGGTTGTTCAAGCCAACGTGATTGCGCAGCCCCTCGGCAATGATCCAGGGGCATTCCTGAGGCGTAACATCGTCACCTTCTTCATGCCGGACGGCATGAGCGTCGGTGACTGGAATCAACGCTATGGCGGGGCGACAGTCGGTGTCGGCGCCCACCGGCCCCATCATTTCCGCGTCGAACATGTCGATGCCGTGAACGTCCGGTATCGCGGACTCCTCTATGGCTGGCACACCAACGGCATGATGTATCAGGTCAGGCCGCACAACAATGGCGACGGCACGGCGTATTTCCTGCCATGGAACGTCGACAGCGGCTATTCGCTGTCCATCGGGGCCAATGCCACCCTGTTCTTCAATGCCATGATGAATGGCTGCTCCTTCGGCTGGAGCGCCGGAAACGGCATCGTCCGGGTTGCCCACCACAACATCCAGGATGCGAACGGTGCCACCGATAACGGGGCGATGTTGCAATCGCTGGCCGGCTATGCCGGACGCTACATGCGCAACGACTATCGCCTGACGCAAGGCGGCACGGGACAATCCACCGTTGTCGGCGCGCGTGTCAACGGCCAGTGGCAGATCTGGGCGCAGATCATCACGACCGATGGCGGCGGAACCTTCGACATCCAATCCGTGCGCCGTCTCCTGTAGGATCCCGCATCGGCTCACGTCTTCCGGACGAGCGGAGCGTCACACGAACAGTTCCATCGTCTGCGGCACGTTGCGCGGCGTCTCGCCGGCCAGGATGGCGCGGGCGGCGTCGACGGCGGCGAGCAGGCCGCTCTGGGTGAAGGGCTTGGGCAGGCAGCCGATGCCGGTGAGCGGCCCCCCCTTCTTCAGCTCGTCGCGGAAGGAGGTGATGAACAGGCAGGGCACGCCCATGGCGGTCAATTGCCGGGCGGCGTCGATGCCGTTCGAGCCCATGCCCAGATGGACGTCGACCAGTGCCAGATCCGGCTTGTCGGCGGTGGCTACCGCCACGGCTTCGGTTGCGGTCACCGCCGGACCGACCACGTCGTGGCCGACGGTTTCCAGGTAGAGCTGCTGTTCCAGCGCGATCAGCACCTCGTCCTCAACCAGCAGGATCTTCATCCGCCGAACTCCTCGGCTGCTGAGGATTCCAGCAGCGGCACCGCGTCGGGCACCGGCAGCTCGATCCGGAAAACGGTTCCCTTCGGTGTGGCGTCGATGTCGACGCTGGCCCGGATCTGTCCGGCCAGGCTGGAGACCAGCCGCATCCCCAGGCTGCGGCTCTTGCGGATGTCGAAGTTGGCCGGCAGGCCGGGGCCGCGGTCGGCGACGGTCAGGGCCAGCCGGTCCCCCTCGCGCCGGAAGGTCACCGTCACCTTGGCCGGCGCGTCGCCCCGGTGCTTCACCGCATTGGTGATCAGCTCGTTGGCGATCAGGCCCAGCGGAGCGGCATGGTCGATCGGCAGGTCGACCACCTCGGACCGCACGGCGATGTCGCACATGTCGCCGCCGCCCGAGGCGCGGGCCAGATCCTCGCACAGCTCGTTGAGGTAGGTGCCGAACTCGATGGTCTGGAACTGGTCGGCCTGGTAGAGCCGGTTGTGGACGCGGGCGATCGCCTCGATGCGGCTGCGGGCGTCCTGGAAATGCACCCGAACCCGCTCGTCCGGCAGGCTGAGGGTCTGCAGCGTCAGCAGGCTGGACACCAGTTGCAGGCTGTTCTTGACCCGATGGTTGACCTCGCGCAGCAGGGTCGATTTCTGGCCGACCAGCTTGCGCAGCGCCGCCTCCATCGACTTGATCTCGGTCACGTCGATGTGCATCAGCACCGTGCCGCCGAAGGGCCCCGCCGGCATCGGAGCGGCGAGGCAGCGGAACCAGCGCTGGCTGTTGGTGACATACTCCGCCGACACCGGAGGGCCGCCATCCCTCAGCAGCGTGCGCAGGCCGTCCATCACCGTGTCGGCGCGCGGATCGACCGTCTCGCCCCGTCCGCAATGCCGGAGGTAATCGTCGCCGACGATGCAGCCCTGGCCGAGGAAGCTCGGTTCCGGCCCGGCTTCCGCCCAGGCGCGGTTGACCGAGACGATGTGGCCGGAGCGGTCGAGCACGGCGATGAAGGCCGGGAGCGCGTCGAGCGTCGCCTTGGTCTGTTCGGCCAGCTGCCGCATGGCGAGCGCGCTGGCCCGCAGCTCCTCGCGGGCGCGGCGGCGCTCGGTGATGTCGCGCAGGATGCCGGTGATGAAGCTGCGCCCTTCCGATTCCCAGCGCGCCATCGACAATTCCAGGTCGATGGCGCTGCCGTCGCGCCGCCGTCCGGACAGCTCGACCGGACGGGCGGCCATGTCCAGGCCGCAGGGGCTGCCCGGGCCGCTGCCTTCGGCCATGGCGATCCAGTCCGGCGCATCGTCGCCCAGCAGGACGCGCACGCTGTGGCCGATCAGCTCGTCGGGCCGGTAGTCGAACTGGCGGGTGGCGGTGCCGTTCATCCACTGCACCATGCCGCGGGTGTCGGTGGTGACGATGGCGTCGGGAGCGGTGTCGACGATGGCGCGGTAGCGCGCGTCGCGCTGTTCGCGCAGGACGCGCTCGCGGTTCACCGACGCGGTGACGTCGGTCACCTGGATCAGGCAGCGCGCGTCGCCGCCATGGGAATTCGGCTGCGACGGCAGCGGGCGGATCAGCACATTGTGGACCATCCGCCGGCCGTCGGGCAGGCGCAGCGGGAACAGCATCGGGTTCAGCGTGTGCGACAGCACGCCGGGCGCCCCGGTGGCCAGCGTGTCGCGCACCGCGCTGTGCAGCCGCGATTCGCGCAGGTTGGGCAGCGCGTCGAACAGATCGTGGCCCAGCAGCTCGCGGGCCGGCAGGGTGGAGGCCTGCTCCATCCAGCCATTCCAGTAGAGCACCCGGCAATGGCGGTCCAGCAGCAGGATGCCGGCGTCCAGCGCCCCCAGGACATCCAGGGCCCACGTGGGTTGTTCAGGCAATGTGGGTGCCATCGGGCGTTCCGGCGGAGGTGGGGGCTTCGGATGCGATGCCCTCGATGAAGGCATGGATCAGTTGCTTCAGCGATTCCAGCGAGGATACCCCCATCAGCAAGGCGATGTAACCGCGGATGCTGCGGCTGCGGATCGTGAAATCGATGTAGAGGAAGAGCACCAGCTCGTCGCTGTCCCCGCCCTTGTCCTTCAGGATGTTGGCGCCGTCGCCGCGCAGCACCGCCGGCAGCGAGATCGTCAGCCGGTCCCGCAGCGCGTTGGCGACGACGACGAGGCAGCCGTTCAGGATGATGTTGCCGATCTCCGCCAGGGCGTCCTGTTCCAGGTCGACGATCTCCGCCAGCGTCAGGTCGCCGCCCAGGACGGCGCGGGCCAGTTCCAGGCTGTTGGCTTCCGGGAAGATCAGCATGGCGCGCCCGTCGAAGGAACCGCGGAACTGCTGTTCCACCGCGACCAGGCCGCTGCGCTCGCGTGCGCTCAGGAAGGCCGACGCCTCCAGCCGGCTGACGATGTCGACGGTCGGGACGGACAGCAGGACCTGATCGCTGACCATGCGGCTGAGATGGGTCGCGGCGCGGCCGACCCCCATGTTCACCAACTCGGTCAGCGCGTCGCGCTCCAGGTCGGTCAGTTCCACCATGTCTCGGCGCCCGTTCATTCCTGGTCTCGGTTTCCCAACCGGCGCCGCCCGGCGGTCGCACTCCGAATGTGGCCCATCGACGGCCAAAAGGGCACCCCCGTCAATGTCATATGTTAAGGTCGCCACGCCATAGCCGATATAGCCGTTCTCTTCCCACAATGGTCAGCCCAACCATCCGCCGGTTCATGCATCCTGCCTGAAAACGCGCCCAAGCCCTTGGTCTGCTTGCGCAAAATTGCCATGGGCACGCAATTTTGCGTCCATGGTGCGGCGCCATGGCAATGGGGCCCTTGCCGGGCACTTGTCCGGGGGGGGATGGCGTCTCCACATCAAGGATTGTGCCCCATTGCGATCGGGCGCTCTGCCAGGAGACGTCGATGACCCCCGAGGAACGCACGCTGCTGTCCGACCTGTTCCGCCGCCTGCGCGAGGCGGAAGCCCAGCCCCGCGACGCCGAGGCGGAGGATTTCATCCGCCGGTCGGTCCAGGACCAGCCGCTGTCCGCCTATTACATGGCGCAAACCGTCCTGGTCCAGCAGCAGGCCCTGACCGCCGCCCAGACCCGGATCGAGGAGTTGGAGCGTCAGGCGCGCGACCGTGCCGACCGGCCGGCGTCGACGGGCGGCAGCTTCCTGTCGAACGCGCTGGGCATCGGCCGCAGCCCGTGGAGCCGCGGCGGCGAGCAGCCTGCCGCCCCGCCGCCGGCCGGCCGCACCCCATGGGCCGCTCCGCCCAATGCCCCGACCGGCATCGCGGTGCCCGGCTATGGACAGCCCGGCGCGGCCTATCCCCAGCAACCCTACCCGCAACAGCCCTTCCCCCAGGCCGGCATGGCCCCGCGCGGCGGCGGGTTCTTCGCCGGAGCGGCGCAGACGGCGGCCGGCGTCGCCGGCGGCATGCTGGCGGCGAGCGCGATCTCCTCGCTGCTGCATCATTCCCCCGGTCCCTTCGGCGAGGCGGTGGCCCAGACGCCAACCGGGGAAACGACGGTCAACGAAACGGTGGTCAACAATTATTACGGCGACGACCGGGGCGCCTTCCCAGAGGATGCGGCCCGGGACGTTTCCTACGACCAGGACCAGCCGGCGCCGGACGACGCGCCCTTCGACGATGGCGGCGGCAGCGGCGGGGACGATTCGTGGATCTGACCGGATCGTCGATCTGACCGTCTCATGGAGCTGAGTGGCCTGCCGCTCACTCCTCGTCGCGATAGCGCCCGGCGATGTCCTTGAACTCGTTCTCCAGGGCGACGAAGGCGTCGACGACCGCCGGATCGAAATGGCTGCCGCTGCCCTCGCGGATGATCGCCGCCGCCCTCTCGTGCGGGAAGGCCGGCTTGTAGCAGCGGCGGCTGATCAGCGCGTCATAGACGTCGGCCACCGCCATCAGCCGGGCCGACAGCGGAATCGCCTCCCCGGCCAGACCCTGGGGATAGCCGGTGCCGTCCCAGCGTTCATGGTGGCCGTGCGCGATCTCGCGGGCGATGCGCAGGAACGAGCTTTCGCCCAGCGCCGCCATCTCCGCCTGCCCTTCGGCGGCGAAGATGGCGTCGTGGCCCAGCGCGGCGTGGGTCTTCATGACGTGGAATTCGTCGTCGCTGAGCTTCCCCGGCTTCAGCAGGATCGAATCGGGGATGCCGACCTTGCCGACATCGTGCAGCGGCGCCGACTTGTAGAGCAGCTCGATGGTCCCCTCGTCGAGCCGGCCGGCATAGCGCGGGTCGTGGCGGAGGTGCAGGGCGAGCGCCAGCACATAGTTCTGGGTGCGGCGGATGTGGTTGCCGGTTTCGTTGTCGCGGGTCTCCGCCAGCGAGGCCATGGCGCGGATGGTGGCGTCCTGGGCGCGCAGCAGGTCGCGCGTGCGCTCCGCCACCCGGATTTCCAGCTGCCGGTTCTGGTCGGCGAGCGCGCGGCGCGCCTCGCGCAGTGCGATGTGGGTGCGGACCCGCGCCAGCATCACCGGCGGCGAGATCGGCTTGGTGATGTAATCGACCGCCCCCGCCTCGAACCCCCGGGTTTCGTCATGGACCTGCCCCATCGCGGTGATGAAGATCACCGGCAGCTCGGCGGTGCGGGAGTCGGCCTTCAGCCGGCGGCACACCTCCACCCCGTCCATGCCCGGCATCATCACGTCCAGCAGGATCAGGTCGGGCAGCGGATCGCCGGCCAGCCGGGCGAGCGCCTGCGGCCCGTCCTTCGCCACGGTCAGGCCGTAGCTGTCGCGCAGGAGGTCGGTCATCACCTTCAGGTTGATCGGCTCGTCGTCGACCACCAGGATGCGGGGCTTTCCGCCACCGGCGGAAGATCCGCTGGAAGGGCTGTCGGGTGGCTGCATGCTCATGCTGCGGTCCTTCCATGGTCGCCGAGCCGGTCGCGCAGATCGGCCAGGGCGGTGGCGGCATCCTCGAAGTCGAAGGTGCCGGCATGGCGGGCTACCCGCTCGGCTGCTGCCGCCGCCGGGCTGCCGGCCAGCAGGCCGACCAGCGCCTCGGCAAGATCGACCGCCTCGGGATCCCCGGCGGACAGCAGCGTTCCCAGCCGGTCGGCCAGGGGCAGCGCCGCCTGCCGGATCTCCGGCGGACAGGCCGTCGCGGCGGGCCGGTTCCCCGAAGGCTGGGGCGTGGAAGCCCGGGCCGCCTGGGGGCTGCCGGCGGGAGCCGGCGCGGGCATATCCTGCGGTACCGGCCGGCCCAGGACGCCGATGCCTTCCACCACGACGGCGAGCGCGCCGGCAAGCCGGTCCAGCAGGCCGTCCTCCAGCACCGGCGGATCGGCCATGGCACCCTGCTCCACCGCGCTAGCCAGGACCGACAGGTCCATGGCGCCGACGGTGGCGGCGGTGCCCTTCAGCGTGTGGGACAGCCGCAGCACGTCGGGCCAGCGGTCTTCGCGCACCGCGGCATCCAGATGCAGCGCCTCGTCGGCATGGGTGGCGGCGAAATCGACCAGGATGCGGCGCAGCAGGGCGAGGTTGCCGTTCACGTTTCGCCGCGCCACCGCAAGATCGAGCGCCGGCAGGCTGTCGGGCAGCGCCGGAGCGGCCGAGACGGCGGCCGCCGCCAGCGTCGGCGCGACGCCCGCCCCTCCTCCTCCTCCCAGTCCGCCACCCAGCCCGCCCCCCAGCCCGCGCACCGGCTTCAGCCAGCGGGCGAGCGCGGCGTAGAGCGCTTCCGGGTCGATCGGCTTGGAGACATGGTCGTTCATGCCGGCGTCCAGGCAGCGCTCGCGGTCGCCGGCCATGGCATGGGCGGTCATGGCGACGATGGGCAGGGCCGACAGCTCCAGGTCGCGCCGGATGAGCCGGGTCGTCTCATAGCCGTCCAGCCCCGGCATCTGCACGTCCATCAGCACCAGGTCGAACTTGACCTCGCGCAGGCATTGCAGGGCCTCCTCGCCGCTGGCGACCACCATCGCCTCGATCCCGACCAGCTCCAGCAGGCCGCTTGCCACCTGCTGGTTGACCGGATTGTCCTCCACCAGCAGCACGCTGCGCCCGACCAGCGCCGACAGTTCGGTCGACTGCGCCGGATCGCGGAGACGGCGCGCGGAGTCGACGGCGGTCCGCGGCGCCGAGCTGCCGAGCGCCGTCATCACCGAATCGAACATCGCCGAAGGCGTCACCGGCTTTTCCAGGATGGCGGTGACCGGCGGCGCTCCGTTCGGCGTTCCGCCCATCTCGCCGCCCAGAGCCATGGTCAGCGCCGCCTGGACACCCTCGGCGCCATAGGCGGTCGTCATCACCACCGGGGACCGGACACCGGGGAGCGCGCGCAGCCGGCGCAGCGTCTCCACCCCGTCCAGGTCCGGCATGCGCCAGTCCAGCACCACCAGCTCCACCGCCGGCTTGAGGCCGGCCTGCCCCTCCTCCAGCCGGCGCAGGGCGGACCGGCCGTCGCCGACCGATTCCACGGCCAACCCGAACCGCTCCAGCATGTCGGTCAGGATGGAGCGCACGGCGTCGCTGTCGTCGACCACCAGCACCCGGCGGTCCATCAGGTCGCCGGGCAGCCGGTCGTCCACCGTCTCCCCGGCGGCGACGCGGCTGCGGACGGAGAAGCGGAAGATGCTGCCCTCCCCCGGGCTGCTTTCCACCGACACGCCGCCGCCCATCAGCTCCACCAGCTGCCGGCAGATCGCCAGCCCCAGCCCGGTGCCGCCGAAACGCCGGGTGGTCGAGCTGTCGGCCTGGGTGAAGGGGCGGAACAGCGCCGCCGTCTGGTCGGGCGACATGCCGATGCCGGTGTCGCAGACCTCCACCTCCAGCCGGTACTCGTCGCCGGTGCCGATATGGCCGCCGACCGAAACCACCACCTCGCCCCGTTCGGTGAATTTCACGGCGTTGGAGACGAGGTTGAGGATCACCTGCCCCAGCCGCAGCGGGTCGCCGACCAGGGTGCCCGGCACGCCGGTGCCGAGATCGACGATCAGCTCCAGCCCCTTTTCCCGCAACCGCGGCTGGACGACGGTCGCCACCTCCTGCAGCACGTCGCCGATGTGGAAGGGGATCGCCTCGATCTCCAGCTTGCCGGCCTCGACCTTCGAGAAGTCCAGGATGTCGTTGATGATGCCGAGCAGGCTTCGCGACGATGCCTGGATCTTGTCCAGATAGTCGCGCTGGCGGGCCGTCAGCTCTGTCTTCATCATCAGGTGGCTCAGCCCGATCACCGCATTCATCGGCGTCCGGATCTCGTGGCTCATGTTGGCCAGGAAGTCGCTCTTCTGCCGGTTGGCGCGGTCGGCCTCCTCCTTGGCGCGGGCAAGCTCGTCCTCGGTGCGCTTGCGGTCGGTGACGTCCTTGTGGATGCCGGTGATGCGGGTCGGCAGGCCGGCCGGATCGCGGTCCGTCACCTTGCCGGCCGACAGGATCCACACCCAGTCGCCCGACTTGTGGCGCATGCGGAACTCGACCTCGTAGACCGGCGCCCGTCCGCCGACATGAGCCTCCAGCGTGGACAGCACGCGCTCCCGGTCGTCGGGGTGCAGCAGGTCGAGCCAGGTGGCGCCGCAGGGCGGCAGCTCGCCCTGGGCATAACCGAGCATGGCCAGCCAGCGGTCGGAGAAATAGGCGTAATCCGACACCGGATTCCAGTCCCACAGCCCGGTGTTGGAGGCGTCCAGCGCCACGATCAGCCGCTCCTCGCTCTCCTGCAGGGCGGTCAGCATGCGCCGGCGTTCGGTGATGTCGCGGAAGACGGTGACCGAGCCGACGATGCGCCCGTCCTCGCGCAGCGGCACCGCGGTGATGGCGATGGGAAAGACGGTGCCGTCGCGCCGGACGAAATGGTCGTTCTCCGAGCGGTGGATCTCGCCGCGCCGGATGCTGGACAGCACCGGGCAATCCTCCTTGGCGACCGGCCGTCCCATCCCGTCCTTGTGATGGACGGCGTCGTGCAGGGTGATGCCGCGCAGATCCTCCAGCGGCCAGCCGAGCAGCCGTTCGGCTTCCGGATTGAGGAAGGTGCAGAAGCCGCCGCGGTCGAGCGAGAAGACGCCCTCGCCCATGCTGTCGGTGATGCTCTGCAGGAAGCGGCGGCTGTCCTCCAGCTCCGCCTCCATCCGCCGGCGCTGGGTGATGTCGGTGCGGATGGCGATGTACTGGTGCGGCTTGCCGCCGGTGCCCGGTTGCGGGACGATGGTCGCGGCGACCCAGTATTCCTCGCCCGCCTTGGTCCGGTTGCAGATCTCGCCGTGCCAGACCTGCCCGTCCATGATGGTGCGCCACATCTCCGCGAAGAAGCCGGCGGGATGGTGGCCGGAATTCACGATCCGGTGCGTGTTGCCCAGCAGTTCGTCCCGGGGGAAGCCGCTGATCTGGCAGAACTTGTCGTTGGCGTAGGTGATGACGCCGCGGTGATCGGTGATGCTGACGATGGCGTGCTGGTCGAGGGCGAATTTCTGCCGCTCCAGCGCCCGCTGCGCCGCGGAACGCTCCTCAACCAGCGCGGCCATCAGCTGGCTCAGCCGTTCCAGGCTGTCGGTCGGGCCGGCGTCGGCGGAATCCGGCAGTTCCGGGCGTCCGTCGGCCCGCAACAGGCTGTTGGCGACGCCGCGCAGCCGGTGGATGGCGTGGGCCTGGGCCGCCGCCTCGTGCCGCAGCCGCTCGTTGGCGTCGGCAAGTTCCTCCGAACTCAATTGCAGGCTGCGGGCCCGCAGGGTCAGGTCGCGGTCGGCCTGGTCGTAGCTTTGCGAGATGCGGGCGAACAGCGCCGGCAGCCCGTCCAGAACCCGCGCCGCCTCCGGCGACAGGCCGGCGCTGCCGGCGAGCGCCCGCAACTCGGCCAGCACCGGCTCCGCCGCCTCGGCGGTGGGCAGGCCCAGCACGCGCTTGAACTGGTTCTGGAGCAGGCGGTGCATGCGGTCAGCGTTCCGTCAGCAGGGCGACCGTCATCGTCTGGTTGTGCAGCCGGCAATCGAGCATGTCGCGCATCGGCCCGATCTCGCCGTAGGAGTAGAAGCCGGTCAGCACCGTGCCCGGCCCCAGCCGGTCGGCCACCGCCTGCACCTCCTCCTCCACCCGGTCGCCCATCACCAGCTTGCGCCCGACGCAGCTGACCAGCAGGGCGAGCCGGTCGCCGGTTTCTGCTTGGCTGGCCTCCGTTCTGCTGGCCTCCGCTTCACCGGCGGCGGCGATGGCGCCGGCCTGCTCCGCCCCGTCGACCAGCCCGTCGGTGCTGGCGTGCATCAGCCGCAGGTAATATCCCTCGTCCACCGTGCCGGCCAGGACCAGGCCGCCTGCATCCTCGTCGATGCCGAGGATGGTGCGGATCAGCCCGACCGAATCATGGTTGCCGTTCAGCAGCTCGAACGGGAACAGCAGGCCCGATGCCGGCAGGTCGCGGGCATAGTCGCCGAGATAGCGCTTGTAGACGTTCAGCGCCGGTTCCCCGTCCAGCTGCAGCAGCAGGTTGCCGACCGCCCGCGTCACCTTGCGCGCCGGCCCGAACGGCTCCCATCCGCCGACGGAACCGAGCCCGAACTGCAGGGACCCGCCATAGAAGCCGACCGCGACGGCCCGCCCGTCCGACAGGCCGGACGGTCCCAGGACCAGGGTGCGGACGAAGGCGCCGCCGTCGCCCGCCAGCCCGCCGGACACCGGCACGCCCGCCGGCAGGCAATCCACCAGCCCGTCTATCAGTGCGCTGCCGTTCACCGCGACGCCGGGGGCGAACAGAAGGACGCCGGTCAGGCCGGGCCTTGCGGCAAGCGCCTTGCCCAGAACCTCCCCTGCCTGCCCGGACTCAGCGATGGATGCGATATCGGCCTCCGCCGCCGCGACCTCGCCGCGGTCGAACCCGATGGCGGTGACGGTGCAGGAGTCGTCGAGCACCCGGTCGCCGACGATCTCGCCCGCGGTGCTGCATCCGGCCAGCAATGCGCCGGGATGGGCGGCGGCGAGCGCCTCGGCGAAGCCCGGGCGGTCGAAGCGGGCGACGGAGCCGAAGACCAGCACGAGCTGCACCGGTTGCGGGGCGGCCGGCGGGCACAGCTCAGCCGCCGAGGGTGCGATCACCGTCTGCCAGACCCGCATAGCTCGTCTCCATCCTGGCCAGCCTGTCCGAAAGAGTAACATGAAGCTGAAGCCAGGTAGAGGAACTATCACTTTCGGGTGGTGCCAATAGTCATAATGACGCATGCCCGGACGGCCGGGCGCCTTCATTCCATCGAAAGAGGCTATGTCCTCGATGTCGGAAAATGGGTCTTCCCCCGTAAGGATCTGTCAACCACACTGCAGTATGGTTGGCCAGCCAAGCAGTGCGGAACCGAATCGATCCCTTGGGGGAGGGGGAGCGGCCGCGGCGAGGCCGATCCGGGTGCATGCAGGCGAACGCATGCGTGCGAACGAAGACACACCCGACGAATAGATGACGAATACACAAGGGGCGGCAAGCCAGGTCGGTCACATTTTCCGGGAGGTTAGGGGCGCAGCATGACGATCGACGACCGCGACGATACGACGATGCCGGGTCGGCAGTATGGCGAGACACACGGCCAACCGCGCGGCCGCCGCCTGGGCGTGCGCGGCAAGCTCCTGATGGCTTTCGCCGGCATGGCGGGCATGACGGTCGCGGCGAGCGGCGTCGGCTTGACCTCCTTCTCGGCGGTGGAGGCGCCGCTGACGCAGATCGTCGGCACCGGCCTGCCGGAAATGGAGCTGGCCAAGCGCCTGTCCGGCGAAAGCAGCGGCATCGCCGCCGCCGCTCCGGTGCTGGACTCCGCCGAAACCCAGGCCGAGCGCGAGCGCGCCTACCGCCAGATCATGGGCAGCGCCAAGACGCTGGCCGCCCTGGTGGACGAGCTGGGCGGCCGCCGCCCCGGCGATGCGCGCATCCCGGACCTGCGGGCCAAGACCCAGGCGCTGGTCGTCACGCTGGACAAGGAGAACGCCGCCGTCGACCGCCGCCTGTCCGTTCGCGATACCCGCGAGGAGAAGGGCGTCGGGCTGGCGGCCTCCTACGACGACTTCCTGGCCGCGCTGACGCCGCTGACCGACCGGGCCGGCGCGACCCTGCGCGGCAAGGGCGAGACGCTGGACACCAGCACCGAGCGCGACATGAACGCGCTGGGGGACGCTGTGCGCTCGCTGATCACCATGTATGAGGTGCGCGGCGACCTCAGCGTTTCGTCCGAAGCGCTGACCCGCGCCGGCGGCGCCGAGACCGCCTTCGCCGTCACCCAGCACCAGCAAAACTATCTGGAAGCCGCCGCCCGCATGGTCAGCGCCACCGCGCAGGTGGGCAGCCGCCTGAGCAAGGAGACCTCCGACGGGCTCGACGCCTTCTTCCTGCTGGGCGACGGTGCCGACGGGGTGTTCGACCTGCGCCGCAAGGCGCTGGAACTGCCGGCGGACAGCGGCGAGCGCGCCACCATCCGCCAGAAGATCGCCGATGTGCTGGCCGAGGCGGCGCGCAAGCAGGCGGCGCTGCTGGACCAGATGGAATCGCCGCTGATGCGGCTGAAGGCCGAGATCAAGCTGTCCAGCGTCAACATCCGCTCGCAGACCCGCGATTCGATGCAGGATCTGCTGGGCGACGGGCTGGCCCGTTTCCGGACATATCTGGAGCTGTCGACCTATGCAGCCGCCACCGTCGGTGCCCTGAACGAGGCGACGCAGGCCCCGACGGAGGATCGGCTGGCGACGCTGGAGGCCCGCTACGCCGCCGCCGCCAAGGCGATGACGGAGCGGTTGAAGGCCCTGCAGTCGGTCGGCGACGACGGGCTGCCGAAGCTGGTCCGCAGCGCCGAAGCCCTGACCGGCTTCGGCAAGGGCGAGTCCAGCCTGTTCGCGCTGCGCCGGTCGGAGTTGCAGGCGGTCGACGAGAACGAGCTGATCCTGGCCGAGAACCGCCAGATCGCCCAGGAGTTCGCCGGCATGATCGACGGCCAGATCCTGGCGATGAAGAAGGAGGCGGACGCCGCCGCCGCCGGGGCGACCGATGCGCTGGCCACCGGCCGGACGATGCTGATCCTGTTCGCCGCCGCCAGCCTGGTCGGTGCCGCGGCGCTGGCCTGGTTCGTGGTCGGCCGCAACATCGTCGCCCGCATCGGCCAGTTGTCGGACGCCATGCGGGCGATTGCCGGCGGCAACCTCAACGCGCCGATCCCCGTCGCCGGGACGGACGAGATCGGCGACATGACCCGCGCCCTGATGGTCTTCCGCGACACCGCCAACGAGGCGAACGCGGCCAACGCCCGGGCCGAAACCGAACGCAGCCGCGCCGCCGGCGAACGCCGCCGCGCCATGGTCGAGATGGCGGAGAGTTTCGAGAGCAGCGTCCGCGGCGTGCTCGACCGCGTCGCCCGCGCCGCCGGCGAGATGCAGGACATGGCCCAGCGCATGAGCCGCAACGCCGAAACCACCACCGGCGAGGCCTCGACCGCCGCCAGCACCTCCCAGCAGGCCGAAGGCAGCGTCAAGGCGGTGGCCGCCGCGACCGAGGAGCTGTCGGCCTCCATCCAGGAGATCGGCTCGCAGGTCCACACCTCCAGCCGGATCGCCCGCAAGGCGGCCGACGAGGCCGAACGCACCGACCGTACGGTCGAGGGATTGTCGCAGAGCGCCAACAAGATCGGCGAGGTGGTCAACCTCATCAACGACATCGCCAGCCAGACCAACCTGCTGGCGCTGAACGCCACCATCGAGGCGGCGCGGGCGGGAGAGGCGGGCAAGGGCTTCGCCGTGGTGGCGTCGGAAGTGAAGAGCCTCGCCAACCAGACCGGCAAGGCGACCGAGGAAATCTCCAGCCAGATCCAGGCGATGCAGGCGGTGACGCAGGATGCGGTGGACGCCATCCGCTCCATTGCCGGCACCATCCGCGAGATCAACGAGATCGCCGCCACCGTCGCCGCCGCCGTCGAGCAGCAGAGCGCGGCCACCCGCGAGATCGCCCGCAATGTCGGCGAGGCCGCCGACGGCACCCAGCATGTGCGCCGCAACATCGACTCGGTGGCCCGTGCCGCCGCCGAATCGGGCGAATCGGCCAGCCGTGTGCTCACCGCGTCGTCCACCGTGGCGGACGAGGTGCGCTCGCTCGGCTCGCAGGTCGACAGCCTGGTCGACCGCATGCGGGCCGGCTGAGGATTTCTCACCACAGCTCTCCGCCGCTCCGTTCAGGGGCGGCGGAGGCGTCTTTCCGGGCTGAGGCTGTCCGGACCCATCAACGACGGCCGGTCCTCTGCACGGTGATCGGCTGCCACAGGATCGCCGCGCCGGCACCGGCGCCGCAGGCCCCGCCGAAATAATCCTGGGTGCCCTGCCCGTCCCCGGCGGGGCCTGCGGCTGCATCCGACATACCTTGCTGGATGCCGGCCGATCCCTGCCCGCGCTGCTCCGCCGGCTGGGCCATCTGCTGCTGTTGTGAGTGAGTGGTCATACCAATTCTCCTGGTGAGGCCGCGACAGCTATCAAACTATTCGCCGGCCTTCAATTCGGATTTTTGAAAGACCCCATGACTTTTTGCGGTTCAGCCATCCGAATTCGCGTGCGGCATATTGCAGCGCCGAAGATTTGAACGGCATTGCACAAGACAAGGCCAAGATGGCTGGCCCGGGCAGATTTGGGATCGTCCGCATATGGAAAAGCCCCTCGTCCACGGGGAACGAGGGGCTTTTCCAAATCGGCGATCTGGATTGTCAGCGATGCGGATCAGCCGCTGTTGCGCAATCCGGCGGCGATGCCATTGATGGTCAGATGGATGCCGCGGGCGATCTGCTCGCCGCTGTCGCTGGAGCGGTGGCGCTTCAGCAACTCCACCTGGACGTGGTTGAGCGGGTCCAGATAGGGGAAGCGGTTGCGGATCGACCGCGCCAGCAGCGGGTTCTTCTCCAGCAGCGCCGACTGTTCGGTGATCGCCAGCAGCGCGTCGATGCTGTCCTGCCACTCGGTGCGGATGCGCGAGAAGATGGCGTCGCGCAGCGCCGGATCGGACACCAGGCCGGCATAGCGGGACGCGATGGCGATGTTCGACTTTGCCAGCACCATGTCCATGTTGGACAGCAGCGTGCGGAAGAAGCCCCAGTCGCGGTGCATGGCGCGCAGCCGCTCCATCCCGTCCGGATGCTGGGCGAGATAGGCCTTCACCGCCGACCCGAAGCCGTACCAGCCCGGCAGCATCAGGCGGCATTGCGCCCAGCTGAACACCCAGGGAATCGCGCGCAGATCCTCGATGCTGGTCGATTTCTTGCGCGAGGCCGGGCGGCTGCCGATGTTGAGGTTGGCGATCTCGCCGATCACCGTCGATTCCCAGAAATACTTCTCGAAACCGTCGGTTTCGTAGACCAGCCCGCGATAGGCCTTGAAGGCGCTCTCCGACAGCTCTTCCATGGTCTGGAGGAACAGGTCGGTGCAGGGCTCGGCCGATTCCGGATGCAGCAGGGTCGCTTCCAGGGTTGCCGCGGCCAGCGTTTCCAGGTTGCGGCGGCCGACCTCGGGGTTGGAATATTTGCCGGCGATGACCTCGCCCTGTTCGGTGATGCGGATGGCGCCCTGCACCGCGCCGGCCGGCTGGGCCAGGATCGCCTGATAGCTGGGGCCGCCGCCGCGGCCGACCGAGCCGCCGCGGCCATGGAACAGCCGCAGCCGCACGCCATGTCTGGCGAACACCTCGACCAGCGCGATCTCGGCCTTGTACAGCTCCCAGCCGGAGGTCATGAACCCGCCGTCCTTGTTGCTGTCCGAATAGCCGAGCATCACCTCCTGCAGGTTGCCGCGGCTTTCCAGGAAGCTGCGGTAGGTCGGGATCGACAGCAGCCGGTCCATGGTGGCGGCGCAGTTGCGCAGGTCGCCGATGGTCTCGAACAGCGGCGCGATGTTCAGGTCGAGCGCCTTGTCCTTCGGCCGCAGCAGCCCGGCCTCCTTCAGCAGGACGGCGACCTCCAGGATGTCCGACACGCCGTCGGTCTTGGAGATGACGCAATTCACCAGCGCGTCGGTGCCGAAGCGGGCGCGGCAGTCGGCGGCGGTGCGCAGGATGTCCAGCTCCGAGCTGGTTTCCTCCGAATAGCCGGCATAGCGCGAGGCGAGCGGCCGGTTGGTCTCCAGTTCGCGGACCAGCAGCTCGATCCGCTCGTCCTCCGACAGCGCCGCATAGTCGACGCCGGCATCGGCGAAGGACAGCAGCTCCGCCACCGAGCGCTCATGCACGTCTGAGTTCTGGCGCAGGTCGATGCTGGCGAGATGGAAGCCGAACAGGTCGACGGCGCGGCGCAGGTGGCGCAGCCGGCCCTTGGCGAGCGCCGCCGAGCCGTTGACGGTCAGCGAGCGGTCGATGATCTCCAGGTCGGCGCGGAATTCGGCTGGGGTCGCGTAGGGCGGAGCGTCTCCCACCGCGTGCAGCGGCGCGTCCAGCCCGTCGAGGGTGCGCATGGTCGCGGCCAGCCGGGCGTAGATGCCGGAGATGGCGCGGCGGTACGGCTCCATCTTGCGGTGCGGCGACGGGTCGGGCGACCGCTCGGCCAGCTGGCGCAGCGGCTCCGACACGTCGATGACGCGGGTGCTGAGCGACAGCTCGGCGCCCAGCGTGTGCAGCTCGTCCAGGTAGAAGCGCAGGGCGCGGGTGCTCTGCATCCGCATCGCCTGGCGCAGGACGGGTGCGGTGACGAAGGGGTTGCCGTCGCGGTCGCCGCCGATCCAACTGCCCATCCGCAGGAAGGATGGCAGCTCGGTCGTCGCCCAGGACGGGTCGGTCTTGCGCAGATGGTCTTCCAGCTGGGCGTAGAAGCGCGGCATCTCGCGCAGGAAGGTGTAGTCGTAGAAGGTCAGGCCGTTCGCCACCTCGTCCGTCACCGCCAGCTTGGTGGCGCGCAGGATCGCGGTCTGCCACAGCGTCAGGACGGCGCGCTGGAGCGATTCGAGGTTGGTGTCCTCCTCCTCCGGCGTCATCGGGCCGTGGTCGCGCTCGGCCAGCAGCTTGGCCACCGCCATCTGCACGGTCAGGATGCTCTTGCGCTGCACCTCGGTCGGGTGGGCGGTCAGCACCGGGCTGACCAGCGCGCCGTCGAAGAACTCCTTCAACTGCTGGGTGGTGACGCCGGCCTTGATCGCCTCGTCCAGCGCATGGGCCATGGTGCCGTCGCGCGGCGACGAGCCGGCGAGCGCATGGGCCCGGGTGCGGCGGATGTGGTGCTGGTCCTCGGCGATGTTGGCGAGGTGGGAGAAGAAGCTGTAGGCCCGGACGACCCGCGCCGTCTGCGGCGGCGACAGGCTGTTCAGGATCGCTTCCAGCTCCTTGCGGGCACCCTGGTCCTCCTCGCGGTGGAAGCGGATGGAGGTCTGGCGGATCCGCTCGACGATGTCGAACACCGCCTCCCCTTCCTGGCTGCGCACGGTGTCGCCCAGGATGCGCCCGAGCAGGCGGATGTCTTCGCGGAGCGGCTGGTCCTTCGTCTCGGGACTTTCCTGAAGCAGGATGGCGGACATGGGCGGCGGTTTCCTGGTCGAGGATGGACGGAATGCGGGGGCGCGCGGCTCGAACGGGTGATGGTCAAAATTCCGGCAGGGGAGCCCCCTGCATGCGAAATGGTCAGACCATCCGGGACAGCATGCCGATTCCGTACGAAGTTTCAACCGTCCGTGTGCTTGTGCGAAATGATTTCCATAAGTCGCAGCGCTGAGAAATGCGACGTCGCATAAAGCGGCGCGCCTCTGCCCCCGCAGCCACGATGCCCGGGCGCCGGGCGCTACCATACGAGTTTCGGCTTGCTGCGCCTTTACTACCATACTAGCATTCAGACGGGTCACGAACCATCCGCACACCACGCGATCCCGTTCGCAGGTCGGCCGGGCCATGGTGCGCCGGTTTCTTCCTGCATGCCGGCCACACCTGGAAAAATGCCTGAGACGGGGGAATCCAACTGATCGACCATGGGATTTCACGGCGCGGCTTCCTTGCGCCCTGCTGCGTGATGCCGGAGCCCGGCTGTCGCGGGAATGACGGATATGGGAAAGGTTCGCGAGATCATGGGTGATTACAAACAGGACGCAGGAAATCCATCCCTCGCTCCGGTCATGCGGCGGCAAGTCGTCTGTGGAACTTTGCAAGACGGCCCTCGTCCCGGCAGAGGTTTTCTGCAAGACGCGCATGATGCCCATCCGGACATGCGGGAAATACTCTTGCCGCGCGCTTGGTATGGTAGTATCCTGATAGATCATATATCTGCCCTGTTCCTTCGGGCAGGCTTCGAGGCCCCACCAACCATGACGTGCCGATGCTGAACAAGATCGACGTGGAGTCCGGCGAGCCGATCGCGCGGCGGGTGTACCGGGTGCTGCGGCAGGCCATCGTGACGATGCAGTTCCGCCCCGGCCAGGCCCTGTCGGAGCAGGAGATCGCCGACCAGCTCGGCGTCAGCCGCCAGCCGGTGCGCGAGGCCTTCATCAAGCTGAGCGAGGCCGGGCTTCTGACCATCCGGCCGCAGCGCGGCACCTTCGTCGTCAAGATCTCGGTCAAGCAGGTGCTCGACGCCCGCTTCGTCCGTGAGGCGGTGGAGACCGCCGTGGTGCGCAAGGCCTGCGAGACCATCACCCCGGCCGGCCTCGCCGAACTGCGCGACAACATCAAGGCCCAGTGGGACATTGCCGACGAACCGGTCCCCGTCCGCTTCCTGGAGCTGGACGAGGCGTTCCACCGCACCATCGCCATCGGGGCGGAGTGCGACTACGCCTGGCGCATCGTCGAGGAGACGAAGGCGCAGATGGACCGCGTCCGCTATCTCAGCGTGCCCTATGCGACGCCGATCCGCCGGCTGATCGCCCAGCACCAGGCTGTGCTGGATGCCATCGTCGCCCGCGATCCGGTGAAGGCCGACGCGGCGATGGGCCTGCATCTGCGCGAGATCCTGACCTCGCTGCCCGAACTGGAAGGCAAGTTTCCCGACCTGTTCAACGAGGAGGACGGTGCCGCCGCGCTTCCTGCCAAGGCGTCGTCCAGGGGGCGGGCGCGAGCCGCCGCTCTGCGATGATCTGCCGCATTTAATTCACGGGAGGAACAATCCGGGTTGCCCTCACCTGCATGTATTGGCATACTACCATACAAGAATGCGAAGACATGGCCGGTATGCCAGGTCTCGCCAGGGAGGAAAACTGTCGATGCCGTCCGCACCCCCCGCCGAACGCCGGAGTGAAAACCCGGGCGAGCGCCCGAGTGACCGCCTGAACGCCTCCAGCCTCGCCGCCCTGCCGGCGGCGGTGGCGCAGCCGGCCTATGACCGTGGCGACCTGGAGATCGGCATCGTCCATCTCGGAGTCGGCGCCTTCCAGCGCGCCCATCAGGCGGCCTACACCGACGCGCTGCTGGAGCGGGAGTTCGGGCCGTGGGGCATCGCCGGGGTCAGCCTGCGCAGCCCCGACACCCGCGATGCGCTGGAGCCGCAGGACGGGCTCTACACCATGGCGGTGCACGATGCCGGCGGCGAGCGGCTGCGGGTGATCGGCTGCCTGCTTGAACTGCTGGTGGCGCACGAGGATCCGGATGCGGTGCTGGAGCGGATGACCCGCCCGTCGGTCCGCATCGTCACCCTGACGGTGACCGAGAAGGGCTATTGCCACGACCCGGCGACCGGCGCGCTCAACGAAGGTCATCCCGACATCCGCCACGACCTGGACAATCCCGGCCGGCCGCGCACCGCCATCGGCTTCCTGGCCGAGGCGCTGGCACGCCGCCGTGCCGCCGGGCTGGCCCCCTTCACCGTACTGAGCTGCGACAACCTGCCCGGCAACGGCGACACCGTCGCCCGCATCCTGCGCCGCTTCGCCGACCTGCGCGACCCGGCCTTCGGCGCCTGGGTGGCCGACGCGGTCGCCTGCCCCAACAGCATGGTCGACCGCATCGTCCCCGCCACCACCGAGGCCGACCGCGCCCGCGTGTCCGAGGCGCTGGGCAGCCGGGACGCATGGCCGGTGGTGACCGAACCCTTCACCCAATGGGTGGTCGAGGACCGCTTCCCCGCCGGCCGTCCGGCCTGGGAGACGGTTGGGGTCGAGCTGGTCGCCGACGTCCATCCCTACGAGACGATGAAGCTGCGGCTGCTGAACGGCAGTCATTCCACCATCGCCTACCTGGGCTATCTGGCCGGCTACGAGACGGTGTCGGACACCATGGCCGACCGGGATTTCGCCACGCTGGTCCGCAACCTGATGGACCAGGAGACAGGGCCGACCCTGCACATGCCGCCCGGCGCGGATCTGGAGCAGTACAAGAACGCGCTCATCACCCGATTCCGCAATCCGGCGCTGCGCCATCGCACCTGGCAGATCGCCATGGACGGCACGCAGAAGCTGCCGCAACGCCTGCTCAACCCGATCCGCGACCGGTTGGCCGCCGATCTGCCCATCGGCCGGCTGGCTTTGGCCGTCGCCGCCTGGATGCGCTACGTCGCCGGCACCGACGAGAAGGGCCAGCCCATCGACGTACGCGATCCGCTGGCGCCCCGACTGGCGGAGATCGCCGCGGCAACGGCTGGCGACCCCGGGCGGTTGGCAACGGCGCTGTTCGGCCTGACCGCGGTGTTCGGCGAGGATCTGCCGCGCGATCCGCGCTTCACCGGCCCGGTGGTCGCGGCGCTGCACCGCCTGTTCGCCGAGGGTGCCCGCGCCGCCGTCGCCGCCACCGCCTGACCCGTTCCAAACCTTCTCCGAGCAAAGGGAGTATTCCCCGTGGTTGCCCTGACCGTCGAAAAGCCGCATGTGCTGGCCCTGCGTCCCGACAGCGGCCCGGCCGCCGGGTCGGTGAAGCCGGGCGAGGTGCTGGTGCGCGTCCAGCGTGCCGGCATCTGCGGGTCGGACCTGCACATCTATCACGGCTCCAACCCCTTCGCGGTCTACCCGCGCGTCATCGGCCATGAGTTCAGCGGCACGGTCGAGGCGGTCGGCGACGGCGTGGCCAATGTCGCCGCCGGCGACCATGTGGTGGTCGATCCGGTGGTGTCCTGCGGCCGCTGCTATGCCTGCCGGGCGGGCCGGACCAATGTCTGCGCCAACCTGGAGGTGTTCGGCGTCCACCGCGACGGCGGTTTCCGCAACCATGTCCTGGTGCCGGCGGCCAATGCGGTGAAGGTGCGCTCCGACCTGCCCTTCTCCATCGCGGCATTGGCCGAACCCTTCTCCATCGCCGCCAACGTGCTGTCGCGCACCGGCATCGGTGCCGACGACACGGTGCTGGTCTATGGCGCCGGCACGGTCGGGCTGACTGTGGTGCAGGTCGCCAAGCTGCACGGCGCCCGCTGCATCGTCGCCGACCTCGACGACAGCCGGCTGGAGCGGGCGAAGGAGTTCGGTGCCGACGTCATCCTCAATTCTGCGCGGGTGTCTGTGCCCGACGCCGTGCGCGACGAGAATGACGGGCTCGGCCCCACCGTGGTGATCGACGGGGCCGGCGTGCCGGCGCTGCTGGAGGAGGCCTGCCGCGTCGCCAGCCCGGCCGCGCGCATCGGCCTGCTCGGATTCTCGCCCGGCCCCTGCAACATCAGCCAGCAGGAGATCGTGAAGAAGGAGCTGACGCTGGTCGGCTCCCGCCTGAACCGGCGGCTGCTGCCGCAGGTGGTGGAGTGGCTGGAGAGCGGCCGGCTGAAGCCGGCGGCGATGATCACCCAGGTCTTCCCCATCGCCGACGCGGCGAGCGCCTTCGCCCTGATCGAGACCGACCCGTCGAGCACGATCAAGGTCCAGCTCGACTTCGAGGCCTGACCGCACCGCAGGCACACCGAGTGTTCGAACAAGGGCGGGCATCCGACCCGCCCCCCAACGGAGGAACCCCACCATGAACAGCAAGACCCCGATTTCGCGCCGCACGCTCGCCAGGAGCATCGGTCTTGGCGCCGGCCTCGCCGCCGGTGCGACCCTGCTGGGCGGCATCGCCGCGCCGGCCATCGTCCGCGCCCAGGGCAAGACGACGCTGAAGCTCGGCCACCTCGCCAACGAGGACAATGTCTGGCACAAGGCGTCGCTGGTCTTCGCTGAGGAAGTCGCCAAGCGCACCAACGGCGCGGTCGAGGTCAAGGTGTTCCCCAACGAGCAGCTCGGCAAGGAAACCGACCTGATCAAGGGCATCCAGCTCGGCACCATCGACTTCACCATCACCGGCGAGTCCCTGCAGAACTGGGCGCCGGCCGCGGCCCTGCTGGCGGTTCCCTACGCGATCCGCGACCTCGACCATCTCGACAAGGTCGTCACCGGCGAGCCGGGCCGCAAGATCGCCGAGGCCATCGAGCAGAAGACCCAGCTGCTGCCGCTGACCTATTTCGCCCGCGGCCCGCGCAACCTGACCAGCAAGCGCCCGATCACCTCGCCCGCCGAGCTGAACGGCCTGAAGATGCGCGTGCCCAACGTGCCGCTGTTCGTGTCCTTCTGGCAGGGCCTGGGCGCCAAGCCGACGCCGATGGCCTTCTCCGAAGTGTTCACCGGCCTGCAGAACGACACCATCGAGGCGCAGGAGAACCCGCTGGCCCTGATCAAGTCGGCCAGCTTCTACGAGGTCCAGAAATACGTGAACCAGACGGAGCACGTCATCAGCTGGATCTATCTGGTCGGCGGTTCCAAGCGGCTGGGCCGCCTGCCGGCCGAGCAGCGCACCGCCATCATGGAGGCCGCCAAGGCGGCGCAGGCCGCCGAGCGCAAGCTGTTCATCGAGGACGAGACCAAGCTCGCCGCCGACCTGAAGGCCAAGGGCATGGAGTTCGTCGCGGTCGACAAGGCCGCCTTCGCCGAGAAGGGCCGCGCCGCCGTGGTCGCCGCCCTGTCGCCGGAGATCAAGCCGATCTACGACGAAATCCTCGCGGTCAAGTGATCGGGGATTGAAGGCCCTCTCCCGTCCCGGGAGAGGGAGGGGACCCACGAAGTGGGGAGGGTGAGGGGAAATCCAAGAATGCCGAACCGCATGGTTCCTTGGATCACCCCTCACCCCTCCCACCGCTTCGCGGCGGGTCCCTCCCCTCTCCCGGGGCGGGAGAGGGTGCGTTCCCCCCAAACCGCATGAGTGCCTTCCGATGCGCAACGCCTTTTCCGCCGCGGTGGCGGCCGTTTCCGCCCTTTGCCGCTGGGGAACCCTGGCGGCGATCGGCGTCCTGATCGTCGTCGTGACCATCCAGGTGCTGGGCCGCGTGCCCGGATTCCCCTCGCCGCCCTGGACCGAGGAGGTGGCACGCTTCGCGCTGGTCCATCTGGTCGCCTTCTCCTGCGGGCTGGCGCTGCTGCGCGGCGAACTGGTGAATGTCGACATGTTCATCCTGCTGCTGCCCAAGCCCCTGCAATGGGCGGTGGCCCGGCTGGTCGACGTGGCGATCCTGGTCTTCGCCGTCGCCATCATTCCCGGCGCCTGGGACTATGTCGTCGGCAGCCTGGGCGAGCGCGCCCGCTCCATCGACGTGCCGATGATCTGGGTCTATGTTGTGACGCTGATCATCCCGGTCTCGCTCGCCTTCTTCTCCATCGCCCGCCTTGCCGGGCTTGGACGCGACACGGCGTCGCCCAGTCACGGGGAAACCGTCTGATGGTCACCGCACTGTTCCTCACCTTCGCCGTCCTGCTGATCCTGGGCGCGCCGGTCGGCATCGCGCTGGGCGGCGCCTCGGCGGTCTATCTGGTCGGCAGCGGCATCGACCTCGCCGTGGTGCCCCAATTCATGTATGCGGGCATGGACAGCTTCGTCCTGCTCTGCATTCCGGGATTCGTGCTGGCCGGCAACCTGATGAACGGCGGCGGCATCACCGACCAGATCGTGCTGTTCAGCAACCGGCTGGTCGGCCACATCCGCGGCGGTCTGGGCCTTGCCAACGTCACCGGATCGATGGTGTTCGCCGGCATCTCCGGCACCGCGGTGGCCGAGACCGCCTCCATCGGCGCGGTGATGATCCCGGCGATGCGCAAGTCGGGCTACGACGCGCCCTTCGCCGCCGCGGTGACCGCCGCCGCCTCCACCGTCGGGCCGATCATCCCGCCAAGCGTGCCGATGATCATCGTCGGCACCCTGACCGGCCTGTCGGTCGGCAAGATGTTCATGGCCGGCGCCGTGCCGGGCCTGCTGCTCGGCCTCGGCATGATGCTGACGGTGTGGATCCTGGCGCGGGCGCGCAACTATCCCCGCGAGCCCTGGCAGGGCTTCGGCGCGCTGGTCCGCGCCAGCCGCGGCGCCTTCTGGGCGCTGCTGATGACGGCGATCATCCTGTTCGGCATCGTCGGCGGCTATTTCACCCCGACCGAGGCCTCGATCGTCGCGGCGCTCTACGCCTTCGTCATCGGGCTGTTCGTCTACAAGGGCTTCACCCTGCGCCAGCTGCCGGCGATCCTGCTGGAGAGCGCCATCGGGGCGGGCGGGCTGATCCTGCTGGTCGGGCTGGCCAACGTCTTCGGCTGGATCCTGACCAGCGAGCAGATCCCGCAGGCCATCGCCGCCTCGATGCTGGCGCTGACCACCAACAAGTACCTGATCATCCTGCTGATCAACATCCTGCTGCTGATCGTCGGCACCTTCATGGAGACGATCGCGGCGCTGATCATCCTGTTCCCGCCGCTGCTGGCGGTGGCGGTCCAGGTCGGCATCGACCCGATCCATTTCGCCACCTTCGCCGTGCTGAACCTGATGATCGGCCTGACCACCCCGCCGGTCGGCGTCTGCCTGTTCGTCGCCGCCAACATCGCGAAGATCTCGCTTGGCGCGATCACCAAGGCGATCTGGCCGTTCCTGCTGTGCAACATCCTGATTCTGCTGCTGGTCTCCTACATCCCGGCGCTGTCGCTCTGGCTGCCGGGCCTGCTGTTCCGCTGACCGCCGTCGGCGACCGTTCAAATCCAAAGCCCTTTCCCAAGGAGTTCGAAGCCATGGAACAGTCCTGGCGCTGGTTCGGCCCGGAAGACGCCATCCAGCTCAACCACATCCGCCAAGCCGGGGCCACCGGCGTCGTCACCGCGCTGCACCACATCCCCTACGGCGTCGTCTGGTCGGTCGAGGAGATCCAGAAGCGCAAGGCGATGATCGAGTCCAACGAGGAACTCGGCCTCAGCTGGACCGTGACCGAAAGCCTGCCGATCCACGAGGCGATCAAGATCGGCGAAGGCGACCTGACCGAGCTGTTCGACAATTACCGCCAGTCGATGCGCAACCTCGCCGCCTGCGGCGTGACGACGATCTGCTACAACTTCATGCCGGTGCTGGACTGGACCCGCACCGAGCTCGCCGCGGCTCTGCCGGGCGGCGGCACCTCGCTGCGCTTCAACGCCCACGAGCATGCGGCCTTCGACGTCTTCATGCTGGAGCGCCCCGGCGCCGAGGCTGACCATTCCCCCGAGGTTCTGGCCAAGGCCAAGGAGTGGTTCGACCGCTCGTCGGAAAGCGACCGGGACAAGCTGCTGTCGAACATCATGGCCGGCCTGCCGGGCGCCTACGACCGCTACGACATCCCCGGCCTGCGCAAGATGATCGCCCGCTTCAACGGCATGAGCGCCGACGGCCTGCGCGAGACGCTGGCCCGCTTCCTGCGCGAGGTGATCCCGACCGCCGAGGAGGTCGGCATCCGCATGGCGATCCACCCCGACGACCCGCCGCGCCCGCTGTTCGGCCTGCCGCGCATCGTCAGCACCGAGGACGACCTCGCCCACCTGATCGACGCGGTGAAGTCGCCCAACAACGGCCTGACCTTCTGCACCGGCTCGCTCGGCGCCGGCCAGACCAACGACGTGCCGGCGATGGCCAGGCGCTTCGTCGAGGACATCCACTTCGTCCATCTGCGCAACGTCGCCAAGGAGCCGGACGGGTCCTTCGAGGAGGCCGATCATCTCGGCGGCGACGTCGACATGGTGTCGGTCGTCACCACCCTGCTGGAGGAGCAGAAGCGCCGCCAGGATGCCGGCAACGACAACTGGCGCCTGCCCTTCCGCCCCGACCACGGCCATGAGCTGCTGGACGACATCGGCAAGCCGACCCATCCCGGCTATCCGATGATCGGCCGCCTGCGCGGTCTGGCCGAAATCCGCGGCGTGATGACCGCCGTCGCGGCGATGAAGCAGCTGCCGGTGTGACGCAGACGCGCCGGCCTCACCCGCCGGCGCGCATCCCCAGCCGGCCGAGCTTCTTGTAGAAGGCGGCGCGGGAGATTCCGAGCGCCCGCGCCGCTTCCGACGCCCGTCCGTCGCTGGCCGCAAGAGCCCGGCCCAGCAGTGCGCGTTCGAACTCGTCGAAGGCCTCGTCATAGCCCGGCACGGGCTGGGGCTGCGGCACCGTCCGACGGACGCCCGGCGGCTGGGCAGGTGCCGCAGCCTCCGTCGCGTCGGGCAGCGCCTCCGCCAGGTCGGTGGCGGTCAGGCGGCGGTTGTCGGTCAGCAGGCAGGTGCGTTCCAGCACGTTGCGCAGCTCGCGCACGTTGCCGGGCCAGCGGTGGCGGCCGAGCGCCTCGACCGCTTCCGGCGTCAGGCCGCGCAGCGGCAGCCCGGTGCGGGCGGCGATCTCCTGCAGGATGGATTCGGCGATGGCCTCCAGCCCGCCGCCCATCTCGGCCAGGGCCGGCAGGCGGATCGGCAGCACGTTCAGCCGGTAATAGAGGTCGGAGCGGAAGCGGCCGTCGCGGATCCGCCGTTCCAGGTCGACGTTGGTGGCGGCGATCACCCGTACATCCACCTTCACCGGCCGGTCGGAGCCCAGCGGCTCGATCTCCTGCTCCTGCAAGGCCCGCAGCAGCTTGGCCTGCAGGCCGAGCGGCATGTCGCCGATCTCGTCCAGGAACAGGGTGCCGCCGTTGGCGGTCTTGAAGCGCCCTTCCCGCCCCCGGCGGTCGAGCCCGGTGTAGGCGCCGGGCACCGCGCCGAAGAACTCGGCCTCCAGCAGGGTTTCCGGGATCGCCGCGACGTTGACGCCGACGAAGGACCGGCCGCTGCGGGCCGACAATCCGTGGATGGCCTGGGCGATCAGCTCCTTGCCGGTGCCGGTTTCGCCCAGCAGCAGGATCGGCGCGTCGGTGCGGGCGGCGAGGCGTGCCTTGCGCTTGACCTCCAGGCAGACCGGGCTGTCGCCGACATAGCTTTGCAGCGTGTAGCGCGGCTGCCGCCCCTCATCCAACCGCCGCTTGGTCGCCGCCAGTTCCGCCTCCAGCCGCGACAGCTCGGCCAGCAGCGGTTTCAGCCGGTGCAGGCTGTCATACAGCACGAAGCCGACGGCGCCGATGATCGCGCCCCGGTCGTCGGTCAGCGGAAAGCGCGTCACCACCAGCCGCTGGGTGCCGAACAGCATCAAATCGAGCAGGATCGGCTGGCCGGTCGCCAGCACCTGGCGCATCTGCGAATGGGGAATGATGTCCTCGACCTCGCGGCCGATGGCGTCGGCAGGGTCGGAGATGCCGAGCATGCGGGCGTATTTGGCGTTGATCCACACCACCCGCGCGTCGCGGTCGACCGCCACCGTACCCTCGGACTGGGTTTCCAGCGCCTCGAACAGCGAGGGCATCGCCCGGCTGCGCAGCAGCGCCGCCCCGCCGGGCAGCGCGTCGAGGAAGCGTCCGTCATCCTGGCGTTCATGGTCCCGATCCGTCACGCCGTCTTCCCCTTCGGTACCGTCCAACGCCCGTTATCGGATGGCAGGGCCGAAACCGCAACAGCGCCACGCGGCTGTACCGACGGTATACCCGGCGCAACCTGTCGGCGCAGGGCCTGTTGGGGTGGGCGTGGTTGCGTTTTCAACAACAGCTTCCAACAAGGGGAAACGAGCATCATGGCAAATCAGACCGAAGGCCGTGGCACAGGCGGCCAGAAATCCGGCGGCAACTTCAAGAGCGATCCGGAGCGCGCTGCCGAGGCCGGCAAGAAGGGCGGCGAGGCATCGGGCGGCAATTTCAAGAACGATCCCGAACGGGCAGCCGAGGCCGGCCACAAGGGTGGCCAGGCCAGCCATGGCGGCCAAGGCAAGAAGGAGTGAGGACCAGGGACCGGACGCCCTTCCGCGGCCGGTCCCGCTCCTCCCGGAAAAGCGCGCCCCTGTGGCGCGCTTTTTCTTTTTGTCATGCGGTCTTGCGCCGGTTCGGCCGGAAGGTCCATTCTTCGTCCGCGCCAGCCACTCTAACCGATTCCTCTTAACGTCGCCCCTTCGAGCATGCCGCCATGACCCTTCCGCGATGACCCTTCCGTCAGCCCTGCTTCTGGCTGCGGTCGTGGCAACCCTGTGGATCGCGGCGCGCAGCTGGACCTTGCCGGCCTTCCCCGGCCGCACCGATTTCGTGCTGATGCAGCTGTCGGCCGCCTGGTGGTCGACGGCCGTCGCCGCCGAAAGCATGGTTTCCGCCCCGGCCGACAAGCTGTTCTGGGCCGAAATGGCCTGGATGGGCATCGTCTGCACGCCGAGCCTGTGGGCGTTCTTCCTCTGGTCCTACACCAGGGGCGAGCTGCCGGCGCGCTGGCGGATGGTGCTGGTGACGGTCGGGCTGGCGACCTGGGCGCTGGCGCTGACCAACGATGCCCATCACCTGATCTACACCGCGATCCGCCCGGTCGACGCGACGCCGGGCGCGGCGCTGGTCTACAGCCATGGGCTGCTGTTCTTCGCCATCACCGTCTACATCTACGCCTTCATGGTGATGAGCATCGTCGTCACCGCCAGCGGCATCCACCGGGCGACGCCGGCCTACCGCACCCATTACCTGGGGTTCCTGGTGGTGATGGCGGTGCCGTGGGCCGCCAATGCCGGGTATGTCTTCGGCAACGTGACTTTGTTCGACCTGGACCCGACCGCCTTCAGCTTTCTGCTGATGGACGGGGTCTTCTATTGGCTGATCACCCGGCGGCGCCTGTTCGACCTGCTGCCGGTCGCCCGCGACGCCCTGCTGGACGCGGTGCCGGATCCTGTGCTGGTGCTGGATGGGGACGGCACGGTGGTCGAGGCCAATCCGGCGGCGCAGGCGTTGGCCGGCGACCGTGCGGCGATCGGGCGGCGGCTGGCCGACCTGCCGGGGCTGTTGGCCCTGTCGGCGACAGCCGACGCAATACCGGCGAAGGGGCCGGGGCCGATGGCGGGACCGGTGCCGCTGACGCTGGACTGCGGTGGCTCCCTGCGCAGCTTCGAGGTGACACGGGTGCCGCTGGCTGTGGGGGGCGGCGGACGCGAGGTCGGCTGCCTGCTGATGCTGCGCGACGTCACCCACCGCCGCCGGGCGGAAGCGCGGCTGGTGGACACCGTCCGCCGGCTCGACGCGGCGCGGCAGGAGGCGGAACGGCGGCTGGCGGCCGAGCAGGAGGCCAAGCGGGCGCTGAACGGCTTCCTGTCGATGGCCGCGCACGAATTCAAGACGCCGCTCGCCATCATCGACGGTGCGGCGCAACTGCTGCTGCTGGATGCCGAGGTCAAGGCTCCCGGCATGCTGCCCCGGCTGGAGAAGATCCGCCGCGCCGTGCGGCGGCAGGTGAACATCCTGGAAACCTGTCTGGCCGACGACCGGTTGAGCGATCCGGGCTTTGCCTTGCGCTACGATATGCTGGCGCTGCCGGCCCTGCTGCGCAATGCCGCCGCCGCCCAATGCGACGCCGCTCCCGGCCGGAGGGTCGAGCTGGATCTCGACGGCTGCCCGGAACGGATGACCGCCGACGGCCCGATGCTGGAGCTGTGCGTCCACAATCTGCTGAACAACGCGCTGAAATATTCCCCTCCCGGCAGCCCGGTGCGGCTTCGCGCCTGGAGCGAGGATGGGAGCGAAGATGGGAGCCGGGACGGGGGCGAGGCCGGCCGGTGGCTGGCACTGTCGGTGACCGACCGTGGCATCGGCATTCCGGACGGCGAGCGGGAGCGGGTGTTCGACCGCTTCTTCCGCGCCTCCAACACCGGGACGGCGGCCGGCAGCGGGGTCGGGCTGAACATGGTCCGCCGCATCGCCGCACTGCATGGCGGGACGGTGACGCTGGACAGCCGGCTGGGCGAGGGCAGCGTCTTCACGCTCCGGATTCCGCTCGGCGAGCCGGCTCCCGGTCAAGCGGCGCCCTGCGATGGCGGGATGGCCGGCATGCCGGCGGGGTAATCCGTCGGGGAGATCGTTTCTTGCATTGATTGCCCGGTGAGGGGAATAATCCCGCTCCCTCCCTTTGGACCCTGGCAATATGAGCGATCACGACCCCACCGTCGTCCGGCCGGTGCCGAAACCCCGCGTCCCCCTTGGAATCGAAGAAACGCTGGTCGCCGTCACCATGGCCGTGGTGGCGCTGATCACCTTCGCCAACGTCCTGGTGCGATACCTGACCGACGTGTCCTTCGCCTTCACCGAGGAATATTCCATCGCCCTGATGGTGATCCTGACCTTCCTCGGCGCGTCTGCCGGGGTGGTGAAGGACCGCCACATCCGCATCACCTTCGTGATCGACAGGCTGTCGCCGGTCAACCGCCGCCGGGCCGAACAGTTCGCCATGGCCTGCGTCGCGCTGATGTACGGGCTTCTGGTGGTCTATGGCGCCTGGACGACCTGGGACGACTACCGGTTCGAGGTGACCTCGCCGGCGCTCGGGCTGCCGCAATGGATCTACACGATCTGGCTGCCGGTCCTGTCGCTGGCGGTGCTGGGCCGCACCGTCGGCCGGATGATCCGCATCCACCGCCGCACCGAACCGCTGCAGACCGGCCATATCCCGGAGGGCGAGCCGTGATCACCGCCCTGCTCTTCGGATCCTTCCTGGTCATGATGGTGCTGGGCGTGCCGATCGCCGCCGCCCTGGGGCTGGCCGGCACCGCGTCGATCGCCTTCGCCCAGCTCGGCGTCATCTCGGTCCCGACCAGCGTCTATACCGGCATCGCCAAATACCCGCTGCTGACCATCCCGATGTTCGTGCTGGCCGGCACCATCTTCGACCGCTCGGGCGTGGCGCAGAAGCTGGTGCGCTTCGCCTCCGCCATCGTCGGCCAGGGCAAGGGCGCGCTGGCGGTCATCGCCGTGGTGGTGGCGATGATGATGGGCGGCATTTCGGGATCCGGCCCGGCCATCGCCGCGGCGGTCTGCGGCGTGATGGCGCCCAGCATGATCCGCGCCGGCTATCCGCGGCCCTACATCGCCAGCGTCGTCGCCGCGGCGGCGGCGACCGACATCCTGATCCCGCCGTCGGTGGCGCTGATCATCTACAGCGTGCTGGTGCCGGCCGCCCCCACCACCTCGATGTTCGCCGCCGGCATCATCCCCGGCACGCTGGCCGGGCTGGCGCTGATCGTCCCGGTCTATTGGCTGGCCCGGAAGCACAATCTGGGCACAAAGCTGTCGCACGAGCCGCGCCCGCCCTTCTGGCGCAGCCTGTGGGACGCCTCGCTCGGCCTGTTCGCCAAGGTGATCATCCTGGGCGGCCTCAGGCTGGGCATCTTCACGCCGACCGAGGCGGCGGTGATCGCGGTCGCCTACGGCCTGCTGCTGGGCATGGTGGTCTACCGCACCATCAAGGTCAGCGACCTGCGGTCCATGCTGGTGGAGGCGGCGGAGATCTCCGCCATCATCCTGACGGTGATCGCGCTGGCGAGCGTCTTCGGCTGGGCGCTCAGCACCCTGTCGGTGATCGACCCCATCGCCGACGCCATCATCCATTCCGGCCTTGGCGAACATGGCGTGATGGCGCTGCTGGTGGTGCTGCTGACCGTCGTCGGCACCTTCCTGGACGGCATCTCGATCTTCATCATCCTGCTGCCGTTGCTGATCCCCATCGCCCAGGCCTACAACTGGGATCTGACCTGGTTCGGCGTCATCCTGACCCTGATGATCGCGGTGGGCCAGTTCACCCCGCCGATGGCGGTCAACCTGATGGTGGCCTGCCGCATGACAGGCTGTTCGATGGAAAGCACGATCCGCTGGGTGATCTGGCCGCTGGTCACCATGCTGCTGGTGGTGGTCGCGGTGATCGTCTGGCCGGATCTGGCGCTGTGGATGCCGCGGCAGATGGGCTTCTAAAGGGCACGGGCGACGTCGCGGCTGGTCAGGTGCAGGCTGGCCGCGACGCCGTAGCCGCGCCGGGCGATCTTGCCGGCCGCGGCGGCTTCGAACGCGGCGCGGTGCGCGGCTGCATAGGCGAGGCAGTCCGCCGCAGTCGGTTCCCGCACCCCCAGCAGGGCGCGGAAGGCCAGCCGGTGGACGGCGCACCGGCCGCCATGCCCCGCCGGGCGGAAGACCAGCGCATCGATTTCCGCCCGCCAGCCGAAGTCCGCCGCCGTCATGTTCGCAGCCCCAGCCGTTTCGCCAGCCGGAACAGGTTGCTGCGGTCGAGGTCGAGGGAGCGCGCCGCCTGCGCCCAGTTGCCGCCGTGGCGGACCAGCCGGTCGCGGATCATCCGCCGCTGAAGCTCCTCCACCGCGTCATTCAGTGGCAGGTCGGGCAGCGCCAGCTCGGGCCGCGGCTCCGCCATACGGTCCGCCGCCGGATGGCCTGCCCCGGGATGGCCTGCCCCGGGATGGTTTGTCACCGGGGCCGGGGCCCGCACGCCCTCCCCCACATCGTCGAGGACGAGGTCGGCCGGGGTCAGGGTCAGCACGCCCCCCTCGGCCGGGCGGGCGGCGCGGGCGCGGATGGCGCCGCGGCCGATGGCGTGTTCCAGTTCGCGCACGTTGCCGGGCCAGGGATAGGCCATCATGCGCCGCTCCGCCGCCGGGGAGAGCCGGAGGTTGCGCAGCCCCAGCCGCGCCCGGTTGCGCTCCAGGAACAGTCCGGCCAGCCGCAGGATGCCGGTGCCGCGGTCGCGCAGGGGCGGCACTCGCAGCGGGTAGACGCTGAGCCGGTGATAGACGTCGGCACGGAAGCGGCCCTCCCGCACCTCCGCCGCCAGGTCGCGGTTGGTGGCGGCAACCACCCGGACGTCGACGGTGATGTGGCGGTCGGAGCCGACGCGCTGGATCTCGCCGTTCTGCAAGGCGCGCAGCATCTTGGCCTGGACCGCCGGCGGCAGCTCGCCGACCTCGTCGAGGAACAGGGTGCCGCCGTCGGCCAGTTCGAACTTGCCGCGCCGGTCGGCCACCGCGCCGGAGAAGGCGCCGCGGACATGGCCGAACAGTTCGCTTTCGACCAGCGCGTCCGGCAGCGCCGCGCAATTGACATGCACCAGCGGCCCGGCCGCCCGGCCGGAGCGGGCGTGCAGCCGGCGCGCCACCAGCTCCTTGCCGACGCCGGTCTCGCCCAGAACCAGCACCACGAGGTCGCTGGCCGCCACCGTGTCGATCTCCGCCAGCAGCGCCGTCATCGCCGGCCCCGACCCGGCCGCATCGAGGTCCGGGCCGGCCTGTATCCCGTCGAACACCGGCAGCCCCCCGCCCTCGACGGCCGCCATGGCGGTGCGCCGCCCGGCCGCCGCGGCGAGGTCGCCGGCCAGCCGGACCCAGGCGGCGATCGCCGCCTCCCAGCCGTCGAAGCGCCCCTCGTTCAGCGCGTCCAGCGTCAGCATGCCCCAGGGGCGCCCGTCGACCGCCAGCGGCGCCCCGACGCAGTCATGGACATGCAGCCGCTCCCCTAGGTCGGGGATCAGCCCGTCATAGGGGTCGGGCAGGTCGCAGCCGGCGGGAAAGCGCAGCAGCGGCCCGTCGGCATCGGCGATTGCCTGCAGGCGGGGATGCCCGTCCAGCTCGAAGCGCCGGCCGAGCGTGTCGGGACTGAGCCCCCGTGTCGCGAGCGGCACCAGCACCCGCCCCCCTGTCCCGTCCCGGCGCAGCAGCGCGCAGGCATCGCACGGCAGGTGCCGCGCCATCAGGTCGAGCAGCAGCGGCCACAGCCGCGCCGGATCGTCCAGCGCCCGCAGCAGCGCCCCCACATCGTCGAGCGGGATCGGCGTTGTCGGAATGACCGCATCGTTGTCCATTCGACATCATACCATCTGCGGTCAATCTGACAACAGGCGGCTCCGGCGGCGCGGAAACCCGCGCTGCGGCGCTTTGGCACAGGGCTTGCCATGGCATTGCGACATCGTGACGCGCAAAAGGATCGCCCTTTCCATGCTGACCCCGGCCCAGACCGCAATCATCAAGGCCACCGCCCCGGTGGTCGCCGCCAACGCCAGCCGGATCACCGGCACCTTCTATCCGCTGATGTTCGAGCGCTTCCCCGAAGTGCGCGCCGTCTTCAACCAGAGCCACCAGCGCAACAGCGCCCAGCCCGAGGCGCTGGCAAACGCCATCATCGCCTACGCCTCCAACATCGACCGGCTGGAGGTGCTGGGTCCGGCGGTGGAGGGCATCGTGCAGAAGCACGTCTCGCTCAACATCACCCCCGGCCAGTACGATATCGTCGGCACCTGCCTGATGGAGGCCATCGGCCGGGTGCTGGGCGACGCGGTGACGGCGGAGGTCGCCGATGCCTGGGGGGCAGCCTACCGGCAGCTCGCCGATCTGCTGATCGCGGCGGAAGAGACGGAATATGCCCGCAAAGCGGCGCTGACCGGCGGCTGGCGCGGCGCCCGGCGCTTCCGGATCGCCGCAAAGACGCCGGAGAGCGCCGTCATCACCTCCTTCCGGCTGGAGCCGGTGGATGGCCGGCGGGTGATGGACTTCCATCCCGGCCAGTATCTCGGCCTGCGCCTGAGCATCGATGGCGAGACGGTCCATCGCAACTACAGCCTGTCGGCCTCGCCGAACGGCCGCGACTACCGCATCTCGGTGAAGCGGGAACCGCAGGGACTGGTCTCCGGCTTCCTGCACGACCGCGCCCAGGTCGGCGACCGGATCGACGTCTACCCGCCGGCCGGCGAGTTCGTGCTGCGCGACGGCAGCGGCCCGCTGCTGCTGATCACCGGCGGCGTCGGCCAGACCCCGGCACTGCCGCTGGCCGAACAGGCGCTGGCCGCCGGCCGCCGGGTCATCTACGTCCATGCCGCGCTCAACGGCTCCGTCCACGCCTTCCGCGATCAGGTCGACCGGCTGGCCGAGACGCATCGGACGCTCAAGCCCGTCTATTGCTATGCCGAACCGCAGCCGGACGACCGTCCGCACATGGTCGGGCTGCTCGACCGCGACCGGCTGGCCGGCCTGTTGCCGGACGAGCCGGGGGTGGCAGCCTATGTCGTCGGGCCGAAACCCTTCATGGCGGCGGTCGTCAAGGCGCTGACCGCACTCGGTCTGCCGGACTCGGCCATCGTGCACGAGTTCTTCGGACCCCGGGAAGCGCTTGCCTGACCGGATACCGAATCCTTCTCCTCATCCTGCCGGCCGGCCTTTTCCCCGAAGGCCGGCCTTTTTTTCCCGCCGGCGGCTTCGGATCGGATGGCAACTTCAGGTTATCGAAGCTTGCTGTTCGCCACCAAAAATCTTTTCCATCGGGAAATTCCGCCACCTTCAAGGGAGCGCAGCGACAGCGAATGCGCCCATTCGCTGAGCCGGCCCTGCACGAAGGATTTTTATCGCTCGAAGCCGCACAAGCATTCTGCCATTCGACAGGAGGCATGCGGATTCTCCTTATTTCTTTCTTAGCCATTTTTGCGCTTATCATATCGATGGGGTGTGCCAATTGCTTACAATTGTTCTCAAATCCTGGCATCCGCCGGCTTTGCGGAACTGACCGGCCGCCCCGTCGGGAAAGATGTGACCGCAACGACGGATATGATCGCTTGCGCGGCGAGAGCCGGAACGGCTGGCCGCATTGCTTGCAAGTGCGTGTTGCGCCGGAGGGCGCAAGGGGGGAAGACGGGATGTCGAAGGATGACGGGATCATGATGGCCCAGGGGACGCCGGCTGGGACGCCGGCTGGAGCCTCGAAGACGGGCGGTGCCTGGTATTCCGGCCTGCGCGGCAAGCTGATGATCGCCATCGGCGTGGTGCTGTCCGGCACGCTGGTCGCCGCCGCCGTGGCGCTGAGCGGCTATGCCAACGTCCGCACCACCATCGACGCCATCGTCGGCCAGGCCGTGCCGGCGATGACGGAAGGCATGGGCGTGGCCCAGCAGGCCGAGCGGCTGGTGGCGCTGGCTCCGGCGCTGACCTCGGCCGACAGCGCCGCCAAGCGGGAGGCGGTGTCGGGCGGCATCGCCTCGGCGAAGGAGGAGTTCAACGCGCGGCTGGCCCGTCTGCGGGCCACCGGCTCGGCCGGCGGACAGCTCGCCGCCATCGAGGAGGCCTCGCAGGGGCTGCTCGGCAACCTCGTCCAGCTCGACCAGGCGGCGGCGGAACGGGTCGCGCTGTCGGCGGAACGCCAGGCGATGCTGCCGAAGGTGATGGCTGCCGAAGCGGAGATCCAGAAATTCTCCGCGCCCTGGCTTTCCGTCCTCAACAATGAGGAAGAGCAGGCGCGCACCACCCTGGAGGATGCGGAGACCGCTCCCGCCGCCATCCGGGAGGCCGCAACCACGCTGACCCGCATCAACGGTCAGAAGAAGCCGCTTGCCCTCGTCGCCAACGAGGCGGCCAACATCCGCAACATGATGATGGAGGCCGCGACCACCCGCGACGAGCAGCGGCTGGCCATCATCGAAACCCGTGTCGGCGTCTCGCTCGCCGGCCTCGTCGCTGCCGCCCAGACCCTGCCGGAGCGGCTGGCCGCCGTCGCCGGCAAGCAGGCGGAACTGCTGACCGGCTTCGCCACCGGCGACCGCTCCCTGGTCACCATCCGCCAGAAGGAACTGGCGATCGAAGGCTATTTCACCCAGCTGCTGGAGAGCAACCACGCCCTGGCCAACACCCTGTCGGTCGGGATCGCCTCGCTGGTCGACGGCCAGAAACGCGGCATCGCCGAGGCGAGCGGCGCCACCGCCCGCATGCTGGAGAACAGCCGCCTGACCCAGATCGCCGTCTCCCTGGTCAGCGTTCTGGTGTCGATCCTGGTGGTCTGGCTCTATATCGGCCGCATCGTGATCCGCCGGATGCTGGACTTGAAGGCCGGCATGGGCCGCATCGCGGCCGGCGACCTCGATGCCGACATCACCCTGGAGGGCCGCGACGAGATCGCGGAGATGGGCGCCGCGCTGCGTGTCTTCCGCGACACCGCACGCGAGGTGGAGACCGCCCGCACCGAGGCGGAGAACGAACGCCGCCGGGCGGCCGGGGAACGCCGCCAGACCATGCTGTCGCTGGCCGACCAGTTCGAGAGCGGCGTCAAGACGGTGGTCGAGACGGTGTCCGCCGCCGCAACCCAGATGCACCACACCGCCGCCGGCATGGTGGCGACCGCCGACGACACCTCGCGTCAGGCCGGCAGCGCCGCCCAGGCGGCGGAGATCGCGTCGGTGAATGTCGACGGCGCCGCATCGGCAGCGCACGAGCTGTCGCAGTCGATCGGCGAGATCGCCCGGCAGGTGACCGAATCGGCGACCATCGCCGCCAAGGCCGCCGGCGAGGCCGAGCGCACCGACAGCACCATGCGCGAGCTGAACGAGGCCGCCAGCCGCATCGGCGCGGTGCTCGACCTGATCTCCGACATCGCCGGGCAGACCAACCTGCTGGCGCTGAACGCCACCATCGAGGCGGCCCGTGCCGGGGAGGCCGGCAAGGGCTTCGCCGTGGTCGCCAGCGAGGTCAAGCAGCTGGCCAGCCAGACCGCCAAGGCCACCGACCAGATCGCCGGCCAGATCGGCGCCATGCAGTCCGCCACCAACGAGGCGGTCGGCGCCATCCGCGGCATCGGCCAGACCATCGGCCGGCTGAACGACATCGCCGCCAGCATCGCCGCCGCGGTCGAGCAGCAGGGTGCCGCCACGTCGGAGATCGCCCGCAACGTCCAGCAGGCGGCGGGCGGCACCGCCCAGGCCTCGCAGGACATCGGACAGGTCCGCACCGCCGCCGGCCAGACCGGCCAGTCGGCGCAGGAGGTGCTGTCGGTTGCCCAGGAGGTTTCCAACCAGACCGGCCAGCTCCAGCAACAGATCGACCGGTTCCTGATTCAGGTGCGGTCGGCCTGACGGGGCAGGTCGCAGGCAAAAGGGCGCCTCCACGACGGTGGAGGCGCCCTTTTTCATTTCGATGGCCGGAGTTTCAGCCCTGGACCACGTTCTGGCGCTGGCTGCCCAGCCCCTCGATGCCCAGTTCCACCACGTCGCCTTCCTTCAGGAAGACCTGCGGCTTCTTGCCCATGCCGACGCCGGGCGGCGTGCCGGTGGACACGATGTCGCCTGGATGCAGCGTCATGAAGCGCGACAGGTAGGACACCAGATAGCGCACGCCATAGACCATGGTGGCGCTGCTGCCGTCCTGCTGGCGGTGGCCGTTGACCTCCAGCCACATCTTGAGGGCCTGCGGATCCTCGATCTCGTCGCGTGTCACCAGCCAGGGGCCGGTCGGGCCGAAGCTGTCGCAGCTCTTGCCCTTGGTCCACTGGCCCTGGCGCTCGATCTGGAAGGAGCGCTCCGACACGTCGTTGACGATGCAATAGCCGGCGACATGGTCCATCGCCTCGTCCTCGGAGACGTATTTGGCGGTCTTGCCGATGACGAAGGCCAGCTCGACCTCCCAGTCGGTCTTTTCCGAGCCGCGCGGCAGTTCGATCGGATCGTTCGGCCCGACGATGGCGCTGGTCGCCTTCATGAAGATGATCGGTTCCGGCGGCACCGCCATCCCGGTTTCCGCGGCATGGTCGGAGAAGTTCAGGCCGATGCAGACCATCTTGCCGATCCGGCCGACGCAAGCGCCGAGGCGCGGCTCGCCCGGAACCAGCGGCAGGCTTTCCGGATCGATGGCCCGCAGACGATCCAGCCCGTCCGGCAGCAACGTCGCCCCGGCGATGTCGTCGACATGGGCGGACAGGTCGCGGATGCGGCCCTGGGCGTCGAGCAGGCCCGGCTTCTCCAGGCCCGGCGGACCAAAGCGCAGCAGTTTCATGAAAACTAATCCCCGAATGAGCGGTTCCGTGTCCGCCGATCCTGCCCGGCTGGCCCGGAAAGTAAAGGGGTCAACGAACGAATTGTAGCACCACTCCAAAATTCGGTCGACAAGGCTGGGTTGCTGTAGTAAAACTACATTCAGGGTCCGATCCTGCCCGCCACCCATCATCGATGGCACCCGATCCGGTCCTCCCACTGGCACATGCTGGCCCTTCCATGCTGGACACCATCGCCTCCTCCCTTGACCGGCTGCGCCGGGCGGAAGCCGCCGTGGCGCGCTCCGTTCTGGCCGATCCCGAATCGGCGGTGCGCGACAGCCTGGCCCAGCTGGCGGCCAAGGCCGGGGTGAGCGAGCCGTCGGTCCTGCGCTTCTGCCGCTCCGCCGGCTATGGCGGCTTCCAGGAATTCAAGATCGCGCTGGCCGGGCACCTGGCGGCATCGGCCGCGCGCGAGGAGGCCGGCGAGCGGCCGACTCCGCTGGTGCGCGACCTGTTGCCCGGCGACAGCGTCGCCGGCGCCGCCGAAAAGGTGCTGAACCGTGCCATCGACGCGCTGGTCCGCCTGCGCGGCCGGCTCGACACCGTGGCGCTGGAACGCGCCGCCCGCGCGATGGCGCAGGCGCGGCGGGTGCAGATCGTCGGCGTCGGCGCCTCGGGCACCGTGGCGCTGGACGCCCATCACAAGCTGTTCCGCCTGCTGCCGCAGGTCACCGCCTCCACCGACGCCCATCTCCAGGCGATGGCGGCGGCGACGCTCGGCCCCGGCGATGCGCTGCTGGCGATCTCCAAGACCGGGACCAGCGACGAGATCTTCGACGTCGCCGCCATCGCCCGCGACGGCGGGGCGACGGTGATCGCCATCACCGCGTCGGCGACCCCCTTGGCCGAACGCGCCGACATCCGCCTGACCGTCGATGTCGACGAGGATACCGCGGTCCACACCCCGATGGCCTCGCGCCTTGCCCAGCTCGCGCTGGTCGACGCCCTGACCGTCGCGGTCGGGCTGCAGGCACCGCCCGGCCTCGACCGCCGGCTGGCCCGCATCAAGGCGGTGCTGGCCGGCCATCATCGCGTGCCGGATCGGCCCGGCACGCCGTCCCCCTCTCCGTCCACCACGAAGATTCCCGAGGAATCCTGATGTCCACCACCCAATCCCCCGCAGAGGTTCTCGACCAGCTCGTCGCCTACGGCGTCGTCCCTGTCATCCGCAACAGCTCGGCCGAGCTGGCCCGCACCGCGGTCGGCTGGCTGCGCGAGGCCGGTTACGGCACCTTCGAGATCACCATGACCACCCCGGGCGCCGTCGGCCTGATCGAGGAGCTGTCGGCGGAGGGTGGCGCCCTGATCGGCGCCGGCACGGTGCTGACCCCGGCCGCCGTCGCCGAAGTGGTGAAGGCGGGCGCCCGCTATGTCGTGTCGCCCTGCGTCCTGCCCAAGGTGGCCGCCGCCTGCCGCGACCATGGCGTCGCCTGCCTGATGGGCGCCCTGACCCCGACCGAGGTGCATGCCGCCATTTCCGCCGGTGCCGATGCCGTCAAGATCTTCCCGGCCTCCACCGTCGGCCCGGCGCACATCAAGGCGCTGAAGTCGGTGTTCCCCGGCGTCCGCATCGTCCCCACCGGCGGGATCGACGCCACCACCGTCGCCTCCTACGTCGCTGCCGGCGTGGCCTGCGTCGGGGCCGGCGGCAAGCTGGTCGACGAGGGGCTGGTCAAGAAGGGCGACCGCGAGGCCATCCTGGCCGCCGGCCGCCAGCTTCTCGAAGCCTACCGCGCAGCGAAGGCGGCCTGAGAGGCGGCGGGCTGACGGCAGGGGGTGCCCTACACCCCCTCCAGGCTCCCCTGCATCGCATCCATCGCGGCGACGCCGCGGCCGAACACGGCCGCGGCGGTTGCGGCCAGTTCCTGCGCCTCGACCCGCCGGCCTTCCCGCATGCCGTCCTCGACCGCGCGCATCAGCCCGACGAAGCTTGTCAGGCCGAAATGGCTGGCGGCGCCGGCCAGCCGGTGGGCGATGTCCTCGATCTCGTCGTCGGGGGTGTCGGCGGCGCCCAGCCGGGGCAGTCCCTCGCCGGCCGACTCCATCAGCAATCCGCGGATGGTGGCGAAGCGGGCGGGGCCGAGGGAACGGATGTATCGTTCCAGGATCGCACCGTTCACATCGTCCTCGACCACCGGCGGGCGGGGAGCCATGCCGCCGTCCTCCTCGTCCGCCCAGCGATCGGCATCGTCGCCATCTCCTTCATCATCCCGCCTCGCCGCGACGGCGTTGGAGAGCAGATGCATCAGCCGCTCCGGGAAAATCGGCTTCTCGATCACCGCATCGATGCCGGAGGCGAGGTAGCGCGCCCGGTCGGCGGCGAAGACGTTGGCGGTCACCGCGACGATCGGCACCGCCGCGCGGTCGTCGTCGGGCAGCGCCCGGATGCGCCGCGCCACCTCCGGCCCGTCGATGTCGGGCAGGCGGATGTCCAGCAGCACGGCGTCGAACCGCCGCCGCGCCGCCAGCTCCAGCGCCTTCTCCCCGGTTTCCGCCACCGTGATGCGATGGCCGGCGTCTGACAGCAGGCCGAGCGCCACCTCGCGGTTGATCGCGTCGTCCTCGACCAGCAGCAGGGCCAGCGACCGCACGCGGCTGATCGGCAGCAGCCGGCCGGGCCGGGCCGGCAGGGCCGGTTCCTCCACCCGCAGCAGGGGGATGGTGACGGTGAAGACGCTGCCCAGCCCGACCGCGCTGTCGACGCGGATGCTGCCCTGCATGGCGTCCAGCAGGTGGCGGACGATGGCCAGCCCCAGCCCGCTGCCGCCGAAGCGGCGGGCGATGGTGGGATCGGCCTGCTCCAGCTTCTCGAAGATGGCGGCCCGGCGTTCGGGCGGCACGCCGATGCCGGTGTCGCGCACCGCCAGGCGCATCATCTCACCGGTTCCGGAACGTTCCGATGCCGGATCGATGTCGACGCGCAGGTCGACCCCGCCGCGTTCCGTGAACTTCACCGCGTTGCCGACGAGGTTGACCAGGATCTGGCGCAGCCGCTGGCGGTCGATCACCACAAGGTCGGGCACGTCGGGCGAGATGTCGAGATCGAGGTCGATGCCCTTCTCGTTCGCCAATCCTTCCACTGTCGCAACGACCTCTTCCAGCACCGGCAGCAGGGCGCAGGGCGCGGGGTCGAGGTCGAGCTTGCCGTCCTCGATCTTGCGCAGGTCCAGGATGTCGTTGACCTGATCGAGCAGCCCATGGCCGCAGCGCATGATCGACAGGGCGTAGCGCCGCTCCCCGGCATGGAGCTGTCCGGTCAGCAGCAGCCGGCACAGGCCGAGGATGCCGTTCAGCGGCGTGCGCATCTCGTGGCTGACGGTGGCGAGGAACTCGGTCTTGGCGGCGTCGGCCCGCTCGGCCCGGTCCTTGGCCTGCCGCAGCTCCTCGCGCGCCCGGCGCGACGCGGTGACGTCGTTGGCGACGCAGATGATGCGGCACCGGCCGTCGCCCGACCATTCGAAGGGATGGCGCTGCAGGGCGAACACCGCGGTTTCGCCGTTGCGGCCCAGCACCAGCTCCTCCACCCCGAGCGACCGCATGGCGCCGGGATCGCCGCCGGCCAGCGCCCGCCCGGTTTCCGGCCCCAGCACCTCGGCCAGGGTGCGGCCCTCGATGTCGGCGCGGCGGGTGCCGAACCGGTCTTCCGCCGCCCGGTTCCACAGCACGAGCCGGCCGCTGTCGCCCTCCAGCACGTAGAGCACGCTCGGCACATTGTCGATCACCGCATCCAGGAACGCCTGGGTCCGCCGCAGCAGCTCCTCCGCCTCGCGGCGGCGGGTGATGTCGACGATGGAACTCAGCAGCACATCCTCGCCCTGGAACTCGAAGGCGATGCCGGACAGCAGGCCCCACAGGCGGCGGCCGGATTCGGTCACCAGTTCGGTCTCGACGTCGAGCGCGAGGCCGCTGCCGAACACGTCGCGGACGAACTCCTCGCGCACCGCCGGGGCGTACCAGACGCTGGCGGCCGGACGGCCCAGCAGGTCGGCGGCGTCGGCCACCTCGAACAGGTCGGCGGCGCGGCGGTTGACGAAGCGGATCTGTCCGTCGGCCCGGCCGGAGATCACCAGCGGCACCGGCGCCGCCTCCAGCACCGTGCGCAGCCACTGCTCCTTGCGGCTCAGCGCCTCGCTCTTGTCCTCGGTTTCCTGGATGTAGAAGCGCAGCGCGCGGGCCAGCTCGCCGATCTCGTCGGCGCCGGTCACCGGCACCTCGGCCCGGCCGCCGCCGGTGCGGTCGCGGATCGCCTCGCTGACCGCCCACAGCCGCGCCAGCACCTTGCGCCGGACATACAGAACCGACAGCACCATCCCCAGCACCACCACGCCCACCGAGGCGAAGAACAGGCGGCTGTAGGTGGTGGACACCTCGATCACCTGCTGGCGGCTTTCCTCCGCCGCCTTGGTCTGCTCGACGAAGATGCCGGTGTTCAGGCCGGTGTTGACCAGCGACACCTGGTTGGCGCGGTCGACCAGCCCGCCCAGCGCTTCGGATGCCTGCAATTCGGCCTGACGCTGGCGGAAGACCGACCGCTCGCCCTCCACCACCGCGCGCATGCCGGCGGCCAGGCGGGCCAGCCGCTCCGCCACCCCGGCCGCCACCCCATCCGCCACATTGTCCGAAGCACTGGCCGGCAGCGTGCCTGCCAATGCCGCCAGCTGCGCCGCCGCGCCGTCGGCCAGCCGGGCCAGGGCGAAGCTGTTCTCCGTCTGGTGGACCGAGGCGATCAGGAACAGCAGCCGCTCCGCCATCGCCAGCCAGCGCTGCACCGCCACATCCTCCACCCCGCGCAGGTCCGGTTCGGCCAGGGCGTCAGCCATCCGCCGCACGTCGCGGCCGCGCTCCGCCAGGGCGCGGCGGGCGGCGATGCGGGCGGTCACGCCGCGGTCGATGGCGTCGCGCAGCCGCAGGATCTCGTCGCGCTGCTGCTTCAGGTTGGCGATGCGCTGGGCCTGCCGGCCGGCGGACGGCTCCATCTCCGCCAGCAGCCGGTCATAGCCGTTGAGCTGGTCGGACAGCCCCTGACTGATCGTTTCGCGTCCGAAATTATCGTCCGACATGGCCAATTGTTCCAGGGTCCGCATGATCCGCTGGTGCTGGCGCTCCAGCTTGGCGGAGGCGACGACCGCAGGGAACTGCTCCGACGTGACCTTGGTGATTCCGGCATGCAGCCCGTCGAAGGCGATATAGGCGCCGAGACCGATCAGGAAGGCGACCAGCCCGTTGAAGGCGAGCGCGCCGAACAGCCGTGCGCCGACGCCGATCCTCACCATGCCCGTTTTGCCGTCCGCCGCCATTCCCGTTCCCGCATGTTCAGGACCCGGCACCCCGATCGTTTGCGCGGCACCGCGGCGAGCGTATCATAGCGGCGCCGTCGGATAAGGGGAGAAGGATGGGGGGAAAGCCCGTGATCGCCGTGCCGGGCCTGTTGCCGGGTCTGTTTCTGGGCCTGCTGCTGGCTCTTGCCGGGACCGCCGCGGCCCAGCAGGGCGCATCCCCGCCCCCGGTCGGGGAGCGCCCGGTGCTGGCCGAGATCGAGCGGCGCGGGGTCGTGCGCTGCGGGGTGTCCTTCAATCCCGGATTCGCCGCCAACGACGACAACGGACGGCCGGTCGGATTCATGGTCGATCTGTGCCGCGCGCTGGCCGCCGCGGTGCTGGGAAAGGCCGACGCCATCGAGATCCGCCGCCTGTCCAAGCCGCAGGAGTTCGCCGCCGTCGCCGCCGGGGATGTCGACGTCTCCTTTGCCCAGACCTCCTGGACGCTGACGCGCGACGCCACCTATGCCGTCGATTTCGGCCCGCCGGTCTTCCACGACGTGCAGGGGATCGCCGCGTGGCGGCTGCCCGACGGCCGGTCGGCGCTGGAGAGCGGCGAGCTGGCGATCTGCGTGCCGGTCGGCACCACGACCCAGGCCGAATTGGAGTCGCTGCTGGCCCGCGGCGACCGGCCATGGAAACTGCGCCTCTATCCCGGCTGGCCCGACGCGCTGGAAGCCTTTCTCAGCCGCGACTGCGCGGCGCTCAGCGCCGACCGTGCGCCGCTGACCACCGCGCTGCAGGTGCTGGAGCAGCCGCGCGGGTCGCTGGAGATCGCCACCGCCCCCCTGGCCTCCGCAAGCCCTTCGCCCGAGCTCTCGTCCCTGCCCTCGCGCGAGCCGATCGCGCCGCTGACCCCGAACGCCGACCGGATGTGGATGGCGGCGGTGCGCTGGACGATGTACGCGCTGTTCCTGGCCGACGATGCCGGCGTCACCGGGGCCAACGCCAATTTCCAGCGCATCACCGGCAGCAGCGAGATGCGCCGGCTGCTGTCCGGCCTGCCCCAGGTGGCGGTCAAGGCCGGGCTGCGGCCCGACTGGGCCTATCAGGCGATCGTGCAGGTCGGAAACTACGGCGAGATCTTCGAGCGCAACCTGGGCGCCCGTTCCCCCTTCAAGCTGGAGCGCGGGCCGAACCGGCCCTGGACCCAGGGCGGGCTGCTCTATGCCCCGGTGTTCCAATAGGGAAGCCGGGCGGTGGGATTGCACCTACCCGAAAGATCACTGTAGCGCAGCATCGCAGCCCCTGATACCCCCGACCATGGTCGGGGGTGACGCCGATGGTTTGTACGCCACACTATCTGCTTGAAAACCAAGGTCGGCGCTCAGTCATCAGTCCCTGCGGCTGCAATGCGCCGCTCACTAAAAACCAACCATACGACCGGACTATTCACTTGGGAGGGTGAAGACAATGGCCTATGCGGCTTCGACGGCGGATGCCGTCCGACCGATGACGGGCGAGGAGAAGAAGGTCATCTTCGCGTCCTCGCTCGGAACCGTTTTCGAGTGGTACGATTTCTACCTGTACGGCTCGCTCAGCGCCGTCATCGCCGCACAATTCTTCTCGGGCGTGAACCCGACGGCGGCCTTCATCTTCGCGCTGATGGCGTTTGCCGCCGGCTTCGCCGTCCGGCCCTTCGGCGCCCTGGTCTTCGGCCGCCTCGGCGACATGATCGGCCGCAAATACACCTTCCTGGTCACCATCCTGATCATGGGCCTGTCGACCTTCATCGTCGGCATCCTGCCCAACTACGCCTCGATCGGCATCGCCGCCCCGATCATCCTGATCGTCCTGCGCCTGCTCCAGGGCCTGGCGCTGGGCGGCGAGTATGGCGGCGCCGCCACCTATGTGGCCGAGCATGCGCCGCACGGCCGCCGCGGCAACTACACCTCCTGGATCCAGACCACCGCGACGCTCGGCCTGTTCCTGTCGCTGCTGATCATCCTGGGCTGCCGCGTCTCGATGTCGGCCGAGGATTTCAACGCCTGGGGCTGGCGCATTCCCTTCCTGATCTCCATCGTGCTGCTCGGCATCTCGGTGTGGATCCGCCTGATGCTGAACGAATCGCCCGCCTTCAAGAAGATGAAGGAGGAGGGCAAGCACTCCAAGGCGCCGCTGACCGAGTCCTTCGGCCAGTGGAAGAACCTGAAGATCGTCCTGCTCGCCCTGTTCGGCCTCGTCGCCGGCCAGGCGGTGGTCTGGTACACCGGCCAGTTCTACGCCCTGTTCTTCCTGACCCAGACGCTGAAGGTCGACGCCCAGGCGGCGAACCTGATGATCGCGGCGGCGCTGCTGATCGGCACGCCCTTCTTCGTGCTCTTCGGCACGCTGGCCGACCGCATCGGCCGCAAGCCGATCATCATGGCCGGGCTGCTGCTGGCCTGCCTGACCTATTTCCCGCTGTTCAAGGGCATCACCCACTACGCCAACCCGGCGCTCGAGGAGGCCATCGCCACCTCTCCGGTGGTCGTGATCGCCGATCCCAACGAGTGCTCGTTCCAGTTCAACCCGGTCGGCACCAGCCAGTTCACCAGCTCCTGCGACATCGCCAAGGGCGCCCTGGTGAAGCGCGGCATCCCCTACACCAACGAGGCGGCCCCCGCCGGCACCGTCGCCTCGATCAAGGTCGGCAGCACGGTGATCGCCGGCTATTCCGCCGCGCCGCAGGTCAACGCCACCGTGTCGCTCGGCCATGCCCCGGCCACCGCGCCTGCCACCCCGACCGACGCCAAGAGCGCCGGCGCGGCCTTCGACAAGGGGCTGGGCGACGCGCTGAAGGCGGCGAACTACCCGGCCAAGGCCGACCCGGCCCGCATCGACACGGTGATGGTCATCGCCCTGCTGACGGTGCTGGTGCTCTATGTGACCATGGTCTACGGCCCGATCGCCGCCATGCTGGTCGAGATGTTCCCGACCCGCATCCGCTACACCTCGATGTCGCTGCCCTACCACATCGGCAACGGCTGGTTCGGCGGCTTCCTGCCGACCACCTCCTTCGCCATCGTGGCGGCGACCGGCGACATCTATTCCGGCCTCTGGTACCCGATCGTCATCGCCGCCGCGACCCTGGTGATCGGCATGCTGTTCGTCCGCGAGACCAAGGATGTGGACATCTACGAACACGATTGAGACCGGCTGAAATCCTGAGGTCGTAGTCCTAAATGAGCGGGCGGGCGGAGGGGTTTCCCTCCGCCCGTCCGCGCAATCTTGTGATAACCTCCACCGCCATAGGGAGAAGAAGTCCAAGAACGGGATGCGAAAAGCCCCATGGAAAGCTGGTTCATCCTGGCCGTGTCGCTGGCCTATCTGCTGTCGCTGTTCGCCATCGCCTGGTACGGCGACCGCACCGGCACCCATGGCGGCGAGCGGCGCACCCCCTGGCTCTATGCGCTCAGCTTCGGGGTCTACTGCACCTCCTGGACCTTCTACGGCGCGGTCGGGCGGGCGGCGACCGGGGGATTCTATTTCCTGCCGATCTATATCGGCCCGATCCTGATGATCGGGCTGGGCTGGCCGGTGCTGGCCCGCATCGTCCGCGTGGCGAAGTCCGAGAACGTCGTCTCGATCTCCGACTTCCTGTCGGCCCGCTACGGCAAGAGCCGCAGCCTGGCGGCGCTGGTCACCATCGCCGCGGTGATCGGGCTGCTGCCCTACATCGCGCTGCAATTGAAGGCGATCAGCGTCAGCTTCGAGATCCTGGCCGGCGCCGCGTTCGGAACGGCGGCAGGGACCGAAGTCAACCAGATGCCGGGCGGCACCGCGCTGATGGCGGCGCTGCTGATGGCGGCCTTCGCCATCCTGTTCGGCGTGCGCAGCGTGTCGGCCAACGAGCACCATCGCGGCCTGATGATGGCCATCGCCGCGGAATCGGTGGTGAAGCTGGCCGCGGCGCTCGGGGTGGGCGGGGTCATCGCCTTCTCCATGTTCGGCAGCCCGGCCGCCTTCGTCGAGGCCGCCATCAGCCATCCGGGATTCCTGGAGATGATCCGGCTCGACAGCATCGGCGCCGACTGGTGGGTCGCCTGCCTGCTGTCGGCGCTGGCGATCCTGTGCCTGCCGCGCCAGTTCCATGTCGCGGTGGTGGAGAACACCCATGGCGGCGACGTGCGCTCGTCAGCCAAGCTGTTCCCGGCCTATCTGGTCGCCATCAACCTGTTCGTGCTGCCGGTGGCGCTGGCCGGGCTGATGCTGTTCCCGGACGGCACCACCAATGCCGACACCTTCATGGTCTCGATCCCCCTCAGCCAGGGCTGGCCCTGGCTGGCGCTCGCCGCCTTCATCGGCGGGCTGTCTGCCGCCACCAGCATGATCCTGGTGGAGATGGTGGCGCTCAGCACCATGATCTGCAACGACCTCGCCGTCCCGCTGCTGATGGCGCTGCGCCCCGACAACCGCCGCCTGCGCGACGATCCGGCCGGCATCCTGCTGCTGGTGCGTCGCTCGGCGGTGATCGTGCTGGTGCTGCTGTCCTATGGCTGCTACCGGCTGATCGGCCCGGCCTTTCCGCTGGCGACCATCGGCATGATGAGCTTCACCGCTGTGGCGCAGTTCGCCCCGGCCCTGCTCGGCGGGCTGGTGTGGAGCCGGGCCAGCCGCAGCGGCGCCTTCGCCGGCATCTGCGCCGGCTTCCTCGGCTGGGCCTACACCATGCTGCTGCCGTCCTTCGCCGATGCCGGCTGGCTGGCGTCGAGCGCGCTGCGCGAGGGCCCCTTCGGCCTGACCGGCCTCAGCCCGGTGGCGCTGGCCGGCATCGCCGGCATCGACCCGCTGACCAACGCCGCGCTGTGGAGCCTGGGGCCGAACCTGCTGCTGTTCGTGCTGGTGTCGTTGCTGACCCGCCCCTCGACGCTGGAGCGCCAGCAGGCCGCGCGCTTCATGAGCCTGCGCCGCGCGTCGGACGGCGAGGCGCACGGGCCGCGCGGCGCCACGCTGGCCGACCTGCACGATCTGGCGGTGCGCTATGTCGGGCAGGCGCGGGCCGACGCCGCCTTCTGCCGCTTCACCGGGGTGGCGGATGGCGACCTGCGCACCGCCCTGCTGACCCGCACCGACGGCGAGGCGATCCAGCTGACCGAGCGGCTGCTGGCGGGCGCCGTCGGCTCGGCGTCGGCCCGCGTGGTGGTGGCCGGGCTGCTGTCAGACCGCCGGCTGTCGCGCACCGACGCCCGCTCGATCATCGACGAGGCGTCGCGCGCCATCCTGAAGCAGCATGAACTGCTGCGCGCCACCGTGGAGAACGTCCCCCAGGGCATCGCCGTGTTCGACGAGGAGTGGCGCGTCGCCACCTGGAACAACCAGTTCCTGGTCCTGCTCGACCTGCCCGACGGCTTCGTCCAGGTCGGCACCTCGCTGGAGGAGATCGTCGGGCTGATCGACCGCCGCGGCGAATATGGCCGCAACGGCGAGGTCGAGACGCTGCTTGCCCGCCGCTCCGACCCGCGCCGCCGCAACCGGCCCGACGTCTACGAGCGGGTGCGGCCCGACGGCACGGTGCTGGAGATCGCCACCAACCCGATGCCCAGTTCAAAGCCCGGGGGTCCAAAGCCGGGGGGGGGCGGCTTCGTCGCGGTCTACACCGACGTCACCGAACGCCACCGCGCCGCCGCCGCCCTGCGCGAAGCCAACGAGACGCTGGAACGCCGCATCGCCGAGCGCACCCACGACCTGTCGGAAGCCAAGGCGGAAGCCGAGCGCGCCAACCGCGGCAAGACCCGCTTCCTCGCCGCCGCCAGCCACGACCTGCTTCAGCCGCTGCACGCCGCCCGCCTGTTCCTGTCGGCCTTGTCGGAGCGCAACGGCGACAGCGCCATCAGCCAGATCGACGCCTCGCTGCGCTCGGTGGAGCAGATCCTGGGCGATCTGCTGGACGTCTCCAAGATCGACAGCGGCGTGGTGAAGCCGAACCCGGTGCCGATGCGCATCGACGAGTTGCTGAAGCCGCTGGGCGAGGAATTCACCGTGCTGGCGAGCCGTCATGGCCTCGCTCTGCGCGTGGTCGAGAGTTCGGCCATCGTGCGCAGCGACCCGACGCTGTTGCGCCGCATCCTGCAGAACTACCTCGCCAATGCGGTACGCTACACCCGCACCGGCCGCATCCTGCTGGGCTGCCGGCGGCACGGCGGCGTCCTGTCGATCGAGGTGTGGGACACCGGCCCCGGCATCCCCGAGCACAAGGTGCCGGAGATCTTCATGGAGTTCCGCCAGCTCGACAACGACGCCGACGACCGCGGCAAGGGGCTCGGGCTCGGGCTTGCCATCGTCGAGCGGCTGGCCGGCATCCTCGGCCACACGGTGCAGGTCCGCTCCAGGGTCGGGCTCGGCAGCGCCTTCTCGGTGCTGGTGCCGCTGACCGACGAGCCGGTCGCCGCCCGCGCCGTGGTGGCGCGCCCGCGCGGCCGCGACCTGCGCGGGGTGCTGGTGCTCTGCCTGGAGAACGAACCCGCCATCGCCCGCGCGACCGAGGATCTGCTGTCGAGCTGGTCCTGCGGCGTCGTCACCGCCGCCGTGCCCGATCTGGCGCTGGCCAAGCTGGAGGGCCGCAGGCCGGACGTGATCCTGACCGACTACCATCTCGACCGCAGCCTGACCGGGGTGGAGGCATTGCGGGGACTGCGCGAGACGCTGGGCGGCGACATCCCCGCCGCCGTGGTCACCGCCGACCGCGACGCCTCGGTGCGCGAGGACATCGAGGCGGCCGGCTGCCGGCTGCTCTACAAGCCGGTGCGGCCGGGGGCGCTCAGGGCGCTGCTTGGGCAGTTGCTGGCGGAAGGGCAGCGGCTGGTGGGGTAAGGCACCCGGTGCCTCGCTCACTCCACCGGCGGCGGCACGGACGACAGCGCCAGCTGGCTCGCCAGAACCGCGGCCTGCGTCCTGGTCAGCACCCCCAGCTTGCGCAGGATCGTGGTCACATGCGCCTTCACCGTCGTCTCGGCGACGTTCATCTCGTAGGCGATCTGCTTGTTCAGCTTGCCCTCGGCGATGCCGGCCAGCACGCGGAGCTGCTGCGGCGTCAGGGTGGCGGCGCGCTGGGCCGGGTCGGGGGCGTCGGTTTCCGGACCGCCCTTGATCTCGGGCAGCCAGAGCTCGCCGTCGAGCACGGCGTGGATCGCCTCGACGATCTGGGTGTTGGGAGCGGATTTCGGCACGAAGCCGGAGGCGCCGTAATCGATGGCGCGCTGGATCGTCACCGGATCTTCCGATGCCGAAACGACGATCACCGGAATCGCCGGATGTTCGGAGCGCAGCATCATCAGGCCGATCAGGCCGCTCATGCCGGGCATGTGCAGGTCGAGCAGGATGACGTCGGGCGGCTCTCCGGTGTCCAGCAGCGGCTTGATCTGATCGAAGCGCGACGCCTCCAGGATGACGGCTCCGGCTATCGCCTGCCCGATGGTCTGGGTCAGCGCGGTGCGCATCAGCGGATGGTCGTCGGCGATCAGAATGCGGTGCGACATGGACAGTCCGGAAATAAAACCATTGCAGGAGTATCCCCTTACAGCCGCCCGTTGACAACTGTGCCCGATGCCGCGCGGCGAAGTTTCCGGCGGATTCACTCTATCCATCCGCGGACGGAATGGCCCCGGCGCTGGTGCGTTCGTGGATGGCCTGGCGACGGAAGCGGTACAACTCGGCCGGGCGGCCGCCGGTCTGGCTCTCATAACTGCCGGTGGGCTCAACGAAGCCGCCGGAGATAATCAGCCGGCGGAAATTCTGCTTGTGCACCCGTTCGCCCGACAGCGCCTCCACCACCAACTGCAACTGATGCAGGGTGAAGGTCGGCGGCAGCAGCTCGAAGACGATGGGACGGTAGCGCAGCTTGCCGCGCAGCCGTTCCAGCGCGGTGGCGAGGATGCGCCGCCCGTCCCGCGCCATCGGCCGGCCGAGCGCGCGGGGCATCGGCCCGGTCTGCACAAACGAACCGGCCGCCGACGCCGCGCCCGTCCCATCCTCGATACGGGCCGCAAGGTCGCGGTCGCGGAACGCCTCCACCACCAGGCCCGCCTCGTAGAGCAGTTCGTAGCGCTCCAGCACCCGTTCCATGTCCCAGTCGGCGCCGTCCAGCCCGAAGGCCATCTGCGCCCGCTCGCCCCGGCGCCTGCGGGTCTCCCCGTCGCCGGCGGCATCGACCCAGCCGCGCAGCGCCGGGGCGATCACCCCGTCCAGCAGTTGCGGACGGCGGTCGCGCCAATCCTCCCACGGAAAATGATCGTAGAGGTCGCGCCATTCGGCCGAGGCGTCGCCGCCCAGCGGGCCGTCGCGGACCAGGGCCAGATAGCCGACCACGACCGAGCGCGGCCCGCCGAACAGCTCGTGCGGGTCGCGGTAACGGTCGCCGAAGGTGTAGAGCTGCTCGACATAGCGGAGCGCGACGCCCGACAGCCCCTCCGCCACCGCACGGACGCCATCCTGCAGGGTGCGGAAGCGGTCGGGCTCGAAGGGCGCGCCGGGCAGCGCGTCGCGGTGCGGCAACGGCTCGTCGCCGCGCCGGTGGTCCTCCGGCACGGCAAAGCCGCTGCGCACCGTCACCACGCGCGGCGTCCCGCCGGTCACCGCCACGATGGCGACCGACAGGCCGATCTGGAGGGGCCTGGTCACGATGGAACCGGTCTTCCCCCTCTCCCCTCCGGGGAAAGGGTCGGGGCGAGGGGGAAGGCCATTCCGCTCAACGCTTGTCCAGCGGCACGAACCGACGGGCGGCGTGGCCGGTGAAGAGCTGGCGGGGACGGCCGATCTTCTGGGCCGGATCCTCGATCATCTCCTTCCACTGGCTGATCCAGCCGACGGTGCGGGCCAGCGCGAACAGCACGGTGAACATGCTGGTCGGGAATCCCATCGCCTTCAGGATGATGCCCGAATAGAAATCGACGTTCGGATAGAGCTTCTTCTCGATGAAATACTCGTCCGACAGGGCGATCCGCTCCAGCTCCATCGCGATGGCGAGGTGCGGCTCGTCCCGGATGCCCAGGCGGTCGAGAACCTGATAGCAGGTCTCGCGCATGATCTTGGCGCGCGGGTCGTAGTTCTTGTAGACCCGGTGGCCGAAGCCCATCAGGCGGAAGCTGTCGTTCTTGTCCTTGGCGCGGCGGACGAATTCGGGAATGCGGTCGACCGAGCCGATCTCCTCCAGCATCTTCAGCACCGCCTCGTTCGCGCCGCCATGGGCCGGCCCCCACAAGGCGGCGATGCCCGACGCGATGCAGGCGAACGGGTTGGCGTGCGACGAGCCGGCCAGGCGGACGGTGGAGGTCGAGGCGTTCTGCTCGTGGTCGGCATGCAGGATGAAGATCTTGTCCATCGCCTCCGACAGGATCGGGTCGACCTTCCACTGCTCGCACGGCGTGCCGAACGTCATGTAGAGGAAGTTTTCCGCGTAGGTCAGGTCGTTGCGCGGATACATGAAGGGTTCGCCGACCGTGTATTTGTGGGCCATGGCGGCCATGGTCGGCATCTTGGCGATCAGGCGGTGCGCGGCGATCTTGCGTTGCACCGGGTCGAAGATGTCGGTTGAATCATGATAGAAGGCCGACAGGGCGCCGACGACGCCGCACATGATCGCCATCGGGTGGGCGTCGCGGCGGAAGCCGCTGTAGAACTTGGACAGCTGCTCGTGCACCATCGTGTGGTAGGTGATGGTGCGCTCGAAATCGGCCTTCTGCTGCGGGTCGGGCAGTTCGCCGTTCAGCAGCAGGTGGCAGACCTCAAGGAAATCGCAGTTCTCGGCCAGATCGGCGATGGCATAGCCGCGGTGCAGCAGCACGCCCTCGTCGCCGTCGATGTAGGTGATCGCCGAATCGCAGGCGGCGGTCGAGGTGAAGCCCGGATCGTAGGTGAAATAGCCGGTCTCGGCGTAGAGCTTGCGAATGTCGATCACGTTGGGGCCGGTGGACCCGCCCAGCAGCGGCAGCTTCAGCGTCTTGCCGGTGGCGTCGTCGGTCAGCGTGACGGTGCCGACCTGGGTCACATCGCCGTGCGGCGTGTGCTTGCTCGATTCCATGACCTTCTCGCACTCCTTGCTGGCCGGCCGGACGGCGCCTGTCGACCGCCGCCGCCGGACCTTGGTGGTTGGCCCATGCCCGCGCGCTTTGACGCCGGAGGCGCCGCGCCGTCTTCTCCCGGTCTCCGAAGGGTCGGCCCGGGGGCGGAACCCGCACCCGTCCCATGTCGTTGACTCCCCCGGAAGATAGCAGAGGACATCATGACCGACACGTCTCAAACACGCACCCCCTCCGAAGGAAGCCCCTCCCCGGAGAAGCCGGTTCCGGCGAAGCATGACGGGACGCCGGCCGGCGAACGCTCCCCGCGCGAGGACATGACCAAGACGCCGGGCGACGGCACCCTCCAGGACGCCACCCCGGCCGGCCTGTCGTCGGAGGAGCTGCGCGAACGGGCCGAGGACACCGACGGCTCGGCCCAGCCGGGCACCGGCTGAGCCAAGCCCATCGCCGGCGAAGGCGGGGTACGGCCGGCGCTCAGGCCGCCGGCCGTACCCCGCCGGTGCGCTCGCGCAGGGCCGTTTCCAGCCGGCCGGCCTCTCGGACCAGAAGCGGCAGAATCCGGACGGCCTGGGTCCGGTCGCCGGACCGGCAGACCACCTCCAGCCGCCAGGCGAGATGCATGACCGTCATCCCGCCGAAGCTGCCCGACAGGCTGGACAGGTCGTGGGCCTCGCCCGCCAGCGCCGGGAGATCGAGCGTGCCGTCCCGGGCGGCCTCCGCCATGGCCGACAGCCGCTCAAGCCGGTTGGAAACATCGTCCAGGAAACTGTCGACGATCAGGGCCAGGCTGCCGGGGTCGACGGTTCCGGCCAGATCGGCCAGCACCGACCCGTCGAGCGGCTCACCGTCCGGCACATCCCCGGCAAGGGTTTCGTCGTCCCCGGCGCCGCCGGCCGGAGCCTCCCCGGAGGAGGCCGCATCGGGACTCTTCTCCGCGCCCCCGTCCTGTCCGCCCTCCAGCCCGCTCCCCTGCCCGCTCTCCGTCCGGCCCAGCCAGCCGTCCAGCGCCGTCACCAGCCCGGCGCGGCTGATCGGCTTGGTCAGATAGTCGCTCATGCCGGCGCGCAGGCACTGCTCCCGCGTGCCGGGCATGGCGTCCGCGGTCAGCGCGATGATCGGCAGCCCGGCCAGCGGGCCGCCGAACGCCCGGATCGCCTGTGCGGCCTCCAGCCCGTCCATGCCGGGCATCTGCACATCCATCAGGACAAGGTCGATGCCGCCGCGGCAGACCGCGGCCACCGCCTGCTCCCCGTCCTCCGCCAGTTCCACCGTATAGCCGAGCTTGCGCAGCAGGGTGGTGGCGAAGAGCTGGTTCGTGCGGTTGTCCTCCGCCAGCAGGATGCGGCCGCTGCGCGCCGGCTCCGCGCGCCGGCCTTCGGCTGCCGCCCGCAGGCTGTCCTGACGGTCCGCAGCCGGTCCGCCGACCGTGAACAGCCCGGACAGGCAGGCGCACAGCGCGCCCTGGCGCAGCGGCCGGCCGAGGGCTGCGTGGGCCAGCCCCTGGACCGGGCCGCCATCGGCCCGTGCGGCCGGTGCCAGCGCGGTGACCAGCACGCGCCGGCTGCCCGCGAGCAGCGGATTGCCGGCGATTGCGGCCAGCAGCGCGTCGCCGCCCATGCCGGGCATGGTCTGGTCGATCAGCACGATGTCGAAGGGCCGGCCGCCGACGGCGGCCCGGGTCAGCGCCTCCAGCGCGTCGGGGGCGTTGTCGACCGTCGAGGGCCGGGCGCCCAGGCTGTCGAGCATCGAGGCCAGCACGCGGCGGTTCACCGCCAGATCGTCGACCACCAGGGCGGAGCGGCCGGCCAGCGGCCGTTCGGCCGGCGGCAGCGCCTCGTCCGACAGGGTCAGCGGCAGGTCGACCTGGAACCGGCTGCCGGCGCCGGGCGTGCTCTCCACCGCGATGCCGCCGCCCATCAGCTCCGACAGCTGGCGGCAGATCGCCAGCCCCAGCCCGGTGCCGCCGAACTTGCGGGTGATCGACCCGTCGACCTGCTGGAACTTGTTGAACAGGGTCGGCAGCGCATCGGCCGCGATGCCGATGCCGGTGTCGGTCACCGTCATGCGCAGCACCAGATGGGTGTCGGTGACGTCCAGCGCCTCCAGTTCCACCGCGACCGAGCCGACATCGGTGAACTTCACCGCGTTGCCGACCAGATTGACCAGGATCTGGCGGATGCGGGTCGGGTCGCCCAGCAGGGTGCGGCGCAGCATCGGGTCGATGTAGAAGCCGATCTCGATGCCCTTCTCCTGGGCGCGCGGGGTCAGCAGCTCCACCACCCCCTCGACCAGATCGGCGGGATCGAAGGGCAGCGTCTCGACGGTGACGCGGCCGGCCTCCAGCTTGGAGATGTCGAGGATGTCGTTGATGATGGTCAGCAGGGCGTTGGACGAGCTGCGGATGGCCTGGGCGAACTGGCGCTGCTCCTCCGCCAGGGGGGTGTCGAACAGCAGTTCGGTCATGCCCATGATGCCGTTCATCGGCGTGCGGATCTCGTGGCTCATCGCCGCCAGGAACTCCGACTTGGCCTGGGTCGCCGCCTCGGCCCGGGCGCGCAGCGCGTCGGCCTCCTCGCGGGCGGCGTCCAGCCCCTCGGCCAGCGCGCACATGTCGGCGGCCTGGCGCTGCAGTTCCGCCTCGAAGCGCTTGCGCTCGGTGATGTCGGTGCGGGTGCAGACCAGCGCCCCGCTGGAGGTGCGGTTCTCCGCCACCAGGATCCAGCGGCCGTCGGGAAGCTCCCGCTCGAAGGGCGGGCCGGGGTTGCGGTGCTGGGCCAGCTCGGCCTGGATCCAGGCTTCGTCGGTGGCGCCCTCGGGATTGCCGGCGAATTCCCCGTTGGCGATGGCCAGCCGCAGGATCGCCTCGAAGGGGCGGCCGGGCGTCAGCAGCGGCGCCGTGCGCGGATGCGCCTCGCGGTAGCGCTCGTTGCACAGGATCAGCCGGTCGTCGGCATCGAAATAGGCCAGCCCCTCGGGCACCGCCTCGATCGCGTCGTCCAGCGTCTGCTTGGCGAGCCGGAGCTCCTCCTCCGTCTTCTTGTCGCGCGTGATGTCGGTGTGGGCGCCGACCATGCGCACCACCTGGCCGGAGGCGTCGCGGATGTGGATGGCGCGGCTGAGGATGTAGACGGTGTGCCCCTGTTTGTGGCGGAAGCGCTGGACCATCTCGAAATTGGGGATCCGGCCGGCATTGTAGGCCCGGACAGTCTCCAGCGCCGCGATCCGGTCCTCCTCGAAGATCAGGCCGGCCCACATCTCCAGGCTGTTCTCCAGCTCGTCGTCGCGGTAGCCGAGCTGTTCCTTCCAGGTGGGCGAGAACCAGATGCAGCCGGTGTCGAGCGCCCAGTCCCAGATGCCGTCCCGCGTCGCCTGTACGGTGAGGTCCAGCAGCTCGCGGTTCGAGCGCAGCTCCGCCTCTTCGCGCTTGGCCTCGGTGATGTCCTGGACCACGCCCATCAGGCCGACCGGCCGGCCGTCGGCCCCGGTTTCGGCCATGCCGCGGATGAAGACATGGCGCAGGTCGCCATCGGGACGGATGACGCGCGCCTCGACCGAAAACCCCTCGCCGCCGGTCCGGGCCCGCTCCACCAGTCCGGCCAGCCGCGGCAGGTCGTCCGGATGGTAGGCGGACCGCGACATCTCGACCGTCGGCGGACCGTCCTGCGGCGTCAGCCCCATGATGCGGTAGACCTCGTCGGACCAGCGGCGGCCGCCGGTGACGAAATCGACGTACCAATGGCCGAACTGCCCGATCTCCTCGGCGAGGTTCAGCAGGCGCGAGCGGTCGCGCAGCTCCGCCTCCGCCCGTTCGCGCCGCGCCGCCTCGCGGCGCAGCTCCAGCTCGTCCACCACCAGCCGGGCCAGCTGGGCCAGGATCTCCGCCTCGCGGGCGTCGAAGCCGCTGCGCGGCATGTCGTCGATGATGCACAGGGTTCCCAGCTTGTGCCCGCCGGCCAGCAATGGGGCGCCGGCATAGAAGCGGATGTTGGGAGCGCCGGTGACCAGCGGATTGCCGGAAAAGCGCGGATCCTGCGTCGCGTCCAGCACCACCAGCACGCCGTCGTCCAGGATGGCATGGGCGCAGAAGGCAAGGTCGCGCCCCGTCTCCGCCACATCGAGCCCGACGCGGCTCTTGAACCATTGCCGGTCGCTGTCGATCAGGGAAACCAGGGCGATGCGGGTGCCGAAGAAATGCTGGGCCAGCCGGGTGATGTTGTCGAAGCCGGACTCCGGCGGGCTGTCGAGCACGCAATAGGAGCGCAGCACCGCCAGCCGCTCGGGCTCGTCGGGAGGCAGGGCCGCCGGAACCGGACCGGCCGCGGCGATGCCCCCGGCGACGGCCCCGGTGATGGCCGACCGCTCCGTCACGCCGCCGTCTCCCCGGCCGGCCGCCCTTCCATGCCGCTCCCTTCCGCGCCCCGCTCCTCCGCCGCGCGCCATTGCTGGAGCTTGCGGTAGATGGTCGATGGGCTGATCTCCAGCATCAGGGCGGCGCGCGGCACGTCGTCGCCGGCCAGCCGCAACGCCTTGCGGATCATGTCCTTCTCCACCCGCCACAGGGGAAGGACGGTGCCGTCGGCCTCCGGCCCGCCCGGTCCGGGCCCAGTGCCGGCGACGGCCGGCGCGTCCGCGCAGGCCGCCATCGGCGGCAGCATGTCCAGCGTCACCTGCGATCCGTCATGCAGCACCACCACGTTGCGGATCACGTTCTGCAACTGCCGGACATTGCCCGGCCAATCATGGGCGCGCAGCCGCGCCTCGACCTCGGCGGCGAAGACGGACAGCGACTTCCCCTCCTCCCGCGCATAATCGACCAGGAAGGCGCGGGCGATGTCGATCACGTCGTCGCCGCGGTCGCGCAGCGGCGGCAGGGCCAGCGGAATGACGTGCAGGCGGTAGTACAGGTCCTCGCGGAAGCGGCCGGCCTGGACCTCGGCCAGCGGGTCGCGGTTGGTGGCGGCGACGAAGCGCACGTCGACCCGCTCCTCCCGGCCGCTGCCGACCGGTGTCACCGCGCCGGTCTGGACGAAGCGCAACAGCTTGGCCTGCAGATCCACCGGCATCTCGCAGATCTCGTCCAGGAACAGCGTTCCGCCGTCGGCCAGCAGCGCCGCCCCCGGCCGGTCGGCCGCCGCCCCGGTGAAGGCGCCCTTCACATGGCCGAAGATCTCCGATTCCAGCAGGTTCTTCGGAATGGCGGCGCAGTTCAGCGCGACGAAGGCGCCGTCGCGCCGCGGGCTGGCGCGGTGGATGGCCTGGGCCGCCACCTCCTTGCCGGTGCCGCTTTCGCCGGTGATGAAGACGTTGGCGCGGCTGGCCGCCACGCTCTCGATGGTGCGGTAGACCGCCTGCATCTCGGGCGAGCTGCCGATGAAGCCGTGGAAGCGCCCGCGGTCGAGATCCTTGCGGTAGCCCTCGACCATCCGTGCCAGCGTGCGGCGCTCCAGCGCGTTGCGCAGCGTCAGGTTCAGCCGGTCGGCGTTGAACGGCTTCACGATGAAGTCGAAGGCGCCCAGCTTCATCGCCTCCACCGCAAGATCGATCGAGCCATGGGCGGTGATGATGACGACGGAGATGCCGGGATCGCGGTGATGCAGCGCCCGCAGCACCTCCAGCCCGTCCATATCCGGCAGCTTCAGGTCGAGGATCACCGCGTCGGGCGGCGCGGCCGCAGCGGCGTCCAGCGCCTCGCCGCCGCGGGTGCAATGCACGACCTCGTGGGCGTCGGCGCGCAGGAACTCGATGTAGAGCTTGGCGAGCGGGACCGTATCCTCGATCAGCAGGATGCGGCGCTTCTTCACTGCGGACACGGGGGCTGTACTCGTGCGGTCATGACGGACGGTTGGCTGCCAAACTGTAACCCGGCCGGCGCCGGACCGCCAGTCAGGGTAAATGCCCCCCTCGGGCGAAGCCCGGGAATAGCCAGTCGGGCGAAGCCCGGGAGCATTCATTCGGGCGAAGCCCGGTCCGGCAGCCTCACGCCCCGCTGTCGATCAGGTCGGTCCGGCCGATCCGGCGCAGCGAGACCTGGACGCGGGCGTTGTGCTCGCGAATCTCGCGCAGGGTCTGCAGGGTGAACTCGACATGGCCGTAGGCCGCCGCCTGCGCCGCCGCGGCATCGCCGGCCAGCACCGCGTCGGCGATGGCGAGATGCTGTTGCAGCAGCAGCTCGCGCACCCCCGGCCGGGAATAGAGGTCGGCGCGGTTGTAGAACACGTCGTTGCGCAGCAGGTTGGACAGGGTGCGCATGATGTGCAGCATGACGACGTTGTGCGCCGCCTCGTAGATCGCCAGATGCAGGTCGGCGTCCGCCTCCGCCTCCTCCGAGCTGTCGTCCTTGCCGTGGGCCGCCTTCATGCGGGCGACGATGGCGCGGATGCCGTCGCGGTCGACGTCGGTCGCCCGCTGCGCCGCCAGCCTGGCCGCCTCCGCCTCGATGGAGCGGCGGAATTCCAGATAGTCGAAGGACGCGTCCGGCTTGTTGCGCATCAGCGTCATCAGCGGGTCGGCGATCTGCGACAGGAAGCTGGCGACATGGGTGCCGCCGCGCCCGGTCACCAGCAGGCCGCGCTCCTCCAGCTTGGCGATGGCGTCGCGCAGCGACGGGCGCGACACGTCCAGCTTCACCGCCAGCTCGCGTTCGGCCAGCAGCTTCTCGCCCGGACGGAGCGCGCCTTCCAGGATCAGCCGCTCCAGATGCTCGGCAATGGCGTCGGCCAGCTTGGCCGGTTTGATCGTCCCCTGCATCGGATCGGCGGCTCCCTCCTGCATGTCCCTCGCCCTCTTCAATAGCGGTGGATCGAAGATGCGTCCAGAGCGGCCCGTCCGGATGGACATGCCGGCCGGCCTTCGCATCGCGGGCAGGGCCGCTGCCGAAGCGGATCGCCTGGCAAACGATTCAGTCATTGCACAATTTGGTAAAATCTTTTATCCAACATTCACCGCATGGACAACGGATGTCCGCCACCCCCCGGCCGGCGAATGGCCTTCCGGCATGGGGCGGGCACGGCTTGCGGCCGGGACCATTCCCTCCCCCACCAGCAGGAGCCGCCGCCGATGCCGCCCGCCGCCCCCCCGCAAGCGTCCTTGGCCGCTCCCTACGACCGCGTGCTTGCCGAACTGGCGACCGTCCTTCCCGAAGCCCGGCCAGGGACAAGGCTCATCACCGACCCGCTGCGCACGCTGGCCTACGGCACCGACGCCAGCTTCTACCGGCTGATCCCGAAGATCGTCGCGCTGGTCGAGACGGAGGAGGAGGTGGTGCGGCTGCTGCGCATCACCCGCGGCCATGGGGTGCCGGTGACCTTCCGCGCCGCCGGCACCAGCCTGTCGGGGCAGGCGGTCAGCGACAGCGTGCTGGTGGTGCTGGGCGACGGCTGGCGGGGCTGTGCCATCGGCCCGGCGGCGACCACCGTCACCCTGCAACCCGGCGTGATCGGGGCGGAGGCGAACCGCCGCCTCGCCCCGCTGGGGCGCAAGATCGGCCCCGACCCGGCCTCCATCGCGACTGCCAAGATCGGCGGCATCGCCGCCAACAACGCCAGCGGCATGTGCTGCGGCACCGCGCAGAACAGCTACCGCACGCTGGAGAGCATGCGGCTGGTGCTGGCCGACGGCACGGTGCTGGACACCGCCGACCCGGCCAGCTGCCAGGATTTCCAGCGAAGCCACGGCGCGCTGCTCGACCGGCTGGCCGGGCTCGGCGCCCGCACCCGCGGCGACGAGGCGCTGGCGGGCCGCATCCGCGACAAGTTCCGCATCAAGAACACCACCGGCTACAGCCTGAACGCGCTGGTCGACTACCAGGATCCGGTCGACATTCTCCAGCACCTGATGATCGGGTCGGAAGGGACGCTGGGCTTCATCTCCTCCATCACGCTGCGCACCGTGCCGGAGCATCCGCACAAGGCCAGCGCCCTGCTGTTCTTCCCCGACATCGGCGAGGCCTGCCATGCGGTGGCCCTGCTGAAGGCCGCCCCGGTCGACGCGGCGGAGCTGATGGACCGCGCCTCGCTGCGCTCGATCCAGGACAAGCCGGGCATGCCGCCGCAGATCCGGGGCTTCGGCCCGGACGCCGCCGCCGTCCTGGTCGAGACCCGGGCGGAGAGCGCCGCGGCGCTCGACGCCAACGTCATGGCCATCGGCGCGGTGCTGGCCGACTGCGTCACCATCGGCGACAGCCGCTTCACCACCGACGCCAAGGCCTGCGAGGGCTTCTGGAAGATCCGCAAGGGCCTGTTCCCGGCGGTCGGCGCCATCCGCCAGACCGGAACCACCGTCATCATCGAGGATGTCGCCTTCCCGCTGCCCCGGCTGGCCGAGGCGACGCGCGACCTGCAGGATCTGTTCGTCCGCCACGGCTATCACGAGGCGATCATCTTCGGCCACGCGCTGGAAGGGAACCTGCACTTCGTCTTCACCCAGGCCTTCGACACCCAGGCCGAGATCGACCGCTACCGCCGCTTCATGGACGACGTCGCCGTGCTGGTGGTCGAGCGCTATGACGGCTCGCTGAAGGCGGAGCACGGCACCGGCCGCAACATGGCCCCCTTCGTCGCGATGGAATGGGGTCCGCAGGCCTATGGCCTGATGCAGGAGATCAAGGACATCTTCGATCCGGACGGGCTGCTGAATCCCGGCGTCATCCTGAACGGCGATCCCGAGGCCCATCTGAAGAACCTGAAGCCGCTGCCGCCCGCCGACCTGCTGGTCGACACCTGCATCGAATGCGGCTTCTGCGAGCCGACCTGCCCGTCGCATCGCCTGACCCTGTCGCCGCGCCAGCGCATCGTCGGCCGGCGCGAGATCGCCCGGCTGGAGGCGTCCGGCGACGACCCCGCCCGGCTGGCGACGATCGGCGCCGCCTACGAGTACCAGGGCATCGACACCTGCGCCGCCTGCGGCCTGTGCGCCACCGCCTGCCCGGTCGGGATCGAGACCGGGCTGCTGGTCAAGTCGATGCGCGGCGAGCGCCGCGGCGCCCTGGCGCGCAAGGCCGGGTCGCTGGTCGCCGATCATATGGAAGGCACGCTGGGCCTGACCCGCTCCGGCCTCCGCCTTGCCGACCTCGCCCGCCGCACCGTCGGCCATGGCGTGGTGCAGGCGGCGGCGCGCGCCCTGACCGGCGGCCATCTGCCGGCCCTGCCGCACAGCCTGCCCACCGCCGCCTCCTTCGCGTTGACCTCCGATCCGGCGGTCGGTGACGACCGCCCGACAGTGGTCTATGCGCCGAGCTGCGTCAGCCGGACCATGGGACCGGCGGCCAGCGACCCGCAGAAGCGCCCGCTGCCCGAAGCGGTCGAATCGGTGATGCGCAAGGCCGGCTTCCGCATCCTCTATCCGGAGGCCGCCGACGGCCAGTGCTGCGGCATGCCGCTGGAGAGCAAGGGCCTGATCGGGGCCGCCGACGCCAAGGCCGACGCCATGCTGGCCGCCCTGGCGAAGGCGAGCGACGGCGGCCGTCATCCGGTGGTGATGGACACCAGCCCCTGCACCCTGCGTCTCAGGAAGCGGGCGGCCGACAGCGGCCTGCGCATCCTCGACGTCGCCGAGTTCCTCGGCGAGTTCGCCCTGCCCCGCCTGGAGATCGCCAGGACGACCGAGCCGGTGATGCTGCACCTGACCTGCTCGACCCGCCGGATGGGGCTGGACGGCGCGCTGACCGCGGTGGCCCGGGCCTGCGCCGAGACGGTGGTGGTGCCGCCCGACGTCGGCTGCTGCGGCTTCGCCGGCGACAAGGGCTTCACCACGCCGGAACTGAACGCGCACGCGCTGCGCCACCTGCCGGCCGCGGTGCCGGACGGCTGCGCGTCGGGCTATTCCACCAGCCGCACCTGCGAGATCGGCCTGTCCGACACGGCGGGCGTGCCCTACCGCTCCATCGTCTATCTGGTCGACGCCTGCGCCACGGCGAAGGTGGAGCAGAAGGCGCGGGTAGCGGAGCCGGCTTTCTAGGTCGGCGATTGCCCCCTCCCTGCCCCTCCCCCGCTAACGCGGGAGAGGGAACTGCCGCTGAACGCCGACAAAGCTCCTCTCCCCCTCCCCCGCCCAGCGGGGGAGGGTCGGGGTGGGGGCAGTACCAAGACGGTGAGGAAACGCCAGATGTCCGCCATCCCCCAGCCCATCCCCAAGCCCGCCCGTGTCTATTATTTCGGCACCTGCCTCGTCGACCTGTTCTTCCCCGACGCCGGGATGGCGGGCATCGAGCTGCTGCAATCCCAGGGGCTGACCGTCGTCTTCCCCCAGGGGCAGAGCTGCTGCGGCCAGCCCGCCTACAATTCCGGCTACCGTGCCGAGGCGCTGAAGGTCGCCCGCGCCCAACTGGATCTGTTCCCCGGCGACGACCCCATCGTCGTGCCGTCGGGCTCCTGCGCCGGCATGATGAGGAAGCACTGGCCCGACCTGTTCCGCGGCGAGCCGGACGAGGCCAAGGCGGTGCAGGTCGCCGGCCGGGTGTGGGAACTGACCCAGTTCCTGGTCCAGGTGCTCGACGTCCGGCTGACCGACCGTGGCGAGCCGCTGCGCGTCACCTGGCATGCCTCCTGCCATGCCCAGCGCGAGATGGGCGTGGTCGAGGAACCGAAGGCCCTGCTGCGCCAGCTCGCCAACGTCGAGCTGGTGGAGCTGAAGCGGGAAAAGGAATGCTGCGGCTTCGGCGGCACCTTCGCCGTGCGCCACCCGGAGATCTCCGCCGCGATGGTCGGCGACAAGCTGGCCGACATCGCCGACACCGGCGCCGCCCGTGTGGTGTCGGGCGATTGCGGCTGCCTGCTGAACATCGCCGGCGCGCTGGAAGCGGGCAACAGGCCCGTCGGCGGCCAGCACATCGCCCAGTTCCTGAAGGAGCGCATCCATGGCAAGTGACAGCACGGATTTCGCCGCCGCCTCGCGCGCCGCGCTGGCCGACCCGCAGCTGCGCGGCAATTTCCGCCGCGCCATGGACGGGCTGATGGGCAAGCGCGCCGCCCAGTTTCCCGATGCGGGCGAATGGCAGGGCGTGCGGGGGCTCGCCGCCGCCGTCCGGCTGCGCGCCCTGTCGAAGCTGCCGGAGCTGCTGGAAAAGCTGGAGGAGAGCTGCACCCGCAACGGCATCGCCGTCCATTGGGCCGCCACCACCGACGAGGCCAACGCCATCGCGCTCGACATCCTGCACCGGGCCGATGCCAAGCTGGTGGTCAAGGGCAAGTCGATGGTGACCGAGGAGATGCACCTGAACGCCGTCCTGGAGAAGGACGGCATCGAGGTGCTGGAAAGCGACCTCGGCGAATACATCGTGCAGCTGGACGGCACCATGCCGTCGCACATCATCATGCCGGCGATCCACCTGAACACCAAACAGATCGCCCATCTGTTCAAGCGGAAGATCAAGGATGCCGAGAGCCGCGAGGACGCCGCCTACCTGACCGACCTCGCCCGCCGGGTGCTGCGCGCCAAGTTCCAGGCCGCCGACGTCGGCATGTCCGGCGTCAACGCCGCGGTGGCGGAAACCGGCACCCTCTGCCTGATCGAGAACGAGGGCAACGGCCGCATGTGCACCACGGTGCCGCCGGTCCACATCGCCTTCATGGGGCTGGAGAAGGTGGTCGAGACGCTGGAGGACGTGCCGCCGGTCATCAGCCTGCTGCCGCGCTCCGCCACCGGCCAGCCGATCACCACCTACGTCAACATGATCTCCGGCCCGCGCAAGGCCGGCGAGAAGGACGGCCCGCGCGAGGTGCATCTGGTCATCCTCGACAATGGCCGGTCATCGATCTACGCCGACCCGGAGCTGCGCGACACGCTGCGCTGCATCCGCTGCGGCGCCTGCATGAACCATTGCCCGGTCTACACCAAGGTGGGCGGCCATGCCTACGAGGCGCCCTATCCCGGCCCGATCGGCAAGATCCTGGTGCCGCAGATCGAGGGGTTGGACAAGCGCGGCGCCCTGCCCCACGCCTGCACCATGTGCAACGCCTGCGTCGAGATCTGCCCGGTGAAGATCCCGATCGTCGAGATCATGGGCCGGCTGCGGGTGGAGGCGGTGCGTCCCGGCGGCGCGGTGAAGGGCGGCGGCGCCAAGGCCAGCCGGACGGAAGCGATGGTGTGGAGCGGCTGGGCGGCGATGAACGCCTCCCCCGCCGCCTACCGCGTCGCGACGCTGGCGATGAGCAGGCTCGGCAACGCGGCACCATCGTCGCTGCCGCTGCTGAAGGACTGGACCAACGTCCGGACCAAGCCCCGCTTCGCCGCCCGCACCCTGCACGACCTCGCCCGCGCCAAGGGAATTCCCGATGCCTGATGCCCGCAACTCGATCCTGACGAAACTGCGCGCCGGCCGCGACGCCCATCCGCTGACGCCGCCGGTCTCCGACTTCGCGCCCATCGACGCCAAGCGCTGGGCGCTGGAGGAGCGGCTGCCGCGCATCCGCCGCCTGATGGAGGCGGTGCACACCGAGTTCCTCGACGCGGCGGAGGCCGACTGGCCGGCGGTGCTGCGGGAGTTCCTGGCGCGCGAGGGGGTGGGCTCGCTGCTCTACGCCCCGGAGACCGAGGCGGGAATGCGGCTGGTCGAGGGGTGGGGAACAAGCCCTCTCCCGCCCCGGGAGAGGGAGGGGACCCACGGCGCAAGCCGTGGGGAGGGTGAGGGGCAATCCGGACATGGATCCCTTGACCCTTGCACCACCCCTCACCCTTCCCAAGCTTCGCTTGGGCCCCTTCCCTCTCCCGGGGCGGGAGAGGGAGCCCCCCCCACCCTGATCCCCTACGACCGCCCCATCGAAGACCTCAAAGCCCAGCTCTTCGGCTCCATCGAAGCCGGCCTGACCACCACCCGCGGCGCCATCGCCGAGACCGGCAGCCTGATCCTGTGGCCGACCGCCGAGGAGCCGCGAACCCTGTCGCTGGTCCCGCACATCCACGTCGCGCTGCTGCGCGCCGACGCGCTCTACGACACCTTCCTGCAAGCCATGCGCGCGCAGGGCTGGGCGCAGGCGATGCCGACCAACGTGCTGCTGGTGTCCGGCCCCAGCAAGACCGCCGATATCGAGCAGACGCTGGCCTACGGCGTCCACGGCCCCAAGCGGCTGGTCGTCCTGCTGGTGCGGCCATGAGCGCGCATCGCCCCACCATCGAGCCGGCGACCCGGCTCTACGAGGCGATCCTGCATCTGCGGCGGCTCGGCCACCGGGTGGAGAAATGCGAAGGGCGGCGCGGGCGTCACCGGCTCGATGGAGCCGAGATCGCCGACGCCGCCCTGCTGGAACTGGCGATGACCCGCGTCCGCCGGGCGGCGCGGGTCGCAAAGGTGGAAAGTGCCGCTCAGGCCGGACGGACGGTGGCCGGGCGCGTCACCGCGACCGCTGGCTTGCGGCCGTAGCGCTCGACGCTCAGGCCCTCCATGTCGATCTCGGTCTGGCGGCCGCCGACCAGATCGGCAAGCACGCGGGCCGAGCCGGCGGACATCGTCCAGCCCAGCGTGCCATGGCCGGTGTTGAGGAAGAGGTTGCGGACATGGGTCGGCCCCAGGATCGGCGTGCCGTCCGGGGTGTTCGGGCGCAGGCCGGTCCAGAACTCCGCCTTCGACAGGTCGCCGCCCTTCGGGAACAGGTCGCTGACGACATGGTCCAGCGCGGCGCGGCGGCCCTGGCGCAGCGTCAGGTCGAAGCCGGTCAGCTCCGCCGTGCCGCCGACGCGGATGCGGTCGCCCAGCCGGGTGACGGCGATCTTGTGCGTCTCGTCCATCACTGTCGATTCCGGGGCATGGGCGGCGTCGGTGATCGGCAGGGTCAGCGAATAGCCCTTCACCGGATAGACCGGCAGGTCGATGCCCAGCGGCTTCACCAGCTTGGGCGAATAGCTGCCCATGGCGACGATGTAGCTGTCGGCGGTCAGCGTGCCCTGGTCGGTCAGCACGCCGGTGATCTTGCGCCCGTCGCTCTCCAGCCCGCGGATCGAGACGCCGTAGCGGAACTCGACCCCGCGCTTGGCGGCATAGTCGGCCAGCTTGCCGGTGAACTGGAAGCAGTCGCCGGTCTCGTCGCCCGGCAGGTGCAGCGCGCCGACCAGCTTGTCCTTCACATGGGCCAGGGCCGGCTCGACCGAGGTCAGGCCGTCGCGGTCGAACAGGCTGTAGGGAACGCCGTAGCGCTCCAGCACCGCCATGTCGTAGCCGGCGGCGTCCATCTGCTTCTGGGTGCGGAAGACCTGCAGCGTGCCCTGGGTGCGCTCGTCATAGGTGATGCCGGTCTCGGCGCGCAGCGCCTTCAGGCAGTCGCGGCTGTATTCGGCGACGCGGACCATCCGGCTCTTGTTGAGCTGGTAGCTCGCCTCGTTGGCGTTGGCGAGCAGCTTCAGGCACCAGGACCACATGGCCGGATCCAGCTTCGGCCGGATGACCAGCGGCGAATGCTTCATCAGCATCCATTTGGCGGCCTTCAGGATCAGGCCCGGCGCCGCCCACGGGGCGGAATAGCCCGGCGACACCTCGCCCGCATTGGCGTAGCTGGTCTCCAGCGCCGGGCCGGCCTGACGATCGACGACGGTCACCTCATGCCCGGCCCGCGCCAGATAATAGGCGGTGGTGACACCGATGACGCCGCTGCCCAGAACGATGACGCGCATGAGACTGGCTCCCGAGGGATGGAGGACTTCGCTTGGAAGACAGGGTTCGCAAACGGCGTGCCAGTCCGGGAAATGGCGGTTTTGCTGCGATGCGGCGGGTGTGGTGGAGAGTGGGGTGTATGCGGATGTTTACGGAAGAATGGACGATCCGCCCAGGATCGTTGTGATTCAATGGGTTGAGGCGGTGTAAAGATTTTGATACGGCGTAACGTTTCGTGTACAGTGGTTGCCGGATGCCCCCACCCTAACCCTCCCCCGCTGGGCGGGAGAGGGGACTGCCGCCGCTCTCCCGAACATGCGCCTGCTCTCCCTCCCCCGCCCAGCGGGGGAGGGTCGGGGTGGGGGCAACTGGCCTCCACCCCCCATCTACGACACCCCCCACCCCCCATGCGCATCGAAGTCATCTTCACCGACCGCGTCGGCATCGCCCATGAGATCCTCGCCGTGCTGGCGATCCGCCGGCTCAACGTCGTCGGCGTCGAGGTCGATCCGCCGCTGATCCACATCGACGCTCCCGGCCTCGACCCGGCGGCGCTGCCCGCCCTGGCGAACGCGCTGCGCACCATCGCCGGGGTGCGCTCGGTCGCCGCCATCGACATGCTGCCGGGCACCCGGCGGCGGCTGCATCTCGACGCGCTGCTGGCGGCGCTGCCCGACCCGGTGCTGGCGGTCGACCGCGCCGGCCGGGTGGTGGTGGCGAGCGCCGCCGCCGCCGCGGTCGCCGGGGTGCCGGAATCGCGGCTGGCCGGCCTCGACCTCGGCGCGCTGTTCGGCGAGCCCGGCCTGACGGCCGAGCTGACCGGCGGCGGCTTCCGCATGTCCGGCCGCGAGGTGACGCTGAACGGCCAGCCCTTCCTGCTGGAGGTGACGCCGATCGTCGATGTCGAGGCGGCGGGCGCGGTCGTCACCCTGTTCACCCCCTCGCGCCTGGGCGAAAGGCTGGACGCGATCCAGAATTTCGACGAGTTCGGATCGGGCGGCGGCTTCGACCGCATCCTCGGCGAATCGCCGCCGGTGCGGGCGCTGAAGGCGCGGGCGGCACGGGTCGCCGCGATGGAGGCGCCGCTGCTGATCCTGGGCGAGACCGGAACCGGCAAGGAGCTGATCGCCCATGCCTGCCACCGCGCCAGCCCGCGCCGCGACAAACCCTTCCTGGCGCTGAACTGCGCCGCGGTGCCGGAGAATCTGGCGGAGAGCGAGCTGTTCGGCTACGCCCCCGGCTCCTTCACCGGGGCGCAGCGCGGCGGCAAGCCGGGGCTGCTGGAGCTGGCCCATGGCGGCACCGTCTTCCTCGACGAGATCGGCGAGATGTCGGCCTATCTCCAGGCCAAGCTGCTGCGCTTCCTCAATGACGGCAGCTTCCGCCGGGTCGGCGGCGAGCGCGAGCAGAAGGTGGATGTGCGCGTCGTCAGCGCCACTCATCGCTCGCTGGAGGCGATGGTCGCCGACCACAGCTTCCGCGAGGACCTGTTCTACCGCCTCAACGTGCTGACGCTGGACGTGCCGCCGCTGCGCGAGCGCGGCGGCGACATCCTGCTGCTGGCCCGCCACTTCATCGCCCGCGCCGCGGCCCAGGCCCGCCGGCCGCCCGGCCGGCTGACCCCGGCGGCCTCCGCGGCGCTGCTGGCCAACCGCTGGCCGGGCAATGTCCGCCAGCTGGAGAACGTCATCTTCCGCGCCGTGACCATGAGCGACGGCGGCACGCTCGACGCCGCCGACCTGGAGTTGGCCGGGGCCGGCATGCCGGCGGCGGAGGGGCCTGCGGACCAAGCGGAAAACTGGGCGGACAGCTGGGAGGACGCGGTGGCGGGGTTCGAGCGGACGCTGCTGCGCCGGCTCTACCCGCGCTTCCCCTCCAGCCGCAAGCTGGCGGCGCGGCTCGCCACCTCGCACACGATGATCGCCAACAAGCTGCGGAAATACGGCATCCCGGATCGCTGAGGCCGCAAACTCAATGGCCGGACGGCTTGGCCGGCGCGGCGTGCTTGTCGGCGGCCGGCGCAGCAGCCGGCTTCTCCGCGGCCTTTTCGGCCGGCTTCTCCACCGGGTGGCCGGCGGCGTCCAGGCCGGGCGGCGGGCCGCCGAAGGTGATGGTGACCTCGGTCAGCGCGCCGGGGCCGGGCTGGCTGTGATGGAAGGTCGCCACCGCGCCCGGCGCCAGCGTGGCGGCGGACGGCTCCATGGTCCAGCTTTGCAGGGGCTTGCGGTCGGGACCGAGCGTGATGGCACGCAACGGCGGCACCATGCGCTCCACATCGCTGGTGTTGGCGACCTCGCCGTCCAGCAGCAGGACGGCCGCCCCGCCCTCCAGCTTCTGTTCGGAGCGGATGTTGCGCAACTCCAGCCCGAAGCCCGGCGGCTCGACCGGCAGCCCGGCCGTTTCATAGAGCAGGGCCGTAGCCGGCCAGCGCTTCACGATCGCGTCGCGCCCCAGATAGGCCCCGGCGGCGGTGCCGGCCAGCAGGGCAGCCAGCAGGGCGAAGCCGATCACCGTGCCGCGCGCCGGCTTGGCCCGCGGGGCTTTCGGCGACTTGCCCTTTGCAGCCGGCTTGCCGGCGGATTTGGCCGCGGATTTGGCTGGCCGGATCTCCGTCGGCGCGTCGGCAACCACCGCGTCCGGTCCCGGCCCCTCCGGCATCTGCCACCAGGTGTGGCCGCAGCGGGCGCAGCGCACCTTGCGGCCATCTGGTCCGAGCGACTCGTCGGACAGGGTGTAGCGCGTCGAACAGGTCGGGCAGGAAACGATCATCGCGCCGTCGCAGAAAGGTTGCCGCTTGCCTTATAGATAGGAGTGCCCGGCGACGCAACCGGCACCGGCGACGGGCGAACCCCTATCCCTTCGCATGCGGCGTCTCCGCGGCTCTCCTCTGCGACGGCGCCGCTTCGCTTACATGCCGCCCGGATAGTTCGGACCCCCGCCGCCTTCCGGCACCACCCAGTTGATGTTCTGGGTCGGATCCTTGATGTCGCAGGTCTTGCAGTGGACGCAGTTCTGCGCGTTGATCTGCAGCCGCGGGTCGGAGCCGTCCTCGTTCCGCACGATCTCATAGACGCCGGCCGGGCAATAGCGCTGCTCCGGCGCGTCGTACAGCGCGAGGTTGACGCTGATCGGAACCGACTTGTCCTTCAGCGTCAGGTGCGCCGGCTGGTCTTCCTCATGGTTGGTGTTGGACAGGTAGACCGAGGACAGACGGTCGAACGTCACCTTGCCGTCCGGCTTGGGGTAGGCGATCTTCGGCGCCTCGCTGGCCTTCACCAGGGTGGTGTTGTCGGCGTGGTGCTTCAGCGTCCAGGGCGACTTGCCCTTCAGCGCCGTCTCGTAGGCGGCGTTGGCGAGGCCGGCCCACAGGCCCTTCTGGAAGCCGGGGCGGATGTTGCGCACCGCATGCAGCTCCGGCCACACCCAGGACTGCTTCAACCGCTCCGGATAGGCGACGACCTCTGTACCCTCGGTCCCGCCGGCCAGATGGTCGAACACCGACTCCGCCGCGACCATGCCGGACTTCATGGCGGTGTGGTTGCCCTTGATCTTCGGCACGTTGAGGAAGCCGGCGCCGTCGCCGATCAGCAGGCCGCCGGGGAAGGTCAGCTTCGGGATCGACTGGAAGCCGCCCTCGTTCAGGGCGCGGGCGCCATAGGCCAGCCGACGGCCGCCCTCGAAGGTCGGACGGATCGCCGGATGGGTCTTGTAGCGCTGGAACTCCTCGAACGGGCTCATGTGCGGGTTCCAGTAGTCGAGGCCGACGACGAAGCCGACCGACACCAGGTTCCCTTCCATGTGATAGAGCCAGGAGCCGCCATAGGTCTTGGGGTCCATCGGCCAGCCGATGGTGTGGACGATCAGGCCGGGCTTCGACTTGGCCGGGTCGATCTCCCACAGCTCCTTGATGCCGAGGCCGTAGGTCTGCGGCTGGCAATCGCGGCGCAGGTCGAACCTCTCGAACAGGGTCTTGGTCAGCGAGCCGCGGCAGCCCTCGGCGAAGATGGTCTGCTTGGCGTGCAGCTCCATGCCCGGCGTGTAGTTGCCGGTCTTCTCGCCGTCCTTGCCGATGCCCATGTCGCCGGTGGCGACGCCCTTGACGGCGCCGGCATCGTCGTACAGCACCTCCGCGGCGGCGAAGCCGGGATAGATCTCGACGCCCAGCTCCTCGGCCTGGGTCGCCAGCCAGCGGGCGAGGTTGCCCAGGCTGATGATGTAGTTGCCGTGGTTGTTCATCTGCGGCGGGGCGAAGGGCGACTTGAAGGCCTTCGTCTCGGTCAGGAACAGGAAATGGTCCTCGCGCGCCTTGGTGGTGAGGGGGGCGCCCTTCTCCTTCCAGTCGGGAATCAGCTCGTCGAGCGCGTGCGGTTCGAAGACGGCGCCGGACAGCAGGTGGGCACCCACCTCCGACCCCTTCTCGATCACGCAGACGCTGATCTCCTGGCCGGTCTCGACCGCGCGCTGGCGCAGGCGGATCGCCGCGCTCAACCCGGCAGGGCCGGCGCCGACGATCAGAACATCATACTCCATGACCTCGCGCGGTTCGCGTTCCATCACACCATCTCTCCCACCGGTCTCGTTCGGGTGTTTGTCCCCTCGGACGCCCTTGTTTTGCGGGCGCGTGCTTGTAGCACGGTTTGCCCCGCACCCAAATTGGGTATCTGGGCATGAAAGACCACACGATCTGTGGTAAGGTCAAACGATGATTGACGTATGCGACATCCTCGACGCGCTGCGCTGGCATGCCGACGTCGGCTGCGACGAGGCCATCGGCGACGAGCCGATCGACTGGTCCGCCTTCACCGCCCGCACCCCCCTGCGCGCTGCGCCGCCGGGCGTGGGCCCGGGTGCCCGGACGGTTGGAGGAATGGCCGGCGGAATGGCCGGAGGAATGGGAAGCGGCGGGGGGCCGGGCGCCGGCCAGCCGCGCGCCCCCGCTCCCCCGCCAGCCCCCAGGCCGGCGCTGCCGTTCGAGTCGCCCGACCAGCCGCTGGGCGCCAGCGAGGCCGGCATCCATGCCCGTGCCCGTGCCCGCGAAGCGCAGTCGCTCGACGCGCTGGAGGCGTCGCTGCGCGCCTTCGACGGCTGCCCGCTGAAGGCGACGGCGATGAACACCGTCTTCGCCGACGGCAACCCGCAGGCCCCGGTAATGCTGATCGGCGAGGCGCCGGGCGAGGACGAGGACCGGCAGGGCAAGCCCTTCGTCGGGGTCAGCGGCAAGCTGCTGGACCGCATGCTGGCGCAGATCGGGCTGGACCGCGGCAAGGTCTACATCGCCAACATCCTGCCCTGGCGCCCGCCCGGCAACCGCAGCCCGACCCAGGCGGAGATCGCCGCCTGCCTGCCCTTCCTGGAACGGCATGTGGAGCTGGTGCGGCCGAAACTTCTGGTGGCGCTGGGCGGGGTGTCGGCCAAGACGCTGCTGAACCGGGCCGAAGGCATCACCCGCCTGCGCGGCCAGTGGCGCAGCTACGAGGGCGCCGGCACCCCCATCCCGCTGATGCCGATGCTCCATCCGGCGTACCTCCTGCGCAACCCGATCGCAAAGCGGGAAGCGTGGCGGGACATGCTTGCGTTGCAGCAAAGAATTGTCGAAGAAGAAATCAAGTATCCATAAACAAAGCCGCAATGTCACAGCGCGGGCAAAATCGTTCGTATGACTCGGCAGGTTGTATGACACAAATGTAATGGAGCGAAGCCGGAAGGTACCTTCCCAACGGGCTAGAGCCTTTTTCCCAGCCCCCTTAACCCGTTGTTTGCACTGGCGATTACCGGGCGCGACACAATCCGTTTAAATCCGTTGCTTGCGGATCGCCGGACGGTGGGGTATCTCATTGCAATGCTCCGGATATTTTGCAGTGCAGCATACCGGGCCGCGAACGCGGTCCCGCTGCGGCGGAACCTTCTGGGGGTGCTGGGTCTCACGGTGGCATACGCCATGGGGCCCAACGGTGCGGTCGGGTTCCGGCCCGCTTGCGCCGCCCTCATCATCCACGCGCCGGACGGTCACGCCGTCGTCCCGCCCGGCCCGGATTCCGTGCCCAATTCCGCCCGGCCCAGCGCCGCCCTGGCCAATCCCGGCCTCCCCGATCCGGACGGGTTCGATTTCGGATACCCCGAACCCGTCACGCCCGATTTCGGCCCGCCCGATTTCGGCTCATCGCACATCGGTACAGACATCGGCAGCCTGGACGGCGATGCCGCCCCCACCGCGCCGACCGCCGAGGATGCTCCCGCCATCGACCCGGCGACCGACACCGCCGGAAACCCAACTGCGGATCCCGCCGCCCCGGCCCTGCTGCTCGCCGACGATGCCGAGGCCCGCGCGGTGCAGCTCGACGCCGAGGATGCCGGCCGCTACCGCCGCATCTTCGCGCTCCAGGAGCGGGCCGACTGGGACGCCGCCGACGCCGAGCTGGGCCGGCTGAAGGACCGCCGGCTGGTCGGCTACGTGCTGCGCCAGCGCTACCTCCACCCCGACCGCCGCGCCGGCTACGAGGAACTCGCCCGCTGGATGCAGGATTACGGCGACCTCGCCGGGGCCGAGCGCGTCCACAGCCTCGCGCAGAAACGCCAGCCCGCCGGCCAGCGCGCGCCGAAGCCGCCACGGGGGGAGGAGCGCGTTCGTCTCGTCGGCTCGCTCGAGCGGCTGGGCGGCCTGCGCACCGTCGCCGCAAACGAGGATGACGGCGACGACGACGATAGCGTCACCGTTGCGCCGCGCAGCCGCACCGTGTCGCGCGCCCGCAGCGACCGCGCCGCCGTCGCCCGGGTCGAGGAGCTGCTGCGGTCCGGCCGCACCGGCAGCGCGCTCAGCCTGCTGGGCCAGGACGAGTTCGGCGGCAAGCTCGACACCGTCCAGTACGACGCCGCCCGCGCCCGCATCGCCTCGGCGCTCTATTACTCGGGCGAGACGGCGCAGGCGCTGACCCTGGCCTCGGCCAGCGCCGCCCGTTCCGGCGACGTTCTGCCGGAAGCCCACTGGATCGCCGGGCTGGCGGCATGGCGGCTGAAGCAGACCGACCGCGCCGCCCGCCATTTCGAGGGCATGGCGGCCGCCGGCCCGCGCTCGCCCTGCAAGGCGGCTGCCGCCGATTACTGGGCCGCCCGCGCGCTGGCCCGCAAGGGCAAGGCGAAGGAGGCGGCGGAGCATCTGACCGCGGCCGCCCGCTATCCCCACACCTTCTACGGCCTGATCGCACTGCGCCGGCTGGACAGCCTGGGCCTGGGCAGCATGGCCGAGGTGCGCTGGCAGGCGCCGGACCTGAGCGGGCGGCAGCTGGCGGCGGTGGCGGGCAAGCCGGCCGGCGCCCGAGCCATCGCCCTGCTGCAGGTCGGCCAGCGCGAGCTGGCCGGGCTGGAACTGCAACGCATCCACCCGCAGGGCGACCCGCTGGTGGAACAGGCGATGGTGGCGCTGGCCGACCGCGCCGGCCTGCCGACCCTGTCTCTGCGGTTGGGCAACGCGGTCGCCGGTCCGGACGGGGCGCCCTATGCCGCGGCGCTCTACCCGCTGCCCTACTGGACGCCGCGCGACGGCTTCGCGCTCGACCGTGCGCTGGTCTTCGCGGTGATGCGCCAGGAATCGCGCTTCGACCCGCGGCTGGTCAGCTCCGCCGGGGCGGCCGGGCTGATGCAGATCCTGCCCAGCACCGCCCAGCATGTGCGCGAGCGCAACGCCGACATCTCCGGCGAGGACGCCGGCCGCGACGCCCTGTTCGACCCGTCGCGCAACATGGAGCTCGGCCAGCGCTACCTGACCGAGCTGCTGGGCATGCCGGACATCGACGGCAACCTGTTCCTGGCCGCCGCCGCCTACAATGCCGGGCCGGGCACGCTGGCCCGCTGGCGCCGCGAGTTGAGCGACATCGCCGACCCGCTGCTGTTCATCGAAAGCCTTCCCTTCGGCGAGACGCGCGACTATGTGGAGAAGGTGATGGCGAACTTCTGGATCTACCGGCTCCGGCTGGGCCAGGAGACCGCCTCGCTCGACGCCGTCGCCGACGGGAAATGGCCGTCCTACCTGTCCGTGGAAGCGCGTCCGACCCAGGTCGCGGTCCAGCCGGACATGGTGCCGGCGGCCAAGCCTGCCGCCCCTGCGGCACCGTCCGCCGCGGCTGCCTCGGCGGCCGCGGCCCCGATTGAAACGGTTGCCGAACGGAGCGAGGCCGACCCGATACCCTGACCGCCGGTGCCCTCCTGTCGGGCTCCGGCCCGACACGAGGACATAAGCGCGCCGCCATGCCGAAGATCGACGAGAGCCGCCCCTTCCTTCCCGTGAACATCGCCGTGGTCACGGTGTCCGACACCCGCAGCGCCGCCGACGACCGCTCCGGCGATGCGCTGGCCGAGCGGATCGCCGGGGCCGGCCACAGCGTCGCCGCCCGGACCATCGTCAAGGACGACATCGCGGCGATCCGCGCCAAGGTCCAGGCCTTCATCGCCGATCCGCGGATCGACGTGGTGCTGACCACCGGCGGCACCGGCGTCACCGGCCGCGACGTGACGCCGGAAGCGGTCGAGGCCCTCTACGAGAAGGCGATCCCCGGCTTCGGCGAGCTGTTCCGGTACCTCAGCTACGCCAAGGTCGGCACCTCGACCATCCAGAGCCGGGCGACCGGCGGCGTCGCCAACGGCACCTACATCTTCGCCCTGCCCGGCTCGCCCAGCGCCTGCCGCGACGCCTGGGACGACATCCTGGTCTGGCAGCTCGACAACCGTCACCGCCCCTGCAACCTCGTGGAGTTGATGCCCCGCCTGCGCGAGCACATGGCGTGAGCGGAACCGGGGGCTTCACGCTGCAGGCGCTGCACGCCGCCTTGACGATCCTGCCGCGGCTGGCCGACCTCGACCCCGGCGCGCTGGAGCCGATGCCGCTGAAGGGCGTCGCCCACGACCATGTTCGCCTGAAGGGCCGACGCCTCGTCGCCCGCATCCCGCGCTGGAGCCAGCTCGGCCTCGATCCCTGGACGGCGCTGGAGCGGCAGGCCGCCGCCTTCCGGCGGGCCGAGCCGTCGGGCCATACCCCGCGCTTCGCCGGCCTGCTGCCGCCGGGCGACGGGCTGCCGCTGGGCGCCCTGCTGGTCGGCGAGGTGGAGGGGCGCAGCCCCGTCCTGCCCGCCGACATGCCGGCCATCGCCCGCGCGCTCGCCGCGCTGCACCGCATGGCGCCGCCGGACCTCTTCGAGCCGCTTCCCGCCCCGCCCGATCCGGTCGCGGCCCTGCTGGCCCAGGTCGAGCGTCAGGCCGAGTGGTTCGACCGGGCCGCCCTGTCGCCCGACGCCAGGGCCCTGGTCGCGGAGGAGCTGGCCGCGGCCCGTGCCGGCGACCTCGCCCCGCCGCGGGACACCCCGATGCCGCTGACCGCGGTCGGGATCGACGTGCATCCCGGCAATTTCCTGATCGACGCCCATGGCAAGGCGTGGTTCACCGACCTGGAGAAGCTGCAATACGGCCATCCCGCCGCCGACCTCGCCCATGCCAGCCTCTACACCTCGACAAGGTGGGATCCGGCGGTGGATGCGGAGCTGACGCCGGCCGAGATCGACGCCTTCGTCGATGCCTGGGCGATGGCGGTGCCGGGCGACCTCGCCGGCGAGGTGCGGCCCTGGCTGAAGCCGCTGCGCCGGCTGGTCTGGCTGCGCACCCTGTCCTGGATGGCCCGCTGGTCGGTGGAGGGCGCCACCCTGTCGCCGGGCATGCCGGAGCCCCTGCGCGCCCACATGGACGCCCACGCCGCCGACATCCTGCGTGCCGGACGGATCGACCGGGTGCGGCGGGACTGGCGCTGACCGCCAGCGGAGAGGCGGCGGAGAGGTGGGCCGGACGAAAGTCACTTGCCCATGGCGCACCGAAGATGATGGGATACCGACTCGGAAGACGAGGTGACGAGAGCATGACGAGTTTCCGAAGCCGGTTGCTGGCGATCCCCCTGGCCGCCCTGATCGCCGGGGGTGTACTGGCGCCCGCAGCCCTCACCCCCGCCTTCGCCACCGGGCAGCCGGGGGACGGTGCCGGTTCGGCCACCGGCAGCTATCTGGCCGGCCGTTACGCCCAGCACCAGGACGACTGGAGCGCGGCGGCGCGCTTCACCGCCCAGGCACTGGCCGCCGACCCCGACGACACGGCCCTGCTGCGCCGCAGCTTCCTGCTGCGGCTGGGCGAGGGACGGATCGACACGGCGCTCGGCTATGCCGGACGGCTGCTCGGCGGCCAGGGCGGTCCGGCCAATCAGGACGGTCCGGCCAATCAGGGCGAACCGCAGATGGCGCTGACCCTGCTGGCCGCCGACGCGCTCGCCAAGGGCCGGCTGGACGAGGCCGACGGCTATGCCGCCCGGCTGCCATCCGACGGGCTCGGCCGCTTCCTGACGCCGCTGACCCGGGCATGGCTGCTGGTGGCGCGCGGCAGGACCGACGACGCGCTGGCGGCGCTGGAGCCGCTGTCCCCCATCCAGGGCTTCGGCGCGCTCTACAACCTGCATGCCGGGCTGATCCTCGACCTCGCCGGCCGCAACGACGAGGCGGCTGCCCGCTACGCCAAGGTGACGGACACCGACGCGCCGCTGCGGGTGGTGCAGATCGTCGGCAACTTCATGCAGCGCACCGGCCGCAAGGACGAGGCGCGCAAGCTCTACCAGACCTTCCAGGCCACCAACCCCGACGGGCTGCTGGTGGAGCCGGCGATCGCCACCATGACGAACGCGCCGAACGGCGTCCACCCGGTGCCCGACGCCCGCTCCGGCCTGGCGGAGGCGCTGTTCGACCTGGGCAGCGCCCTGCATCACGAGAATGCCGACGAGCCGGCGCTGCTGTTCGGCCGCATCGCCCTGCATCTGCGCGACGATCTGGCGCTCGCCCATCTGCTGATCGGCGACATCATGGCGGCGCGCGACCACCATGAGGAGGCGCTGGCCGAATACCGGCCGCTGGAGGCGGATCCGCTGCTGGGCTGGACCGCCCGCATGCGCCAGTCCGACAGCCTCGCCCGCATGGACCGCAACGACGATGCCATCGCGCTTCTCAAGGCACTCTCGGCCGAACGGCCGGAGCGCACCGATGCCGTCTCCCGGCTGGGCGACATCTACCGCTACGCCAAGCGCTACAACGAGGCGATCGCCGCCTACGGCACCGCGCTGGAGCGCATCGGCACGCCGCAGGAGCGGCATTGGCCGCTGCTGTACGCCCGTGCCATGTCCTACGAGAAGACGAACCAGTGGGCCCAGGCGGAGGCCGACCTGCGGACCGCGCTGACGCTGAAGCCGGACGAGCCGTCGCTGCTCAATTTCCTCGGTTACAGCTGGATCGACCGCGGCCAGAACCTTGACAAGGCCAAGGCGATGGTGGAGCGCGCGGTCGCTCTGCGCCCGCGCGACGGCTACATCGTCGACAGCCTGGGCTGGGCGCTCTACACGCTGGGCGATTACGAGGGGGCGGTCGCCAAGCTGGAGCGGGCGGTGGAGCTGAAGCCGGGCGACCCGACCATCAACGACCATCTGGGCGACGCCTATTGGCGGGCCGGCCGCCGCAACGAGGCCCGCTTCCAGTGGACGCGCGCATTGCGCAACGCCGACGAGGACACCGACAAGGCGGCGATCCAGGCCAAGCTGGAAACCGGCATGCCCGACCGCAAGGCGGCGGCGAAGCAGTGAGGAGGATCCCCCGAGGGGGATGCACGGGAACGGAGGGTCAGGCGCCCGCGACGAAGGGCTTGTACCGGCTGTCGGTCTGCTGGATGTGTTCGACGAACCAGTCCTTCAGCAGCAGGATCAGGTCGACCCGCAGCATGGTCGCGTTGTCGCCGTCGAAGTCGCGGCCCAGCTTCTCCACCTCGTCGGCGAAATAGCGGTGGGCGGCGAGATGGCTGTCCAGGTCGGGATAGCCGCACCGCTCCATCATCGCCTCCTCGCGGGCGAAGTGGACGGCGACATAGTCGCGCAGGCTGGCGAGCAGGCTCGACAGTTCGTCGTGGTTGTCGGGGGTGATGCCGCTTTCCAGCAGGCCGTTGAACAGGTCGAGGAGGCGCCGGTGCTCGTCGTCCAGCACGGGCACGCCGACGCTCATGGATTCGTCCCAGGCGACGTAGGTCATCGCAGCGATCTCCCCCACCCATATCCGCGGAATCAAGCGGTTGCGGCCGGCCATGGCTGGATTGTGGACAGCTTGACAGGGATCCTAAAACCGGCAACCGTGCCCGTCCAAGCGGCAAATCCCCGCAGGGGGGCGCGGCACGATGCGCAAAGGCGGCGCCCGCCCTCTCCAGCCTGCCCCTCCAGCCTCCAGCCATAGAGTGACCCGATGGCCCTGCTCGACGAGATCGCGGAGAAGAAACGGGCGCTGGACGAGGCGCGGCCCCTGCCGCAGGAGGTCGTCCACGGCATCGCCGACCGGTTCGAGCTGGACCTCACCGCCGCCGCCGCGGCGCTGGAGGAGGTGCCGGTCAAGCGCGCCGAGATCAAGACGATCCTGGAGCGCGGCAGCATCCTGCGCCACCGCGCGGTGGACGAGCAGCGCTTCGTCCTGAACCACCGCGGCGCGCTGGAGCTGATGGCCCGCCTGTCCTTCGATCCGCCGGCGGGCGCGGTCACCGAACGCACCGTCGCCGGCTTCCATGCCGTGCTCTACCACGGCATCGAGGATGCCGCCGGCAAGTACCGCAATGGCCAGCCCAAGGACGATCCGGCCGGCACCGCGCCCGATCCGGCCAAGCTGCGCGTGTCGATGTCGGCGCTGTCGACCTGGATGCGCAAGGCGGAAGCCGGCCCGGACACCCCGCCCGACGTCGCCTTCGAGGCGCATCACCGGCTGAGCGCGATCCGCCCGTTCGAGACCGGCAACCGCGCCACCGCGCTGCTGCTGTGCAACCTGATCCTGAACCGCGCCGGCTACCCGCCGGTGGTGGTGGGGGCGGAGGACCGCAGCCTCTACCTCGATCTGGTCGAGCGCGCCTGGTCGGTCGGCGACAAGACGCCGTTCCGCGACCTGATGCTGCGCTTCCTGTCGCAGAGCCTTGATTTCTGCCTCGACGCCGTGGCCAAGGGCGAGGGCGGAACGCCCTGACCCCGCCCTGAGGCCCCGCCCTAACTCCCCCCTTGCGGACCGGCGGGCAGCCGCAGGCGCGACGGTCGGGCCGGGCCGCTGTGGATCAGCAAGGTGATCGGCAACGCGTCGACCCGTCGGGTTTCGCCCGGCTCGGCCCCGGTGCCGGGATTGACCGGATAGGCCGGGAAGCAGGAGCCGGCGAGGCTGAGCCGCAGCGCCGATCCCGGTGCCAGCGTGGCGCAGACCGCCCGCATGGCGACGGTCAGCGGCCGGGTCGGGTCGCCCGGCTCCACCCGCGCATGGCCCTGGGTCAGCGGCAGCACCCGCCCGTCGGGGCGCACCACCGACAACACGGCGCTGATGTCGAAGGACGGGGCGTCGGCCTCCACCCACAGATCCAGCGCCACCCGGCCGGCCAAGGTCAGCGGCTCGTCCAGCGGCAGGCTGCCGTAGGTGGCGACGTCGGGCCGGCGGTCGATTGCGGCGCGGTCGGGCCGGCCGGCGGCCTCCGGCACCGCATGGCCGCCGAGCGTCGGCACCGGCCTGCGCGGGTCGTGGACCACCACGTCGAGCCCGGCCAGATCGGGCAGTTCCAGGCCGAGCCGCCCGCCCTGCCGGTTGGCGAGCCCGTCGCTGGCCAGATGCAGCACCGCCTCGGCCGGCGGGATCGCCGGCAAATCGTGCCAGCGCCCGGTTTCGACATCGTGCAGCCGCACCGGGCCGCCACGGTCCGCGCCCTCCCCCTTCAGCACCCGGTCGAACCAGGACAGGTGCAGCGTGTCGAGCGTCGGCGTTTCGCCCGGTGCCGCGGCTGGGCCGTCGGCGGTCCAGGGGCCGACGACCAGCCGCACCGGCGCCCGCCCGCGCGCCGCCAGCAGGTCATGGGCGTCGAGCGTGCCGGCCAGCCGCGGGTCGTACCAGCCGCCGACCTGCAGCACCGCCACCTCGGCCGGCATCGCCGCCGCCATCGCCCTGGGCGACAGCGCGGCCCAGGCCGGGCCGGGCACCGGGTTGGTCAGCCAGTCGTCGTAATGGGAATAGCGGGCGTAATCGCGCAGCGCCTGCGGCCGCGACGGGATCTCGTCGTCGATCGGCAGCCGCCGCGCCGCATCGGACAGCAGCCGGTGGCCGGTGCCGTCCTCCACCCGGCGGGCGGCCTCGGCGGCGGCGCGCAACGCCCAGCCCATGGCGTCGGCCAGCCGGAAGGCCCCGCCCTCATAGGCCCAGTCGGAAAAGACGTCCCAGCCGGCGAAGGCCGGCGCCACCGCCCGCAGGGCCGGCGGCGCCTCGGCCAGCGCCAGCCACTGCGCCATCCCGGCATAGCCGCAGCCATACATCGCCACCACCCCCGACGACCCCGGCAGCGAGGCCGCCCAGGCGACGGCGTCGGCGCCGTCCTCCCGCTCGGCCTCGAAGGGGCGGAAGCGGCCGTCCGAGGTGCCGCAGCCGCGCACGTCCTGCACCACCACGACATAGCCGCGCGCGGCGTACCAGCGCGGATGGGCGTAATGGCTGGTCAGCGCCGTGCGCCGGCCGCAGGCAACGCGCAGCAGCAGCACCGGCCAGCTGCCGGCGGCGTCGGGCCGGTAGAGGTCGGCATCAAGCCGCACGCCGTCGCGTGTCCGCATCGACACGGTTTCCGGCGGCCGGACCGGCAGCAGGTCATGCGACTGGTGGATCATCGGGGCCAGATGGGTCATGGCGGGTCGGGCTCGCTCGATGACGGACGTCGAATAATATGACCACATGGCAAAGCCCGTGCCAGTGGTCCGGCCGCGGCATTTCCTCGCTCATCCAATGGGCAGCCCCCGCCCCCGCCCGCACAGCCTCCAGGCCTTTGCCGCTTACTTAGGCAAACAGATCAATCATGCGGCAATCAGCTCGAAGCGGTCGACATCGACCATGCCGCGGTCGGTGATCTTCAGGTGCGGGATGACCGGCAGCGGCAGGAAGGCCAGCTGCAGGAAGGGCTCGGCCAGCGGGCAGCCCATGGCGCGGACGGCGGCGCGCAAGGCGCGCAGCTTCGCCTCCACCGTCTCGAACGGATCCAGGCTCATCAGCCCGGCCAGCGGCAGCGCCAGTTCGCCGACGACGCGGCCGTCGCGCACGGCGACGAAGCCGCCCTGCAGCTCGATCAGCCGGTTGACCGCGATGGCCATGTCCTCGTCCTTGGCCCCCACGGTGCAGATGTTGTGGCTGTCATGCCCGACCGAGGACGCCAGCGCCCCCTCCGCGAAGCCGAAGCCCTGGACGAAGCCGCGGCCGATGTTGCGGTTGCTGCCGTGACGGGCGAACACGCAGATCTTCAGCAGGTCGCGCGACGGATCGGCGACCATCCGGCCACCCACCGCCGGCACCTCGATGCGGCGGTGTTCGGTGAGGATCTTGCCGGGTTCCAGCCCGATCACCGACTGGACCGACCCGCCGGCCGGCACCGCGAAATCCTCCACAGCCACCGGATCGAGCCGGACGGAGTCGAGCCCGACCGGCGTGACCGCCGGGCGCCCCTCGAAGCTGTGCGGGCCGACGACCCGGCCGCTGCGGATGACGCGGTTGACCGCGCACTCCTCCAGGTCGTCGAGCAGGACGAGGTCGGCGCGGTGCCCCGGCGCCACCAGCCCGCGGTCGTACAGCCGGAAGCCGCGGGCGGCCGACCAGGTGGCGGCGCGGTAGACATGGGCGACCGGGGCGCCGAGCCGGATGGCGCTGCGGATCAGGTGATCCATGTGCCCTTCCTCGGCGATGTCCAGCGGGTTGCGGTCGTCGGTGCAGAAGCCCAGGAAGGGTGAGGTTTCGGGCGAGATCACCCCGGCCAGGGCATGGACGTCCTTCGACACCGAGCCGTCGCGGATCAGCACCTGCATGCCCTTGCGCAGCTTCTCCATCGCCTCCGCGGCGCTGGTGGTCTCGTGGCAGTTGCGGATGCCGCAGGAGAGATAGGCGTTCAGCTCCTTGCCCGTCACCAGCGGGGCATGGCCGTCGATGTGGCGGCCGTCGAAGGCGGCGAGCTTGTCGAGCACCCCGTCGACCTTGTGGAAGACGCCGGGGAAATTCATGAACTCGGCCAGCCCGATCACGCGGGGATGGTCCATGTGCCGGATCAGGTCCGGCGCCTCCAGCCGGGCGCCGGAGGTTTCCAGCTCGGTCGCCGGCACGCAGGAGGACAGCTGCACGAACAGGTCGAGCGCCGTCCCGCCGGCACTGTCGAGGAAATAGCGCAGGCCCTGCTCGCCCAGGACGTTGCAGATCTCGTGCGGATCGCAGATAGCGGTGGTGGTGCCGCGGGGCAGGACGCAGCGGTCGAACTCCTGCGGGGTGACGCAGGTGGATTCGCAATGGACATGGGTGTCGATGAATCCCGGAACCACGGTCAGCCCGCGCCCGTCGATCTCCTCGACCCCGTCATAGGAGTCATAGGTGCCGACGATGACCTCGCCGCAGACGGCGATGTCGCCCGCGGCGATCTCGCCGGTCACGACATTGAGGAAGCGGGTGTTCTTGATGACCAGATCGGCCTTCGCCTCGCCCAGCGCCTGCCCGATGCGCGTCTTCAGCCCGTCGCGGTCCGTCGCCATGTTCCACCCCGTTTCGTCTTGCCGTCCCGACATTGGAAAGTGGCGCTCCGCACCTTTGGCCGCAAGAAAAAATTTTCTCCATGAGCTTGAGAAATCGGAACGCTGAATACTTTAAAAATGCGGCACACACCGGAAGGCAACCCGACATTCCGATTTATACATACTATCCGCAATATTCTTATTTCTGTGTTCAGATCGATTCCGACCTGACTTGACCCTTTTCAGGCCGACGCTATTTCAGTGCGTCGAGCCCGGCCGAAACCCCCTTCAACGACACCGTCATGGCAACCGACTGCTTGCTGGCATAAGGCAGCACCCCCAAGCGCAGGGTCCGCGCCTTGGCGAATGCCGCCAGCCCCTTGGCATCGAGCACCTTGCTCGCGACGCACCCGTCCTGCACGCATTGCTGGAGGACCAGAGGCGCCTCACCACCTTCGTCCAGCTTCATCATCACCCCGGCGCGCAGATCGATGCCCAGCGGCAGCACCGCCACCAACACCGGTTCGCCCTTGGGGCCGATGTAGCCGACCGACATCTTCAGCAGGCGCGCGTTGTTCTCCTTCAGGAGCTGGGTCTGGGTGAGGAAGCAGCGGGGCTTCCCGTCCGTCGCCGCCTCGCACTCCACCAGCCAGTCACCGAAGGCGGTTCCCGTCTCCGGCTTCTTGTCGGCGGCGAAGGCCGGCAGGCCGGCGATCACGAGCGACAGCCCCAGCAGGCTGCCGGCGCGGGTGGCCATCCCGGCCCTCACCAGGACCACCGCAATCCGGCCGACAAGCCGTGGTTGCTCTCGCGGCGGCGGATCTCGCCGAGATAGCCGACCTGCACCGAGACCTGCTGCGTCACCGTCACGTTGACCCCGGCGCCGACCACCGCCGCGTCGCGGCCCGGACGGCTCGATTGCACCGTGAAGCGGGCGCCGTTCAGCGCACCGGTCGCCGAGGCGCCCACGTCGCTCCAGTCATGTTCCCACCCCAGCAGCCCGGTCGGTTCGACCACCGCCTCGCCGAAGCTCAGCCGCGTCCCGGCCCGCAAGCCCACCGAACTGCGCAGCCCGGTCCACGTCTCCGACTCCTCCGTCAGGCTGAGCAGCGGCGTGCCGCTCTCGGTGAAGCTGCCGCGGGCCAGCCGGTCCCAGCGCAGGCCCACGCGCGGCTCCACCCAGCTTGCGTCGTCCAGCGCCACGCGGGTTCCCGCCGACAGCTCCGCCGACAGGTCGTTGCCGTTCGCCTCGCCGGACGCCACCCCGGCGACGTTGCCGAACGTCACCGACCGCGAGGTCTCGTAGCGGCTGTGGCCATAGCCCAGCGCCGCGTCGACGAAGGCCGCCCCCGGCGTCCAGCTTGCGTAGGCGGTCGCCTGGTAGCTGTCGACCGTGCCCTTGCCCGCACCGCCATCGGCCTTGACGCGGGTGCGCAGGAAGCCCAGCGCCGCGCCGGCCTTGAGGTCCGGGTCGAAGGCGTAATCGGAACCGACCATGAAGCCGCCGATGAAGCGGTCCACCGTTCCGCCATTGCCGTCGTTGCCGCTGCGGCCCCGGCCGACCAGCGGCTGGCCCCACAGGCTCGCCTTGCCGGCCGCCGCCTTGGCGGTGCCGTCCGGGCCTTCGGCCAGGCCGGAGGCCGACCGCGCCTTGCCGTCGAACAGGAACTGCACCACCCCCGCCACCGGACCCGGGGCCTCGGCGCCGCCGCGCCCGGCCGCCTGCCGGGCCTCCACGGCGCGGCCGAACAGCCGGCGGTTGGCTTGGCCGGCGGCCAGCATGTCGGCGTGGATGACGCCGGACATCTGGTTCAGCGCCGGGCCGATCTGGCCGCCCGACAGGGTGTGGAGGTTGTCGAACAGCGTCTGTACCGCCGTGTCCGACGCCTGCCCGCCGGCCGCCGGCCGGAAGCTCTCCAACGCGGCGCCGACGGCGCGCTGGTTGGAGCTCTGGGCGAGGCCCGCCGCCCCGAGGTCGGCATAGCTGGTCGGCGTCGCCACCAGGGCGACGGCGTTGGAGCCATAGAGCAGGTCCAGCCGCGTGCCGGCGGCGAGCCCGGCGGTCGGCTGATCGAGGGTGGCGAAGCGGCCCGACACCCCGTCGCCGGCGGTGACCACGGTGAAGCTCTGCCCCAGCGCCGGGGTGAAGCTGTTGGTCGCCGAGCCGGCGATGCCGCGCAGGATCGGCGTCAGCCGGCCCCCGGCGGTGAAGGAGGCGCCATCGACCACCACCCGGTCATGGTTGCCGGCGCCCGTCCCGGTGCCGGTGCCGTCGATCTCGACCTGATAGACCGAGCTTGCATTCAAGGTGAGCGGCGCGGTGAAGACCAGCGTGCCCGGCGAGTTGCCCGGCGCCAGGATGCCGGAGACCGAGGTGCTGCCGCCGATGAGGCCGCTGCCGCCGAGCGTCGCGCCGCTGGCGACGGTGACCGGACCGGCGACCTCGCCGTTGACCCTGGCCGAGCCGCCGCTCTCCACCGTCACCGACGAGGCGACCGTGCCGCCATCGTCGATGGTGATCGCACCGCCGGTGACGGTGACGGGCGCGGAGACGTTGCCGCCGTCGCCGACCGTCACCGTTCCGCCGCCGACCGTGACCGGAGCCGACACGGTGCCGCCACCGGCGACGATCAGCCCGCCCGACTGGACGTTCACGCCGCCGCTGTTGGCGACCGTGTTCGAGACGATCAGCGAGCCGGAACCGGCGACCGTCAGCTGTCCCGCCCCGGTGACCGAGCCCGACAGGGTGACGGTCGAGCCGTTCGGATCGATGACGCCGTTGGTCTCCTGGACGTTGACGGCCTGGGTCAGGGTCAGCGGCGCCGTGGGCTTCAGGGTGCCGCCGTCGAAGGTGACGGTGGTGCTCTGCACCGCGCCATCCTCGTTGGTGAAGGTCGGCTTGGAGCCGTCGATCACGCCGGTGGTGACGGTGGGCGGCGTGACCACCACCGGCGGTGTGACGACCGGCGGCGTGACCACGGGGGTGGTCGGGGTGGTCGGCGTCGTTTCCGTCGGAGGGGTGACGACCGGAGGGGGAGGCGGCGGCGGGGGCGGGGGCGGAGGCGGAGATGCCACGGTGGCGACCAGCACCGTGTCGTTGGCGGCGATGGTGTAGCCGTTCAGGTCCACCGTCCCGACATAGGCGGTGCCGGCCGCCGCCGTCCAGGTCGCCGCGCCGGTCGCCGCCACCGACAGGGTCGTCCCGGTGAAGCTGGGGGCGGCGCTGCCGGCGTTGCCGCGGATCAAGGCGACCGTGGCGCCGTTGGTGATGGTGACGCCGCTCAGCGTCGGCGTGACCGTCACCGTGCCGGCGCCGGGAGCGTAGTTGGCGGTGTTGACGGTGTTGACGATGTAGCCGGTGCCGCCGCTGCCGATCGTGAAGGTGATGGCGCCGGTGCCGGTGATGTTGCCGCCCGCCGTCAGCACCGTGCTGCCGAGCGCCAGGGTGCCGCTGTTGGCGATGGCGGCGGTGGTGATGGCGCCCGCGGCGGTCAGGGTGGTGCCCGAGGCGATGGTGACGGCGCCGAGGGTGCCGCTTGTCACCATCGAACCGCCGTTGAGCGTCAGGCCTCCGGTGATGGCGTTGGCGCCCGACAGCGTGGCGATGCCGCTTCCGGCCTTCACCAGGGTGCCGGCACCGGAGACCGCACCCGACAGCGTGGTGTCGCCGGCATCGCCGAAGGTGAGGGTGTTGCTGCCCAGCACGACATCGCCGGCACCGGACAGGGCGCCGACGGCGAGGCTGGCATCCAGCCGCAATGTCGCGCCCGAACCGACGCTCACCGCGCCGGCGGCCGGCAGGGCGGTGGCCGAGGCGGCGGACAGGGTGCCGCCGGTGATGCTGGTGCCGCCGGTGTGGCTGCCGGTGCCCGCAAGCGTGAGCGTGCCGCTTCCGGCCTTCACCAGCGTGCCGGTGCCGCCGATGGTGCCCGACAGGGTTCCGCTCGTGGCGTCGCCCGCCGTCAGCGTGTAGGCGCCCAGCGCCAGATTGCCGGCACCGGACAACGCGCCGACGGTCAGGTCGCTCGAAAGCGCGAGCGCGGCACCCGTCCCGACCATCACCGCCCCGCTGCTCGGCAGGGCCGACGAACCGGCGGTCAGGGTGCCCCCGGTGATCGAGGTTCCGCCGCTGTGGCTGTTGGCGCCGGTCAGCACCAGCGTCCCGCTGCCCGCCTTGACCAGGGCGCCGGTTCCGGTGACGCTGCCCGACAGGGTTCCCGTCGAGCTGACGCTGGTCGTCACCGTATGGGTGTCGAGATCGAGGGTACCGGCGCCGAACAGCATCCCGATGGTTTCGCTGGCGCCGAGCTTCAGGGTGGTGCCCGAGGCGATCGACACGAAACCGGAATCGGGCAGCACCGTCCCGCCGTTCGCGGTCAGGGTGCCGCCGGTGATGGTCAAGTTGCCGGTGAAGCTGTTGCTCCCCGACAGGATGAGGGTGCCGGCACCCGCCTTGGTCAATCCGGCGCTGCCGCTCAACGCCGAGGCGACGGTCGCCGTGACGCCGGAGTCGGTGGTGATCCTCGGCGAATCCGACAGGCCGATGGTGCCGCCGGTGAGCTGGTAGCCGGTGGTGGCGAACGTCATTCCCGCGGTCGACACCGATCCCGACACCGTCACCTGCCCGGCCGTGCCCTGGAACACCGGGACCAGTCCTCCGGCCAGCGTGTCGTTGCGGGTGCCGTCCGTCCTGGTCCAGTTGGTGCTCGCGGTGCTCCAGGTTCCGTTGCCGCCGTCGATCGTCCCGTTGGTGGCATTGCCGCCGGCATCGCCGTCCCAGTAGAGCGGGGGGGCGAGGATGACCTGCAGCCTGTTGCCGACGATGGTGGTGGTGACGTCGCCGTTGAAGCCGGTCACCGAGACGTCGGCACCGGTCAGGGTGCTGTTGTTGCCGGCATTGACGATGGTGTAGGTGCCGCTTCCGTAGCTGCCGCCCGACACCGTCTGCATGACGATGGTGCTGCCGGTCAGCGTCACCGCCGCTCCGCTCGCGTTCAGTTTGCCGTATTCGCTGGCGGAGGTCACGCCGAGGATCAGCGTGGCGCCGCTGCCCTGGACGTAGCTGGCGGGGGTGAAGGACAGGCTTCGGTTGATCTGGAGGATGCCGGTGTTGGTGACCGTGCGGCCGGCCCCCGACATCGAAACCGCGGAATCGAGGAACGTGTTGCCGGCGAAGGTCAGGTCGCCGGACGACTGGATGGTGCCGGCGGCGGACGTCGTCGTCCCCATGATCGTCCCGAACAGGGTGCCCGAGGCGCCGGTGATGGTCATCGCGCTGGTTCCCCTGTTGCGGACGATGCCGCTGATCGTGCCGGTGTTGATCACGTTGGACAGCGAGCCCGCGGTGCCGACAACCAACGCGCCCCAGACGCTACCGCTGGTGTTGTAGCTGTAGATCAACCCGCTGTTGTTGAGTGTGGCCAAGGTGCCCTCAACGGCCACGCCGGTGCGGGCGGTGATCGTGCTGCTGTTGGAGACCAGCCCGATCGAGGTTGCGGTGCCCGCCGTCACGCGCACGCCGGTGCCCGTCAAGCCCCCGTCGATGAGTCCGGTGTTGACGAGGGTCGACAGGCTTGCGTTGCCACTGAGGCCAATGGCGGGGTTCGTACTGCTCTGAGTGATCGTACCTGAATTGTTGATCGTGCCTGCGACTGCCCCGTTCGACAGGGCGATCCCCGAGGTTCCCGACAGGCTGCCGCTGTTGTTGATGCGGTCGACTCCGCCACCCGAGATGTTGATGGCGACGTTGCTGCTGGCAATGGTGCCGGTGTTGGTGATCGTCGTGATCGATCCGTCGTAGTAACCGCTGCCGCCGGTGGTGGTGCCGTTAGCGATGCCGAAGAAGGCGCCGGTGATGACGCCGTTGTTGACGATCGAACCGATCGTTGCGCCGCGGCTCATCTCGACACCGCCGTCCCCCGAGGTCGAGGTGATGGTGGCGCCCGAGGAGATCACCAGGCTGTTGCCGGAGGTGATGGTCGGGATCGTCGTGGTGTTCGAACTCACGGTGTCGGTCGCCGCCCCGCCCGGCGTCGTGACCAAGAGTGCGCCGAGAACGACCGCCGAGGCGCCGGCCAGGAGCAACAGGCGCAGGGACGTGTGCGGGCTTGCGGAGACTACGGGCATTCGCGCATCCTGAAGTTGCTCAACGGCCGGTCGCTGCCGGCACCGGGATTGCAGCGTCACCCCGGAAAGCGCAATGCCGCGGAACGGTCTGAATGGTGCGACCATTTCCACGCCATCTTGCACGCATCCGGGATGAATTGGCTTAGAAGCGACAAGAAGATACCGCATCTATATCGATTTCCATTACCGAAAAGGCATATCGCCGTCAATCCGATTCGAGAAAAACAACGAACCTTTCATTAACTTTCATCAGCTTTCACAGTCTTTCATAATGATTTACTGATCAAATCGATGATAGAATTCGTCGAAGCAATTCGTTTCTTGGAGACAAGCAACGAATTGAAATATGTTTCTTCTCAAAGGCATCATCAGGGAACAGGATCGCCGCGGCGAAGGCACTTCGGATGATCGTGGAAGGATGATGTCGGGAGTGACGGCAGATCGGCCGGATGGTTGACGGCCGGCCCTCACGGTTCGGGTGGGGCTCGGCGGACCTGCACCGGTGGTCGGGGGCGGCGGATCCCATGTATTAGGAAGCGCCTGAAAGGGGCCGTTGGGACCGGTGGAGACGATGGGCGAAGCGGAAGGACCGGTGGCGATGCTGGATGTGCTGGTCGTTGAGGATCACGCCGATCTGCGCGAGGAGATCGCCTATTATCTCCGGACGCGCGGCATGACGGTCCGGATCGCCGATGGGGGGCGGGCGATGGACCGCGCCATCGCCGAACGTCGCCCCGACGTGATCCTCCTCGATCTCGGCCTGCCGGAAGAGGATGGGATCGAAATCGCCAACCGTCTGTCAAAGGATCCGCAATCGGGACTGATCGTCATCACCGCGCGCGGCCGGGTCGAGGACCGCATCCTTGGCCTGAATGCCGGTGCCGACTTCTATCTGGTGAAACCGCTGGACATGCGCGAGCTTGAGGCGGCGATCGCCTCGGTGATGCGCCGCAGGGAACCTCCGTCGCATCCATGGCGGCTCGACATGGCGCGCTGGCAGCTCAGGACGCCGGCCGGCATCGCCATCGGCTTGAGCGAAGCCGAAGTCCGTCTTCTGCGGCCCTTCTTCGAGGCGCCGGCGTCGGTCGTGGATCGTCACCTCCTGGTCGAGCGCCTGGAGATCGACGCCCGCAGCATCGACCTGCTGGTCCATCGCCTGCGCCGCAAGGTCGAGGCCGAGACCGGCGATGAACTGCCCCTTCACACCGTGCGCTTCCGCGGCTACGCCTTCGCGGCGCCGGTCGCCTTCTGACACCCATGGACAGGAACCCGATGACACCGGCAACCGCTCTTCTCGCCTCCGCCCTGGCTGTGGCGGGTCTCGCCGTCTCCGCGTCCGCCACCCTCGCCGGCGATGCGGACGCGGCACTCTGGGCCCGGCAATGCGCCAAGGAGGCCGACGGACGGGAGCAGTGCTTCGTCGAGCAGTATGCCGTCGGCATGCCGGCCAAGGCGGTGCTGCTGAACGTCCGCTTCAGCCTCGTCGGGCCGGAGCGCAAGGCCAGGATGGCGCTGACGGCCCCGCTCGGCGTAAGGCTGCCGCCGGGCCTGACGCTTGCGATCGACGCCGGCGGGCCGATCGCCCTGCCCTTCGACCGCTGCGACGGCGGCGGCTGCCTGGCGGTGGCGGACATCGACCGGCCCGGACTTGACCGGTTCCGGAAGGGGTCGATGATGACGGTGCGCTTCGTCACCGGAGACAACAAGCCGTTCGACGTGCCTATCCCCCTGACCGGATTGGACGCGGCCCTGACCCAACTCACGCGGTAGGACGACATGGTTCGCAGGATACGACCGGCCGGACGGACGGCGCACGCCACCAGGAAAGCCGGCGCTGCAAACGGTGCTGCAAACGCCGGCACCGGGAACGCCGGACAGCAGGCCGCCGGGCAACAGGGGATTCCCATCCCGGTCGCCATCGACCTGGCCTACCGCCATTGGGAAGCGGGCCAGATGCAGGAGGCCGAGCTTCTGGCCCGCCAGATTCTGTCGGTTTTGCCGGGCCAGACCGACATACTGCATCTCCTCGGCCTGATCGCCCACTCGGCCGGCCGGATCGATCTCGCGATCGACCACATGAAGGAAGCCTGCGCCGCTCCGGGCGCGACGCCCGCCTATTTCAGCAACCTGGGCGAGCTGTGCCGCCGCCGCGGCCGTCTCGCCGAGGCGGAGCAGGCCGCCCGGCAGGCGGTGGCGCTCGACGGCAAGGTGGCGGCGTCGTGGAGCAACCTGGGCATCATCCTCCAGGAGGCCGGCAAGGCGGAGCCGAGCGCCCATTGCCTGCGGCGCGTCCTGGCGCTGGCGCCGGACATGGCCGAGGGCTACAACAACCTGGGCAACACCCTGCGCCTGCTCGACCGCGGGGCGGAGGCCGCCCGGCACTACGGCGCCGCCCTGGTCCTCAATCCGCTCTACGTCGACGCCTGCTGCAACCTCGGCAGCCTGACCGGCGAGCTGGGACGGCACGAGGAGGGGCTGGGCCTGCTGCGCCGTGCAATCGGGCTGGAACCCCGCATGCCCGGCGCCTATCTCAACGCCGCCGAAATCGAGCAGTCACGCGGCCGCGGCATGGAGGCATTGGGGTGGCTCGAAGCGCTGCGCGACTTCGCCCCCGACCATCCGGCGCTGCCGGCCGGACGGTCCGGCATCCTGCTGCGGCTCGGCCGCGCCGGGGAGGCGCTGGCGGTCGCCGAGGCCGGGCTGGCGGCCTCTCCCGGACGGCCGGATATCCTGAATGCCGCGGGGACCGCCTTGCAGGCGATGGGCCGTTACGAGGAGGCGCTGGACGCCTTCGGCAAGGCAGCCGCCGCGGACGGCAACGGCGGGGCGTCCGGGCTGATCGGGCGCGCCGTCCTGCTGACCCAGCTCGGCCGCCTGGAAGAGGCGGCCGCCGCCTTCTCCGAGGCGCGGCGGCGCTTTCCCCGCTGCGGAGCGGCCTGGTATGGCGCGGTGGATCTGCTGCCCTGCGGCGAGGACGAGGCCGCGCGGCTGGAGGCGATGCTGGAGACGTCCTCGGGCCTGGGCCGCGACGACCGCAGCATGCTGCATTTCACCCTGGGCGCGGCCCGGCTGGCGGCCGGCAACGCGGCGGCCGGCTTCGCCCATTTCGCCCGCGGCAACGCACTGAAGCGAAGCGCGCTCGCCTTCGACGCCGCTGCCACCGAAGGCTGGATCGACGCCATCGCGCAGGCCTTCCCGGCCGGGCGGCTGGCCGCGGGGGCGGCGCCCGCCTGCGACCGGTCGGAGCTGCCGGTGTTCGTCATCGGCATGCCGCGCTCCGGCACCAGCCTGGTCGAGCAGATCCTGGCCTCGCATCCGGCGATTCACGGGGCCGGCGAATTGCAGGTGCTGGAGCATGTCGTCAACCGGGTGACCCTGCCCGACGGGCGGCCGGTGCCGTACCCTCTCCTGGCGGAGGTGGCCGGCCCCGACGATCTGGCCGGGTTGGGCCGGCGCTATCTCGATCAGGTGAGCGGCTTGGCCGGCGATGCCGTCCGTCTCGTCGACAAGATGCCGCTCAACTTCCTCTATGCCGGGCTGATCGCCCTGACGCTGCCGGGAGCCCGAATCGTCCACTGCCGCCGCGACGCGCTGGACTGCTGCCTGTCCAACTACACCCGCCTGTTCCAGGACCAGAACGTCTTCGCCTACGACCTGGAGGAGCTCGGACGCTTCCACCGCGCCTACCAGCGGCTGATGGCGCATTGGCGCAGCGTGCTGCCGCCTGACCGTTTCCTGGAGCTGGACTACGAGGCGCTGGTCGCCGAACCGGAGGTCCAGGCCCGCCGGCTGCTCGCCTTCTGCGGGGTCGATTGGGATCCGGCCAGTCTCGACTTCCACCGCAACCGGCGGCGGGTCACCACCGCGAGCGCGGTCCAGGTCCGCAGGCCGATCCATTCCGACGCCGTCGGGCGCGGGCAGGCCCTGGCGGAGCATCTGGCTCCGCTGGTCCAGGCGCTGCGCGGCGACGGGAGCGCGCGGCCATGAGCGGCCCGGAAGCGAGCGGCCCGGAAGCGCTGGAGACCGAGGGCCGCGCCCTGCTGGCGGCCGGGCACATGGAGCAGGCCGAGCGCCGGGCGCGCGAGGCGTTGGCGGCCGGCGCCATGTCGGTGAGCTGCTGGCACATGCTGGTGATCGCCGTGCGCGCCCAGGGCCGCATCGAGGAGGCCCGGCAGATCTACGAGATGCTGGTGGAGAGGTTCCCCGGCAACCTGTCGCTGCGTTTCGAGCTTTCCGAAACGCTGCTGCTGCTCGGCGACTTCGAGCGCGGCTGGCGGGAGTACCATCACCGCTACGGCATGCCGCACACCACCCAGCTCGAACGCCGCGTGCAGCGCCCGCGCTGGGACGGCCGCCCCATTCCGGGCAAGACCCTGCTGATCCACGACGAGCAGGGCTATGGCGACACCTTCCAGTTCCTGCGCATGGTCGCCTGGGCGAAGGCGCGCAGCCAGGCCCGCGTCGTCCTCCAGGTCAACCAGGATCAGGCCAGCTTCGCCCGCCGCTCTTCGGGGGCCGATGAACTGGTCCTTCGGGGACAGTTGCCGCCGCCCTTCGACCTGCATTGCGAAATGATGAGCCTGCCGATGGCGATGGGCCTGACGCTCGCCGATCTGCCCGGCCGAATTCCCTATCTGGAAGCTGAACCGGCCCGCGTGAAGCGCTGGCGCAGGCGGCTGGCGAAACTGCCGAGACCGCTGGTCGGCCTGGTCTGGGCCGGTCGGCCGACCCACCTCAACGACGCCAACCGTTCCGTCCCGCTGAACGCGCTGGCCCCTCTGGCGGTGCCGGATGGCGGAACCTTCCTGGCCCTCCAGAAGGGGCCGGCGGCGGCCCAGGCGCTGACTCCGCCGCGCGGCATGCGGATCGAAAGGCTGGACGGCGAGATCGCCGATTTCGAGGACACGGCGGCGATCCTGACCGTCGCCGACCTGCTGGTTTCGGTGGACAGCGCCCCGGTGCATCTGGCCGGCGCGCTTGGCCGTCCGGCCTGGGTGATGCTGCCCTATGTGCCGGACTGGCGCTGGCTTCTGGGCCGCGACGACACCCCCTGGTACCCGTCGCTCCGCCTCTTCCGGCAGCCGGCGCGCGGCGATTGGGACAGCGTGGCCCGGGCGGTGGCGGACGGGCTGCGCGCCCTGGAGCGGGCCAACCCCGCGTGAGCCGGCGCCGGATCGCGGCGGGCGGCCTCGTCGCCCTGTGGCTGGCCTTGGGTACCGCCCCGGCGGGGGCCGAACCCGTGCTGATCGACGACCGCGACCGGGTGGAGCTGTCCGATTTCGTGGCGCTGCGCGATCCCGGCCGCCGCCTGTCGATCGACGACCTGCGGGGCGGAGACGCCGATCCGTTCACCCCGTCTCCCTGGATCTCCCAGGACTACAGCCTCGGCATCACCACCGACGCCCTGTGGCTGCGGACCGAGATCGAGGTTCCCCCCCATGCGGCCGGGCGGCGCATCCTGACGCTGGCGGTGCCCAATTTCGACCGGATGGAGGTGTGGGCCTCCTGGAGCCCGTCGTCCGGCCCCATCGCCGCCCTGGGGGATCGCGTCCCGCAGGCGTTGCCGGTCCGCCGCAACGCCGCCCTCATCGATCTGCCGGGCGGACGCCACACCCTGTGGTTCCGGGGCGTCACCACCGGGTCGATGGCCGTGCCGCTCGACCTGTGGCAGCCGGCTGCCCTGATGCGGGCCGAGCAGTTCGAGAATCTGGCACACGCGGCCCTGAACACCATCGTCCTGCTGCTGGGGACCGTCGCGCTGGCGCTGGCGGCGGCGCTGTCCAGCCTGGCGCTGGCTTTCTATGGCGCGTCCGCCCTGGCGACCGCCGGCCACATCCTGGCGATGACCGGGCTGGACCGGTTGCTGTGGGGACGCCATCTGCCGATCGGGGACCAGAATCCCTTCATATGGCTGGTCGCTTCCGGGACGTTCGGCATCGGCTTCCTGTTCGCGGCGCTGCCGCTGCGCCGAAGCGCCCGCTGGGTCGCGCCGGTCCTTGGAGCGCCGATCCTGATCGGCGCGTTGCTGCTGGCCATCTACGACCTGCTACTGGACGGCGACCTGGAAACGGACGTGATCCTGCGCCCCCGCAATCTCGCGCTGCTGATCCTGGTGACCGGCCTGGCCGCCAGCATCCAGTCCTGGCTGTCGGGGTACCGGGCGGCGCGCTACATGATCGCCGGCTGGACGGTTCTGGCCGCCGGGAACGTGCTGACTGCGCTGCGCAACGCCGGGCTCGTGCCATGGACCGAGGCCACCTATTTCCTGCCGGTCTACGCGCCGATGGCGGAGATGCTGCTGTTCGGTGCCATGATAGCGGTGCAGCTGCGGTTGCTGCGGTTGGAAAAGGATGAGGCGCAGCGCGCCCTGGTCGTCGCCCTGCGCCGCAACGAGGCCGAGCTGGCGGAGCGGGTGACCCAGCGGACGGTTGCGCTCGACCGGGCCAACGCGGCCTTGCTGGACCGCGAGACGCAGCTTCGCCGGACGCTGGAGGCGGTTCCGCTCGCCATCGTCCTCAGTCACGCGGCCCGCATCACCCCACTCTACGCCAACCGGCGCGCACGGGAGTCGCTGGGGGGCACCGATCTCTACTATGACCCCGCCGACCGCGCCCGCCTCCTGGCGCTGCTGGAACGCGACGGCCGGGTGGAGAACGCCGAAACCGAGATGCTGGACGCCGCCGGCAACCGGTTCTGGGCCCTGGTGTCGATGGTGCCGGTCGACTATGAGGGCCAGCCGGCCCGGCTGCTCGCCGTCAACGACATCACCGGCCGCAGGCAACTCGAACAGGAGCTGACCAAGGCGAAGGAGATGGCCGACGCCTCGGTCGCGCTGGAGCGGGCGGCGCGGGAGGCCCAGCGCCAGTTTCTGGCCATGATCACCCACGAATTCCGCACCCCACTGGCGGTGATCAGCACGGCTGGCCAGAACATCGGGCTGACGACCGGGGACGAGGCGACGGCGCAGCGCCTGCAGCGGATCGAGCGGTCGGTGCGTCACATGAACGGCATGATCGACGCCTGCCTGCTGGACGACCGGATCGAAGGCGCCGGCCTGATGCTGCGCTCCAGCCGCTTCGATCCGGGGGCCCTGGTCCGCCGGATCGTCGACGCGGCCGAAGCGGCATCTCCGCATCACACCTTCGTCCTGACGCTCGATTCCCTGCCGGAGCTGACCGGCGACGAGCCGCTTCTGGGCATGGCGCTGTCCAACCTGCTCGAGAACGCGGTCAAATACTCCGGCCCGGCCAGCGTGATCGAGGTCGGGCTGCGGCGGGATGGGCAGGATGCCGTGTTCTGCATCGCCGACCGCGGGCCGGGCGTTCCCGACGGCGAGCGTGAGCGCATCTTCGAGAAATATTACCGGGGCGGCAAGACCGGAGGCATTCCAGGAGCGGGGTTGGGCTTGCACCTGGTTCGCCACATCGTCTCGGATCATGGCGGCACCGTCGGCGTGCGGAACCGGCCGGACGGCGGCGCGCTGTTCACGATCCGGTTGGGCCTGCAGGAGGCTTTTCCTCCGGATGACGACGACGTGCCCGGGTCGGGCAGCACCCGGAAAGGCGGGTGACGGGACTGGAGGACCGGTCCGTTACCGGAAGGGCGACCGGGCCTGTTCCTGGGCGAAGACGGGAAGGATCATGGCGTTGTGCAGGCCGATCCCCTCGGCCACGGCGCTGTGCATGTTGGAATGCAGGAACCGGTGGCAGGCATGGACCAGCCTGGGCCGGAAGCCGCGCGCCAGCTTGTGCGGTCCGCCGTGACCGCCGCCCACGGCGGACAGGCCGCGCCCGATCGCCCGCTCGATCGTCCGGTAATAGCAGGTTTCGAAATGGAGAAGGCGCAGCCCCTCCCGGCTCCCCCAGTTGCGGAGATGAAGGCAGCCGTCCCCCTCGACGGTCAGCAGCGCCCCGGCCGCCACGCCGCCGGCCTCCGCGAAGGTCAGCGTCACCGCATCGCCCAGACCGGCGCACAGCCGCAGGATGAATCCGGCGGTCAGCGGCTGGCGCGTCGACCGGCGGGCGTAAAGGTCGTTGAGCAGGTCCAGGAAAACCGCCACGTCGGCTTCGTTCACCCGGCTGCCCGGCACATCGCGGAACCGCACCCCGCTGGCAAGCACCTTGCGGCGTTCCCACAACAGCCTCTCGCGCCGGTGCCTCGACAGGGCCGCGGCGAAGTCGCCGAAATCCCGGTACCCGTCGTTCCGCCATTCATACTGGATCAGGTGGCGGGTCAGCCATCCCGCCGCCTCGAAACGGGCGCGGTCGGTCTCGTCCGGAAAGGTCGCATGGATGGAAGACATGCCGTGGCGATGGGCGAGCGACACCATCGCGCCGACCAGCGCATCGGCGACGCCGGGCGCGGCGCCGTCGCGCAGCAGGATGCGCGTGCCGGTCACCGGCGCGAAGGGGGTTGCCGTCACCAGCTTGGGAAAGTAACGGCCGCCGGCCGCCCCGAAGCCGTCCACCCATGCCTGGTCGGACCAGTATTCGCCGGTGGACCGGTCGCGCACATAAAGAGGGGCAGCGCCGAGCAGCCGGCCTGACGGCTCCCGCGCGATCAGATGGGCGGGCCGCCAGCCGGTCGCCGGCCCGGCCAGCCCGCTGTCCTCCGCCGCCCGCAGATAGGCGTGGCTGACGAACGGCCCATGGCCGGCCGCGCAGGCATCCCACTCCTGCGGATCGACGCCGGAGATCCCCAGCACCACGGCGACGGCCGGAGCGGGCGATGCCGCCGGGGGATGCGACGGCACCGTTTCATGCGCCATGGCGGCGGACTGCATCTTGAGGAATCCCGATTGAACCCACGCCTTGCCGGGGACCGGCCCGGATCTGTCCGGTTCGGCGGCGGAAGGGTTCAGTAGAACGGCTTCCTTCCGGAAACGGCAACACAGACATCGTGACATCGCCGCGGCGCTTACCCATAAAATTTGTGTCCCTATGAAGGAACGCCTCCTGTAAAGAGAGCGTCGACGCCGGAGGAGCGCGCCTGCCCGGCGGCTGCCCCGCCCTCGCCCCTCCCTCGCCCCGCCGCCGAGCCGCCCCGATGACGACGCCCGCCCCCATCCCCGGCCGGTCCGGCCCACCCGACCCGGCGGTTCCGGCGGAGAACCCGGCCAAGCCCTCCATCCTGGTGGTGGACGACGAGGAGGGCATCCGCAGCTTCCTGTCCCGCGTGCTGGAGCGGCGCGGCTGGCGGGTCGAACTGGCGGGCAGCGCCGAGGAGGGGGCGCAAAGGCTGGAGCGCACCCATGCCGACGTCATCATCCTGGACGTGGCGCTGCCCGGCCGCTCCGGGCTGGACTGGCTGAAGGATCTGGCCGGCGGCGGCTATGCCGGCGAGGTGATCCTGATGACCGCCTTCGCCGACATGAACACCGCCATCGACGCCCTGCGCTCCGGCGCGGCCGATTTCGTGCTGAAGCCCTTCCGCATCGAGCAGATCCTCAACTCCATCGACCGCTGCGTCGAGCGCGCCCGGCTGACCCGCGAGAACTACATCCTCCGCCGCCAGCTGTCGAAGAAGGAGACCGGGCGGGACGAGATCGTCGGCCGGTCCGACGCGATGACCCGTTTGCGCGCGCTGGTGCAGCGGGTGGCGCCGACGCCGTCCACCGTGCTGATCCAGGGCGAGTCCGGCGTCGGCAAGGAGCTGGTCGCCCGCGCCCTGCACGACCTGTCGCCACGGGCCGAGCGGCCCTTCGTCGCGGTGAACTGCGCCGCCATTTCCGCCGACCTGATCGAGGCGGAGCTGTTCGGCCATGCCAAGGGCGCCTTCACCGGCGCCAAGGACGCGCGCAAGGGGCTGTTCTACTACGCCCATGGCGGCACCCTGTTCCTCGACGAGATCGGCGAGCTGTCGCTCGCCCTGCAATCCAAGCTGCTGCGGGTGCTGGAGGAACGGCGCATCCGCCCGGTCGGCAGCGAGCAGGAGGTGCCGGTGGACGTGCGCGTCGTCACCGCCACCAACCGCGACCTGAAGGCGGAGGCGGCGGCCGGCCGCTTCCGTCCCGACCTGTTCTACCGGCTGGAGGTGATGACCCTGACCATCCCGCCGCTGCGGCGGCGGGCGGTGGACGTGCCGGAGCTGGCCCAGCTGTTCATGCGCTTCCTGTCGCTGCGGCTCGGCGTGCCGCCGCTGCCGGTGACGCCGGAGGTGACGCGGGCGCTGACGGTCCATTCCTGGCCGGGCAACGTGCGCGAGCTGCGCAATTTCGTGGAACGCTCGCTGCTGCTCGGGGAGTTCCCGCTGGACGACCTCGACAGCGCCAACGCCGCGGCGGTGGACGCCGATGGGGCGGCCGATGGGGCGGCGAACCCGGCGACCGACCCGGCCGGACATGCGGAAACCGACCCCGGCCTGTGCGCCGCGGCGGTCGCCGGCAACCCGCCCTGCGCGCCCTGCCCGGTGCGCCATGTCCGCGACGACAGCGACCACGACGTGCTGCCGCTGGCCGAGGTGGAGAAGCGCCACATCCTGACCGTGCTGGCCCGGTGCGGCGGCAGCAAGGCGCGGGCCGCCGATCTGCTGGGGGTGTCGCGCAAGACGCTGGACCGCAAATGCGCGGAATGGGGCGTCTGACCCCCCGCGGCCCGGCCGGGCCGGTCCGGCGGCTGGCGGCGGCCTATGCCGGGTCGGTGCGGCTGCGGCTGCTGGCCCTGGTGCTGGCGCCGCTGCTGGTGGGGGCACCCGTCCTGCTGCTGATCGTCTGGTCCTGGGGAACCGAGGGCTACGACCAGCTGCTGGTCAACAAGGTCAGTTCCGACCTCGGCACCGCGCGCCAGTATTTCGAGCGGGTGCAGGGCTCGCTGCGCACCGGGCTGGAGGGCATCGCCTCCTCCCACCGCCTCGCCGTGACGCTGGAGGGCGGGACCGGGGGCGCGCTGCGCCGGCTGCTGGACGAGGCGGCGGAGGACCAGGGGCTCGACTATCTGCTGCTGCTGGACGGGCGGGGCATGGTGCGGGCCGGCGGCACCTTCCCGCAGCCGTCCGACCGCTCCGGCTGGGCGGTGGTGCGCGAGGCGATGCAGGGCTATCCGCAGCACGGGCTGGAGGTCTTCCCGCCCGAGGAGCTGGAGGCGCTCGATCCGGCCCTGCGCCGCACCGCCCGCATCCCGCTGGTGCCCACCCGCAACGCCCGCGACGACCGCCGCAGCGTCGAGGAGCGCGGCCTGGTGATCCAGATCGCCATCCCCATCCCCGGGGCCGGCGGCCGGGTGTCCGGCGTGCTGGAGGGCGGGGTGCTGCTGAACGGCAACCAGGGCATCGTCGACCGGCTGAACAGCATCGTCTATCAGGAGGCCTCGCTGCCGATGGGCAGCCAGGGCACCGCGACCCTGTTCCTGGACGACGTCCGCATCGCCACCAATGTCCGGCTGTTCGAAGGGCAGCGGGCGCTCGGCACCCGCGCCTCGAAATCGGTGGCCGACAAGGTGCTGGACCGCGGCGCGCCGTGGCTGGGATCGGCCTTCGTCGTCGACGACACCTATGTCTCGGGATACCAGCCGCTGACCGACACCGCCGGCCGGCGGGTCGGCATGCTCTATGTCGGCTTCCTGGAATCGCCACTGCGCGACACGCTGTACCGGGCGCTGGCCGGGCTGTGCCTGCTGTTCCTGCTGGTGTCGGGGCTGGGGACGCTGGTCGGGCTGCATGGCGCCCGCGCCATCTTCCGCCCGCTGGAACGGATGGCCGGCGTCATCGCCCGCATCGAGGCCGGCGAGGAGTCCGCCCGCGTCGGCCCGACCGCCAGCCGGGACGAGCTGGGGCGGCTGGCCCGCGCCTTCGACCATCTGCTCGATTCCATCGCCGCCCGCCGCTGGGAGCTGCAACGCTCCGCCGCCGAGCTCGACCGCAAGGTGGCGCTGCGCACCGCGGCGCTGGAGGAGGCCAACGCCACCCTGCGCCGCGCCCAGCAGCAGCTGGTGATGAACGAGAAGCTGACCGCCATCGGCGAGCTGACCGCCGGCGTCGCCCACGAGATCAACAACCCGGTCGCGGTGATCCAGGGCAACCTCGACCTGATGCGCGAGGTGCTGGGCGGCGACATCGAGCCGGTGCGCGACGAGTTCCGACTGATCGACGAGCAGACCCGGCGCATCCACGCCATCGTCACCCGGCTGCTGCAGTTCGCCCGCCCCGGCGACTTCGCCGGCTATGCCGAGCCGACCGACGTGAACGCCGTGCTGTCCGACTGCCTCGTGCTGACCCGCCACAACCTGACCCGCGCCCGGATCAAGGTGGAGTTGCAAGCCAAGGCCGCCGGCACGGTCGAGATGAACCGCGGCGAGTTGCAGCAGGTGCTGATCAACCTGATCGTCAACGCCATGCAGGCGATGCCCGACGGCGGCACCCTGACGCTGGACAGCCGGGACATCTCAGCCGGAGGAAACGGGCCGGAAGCGGACGGAACCGGCGAGGACGGCCTGGGGGACCGGCTGCCGGGCAGCGAGCCGTTCGACGGCGTGCTGGTCGGGGTGGCCGACACCGGCCACGGCATCGCCGCCGGCGACCTCGACCGCATCTTCGACCCCTTCTTCACCACCAAGAAGCAGACCGGCACCGGGCTGGGCCTGTCGATCAGCTACGCCATCGTCCAGCGCTACGGCGGCCGCATCGTGGTGGACAGCAGCCCCGGCAGCGGCACCCGCTTCACCCTGTGGCTGCGCCGGCAGGCCAGCTATTCCGACCAGCCGACCGCCCCCTTCTTCGAGGCGCAGCGGATCGGCACCGGGGACTGAGGCGGCGCCCCCTCACTCCACCAGCGTCAGGAACGGGTTGTCGCCGATGCGGCGGAAATCCTCCTCGCCCAGCAGGATGTCCAGCGCCAGCGTAGCGAGGTCGTCGGCGACCGGGTCCAGGTCCGGCGCCCTCTCCAGGAACAGCAGCTTCAGATAGCTGTGGCAGGCGCCGCAGGTCTCGGCACGGACCGGCCCGTCCTTCCCCTCGCCTTTCCCGTCGAGAAAGCGCTGCTCCACGTCCTTGCCGTCGCCGCAGGCGACGCAGGACGAGCGCACATGGTGCCAGGCGGTGTGGCAGACGCCGCAATGCAGGTAGCGCAGGCCGCCGGCCTCCATCCCGACCTGAAGCACGCCGGCGACCGGCGCGCCGCCGCAGACCGGACAGCCCGTGGCGGTCGCGGCGGCGGCGAGCGCCGCCGGATCGGCCCCGGCGGCATGGCGCGTCCAGGCGGTTTGCAGCGCCGCCGCCAGGAAGGGGGAGGCGGCGACGTCGCCCTCCTCGATCGCCCCTTCGGCCCAGCGGGTGCCGAGCGCCTCCAGCTCGGGAGCGGACGCCTCGGCCAGGACGGCCAGCGCAGTCCGGATGCCGGCGGGGAGCGTCTCCGCCCCGGGCGCCCCGGCGCTGAGCCGCCCGACCAGGAGATGCAGGTCGGCCAGCCACTGTTCGCCCGGCGCCAGCGCTGCGGGCATGGCGACGATCTCCTGCTGCGCGTCGGCCAGCACCGCGATGAAGCGCAGCCACTCGCCCATGGCGTGGCCGTCCGCCAGCCTGCGCAGCCGGGCGGCCCGGCGGGCGAACAGCGTCCCGGCGTCGGGCAGGCGCAAGGGGGCCGGCGACCGGCCCGGCACCAGACCGGCGGCGGCCATGGCGGCGGCGGTCGCCTCTGAAACCGGGGGCTGGGAAACCGGGATGTCGGAGCGGCTGGCGGGGGGAACGGTCATCGGCGGCTTTCTCGGCGGCAGGGGTGTCGGTCCGGGGGACCGGCGGCACAGTGCAAGAACGATGCTACGGCGCCGGCCCGGCCGGCGCCCGCCGGACGGCGTCAGGACGGCGGCCGGAGAGCCCCGACAGATTGTCCCCCACACAAACCATAGGGACATTTTGTCCGGAGCGGATTGGACAAAATGTCCCTACCCGCGCCATGGCGATCCCGCGGCGCCCGCAAATCCAGGGCAAATCCAGGCGAAAGCACAGCCCGGCCCCTTGGCACGGAATCTGCGCTTGGGCACGCCGCACCCTGGCGCGCTGGCCCTCCGGCACGCCGCGGCGTCCCCAGGACCGGGCGGCAAGTCCCGGACCGGCACAACCGACAGCGAGGGAGGTTTCATGCCCATCACGCCCCTGCAGGTATCCCGGCGACAATTCATGAAGGTGACGGCGGGCGGCCTCGCCGCCTCCGGCATGGGGGTGCTGGGCCTGCTGCCGTCCGAGGCGCTGGCCGAGGTGCGCCAGTACAAGCTGGCCCGCGCCAAGGAGATCCGCAACACCTGCCCCTACTGCTCGGTCGGCTGCGGCCTGCTGATGTACAGCCTGGGCGACGGGGCCAAGAACGCCAAGGCCGAGATCATCCACATCGAGGGCGACCCCGACCATCCGGTCAGCCGCGGCTCGCTCTGCCCCAAGGGCGCCGGCCTGCTCGACTTCATCCACAGCCCGAACCGCCTGAAGCACCCCGAGGTGCGCGAGGCGGGATCCAGCGTCTGGAAGCGCATCTCCTGGCACGAGGCGATCGAGCGCATCGCACGCCACATCAAGGACGACCGCGACGCCAACTTCGTCGCGAAGAACGCCGACGGCGTGACGGTGAACCGCTGGCTGTCCACCGCCATGCTGACCGCGTCGGCCTCCTCCAACGAGACCGGCATCCTGACCCAGAAGGTGATGCGGTCGCTCGGCATCGTCGGCACCGACGCGCAGGCCCGCGTCTGCCACGGCCCGACCGTGTCGGCGCTCGCCTCCACCTTCGGGCGCGGGGCGATGACCAACAGCTGGGTCGACATCTCCAACGCCGACTTCATCCTGATCATGGGCGGCAACCCGGCCGAAGCCCATCCGGTCGGCTTCAAATGGGCGGTCGAGGCGAAGAAGAGGGGCGCGCGCATCGTCGTCGTCGACCCGCGCTTCAACCGCTCGGCCGCCGTCGCCGACGACTACATGCCGATCCGCGCCGGGTCGGACATCGTGTTCCTGGGCGGCGTCATCAACTGGCTGATCGCCAACGACAAAATCCAGTGGGAGTATGTCCGCGCCTTCACCAACGCCGCCTACATCGTCAAGGAGGGCTACGGCTTCGAGGACGGGCTGTTCAGCGGCTTCGACGCCGCCAAGGGCCAGTACGACAAGACCAGCTGGACCTACGAGTTCGAGGCGGACGGCACGGCGAGGACCGACCCGACGCTGACCCACCCGCGCTGCGTCTGGAACCTGATGAAGGCCCATTACGCGCGCTACACGCCGGACGTGGTGACCGACCTGACCGGCACGCCGAAGGACGGCTTCCTGCGGGTCTGCCGGCATCTGGGATCGACCGCCGTGCGCGACCGCGTCGGCACCATCCTCTACGCGCTGGGCTGGACCCAGCACACGGTCGGCGCCCAGAACATCCGGACGATGGCGATGATCCAGCTGCTGCTGGGCAACATCGGGATGCCCGGCGGCGGCGTCAACGCGCTGCGCGGCCATTCCAACATCCAGGGCCTGTCCGATCTCGGGCTGCTGTCGACCAGCCTGCCCGGCTACCTCACCCTGCCGTCGGAGAAGGCCCACCCGACCTACGCCGACTACATCGCCAGGACGACGCCAAAGGCGCAGGCGCCGGGCCAGCTGAACTACTGGTCCAACACCCCGAAATTCTTCGTCAGCCTGATGAAGTGGTTCTGGGGCGACAAGGCGACGGCGGCCAACGACTGGGGCTACGACTGGCTGCCCAAGTGGGACAGGATGTACGACGTGCTCCAGGTGATGGACCTGATGCACAACGGCAAGGTCAACGGCTTCATCGTCCAGGGCTTCAACCCGCTGACCTCCTTCCCGGACGTCCGCAAGACGGTCCAGTCCTTCGCCAAGCTGAAATACATGGTGGTGATCGACCCGATCACCACGGAAACCTCCTCCTTCTGGCAGAATCACGGCGAGATCAACGACGTCGACACCGCCGGCATCAAGACGGAGGTGTTCCGCCTGCCCTCCACCTGCTTCGCCGAGGAGGACGGCGCCATCGTCAATTCCTCGCGCTGGCTGCAATGGCACTGGAAGGGCGCCAACCCGCCGGGCGAGGCCAAGAGCGACCAGGAGATCCTGGCCGAACTGTTCATGGCGGTCCGCGCGCTCTACGCCAAGGAAGGCGGCGCGGTGCCCGAGCCGATCCTCAACCTGTCCTGGCCCTACAGGAATCCGCTGGAGCCGACACCGGAGGAACTGGCGAAGGAGCTGAACGGCCGGGCGCTGGCCGACATCCCCGACCCCAAGGATCCGACGAAGTTCCTGGCCCGCAAGGGCGAGCAGCTGCCGGGCTTCGCCCTGCTGCGCGACGACGGCACCACCATGTCGGCCTGCTGGATCTTCTCCGGCAGCTGGACGCAGGCTGGCAACCAGATGGCGCGGCGCGACAGCACCGATTCAGGCCTGGGCAACACGCCGGGCTGGGCCTGGGCATGGCCGGCCAACCGCCGCATCATCTACAACCGCGCCTCCTGCGACCCGTCGGGCAAGCCGTGGGATCCCAAGCGCGCCCTGATCTCGTGGAACGGCGCCGCCTGGGCCGGGGCCGACGTGCCGGACTTCAAGGTTGATTCCCCGCCCGCCGACGGCATGAACCCCTTCATCATGAACCCGGAGGGCGTGGGCCGGCTGTTCTGCACCGACAAGCTGGTCGACGGTCCCTTCCCCGAGCATTACGAGCCGATGGAAAGCCCGCTCGGCACCAACCCGCTGCACCCCAAGGTGGTCACCAGCCCGGCGGTGCGCATCTTCAAGGCCGACCGCGAGCGGCTGGGCACCCATGACCAGTTCCCCTATGTCGGCACCACCTACCGGCTGACCGAGCATTTCCAGTTCTGGACCAAGGGCGTCCGGCTGAACGCCATCGCCCAGCCCGAGCAGTTCGTCGAGATCGGCGAGACGCTCGCGGCGGAGAAGGGCATCCATGCCGGCGACTGGGTGCAGGTCAGCTCAAAGCGCGGCCACATCAAGGCCAAGGCGGTGGTGACCAAGCGGATCAAGGCGCTGACCGTCGCCGGCCGCACCATCCACCAGATCGGCATCCCGCTGCACTGGGGGTGGGAGACGGTGGCCAGGAAGGGCTTCCTGTCCAACACCCTGCCGCCCGCGGTCGGCGACTGCAACACCCAGACCCCGGAATACAAGGCGTTCCTGGTGAACGTCGAGAAGATCGGAGTGGCGTAAGTCATGGCACTGCAATCCCTCGATATCCTGCGCCGCTCCGCCTCGCCCACGCCGGCGCCGCAGGCCCGCAACCCGCAGGAGGTCGCCAAGCTGATCGATACCAGCGTGTGCATCGGCTGCAAGGCCTGTCAGGTCGCCTGCTCGGAATGGAACGAGCTGCGCGCCGAGGTGGGCTCCTGCGTCGGCGTCTACGACAACCCGACCGACCTGTCGTCGCAGGCCTGGACGGTGATGCGCTTCAACGAGGTGGAGGAGAAGGGCAAGCTCGAATGGCTGATCCGCAAGGACGGCTGCATGCACTGCGCCGACCCCGGCTGCCTCAAGGCCTGCCCGTCGCCGGGGGCCATCGTCCAGTACAAGAACGGCATCGTCGATTTCCATCAGGAGAACTGCATCGGCTGCGGCTATTGCATCTCCGGCTGCCCGTTCAACGTGCCGCGGCTCAGCCCGACCGACAGCAAGGCCTACAAGTGCAACCTCTGCTCCGACCGCGTCGCGGTCGGGCAGGAGCCGGCCTGCGTCAAGACCTGCCCGACCGGCGCCATCCAGTTCGGCTCCAAGGAGGACATGATCGAGGTCGCCGCGACCCGCGTCGCCGACCTGAAGGACCGCGGCTACGACCGGGCCGGGCTCTACGACCCGGCGGGCGTCGGCGGCACCCACGTCATGTATGTGCTGCACCATGCCGACAGGCCGCAGCTCTATTCCGGCCTGCCGGAGACCCCGGCGATCAGCGCCGTGGTCGGGCTGTGGAAGGGCATGCTGAAGCCGCTGGCGACGCTCGGCGTCGCCGCCGCCGGCCTGTTCGGCTTCTTCCACTACATCGCCGTCGGCCCCAACCGCGCCGATGACGACGAAGAGACCCAGGACGGCCGGCCGCCGGCCCCCGCCGCCGGCAGCGGCACCAAGCCGCCGGTAGAAGTCACGCACAGGGAACGGGAGGACGCGCTGTGAAGGAAAAACTGATCCGACGCTACGACGCCGCGGAACGCATCAACCATTGGATCGTCGCGGTCTGCTTCGTGCTGCTCGCCATCTCCGGGCTGGCCTTCTTCTATCCGGCCTTCTTCTGGCTGACCGGCGTGTTCGGCACGCCGCAGCTGGCCCGCATCGTCCATCCCTTCGTCGGGGTGGTGATGTTCCTGGCCTTCGCCCGCCAGTTCTTCCGCTATGCCCATCACAACCTGATCGACCGCGAGGACATCCGCTGGATGAAGGCGGTCGGCGAGGTGATGAAGGGCAACGAGGTCGGCGACATCGGCCGCTACAACGGCGGCCAGAAGGCCATGTTCTGGGTGATGGTTGGGTGCATGCTGGCGCTGATCGCCTCCGGCGTCATCGCGTGGCGGCCTTATTTCGCCCAGTATTTCCCGATCCCGGTGATCCGCGTCGCCCTGCTGGTCCATGCCGCCAGCGCGCTCGCGCTGATCGCCGGCATCATCGTCCATGTCTATGCCGCCCTGTGGGTGCAGGGCACGATCCGGGCGATGGTGGAAGGGGTCGTCACCCATGGCTGGGCGCGCAAGCACCATCCGCGCTGGTATCGCCAGATGACCGGCCAGACGACAGGCAGGGAAACCGGCCATTCCTGAAGCCGTCGCCTCCCCGTCGCCCCCAAGCAGGACAGCCGCGCCATGACGCTCGCCACCGACTGCACCGCCCGCCCTCATGCCGAACACGCCACCATGCAGCGGATGACGGTGCTGCGGCTGGGGCCGGGCCGGTCGGAGCTCTGCGACGATTCCGTCGTCGAGGAGGTGCCGGCGGCGCTCGCCTACAACGGCATCGTCCATGCGGTGATGCTGGTCACCCCCGGCGACCTGGAGGAGTTCGCGCTGGGCTTCTCCCTGTCGGAGGGGATCGTCGGCGAGCCCGGCGAGCTGGAGGGCCTGGCGGTCGTCGACAGCTGCGACGGCATCGAGATCCGCATGGACATCCCGCTGGAGCGCTTCATGGCGCTCAAGGGCCGGCGGCGCAGCCTGGCCGGCCGGTCGGGCTGCGGCGTCTGCGGCGTCGAAAGCCTGCAGGCCATCGCCCGCGGCGGCGTCGCGGTGGTGCCGGGCGTCCGCCTGTCGGCCGGCGCGGTGGTGCGGGCGCTCGGCCGCTTCACCGAGGAACAGGTCCTGCACCGCAGCACCGGCGCCGCCCATGGCGTCGCCTGGGTCGATGCCGGGGGAACGATCCTGGCGGTGCGGGAGGATGTCGGCCGGCACAACGCGCTCGACAAGCTGATCGGCTGGCTGGTCCGCAGCGGAACCGACCCGGCCTCCGGCTTCGTCCTCACCTCCAGCCGTGCCAGCTACGAGCTGGTGCAGAAGACCGCCCGCATGGGGATCGGCGCGCTGGTCGCCATCTCGGCGCCGACCGGGCTGGCGGTGCGCATGGCCGAGGAGTGCGGGGTATCGCTGGCCGGTTTCGCCCGCGGCGACCGGCTGGTCGTCTACAGCCACGGCGACCGCTGGGAGGCGGCCGGCTGAACGAGGTCTTCCCTATTCCCCGCCATAGGGCGGGGCGACCGGCAGCCGCACGCTGACGGTGGTGCCCTCGCCCTCGCGGCTGCGGATGTCCAGCGTCCCGTTCAGCAGATCGACGAAGGAGCGCACCAGCGGCAGGCCGAGCCCGGTGCCGCCCGACCGGCGGGACAGCTGGCTATCGACCTGACCGAAGGGTTGCAGGGCGACGGCGATGCCTTCGGCGCTCATGCCGATGCCGGTGTCGGCGATCTCGACCAGGATGCGGCTGCGGTCGGGGCGCACCCGCAGGGCGACGCTGCCGCCGGCCGGGGTGAACTTCACCGCGTTGGACAGCAGGTTCAGCAGGATCTGCTTCACCCGGACCGGGTCGCCCAGCAGCCTGGGCGTATCGGGGGCGATGTCGTGGACCAGGGTCAGCCCGCCCTCCTCCGCCCGTTCGGCGATCAGCAGCAGCGAGCTTTCCACCGCGTCGCGGACGTCCATCGGCTGCGGGTGCATCTCCAGCTTGCCGGCCTCGATCTTGGCGACGTCCAGGATGTCGCTGATGACCGCCAGCAGATGCTGGCCCGACTTGCCGATCACCTTGGCATAGTCGAGATATTTGGGATGGCCGAGCGGCCCGACGATCTCGCTCTCCATCATCGAGGAAAAGCCGATGATGGCGTTCAGCGGCGTGCGCAGCTCGTGGCTCATGTTGGCCAGGAATTCGCTCTTGGCCCGGTTGGCCAGCTCCGCCTGCTCCTTGGCCTGGATCAGCGCCTGTTCGGCGCGGCGGCGTTCCTGGACCTCCTGCATCAGGGCGCGGGTGCGCTCGGCGACGCGCATCTCCAGCTCGTCGCGCGCCTGCCGCAGCGCCAGTTCCGCCCGTTTGCGCCGGGTGATGTCCTGGCCGACGCAGAGGATGCCCGGCGGCACGCCGTCGGCTTCCGGCAGGCGGTTGAGGTTCCACAGCAGCACCCGCTCGCTCATGCTGTCCTGCCCGCGCAGCAACTGCTCGAAATTGCGGATTTCCGTGCCTTCCATGGCGACGGCGAGCTGGGCGGCGAAGACGCCGGCCGGCCGTTCGCCCATCATCTCGGTCAGGAGCCGGCCGACGGCCCGGCCATGCTCCAGCCCGAAGGCGCGTTCCGCCTCGCGGTTGGCCTCCTGGATGCGGCCGTCGTCGCCCAGGACCAGGATGATGCTGGCCGCCGTCTGCACCAGGGAGCGGAACCGCGCATCGCCCGCCCGCGCCTCGCAGTGGCGGAATCCCGCCTCCAGCTCGACGACGCGCCGCTCCAGCCGCCGGATGGTGTCTTCCGGCGAGGCCGCGGCCGGCGCAGCCGGGGAGTTGCCGGCCGGAGCGGGCACAGCGGCGGGAACGGTCGGGCCGGTCACGCCGATGCGTTTTCCGGCTGCATCATGTCGCCCAGCTTGGCCAGCAGGAATTCCAGATCCTCCGGTGCCAGATCCTCGTACTGGGTCAGGATGCGCTCGATGACGCGGCGGCGGTGGCGCTCGCGGTCGCCGGGCTCGCCGTCATAGGGGGTCTCCTTCAGCACGTCGATGGCGATGCGGCAGGCCGGCAGCAGCGCCGGCGGCAGCTTCGCCTTGTCGTACAGCGACTTCAGCCCCAGCCGGCCGGCATCGTGGATCAGCAGCCGGGCGTTGGTCATCGGCACGTTGGCCATGCGCGACATGGCGGTTTCGAAGAAGGCGATGTCGCCGGTGCACAGCGAGCGGACCAGCAGCGACGGGGTCAGCCGGCCGGTGCCGGCGAGCTGGACCACCAGCCGGTCGAGCGCGGCCTCGTCGTTCTCCCCGGTGAACAGCGCCACGGTCGCCCGCTCGCGGCTTTGCAGGATCAGCTCCGACGCGACCTTCGACGGCAGCTCGTGATGGGCGACCAGATGCTGGCGCAGCCGCTCCGACACCACGGCGACCAGCCGCTCGGCGATGGTGATCGGCAGCCTGGAGCGGTGGACCAGCGGGTCCTGCACCGCCTCGCTGGCTCCGAAACGGTCGATGACGCGGCTGAGGCTGTGTTCGCCCAGCTCCGCCCCCTCGTTGGCGACCAATGCCGCCACCGCGCGTTCGGATCCGCTTTCGATCAGCGCGTCGGCGACCTCGGCCGGAACCGTCGGGCGCCGGGCGATCGCCGTGCTCTTGGCCTCGGCGCCCGAGTGCAGGATCTCCACCAGGTCGGCCGGAGTCAGCACGGTGGAGACGCTCAGCACCGGGATCGCCACCGCCTCGACGTCGCGGGCCAGCGTCAGGGCGATCTCCCGCGGCAGGGACGGGCTGGATTTCAGGTTCTCGGCCAGGGTCTGGCGGACACGCAGCACCGTGTCGTTGACCATCAGGCGGATGATGTCCTCCGCCAGCTTGCGCTCCGCCTCGGACAGCTCGGGGCTGTCGAACTGATGCGCGATCTTGGCGGCCAGATCGGTCCTGCTGTTCGGCGACGGATCGGCCAGCAGCCGCGCCACGTCGCCCTTGCTCAGATACGCCGTCTTGAAAGCGTCGCTCATGGGTCCCGGACCCTTCCTGCCCTGATTTCCTGCCCTGTGCCGTCTCCATCTGTCCTTCGCGCAAGACGCCGTGCCCGCGGGCCTGCGGGCGGAGACATGCCCACTGTCTTCCAGGATCTTCCCAAACGGTTGAGCCTTCCTTAACGATCCTCCGTCATAGGCCTTCCGGCCATATGGGAGGCGGTCAGGACGCGTCGGCGAAGCTGGGCGGCTCAGGCAGGATGGAGCGGCGGCGCCGCGCGCCGCGCAGGTGCAGCGCCACGCCGGCGATCTGCTCCTCGACCGAGATGCGGCGCTCGGAGGCGACCTCCAGCCCGCGGTCCTCGTAGACATAGGCGTCGGGGTGGGCGTCGGCCCAGCGCCGGACGGCGCCGTCGCGCTCGCGCAGCAGCCCGACGATGGTCGGGCGGAACAGCCGCATCATCGCGGTGATCCAGCGGTTGGCCGGCCAGGACGGCCGGGCATGGTCGATCTCGAAGGCGTCGAGCATGGCGATGACGTCGTCGGCCTTGTACCAGGTTTCCCCCGTCACCCAGCGGTTGGTGGTGAACAGCCGGACCGGCTGGCCGGCCGGATCCATGGCGATGCCGATCAGGTGCGACAGCGCGTCGTTGTCGTTGTCCGGCCGCTGGAAATCGGGCAGTTCCGCCGGCCGCACTCCCGGCGGCATGCCGTGCGGGCGCAGGAAGCTGTGGAAATGGCCATGCTCGCCCGGCGGCCGTTCGCCCTCGGGGTGGCAGTGATAGTAGTATTGGGCGTGGAACTCGGCGTCGTAGACGTCGCCCGGCGGATAATGCTTCCACTCGTAAAGCGTGCCGTGGCCGCGCAGAAGCTCGCCGACCACCGTGTCCCCGGTCTTGGCGAGGACGCGCTGGCACAGGCGGACCTCTTGCCCCGCCTCGGCCATCGCCTCCAACTCCTCGCGGGACATTTCCGACAAATCCGTCATCGCCCGATCCTGCGCTGCGCGAACACCCCTATTACGTACGCGGATATGATGACGTGACAAGGGGTTTTCGGGCCCAGGCATCTGCGGTTGCAGCCGGGCTCGGGCTTGCCGGCCGGGTCCCTGCCGGCTTCAGCTTCCCGCCGGCTTCAGCCGCTGCGACAGCGCCCAGCCCGCCAGATCGCCGGTGACGCGGCCCAGCGCCTCGTCGAAGGCGGCGACGACGTCGGTGAAGGACCGGCCGCGCACCGGTGCCGTCGCCTCGAAGGTCTCGCCCGCCTCGATGGACCGGCGCGGCATGGCGACCAGCTTGGCCGACAGCCGGACATGCACGCGGTCCGGCAGGGCGGCCCCCGGATTGGCGTATTCGGCCTGGAAATCGCGCAGTTCCGACTTCAGCACATAGTCGGAGCGCAGCCCGACGGTGTCGCGCCCGACCGAGACGATGCGCCCGCTGTCCTCGAAGGTCTGGACGATCAGCCCCTGCACCATGTTCGGCGCCCGGTCGGCCCAGGACACGTCGGCGAAATAGTCGAGCGAGGTCGGCGTGCGGGCCAGCGCGATGCGCGGCGTGTCGATCCCCGCCGCCGCCGCCGGGGTCTCGACCAGCAGCTGCCAGTCGGCCCTGGGGCCGGGGCCGACCGCGGCGCGCGGGGTCAGGGTGTAGAGCTGCGGCGCCGTCGGGTTCAGCGTGGAGCAGGCGGCCAGCCCCAGCAGCGCCAGCGCGCCCAACAGCCGGCGCCCCCACAGCCGACGCCCCCACAGCCGACGCATGGCCGGTCCCACGGCCGGTCCCGCGGCCGGCCCCATCGCACCCCGTGCCACGTCATGCCCGTTTGCCGTCCGCCTCATTTCCCACGCACCTCCACGCCTTGCCGCGTCCCGCCGAAGAGGAAGTTCGACGGGTCGTTCTCGATCCGCGTGACCACCCGCGACAGCTGCCCGGACAGGTCGCGCAGCTGGGAGATCAGCAGGGTCAGTTCATACAGGCCGGTGGCGGTAAAGTCGCGCACCGGTTCGCGGTTTTCGGCCAGCATGCCGTTCAGGGTGTCCGAGCTGCGCTTCAGCGAGCGCATCAGCTCGCGCGTCTCGCCGGTCAGGCTCTTGGCGGCGGCATCGACCGACGTCAGCGTGTCGCGCGCCTGCTCCATCGTGCGGTCGAACTGCGGGCCGGAGGCCTCGAAGCCGTTCAGCGTCCGCCGCGCCTGCGCCATCGTCTCCTCCAGCCCGGCGCTGGTCCGGGCCAGCTCGGCGCTGGCGGTGCGGGCATTGGCCAGGATGTCGCCGATGGCCTTCTGGTTCTCGCCGTTCAGCAGGTCGCCCAGCCGGGTGATGACCTCCAGCGACCGGCTGACCAGCTGCGGCGCGCTGTCCACCACCGCGGTCAGCGAACTGGGGCGCGACGGGATGGTCAGCACCCCGTCGGCATCGGTGGCGGTCAGCCGCTTGCCCCCCTCCGCCCCGCCGGTGATCTGGACATAGGCGCCGCCGGTGATGCCCTGAACCTCCAGCGAGGCGATGGAATCGGACATGACCGGCGTGCCGTTCTGCACCTGGATCGTCACCCGCACCCTGGTCACATTGTCGGGATCGAGCCGGATGTCCGACACGGTGCCGACCGGCACGCCGCGGTAGCGCACCGGGCTGCCCTGCTGGAGCCCGGTGACCGATCCGGTGAAGTAGATGCGGTAGGTCTCGCGCGTTTCGTCCAGCTGGACCTTGGCGATCCAGGCGGTGAAGACCAGCAGGCCGGCGACCAGCGCCAGCACGAAGCTGCCGACCAGGATGTAGCTGGCGCGGGTTTCCATGGCGTGACCTTACCCTTTCGCAAGGCGCAGAGCGTCGTTGCGCTCTTTCGCGTCGAGGGCCGCGCGGCCGCGCGGTCCGTGGAAGTAATCGTGGATCCAGGGGTGCGGATCGGCCAGATGCTGCGCCAGCGTCCCCACCCGGATCCTCCTGTCCACCAGCACGGCGATGCGGTCGCAGATCGAGGTCAGGCTGTCCAGGTCGTGGGTGACCATGAAGACGGTCAGCCCCAGGCTGCGCTGCAACCCCCGGATCAGCGTGTCGAAGGCGGCGGCGCCGATGGGGTCGAGGCCGGCGGTCGGCTCGTCGAGGAACAGGATGTCGGGGTCGAGCGCCAGGGCGCGCGCCAGCCCGGCGCGCTTGATCATGCCGCCCGACAGCTGCGACGGATGCTTGGTCCCGGCATCGGGCGGCAGGCCGGCCATGGCGATCTTGACCCGCGCCAGCTCGGCAATCAGGGACGGGGGCAGGTCCGTGTGCTCCTTCAGCGGCAGCATGACGTTCTCCGCCACCGTCATCGAGCTGAACAGCGCGCCGTTCTGGAACAGAACCCCGGTGCGGGCCTGGAGCGCGGTGCGCTCGGCGCGGTCGAGGCCGGCGATGTCATGGCCCAGCAGCTCGATCCGGCCGGCCGCCGGCTCGATCAGGCCCAGGATCTCCTTCAGCAGCACCGACTTGCCGGTGCCGGAGCCGCCGACGACGCCCAGCACCTCGCCCCGCTCGACGTCGAGGTCGAGCCCGTCATGGACGGTCTGCGGCCCGAAGCGCGTGACCAGCCCGCGCACGCGGATGACCGGCCTGTGCCCGCCGGCGCCGTTCCCTTGCGCGGACGCGTCCATCACACCCCCAGCATCGAGAAGAGGACGGAGAACACCGCGTCGATGACGATCACCAGGAAGATGCCCTCCACCACCGCCTTGGTGGTCATGATGCCGACGCTCTCGGCGCTGCCGGAGACCTTCAGCCCCTCGTAGCAGCCGACCATGGCGATGACCAGGGCAAAGACCGGTGCCTTGATCAGCCCGGCGAGCACCGTGTTGATGCCGACCGCGACGTGGAGCTGGCGGATGAACTGGCCGAAGGTGATGTCCAGCGTGGCATAGGCCATCACCGCGCCGCCGAACAGCCCCATCACGTCGGCGTAGAAGGCCAGCAGCGGCAGGGTGATCATCAGGGCCAGCGCCCGCGGCACCACCAGCAGCTCAACCGGATCCAGCCCCATGGTGCCGATGGCGTCGATCTCCTGGTTCACCTTCATGGTGCCGATCTGGGCGGTGAAGGCGGAGCCGGAGCGGCCGGCGACGATGATCGCCGTCATCAGGATGCCGATCTCGCGCAGGACCGAGATGCCCAGCAGGTTGACCACATACAGCTCCGCCCCGAAGCGCTTCAGCTGGTCCGCCCCCTGGAAGGCCAGCACCACGCCGATCAGGAAGGACAGCAGCCCCAGGATCGGCAGGGCGTTCAGCCCGGTCTGCTCGATGTGGAACAGGACCGAGGTCAGGCGCAGGCGCGACGGGCGCAGGATCAGCCGGGCGAAGGTGACGGTGACCAGCCCGAGGAAACCGACGAGGTCGAGAACCTCCCTGGCGGCATTCACCGTCGTCTCGCCGGTGCGGACGATCATGTCGATGATCGGATGATGCTCGCGCTCGATCGGGTGGGGCGGCGCCTTGCCGGCATCGCGCACCGCGCCGAACAGGGCGGCATGGTCCGGCCGCAGCCCGACCACCGCCACCGCATGGCCGGCCGCCCTCAGCTTCTCGGCGGCACGGTTCAGCAGATAGGCGCCGACGGTGTCGAGCGCCTCCACCTGTGCGAGGTCGAGCCGCACCGCCGCACCGCCGGCCGGCCGCGGCGCCCGCTCCAGCGCGTCCGACGCCGGTCCGGCGGCGTCCAGCGTCCAGCGTCCGGCCGCGCCGATCCGCCATCCGGCGTCATCCGCCGGACCGGACTCGATCCGGGCCGCACCCGTCGGCACTCCATCCTTCGCCACAGTCACAGCCACCGGTTCCGCCGCACCCATCCGCTCAATCCACCGGGGCGTCGGGCCGCCGGTACATCCGGAACGTGGCGGAGCATCACCGCAGGGTCAACCCCATCCAGGGCATGGCCGTACCGCTGCGGCGGCCATTCGCGCCTTTGCGCCCGCCCGGCAAGCCGATAGAGTGCCCGCCGGCGGGAAAGACCCTGTTTGGGATAGGAAATCGATGAACCTGAAAGACCACATCCGCGGCATTCCGGATTTCCCGAAGCCCGGCATCCTGTTCTACGACGTCTCGCCGCTGCTGGCGAACGGCGAGGCCTGGAAAGCGGCGATCGACCGGCTTGCCGACGCCGTGCGCCCGCACCGGCCGGAGCTTCTGGTCGGCATCGAGTCGCGCGGCTTCCTGGTCGCCGCCCCGCTGGCGCTGGCGCTCGGCATCGGCTTCGTGATGGTGCGCAAGCACGGCAAGCTGCCCGGCGACAAGATCGCCCATTCCTACGACCTGGAATACGGCACCGACACCATCGAGGTGCAGGCCGACGCCGTGAAACCGGGACAGCGCGTGGTGGTTCTCGACGATCTGCTGGCGACCGGCGGCACCATGGCCGCCGCCGTCAGCCTGCTGCGCCAGGTCGGCGCCGACGTGCGCGCCGCCGCCTTCCTGGTCGAGCTGACCTTCCTGAATGGCCGCGACCGCATCGACGTGCCGAGCGTCTCGCTGATGGCCTACGACTCGTAGGCACCCAGGCGCACGAAGGCCCCTCCCCGATGCCGGAGAGGGGCCTTCGTGCGCAAAAAGAACCGGACTCCTTACAGCGGCGCCAGGCCGGCCATCATGTGGCCCTTGCGGTCGGCATAGAGGCTGCCCAGCTCGGCGGCGCGGCCGTCGTCCAGGACGTCCCTGGCCTGCTCGAACAGCTCGTCCTCCTCCTCGTCGAGATGGTGGCGGACCAGTTCGCCCAGCACCTGGAGCTTTTCCTTCCAGCCGCTGTCGGTCGTCTTCATCGCGTTCAGCTCGTCGAGCAGGCCGTTGATCAGGTGATGCTCGTTCAGCCCCTCGATGGTCTCGGACCTCGCCTCCTTCGCCTTCTTCAGCGAGGCGTAGAACACGCCTTCCTCGACCTTGGAATGGGCCCACAGCTCGCGCTGGAGGTCTTCGAACACGGCACGGCCGCTGCCGTTGGCCTCCTCGGTGCGGTCGAGAAGGCTGCGGATGGTGTCGTGGTCGGCCTTGATGCGGGCGAAGATGTCGGTATCGGTCTTGGCTTCGGCTTCGGGCTGGGCTTCGGTGGTCTTGCGGGCCATCGTCGGGGTCCTTGGAAGTCTGGGGGCAATGCGTGAAGGATCGCCAGAAGAACCCCGCCGGCCACCGACTGTTCCCGCCCGGCCGCTCCGGAACCTCAGCGAAGCGGATGCTCCTCCGAATGCCCTTGCGGATGCGCATCGACGAATTCCCGCAGCGTGTGCATCAGCTCCACCGCGTGGGCGGTGCGCCCATTGGCGCAGGCCTCCGCGATGTCGTCGGCGATGATGTGGGCGATGCGGTCCGGTCCGCCGGCGCAGTGGGCCAGGCAATGGCCCATCTCCACCGCCACCATCTCCGGCAGATGTTCGTGTTCGGCAATCGCGTCGATCTCGGCCTCGGTCAGGTCGCTGAGAGCGATGCAGTCCTTGATCGTCAACATGGCGCGTTCCTCCCGGGAACGGCCGGGCCTCCCTGCGGCCAGGGACATGCCGATCCGGCGGAAACGGCCATCGCCGCATGGACCCCCCCGCCCAACTCAGGCGGCAGGAACCCCATGCGGCAGGATCGGCTGACTATCAGTGGGCCATCAGAACCGGCAGCCCGGCATGATTCAGCACGTAGCGCGTGACACCGCCCAGGATCATCTCACGCATCCGGCTGTGACCGTAGCCGCCCATGACCAACAGGTCGGCGCCCAGCCCGACGGCTTTCTTGGTGACCGCCTCTCCAACCGACTCGGATCCCGGATGCAATATCGTTAACTCAGGATTAACGCCTTGCCAAGCGAGATAATCGGCGATGCGGCGTCCGGTCGCGGCCTCCGTCATCGAAGTCTCGGCGGTCAGCACGACGGTGCGGTCGGCGCTGCGCAGGAAGGGCAGCGCGGCGGCGACGGCGCGGGTGGATTCGATCTTGCCGTTCCAGGCGATGGCGACGCTGCGGCCGATCTCCGGCGGCAGCACCTTCGGCACCAGCAGCACCGGCCGGGCCGATCCCAGCAGCGCCGTCTCCATGGTGGTGTAGCCCTGGGTGTCGGCCTCGACGGTGGTGTGGGCGCAGACGATCAGGTCGGACAGGCGGCCTTCGGCCGGCACCACGTCCTCGATCCGGCCGACGACCTCGCGCCAGGACGCCGACGGCGCCTCGATCCCGCTGGGGGCGTCGCGCAGCTCGAATCCGGCGGCGGCGATGGCCGCATCGAAATGGCGGCGGGCGGCGACGCGGTGGTTGTCCGATTCCGTCTCGGCCGCGCGCATGATCTCGTCGACCATGGCGCCGGACATGCCCTCGCCCAGCATCGGCACGGCATCGCGCGGATCGAGGCGGACGAACAGGGCGACGAGATGGGCGTCGAAATCGCGCGCCACCGCGACCGCGCCTTTCAGGGCCACCGGATCGTTGTCACTGCCGCACAGCGGCACAAGAATGGTCTTGTAGGTCATGGACTCCTCCCGGACCGGTTCGAGCGGCCCTTCCCGGACGGCGGCGGTCCGCCCGCCGGTGCGACGGACGATTCCCCCTGCCGTCATTTGCCCCATCGATGCATCCCATCGACGCGACGGTCCGCGGCCCGGGGCGAAGCCGCAAACCCCAACTCCCCACTCCCGGCCCCGACATGCCGTCCGCCCCGGAATTAGGACAACCTTGCACGGGCGTCGTCCAGCACATCCGCTGCAACCCTGCCAGAATCCAGGCGCGTCCAGCCGATCCTCCCCAGATCGTAGGAGTCCTGCCGTTCCGCCACGCCCGCATCGGCGTCGGAGGCATCGTTGCGACGATCTGTCACACGTTCGACCCGCGTGGCCAGCGGCGCCTCCAGCCACAGCCCGTCGAACCGCACCCCTGCCGCCGCCGCCACCGCCTCCAGGCGGCGGCGCTCGTCGGGACGGGCGCTGACCGCGTCGGCCACCGCCGCATGGCCGGCGGCCAGCACCGCCGCCACCCGCCGGTACAGCTCGTCATAGACGCGCCCGGTCATCGCCGGCGCATAGCCCTCCGCCGGCAGGCGGCCGGTGTCGGCCACTCCGCACAGCCGCTTGCGCAGGACGTCGCTGCGCAGCACCACCGCGCCGGGTGCCGGGCCCAGCCCGGGCGCCAGCCCTTCGGCCAGCCGGGTCTTGCCGGTTCCCGACAGGCCGCCGACCGCGACCAGCCGCGCCGGCACGGGATCGAGCGTTGCCAGCGCCAGCTCCAGGTAGCGCCGCGCCTCCGCCGCCGCCCCCTCCTCGCCGCCGCCGCCGAGCCGCAGCGCGGCGGCCAGCACCTTGGCGCGGACCGCGGCACGGAGCGACAGGAACAGCGGCAGCGCCGCCAGCCCGCCGTAATCGGCCGTCTCTTCCAGATAGCGGTTCAGCACCGCATTGCCCAAGGGCCGCAGGCCGCGATGGTCGAGATCCATCAGCAGGAAGGCGAGGTCGTAGAAGACGTCGGCGACCGCCAGCGCCTCGTCGAACTCGATGGCGTCGAACAGGGTCGGCTCGCCGTCCAGCAGCACGATGTTGCGCAGATGCAGGTCGCCATGGCCATGCCGGACGAAGCCGGCCCGCCGCCGTTCCTCCAGCAGCGGCGCCAGCCGGTCGAGCGCCGCAGCGGTGCGCTCCGCCAGCCGCTCCACCTCCCGTGCCGGGAACAGGTCGGGGGCGGCGCGCAGATCCTGCAGGTTGCCGTCCGCCACCGCACGCATCGCCTCGACCCCGCCGCCGTCGGGCCGGGGCGCCGCCTCGGCATGGAAGGCGGCGATGCGTTCGGCCAGCCGGCGCATCAGGGCCGGGGTCAGGGCATGACGCCCGGCCATGCGGTCCAGCAGGGCGTCGGCAGGAAAGCGGGCCATCGCCACCAGCCAGTCGACCGGCTCGCCCGCCGGAGCCGCCCCAACATCCTCGACCGGTTCGGGATCGAGGGTCAGCCGGCCGCCGGCCCCGCTGCGGACGGCGAGCAGCCCCCGGTAGAGCGACGGCGCGGTGCGGCGGTTGACCGCCAGTTCCGCCACGCAGGCCGCATGGCGTTTCTCCACGGTCGAATAATCCAGATAGGGATAGCGCACCGCCCGCTTCAGCTTCAGCGCGCGGTCCCCGGCCAGGAACACCAGGGCGGCATGGGTGTCGATCCGCTCCACCGCCTGTCCGCCATGGGTCCGCGGATCGCCGAGAAAGGCGATCGCCTCCTCTTGCCGTCCCTGTCGGGCATGCGGTTCGGTGGGATGCGCGGTCATGGTCCCATTCTAACAGAATTCGCATCGGTGCAGCCCGCGCTTTCATGGTTGAAACGCGGATGCCGGCACCGACATCCTAGGGGTAGCGCCGATACACCATGGGACAGCCGCGCCGCCCCATCGTTACAGTGGCCGTACCATTCGGTCGAATCGACGCATCACCGGGAGGGGGTGCCCGTGAACCGCCTGTTCAGCCGCCTGCACATCGGCCTGTTCGCCCTGCTGGCATTCGCCGTTCCGGGCATTGCCGGCGCGCAGGCCATCGACGCCGACGGCCGCTTCGGCAACTGGGCGCTGGGCGGGCGGGCCTACAGCCTGCAGCCCCCGGCGGACAGCAGCATCACCGTCCTGAACAGCAAGATGCGGATCGGCGGCTCGCTGATCCCGCAGATCGAACCCTATGCCAGCGTGCAGCCCTGGATCGGGCCGGGCACCGGCAGCAGCCTGACGCCGCGCGGCGCCGTGGCCGGGCTTGGAGGCGTGGCGGGCGGCGGCGTTCCGGGCAGCGTTCCGGGCGGCGTCTCCGGCGGATTGCCCGGCCTGATGGGCGGCGTGCTGATCGACGTGCCGCTCGGCTCCTTCGTCTTCACCCCCAGCGTCGGCGCCGGCACCCTGCCGACCGTGCGGCGGGAGGGCGGACCCGGCACCGAGTTCCGCTCGCAGCTGGAATTGGGCTACGAATTCGACAACAAGTCGCGCTTCAGCCTGGGCTACAGCCGGATCGTCAACGATGCCGCCGCCGGCGATCCTGCAGCGGGCACCAACAACGTCTTCGGCTTTTATTACCGCTTGCCTTTCGGCGGCCCCTGATCCTGCCCCTGACTCATCGATGGCGGCAGGACATCGTGTCGCGGCGTCTGGTGGCGGGACAACGCCCGCATCGGTAGCGTCTTAACGGCATTTTAAACATGGTTGGCTCAAGTGGACGCGGACCGAACGCTCCCCGGGGAACCCACCATGGCCACCAAGCGCAAGACCGCCGCCTCCGCCGCTCCCGCCACCGCTCCCGCCGCCGCCGCCGCCGCCGCCGTTGCTGTCGCCGCTCCCGCCGCCGCGCCGGTGTTCGAGGCGCCTGTCGAAAGCTGGGCCGACACCATCCTGCGGACCAACTTCGCGTCTGTCGAGCAGGACAGCATCGTCCTGCTGCAGGCGGCCAGCTCCCTGCTGGAGTCCGAGACGCCGGAAAAGGTGACCGTCGCGCTGGACCAGAACCTGAAGCTGTGGATCGCGATCAAGACCGTCCTGCTGAACAGCGACTGCCCGGTCGAGCCGGAGGTGAAGGCGAACCTGCGCAATCTGGCGCAGTTCGTCGTCTCCACCACCATGCTGGCGACCCAGGGCACGATCGAGGAGCGCAAGCTGGTCTCGCTGGCCCGGCTGAACATGAACATCGCCGAGGGGCTGCTGAGCGGCCAGCGCAACCGCATGATCCAGGAGCGCGCCTATGCGATCTGGCAGGAGGAAGGCTGCCCCGAGGGCCGCGAGCAGGAGCATTGGCTGCGCGCCGAAGCCGAAGTCACCGGCCTGTTCAGATCATAACGATCGTAGCGTCAAAGCATAACATCATCAAATGGTTGGGCGGCCGCTTGCAACGCCGCCATACCCTGTCGGCATGACCGCCCGCGTCGCGACGCCGTGACGCGGGCGGTTTCGCTTGATAGGCTCGGGACACCGTGACCGTCCCGCCGCAAACCCTCTCCAAGCCGCACAGGCGCATCGACAACGCACCGCTCGGCATCGTGTCGATGCTGGCGTCGGTGTTGTTCTTCTCGATCATGAACGTCCTGGCCAAGCTCCTGATGGACCGCTTGCCGGTGACCGAGGTCATGTTCTTCCGCAGCCTGTTCGCGCTGGTCCCGGTCTGCCTGGCGATCCATCTGGGCAAGGGCTTCGCCTCCACACTGTATACCCGCTATCCCTGGGGCCATATGGGGCGGTCGCTGATCGGGCTGACCACCATGGTCGCGATGTTCTGGTCGTTCCACCTGCTGCCGCTGGGCGACGCCATCGCGCTGAACTTCGCCGCGCCGCTGTTCCTCACCGCGCTGTCGGTGCCCCTGCTGAACGAGAAGGTCGGCATCCACCGCTGGAGCGCCGTGCTGGTCGGTTTCGCCGGCGTGCTGATCATCGTCCAGCCGAGCGGCGACGTGATGAACCTGGGCGCGATCATCGCGCTGGCCGGCGCCCTGACCAACGCGCTGGCGATGATCGCCATCCGCCAGCTGAGCCGCACCGAGCCGCCGGACACCATCGTCTTCTATTTCACCCTGCTGACCACCGTGCTGCTCGGGCTGTCGCTGCCCTTCTCCTGGGTCACGCCGGAGCCGCTGGACTGGCTGCTGCTGCTGGCGACCGGGCTGCTCGGCGGCTGCGGCCAGCTGATGCTGACGCGGGCCTATTCGCTGGCGCCGGCCGCGGTGGTGGCGCCGCTGAACTACACCTCGCTGCTGCTGGCGGTCCTCTTCGGCTGGCTGCTGTGGAGCGAGGTGCCGACCGGCAGCATGGTGGCCGGCGCCGCGGTGGTGATGGCGAGCGGCCTCTACATCCTGCACCGCGAGACCCGCCGCCGCGCCACCCCGACCAAGCCGCTTCCCCCCGGCGACGGCGACTGACGGCCGAGCGACGGGCGGCGTGACGGCTTGCCACAGTTTCGCCATTGCGGGGTGATGGGCTGTACCATCGCGCCGCTGGGCAAAACCGGCCCGCCGCGCCTATATGACTGGTGCGCTGTGGCCTGATCGTCGGACCGGCCGCATCTCGGCGCGAAGGGGGCGGCATGAAGCAGAACGAGCGACGCGACGCCGGGCCGGACCGTAACCGGCCAACCAACCCGCAAATGGCCAGCTTGCAAACGGCCAACTCCCGCGAAGCGCCGGTGTCAGAACCGCGCCTCCGGCTGGCGCAGGCGCGCGCCGCCCTGCTGTGGGAACGGCTGGGGCCGGCGCTGTGGGCGCCGCTGACGGTGCTCGGCGCCTTCCTGGCGCTGGCATTGTTGAATCTGCTGGTCCTGCTGCCGGGCTGGCTGCACGGCGCCGCGCTCTTGGTGCTGGCGGCGGCCTTCCTGCTGTCTCTCGCCATCGGCATCCGCCGCTTCCGCGCGCCCGCGGAGGCCGAGGCGCGGCGTCGGCTGGAGCGGGACAGCGGCATCGCCCACCGGCCGCTGCACACCCTGCGCGACCGGCCGGCCGGCAACGACCCGATGGCCCAGGCGCTGTGGCGCCTGCACCAGGAGCGCACCCGCGCCGCGATGCGGAGCCTGCGGGTGGCATGGCCGGGCACCGAGGTGCCGAGCCACGACCGCTACGCCCTGCGCGCCCTGGTGATCCTGGCGCTGGTGGTGGCGGGGGCCGCCTCCTGGGGCGACTGGCGCCCGCGGCTGGCCGCCGCGCTGACCCCGCGGCTGGCCGGCGGCACCGCGACGGCCGCGGCGACGCTCGACCTGTGGATCAACCCGCCCGACTACACCGGCCTGCCGCCGGTCTTCCTCAAATCGGGCTCGGCCTCCGCCCCGGACGGACAGCAGCCGGGCAGTCCGCAATCCCCGGGCCAGCATCCGGCCGACCGCATCGTCCAGGTGCCGCAGGGAAGCCTCGTGCTGGCCCGCGTCACCGGCGGCGGCAGCACCCCCAGCCTGGAGGCCGGCGACCGGTCCGGCCCGTTCGAGGCGGTGGACTCGGCCAACTTCCAGGTGCAGAAGCCGGTGACCGGCGGCACCCGCATCGCGGTCACCCAGGGCGGCCGCACGCTGGGATCCTGGCCGATCCAGGTGGTGCCCGACCGCGCGCCGATCATCGCCCATGCCAGCCCGCCCGCCGCCGGCGAACGCGGCGCGCTGAAGCTCGATTACGCCGCCCGCGACGATTACGGCCTGACCGAGGTGAAGGCCGAGGTCCGCCTCGCGCCGGAGCCGCAGCCGGTTGCGGACACGACGAGGAAGGACGCCCCGAAGGCGGCGGAGAAGCCGGCCGGGGCCGACGACGTGCTCGCCCTGCCGCTGTCGCTGCCCGGGGTCCGGCCGAAGGAGGCCCATGGCAATTCCTTCCAGGATCTGACCGCCCATCCCTGGGCCGGATTGCCGGTGACGGTGCGGCTGACCGCCACCGACGGCGCCGGCCAGACCGGCCGGTCGGAGGATGCCGCCGTCACCCTGCCGGAGCGGACCTTCAACCATCCGGTCGCCCGCGCCATCATCGCCCAGCGCAAGATCCTGACCCGCAGCCCGCAGAAATCGCGGGTCGACGTCGCCCGCGCGCTGGCGGAGATCTCGGCCCGGCCCGGCACCTACGGCGACGACATCGTCGCCTTCCTGTCGCTCCGCACCGCCATCGCCCGACTGATGCTGGACCAGGAGGCGGAGTCCGTCCCCGCCCTGCAGCAGTTGATGTGGGAAACCGCGCTGCGCATCGAGGATGGCGGCCTGTCGCTGGCCGAGAAGGACCTGCGCGACGCCGAGAAGCGGCTGTCCGACGCGCTGGACAAGAACGCCTCGGACGAGGAGCTGAACCGCCTGATGGACGAGCTGCAGGCGGCGCTCGACAAGTTCATGGACGCCATGGAACAGCGGATGATGGAGGCGCTCCAGCGCGGCGAGCAGCTTCCCATGGTCCCGCCCGAGATGGCCGACCGGATGACCGACCGCAACGATCTGCAGCAGATGCTCGACCGCATGCGCGAGATGGCGCAGACGGGCTCGCGCGACGCCGCCCGCCAGATGCTGTCGCAGTTGCAGCAGATGCTGGAGAACATGCGCTCCGGCGCCATGGCCCAGATGAACCCGCAGAACGGCCAGCAGCAGCAGAACCAGCAGGCCTGGGAGATGATGCAGCAGTTGCAGAAGCTGGCCCAGCAGCAGCAGCAGCTCCTGGACCAGAGCTTCCGCCAGTCGCAGGAGTCGATGGACCAGCAGCAGCAGGGCGAGCAGCCGCGCGGCCGGCAGAACAACCAGCGCCGCAACCAGAACGGCCAGCAGAACAACCAGCAGACCCCCGGCAGCCCGACCCTGCAGAAGCAGGCCGAGCAGCAGGAGGCGCTGCGCCGCCAGTTGGGCGAGCTGATGCGCCGCATGGGCGAGCAGCAGGGCGGCGAAATCCCGCAGCCGCTGGGCAAGGCCGAGCGCGCCATGCGCGACGCGGCACAGGCTCTGCAGCAGGGCGCCCCCGGCGCCGCCGTGCCGTCGCAGACCGAGGCGATGCAGCAGCTCCAGCAGGGCATGCAGGGCATGGCCGAGCAGATGGCCCAGCAGATGATGATGGGCCAGGGGCCGGCGATGATGGGCGGCCAGCAGGGCCAGATGCCCCGCCAGGGCAGCCGCGGCCGCGACCCGCTCGGCCGGCGCCCGTCGGGCTACGGCATGCAGGATTCCAACGACGTGAAGATCCCGGAACAGTCCGAGCTCCAGCGCGCCCGCGAGATCCTCGACGAGCTGCGCCGCCGCTCCGGCGAATACGGCCGCCCGCAGGAGGAACGCAACTACATCGACCGGCTGCTCAAGCAGTTCTGACCGGCCGGCAGCCGGTCCCGGGAATGCCCCCCCTTGCCATCCCGCCGGCCGCGTGCCAGGAACGGCGCAGCCTGTCCCGTGACCTGAAGGGGGTTCCCGATGCCGCCGTTGTCCGCGAAGCCCATTCCCAAGACCGCGGCCCCCAAATCGGCTGCCGGCTCGCTGGCGGGCTTCTGCCCCTGGGCCGCGGAGGATGGGGTGCGGGTCTATCTGCGGCCGGTCGGGCTGATGCCGGTCGCCGCCTGGGCCAAGGGGGCGGCGGTGCCGCTGGCCGGCGGGCGCTTCGCCTTCTCCGCCGCCGAACTGATCGTCCGTGACGGCGGTAACGGCGCCGGCCGCATCGACCGCGCCTTCGCCCCGCTGTCGGAGATCCTGGCCTGGGGCTGGGAGCGCTCGCGCGCCGCGGCCGAGGCGCTGGACCGCCAGCTCGGCGCCCTGACCCGGGCGCGGGCGCCCTTCGGCGGGCTGGCGCTCGACCGGCCGCGCATCATGGGCATCGTCAACGTCACGCCGGACAGCTTCTCCGACGGCGGCGCCTTCCTCGACCCCGCCGCCGCCATCGCCCATGGCGAGGCGCTGCTGGCGGCCGGCGCCGACATCCTCGACATCGGCGGCGAATCGACCCGTCCCGGCGCCGCCCCGGTGCCGCCGGAGGAGGAAGAGGCGCGCGTCCTGCCGGTCATCCGCCATTTCGCCGCCAAGGGCGCCGTGGTCTCGGTCGACACCCGCCACGCCCGGGTGATGGCCTCCGCCGCGGCGGCCGGCGCCCGCATCGTCAACGACATCGCCGGGCTCGGCGATCCGGACGCGCTGCCGGTGGTGGCGCGCAGCGGCACGCCGGTGGTGGTGATGCACATGCAGGGCGAACCCGGCACCATGCAGGCAGCCCCGAGCTACCGCGACGCCGCGCTGGACGTGTTCGACTGGCTGGAGGAGCGGGTGGCGCGCTGTGCCGCGGCCGGGGTGCCGCCGGAGCGCATCGCCGCCGATCCCGGCATCGGCTTCGGCAAGACGGTGGAGCACAACCTTGAGATCCTGCGCCACACCGCGCTGTATCATGCGCTGGGCTGCGCCGTGCTGATCGGGCTGTCGCGCAAGACCTTCATCGCCCGGCTGTCGCGCGGCGAGCCGCCGGGGGAGCGGCTGGCCGGCTCGCTCGCCGCCGGGCTGGAGACGCTGAACCAGGGCGCCCAGATCCTGCGCGTCCACGACGTCGCCGAAACGGCGCAGGCCCGCGCCCTTTGGGAGGGGCTGCACCCCCTGTAAGCACCCCTGCAACCCTTTCGCGCAGCCGCCGAAGGATGCTTGACCCGGCGGGGCCGGCGGGTGAAGAAACATCCTTCGCTTGCGCTTCCGACCCCACGATCCGACATCCGGGGCCGAAGACGGTTCCAGCACGAGGTTTTCATGACGCGACACCTGTTCGGCACCGACGGCATCCGCGGCACCGCCAACGTCGACCCGATGACCGCCGAGACGGCGCTGCGCGTGGCGATGGCGACCGCGCTGCAATTCCGCCGCGGCGACCACCGGCACCGGGTGGTGATCGGCAAGGACACCCGGCTATCCGGCTATCTGCTGGAACCGGCGCTGACCGCCGGCTTCATCTCGATGGGGATGGACGTGGTGCTGGTCGGCCCGCTGCCGACCCCGGCGGTGGCGATGCTGACCCGCAGCCTGCGCGCCGACATGGGCGTCGTGATCTCCGCCTCGCACAACCCCTATCAGGACAACGGCATCAAGCTGTTCGGCCCCGACGGCTACAAGCTGTCGGACGAGGTCGAGGCCGCCATCGAGGCGCGCATGGCGCTGCCCTTCGGCCCCGACCTCGCCGGCCCCGCCGATCTCGGCCGCGCCAGCCGGCTGGACGACGCCACCGGCCGCTACATCGAATATGTGAAGAACACCTTCCCGCGCGGCCTGCGGCTCGACGGGCTGAAGATCGTCGTCGATTGCGCCAACGGCGCCGCCTACAAGGTCGCGCCCAAGGTGCTGTACGAGCTGGGGGCCGACGTGGTCCCGGTCGGCGTCAGCCCCGACGGCACCAACATCAACAAGGGCTGCGGCGCCACCGCGACCCAGACCCTGCAGGAACAGGTGGTCGCCCACGGCGCCCATCTCGGCATCGCGCTGGACGGCGACGCCGACCGGCTGATCATGGTGGACGAGGCCGGGCGCCCGATCGACGGCGACCAGCTGATGAGCCTGATCGCCACCTCCTGGGCGCGCTCGCAGACGCTGCGCGGCGGCGGCGTGGTCGCCACCGTGATGTCGAACCTCGGCATGGAACGCCATCTCGGCGCCCTCGGCCTGCATCTGGCCCGCACCCCGGTCGGCGACCGCTATGTCGTCGAGATGATGCGCGAGCGCGGCTACAATGTCGGCGGCGAGCAGTCGGGCCATGTCGTGCTGTCCGACTATTCGACCACCGGCGACGGGCTGATCGCCGCCCTGCAGGTGCTGGCGGTGCTGATCCAGGCCGACGGCCGCTCGGCCAGCGAGGTCTGCCGCGTCTTCGATCCCGTCCCGCAGAAATTGACCAATGTCCGCTTTGCCGCCGGCAGCCGGCCGTTGGAGGATGACGCGGTCAGGCAGGCGATCCGGGACGGCGAGGCGCGATTGGCAGCGGGCGGACGCCTGCTGATCCGCAAGTCCGGCACCGAACCGCTGATCCGCGTGATGGCGGAGGGCGACGACGAGGCTCTGGTCCATGGCGTGGTCGCCGACATCGCCGATGCGATCCGGGCCAACGCCGCCCGCACTCTGGAGGCAGCACAATGAAGGGACGCGTCCTCATCGTCGCCGGGTCGGATTCCGGCGGCGGCGCCGGCATCCAGGCCGACATCAAGGCGGTCAGCGCGCTCCGCGCCTATGCGATGACCGCCATCGCCGCCCTGACGGCGCAGAACACCCTGGGCGTCCATGGCGTGGTGGCGGTCGACCCGGCCTTCGTCGCCCTGCAGATGCGGGTGGTGCTGGACGACATCGGCGCCGACGCGGTGAAGGTCGGCATGCTCGCCAACGCCGCCGTCATCGAGGCGGTGGCGGCGGAGTACGAGGCGCGCGCGGTCAACGTGCCGCTGGTGGTCGACCCGGTGATGATCGCCAAGAGCGGCCACCATCTGCTCGACCCCGACGCGGTGCTGACCCTGCGCAAACGGCTGCTGCCGCTGGCCGAGGTGGTGACGCCCAACCTGCCGGAGGCGGAGGCGCTGACCGACATCCCGATCCGCGACCTGGACGACATGCGCCGCGCCGCCGAGCTGATCCTGACCTTCGGCCCGAAATCGGTTCTGCTGAAGGGCGGCCATCTGGAGGACGACACCCTCTACGACCTGCTCCTGACCGAGGAGGGCGAGACGGTCTACACCGGCAAGCGCGTCCACACCCCCCACACCCACGGCACCGGCTGCACCCTGTCCTCGGCCATCGCCGCCGGCCTGGCGCAGGGGCTGGACACCCGCGACGCGGTGGCGCGGGCGCGGGCCTATGTCGAGACGGCGATCCTGACCGCGCCGGGCCTGGGCCACGGGCACGGCCCGCTCAACCACCTGCACACGGTGCGGGAGTTTCCGTGAGGGGACGAGGGGGCGCACTCTCGCGCCCCCTCCCTCCCGCTCTTGCGAGCGGGTCCCTCCCTCCCCCGCCTTCGGCGGTAGAGGGTGAGTTCGCAACCCGGCGGCAGTCCCCTCTCCCGCAATCGGACCGACCTTCGGTCGGCCGAGGGCGGGGGAGGGTTAGGGAGGGGGCATCGCACGCCAACAATGCCCCCCTTCACCTCACTTGCTGTAGTCGTAGAACCCGCGGCCGGTCTTGCGGCCGAGATAGCCGGCGTCGACCATCTCCTTCAGCAGCGGGGCCGGGCGGTACTTCGGATCGTTGAAGCCCTCGTAGAAGACCTCCATCACCGACAGCATGGTATCCAGACCGATCAGGTCGGCCAGCGCCAACGGGCCGATCGGGTGGTTGCAGCCCGCCTTCATGCCGGCGTCGATGTCCTCCGCCGTGGCGATGCCTTCCTGCAGCGCGAAGATCGCCTCGTTGATCATCGGGCACAGGATGCGGTTGACGGCGAAACCCGGGCTGTTCTTGGCGGTGATCGGCGACTTGCCGACGCGCTTGGCGAAGGCCATCGCCTTGGCGTGGGTGTCGTCGCTGGTCTGGATGCCGCGGATGATCTCCAAGAGCGCCATCAGCGGCACCGGATTGAAGAAATGCAGGCCGATGAAGCGGTCCGGACGGTCGGTGGCCGTCGCCAGCTTGGTGATGGAGATCGACGAGGTGTTGGTGGCGACCAGCGCCTCGGGCTTCAGGATCGTGCAGAGATCCTTGAGGATCTTGACCTTCAGATCCTCGTTCTCGGTCGCCGCCTCGATCACTAGGTCGCAAGCGGCCAGCGCCGCCTTGTCGGTGGTGGCGGTGATGCGCGCCAGGGCCGCCTCGCGGTCGGCGGCGCTCATCTTCTCCTTCTTGACCAGACGCTCCAGGCTGCCGCCGACGGTGGACAGGCCGCGCTGCACCGCCGCGTCGGAAATGTCGGTCATCACCACCGTCAGGCCGGCGACGGCGCAGACCTGGGCGATGCCGTTGCCCATCTGGCCGGCGCCGATGACGCCGACCGTTTCGATCCCCTTGCTCTCGGCCATGGTTCCTTGTCCCTATCTTTCGTGCGGATGCGTTGGTTCGCAAGTGCAGCATCTTCTACACGTTTTTTCGTTGCGCTGCGATGACTTGTCGTATGCGGCAATGGGGCCGCCGGGCCGGCGCGTCGTCCTGCCGCAGGGGACCGCATCGGCGGATTTCCGCCGACCCGTTCCGGCGGCCAAGCGGAAATCCGCCGATGCGGACGGCCGCCGCGCCGGCCGGGTCGAGGCTTTTCAACTGTTTGCGCGACGAACTGATCATGGCACGGGCCTTGCTCTTTCCCAGGACAACCGCGGCGACGGGCCGCGGACCAAGCCCGATGGGAGAGACGCATGCCCAGGAAAACCCTGCTCGCCGCCGCCGCCTTCGCCGTTGCCTTCACCACCGCCGCCGTCGCCAGCCAGGGCGCCTCGGCCGCCGATCTGGTCCGACTCGGCAACCTGAAATTCGCCCATTACGGCGCGGTTTCCTACATGAAGGAGATCGCCGGCAAGTATGACCTGAAGATCGAGGAGCGGGTCTTCCCCAAGGGCATCGACATCCTGCCGGCCATCGTCGCCGGCGAGATCGACGTCGCCGCCAGCGCGGTGGATGCCGCCATCGCCGGCCGGGCGTCGGGCGTGCCGATCTACGCGGTTGCCGGCTTCGCCAAGGGCGGGGCGCGCATCGTCGCCAGGCCGGGCGCCGGCATCAAGAGCATCGCCGACCTGAAGGGCAGGAAGGTCGCCACCCCGCGCGGCGGTGCGCAGGAGCTGATCCTGCTGGCCGAGCTGGCCAAGCATGGGCTGAGCTGGTCCGACCGCTCCGGCAAGGACGTGCAGATCGTCTACATGGCCTATGCCGACATGAATCAGGCGCTGCTGGCCGGCAGCATCGACGCGATGTCCCAGTCGGAGCCGCAGTCGAGCCAGGCCATCAACAAGGGCTTCGGCGTCGAGGTGATCAAGCCCTACGACACCGAGCTGGGCGAGCCGGTCCGCTCGCTGGTCATCACCGAGGAATTCTACACCAGGAAGCGCGACGTCGCCGAGCGGCTGGTCCGCTGCTTCGTCGAGGCGACGGCGACCTTCATCGCCAACCCGGATCTGGCCGAGAAATACGTCCGCGAGCAGATGTTCAAGGGCCAGATCACCAGCCAGGACTTCAAGGACGCCATCGGCAACTCGCCCTACAGCTACGACATCTCGGTCCATCATGTTCAGGTCACCACCGACATGATGCAGAAGTTCGGCGTCGGCCGCATGGACAACCCGCCGAAGGCCGCCGACTGGGTGAAGCTCGACCTGCTGGAAAAGGCCAAGGCCGCCACCAAGGCCGGTGACGTCAAGGCCACCGCCGTCAAGACCAACTGAGCCCGGCCCAGCGGAAGGAGGACGCCCCATGTCCCAAGCCAAGCCCCGTTTCTCGCCCGCCATCCTGCTGCGCGGCGCCCTGGTGCCCATCCTGATGATCGCGCTGTGGCAGGCGCTGTCGACCTCCGGGCTGATCAACCCGGTGGTGCTGCCCTCGCCGGTGGCGGTGGTGGAGCGCTGGTGGGCCTATCTGCTGCCCACCGATCCCTACGACCCGGCGCAATCCAGCTGGATCCTGTGGGCGCTGTCGGGCGAGATGCTGTTCGACGCCTGGTCCAGCCTGTACCGCGTGGTGCTGGGCTTCGCCGTCGGCGCCGGGCTGGCCCTTCCGCTGGGTCTCGCCATGGGCGGCAACCCGCGCATCTATGCGCTGTTCGACCCGCTGATGCAGGTGCTGCGGCCGATCCCGCCGATCGCCTACATCCCGCTGGCGATCCTGTGGTTCGGGCTGGGCAACGCGCCCGCCATCTTCCTGATCGCCATCGGCGCCTTCTTCCCGGTGCTGATGAACACCATCGCCGGGGTGCGCCATGTCGACGGCATCTATCTGCGCGCCGCCCGCAACCTGGGCGCCGGCAAGATGACCATGTTCCTCCGCGTCATCCTGCCGGCCGCCACCCCCTACATCCTGGCAGGCGCCCGGATCGGCATCGGCACCGCCTTCATCGTCGTGATCGTGTCGGAGATGATCGCCGTCAATTCCGGCCTCGGCTTCCGCATCCTGGAGGCGCGCGAGTTCATGTGGTCGGACAAGATCATCGCCGGGATGTTCACCATCGGCCTGCTGGGCCTGGCCATCGACCTCGGCATGAACCGCCTGAACAACCACCTGCTGCGCTGGCACCGCGGGCTCGAGAACTGAGCGCCACCAAAAGACAGACAGGGAGGAGATGGAGATGACGCCCATGCTGAAGACCGTTGCCGACGCCGTGCCGGCCGCCGATGCGGCGCCCGTGCAGATCCGCATCCGCGGGGTGGAGAAGACCTTCGCCGTCGGCACGCAGAAGATCGTGGCCCTGCAGGACATCGACCTCGACATCCGCAAGGGCGAGTTCGTCTGCCTGCTGGGGCCGTCGGGCTGCGGCAAGTCCACGCTGCTGAACGCGGTGGCCGGCTTCCAGCCGCCGACGAAGGGGACCGTCGCCGTCGATGGCCGCACCATCGCCGCGCCCGGCCCCGACCGCGGCATGGTGTTCCAGGAATACGCCCTGTTCCCCTGGATGACGGTGGCGCAGAACGTCGCCTTCGGCCTGGAGATCAAGGGCCTGTCCAAGCCGGAGATCGCCCGGACGGTGGAGCGGCTGCTGGAGAAGCTGCATCTCCAGGATTTCCGCAACCGCTTCCCCAAGGATCTGTCGGGCGGCATGCGCCAGCGCGTCGCCATCGCCCGCGTGCTGGCGCTGGACAGCCCGATCCTGCTGATGGACGAGCCGTTCGGCGCGCTCGACGCCCTGACCCGCCGCACCCTCCAGGACGAACTGCTGCGCATCTGGGAGGAGGTCGGCAAGACCATCCTGTTCGTGACGCACTCGATCGAGGAGAGCATCTACCTGGCCGACCGCATCGTCGTGATGACCTACCGGCCGGGCACCGTGAAGCGCGACGTCCTGGTCGACATGCCCCGCCCGCGCGACGGCTCCGCCCCGGAGTTCAACCGCCTGAAGCGCGAGCTGTCGCAGATGGTGATGGAGGAGCAGCAGCGCTTCAGCCAGGACGAGATCCGCTCGGTCACCGCGGATTGAAGACGGGCCGGAGGCCGGGATGAGGGGCGCCGGCCCCTCACTGCGGAGCGGACGGGGTGCCGCGCAGGATGCGGCGCAAGGCACGGTCGCGCAGCATGTGGTCGTGCATGAAGCCCAGGATGTCCACGACCCCATCCCCGCCGATGCGGAAAACGATCGCATGCCGCGGATCCCGGACCCGCTCCGCCGGATCGGTGCCATGGTCCCGGCTGTGCCAGACATGATAGACGCCGACCCGCCGCTTCGAGGTCATCACCCACTCGACGCCCTCCCGCTGCGGGTCGTCGGCCAGATCCTGCATCGCCTGGACGAGAAGGGCGGCGTACCGCATGCGGCCCACCGCGTGGAACCGCTCCTCGCTCCAATCCAGGATCCTGTCGAGGTCGGCTTCCGCCGGTGCGGACAGGCGGAAGCCGGCCACGATCAGCCCCGCGTCAGCCCTGCCGCGCCGCGGCACGCCCGGCGGCCCGGCGGTTCAGGTCGTCGAGCAGCGCACGCCGATCCTCGCCGCCGGCCACCAGCCGGAACTCTCCGCCTTCGATGGCGGAAACTCCGCGTTCGGCGACGGCCTCGATGGCAGCGAGGCTCGCGCGTTCCGCCTCCAGATCGTCCTGGTAGCGGCGCAGCGCCTCCCGGACGACCTCGCTGGCATTCTGGTGGCGCCCGTCCTCGACCTGCCGGTCGACGAACGCGCTCAACCGGTCCGTCAGGCTGAAGTTCCGACCGCCCATGCCACACCTCCGTCACTCGGTATCAGAGATTGATACCGGCGGCGGTCGGCGGTCAAGCCTGCGGAGGGACCGGCACCGCTCCGCTACACGTTCACCGGCGCATACTCGAAGGTCGGCGCCGCCACATAGTCGGTGCCGGGCAGCGGGATCGCCACCAGCTGGTCGGCGGTCAGCTTCAGCTCGTACATCAGGCCGATGGCGGCGCGCAGCCGTTCCGGCTGGCCGTTGAAGGTGATGTGCAGCGAGGTCAGCAGCGCCGTGTAGGTGGTGTTGAACTGCTGCGAGACGGTGCGGGCGCGGCTGCCCGGCGGGTAATCCACCGTCTTGGCGTTGGGATAGAGGTTCCACACCCCGGCCGGATCGATGCCGACCGGCGCCCCGGAATAGGACCAGCCGAGCGGTTCGTCCGGATCCTTCACCAGCCGGCGGGCATAGACGATCTGCGCCAGCCGGTAGTAATGGGCGAGCGCCGCCTCGTTCTCGGCCTCGCGGGGCGACTGGGGCGAGCCCTCGCCCTGCTCGACGATCACCTGGATGGCGCGCTGGGCGCTCGCCACGTCGGTGACAGGAAACAGCTGGTCGGGCGGGAACCAGGTGTTGTCCACCACCTGATTGGCCGGGTCGCCGGTGAAGATCTCCTCGCCCATCGCGCCGATGGCGTCGGAGATCGCCTGGTAGAACTCGCCGATGGTGGCGAAGCCCGGTTCCTGCGCCGCCGCCGCCTTCTGCTGGAACAGGGCGAGCGCCGGCTGCTTCACCGGATAGGCCATCGCGACCTCCGGTTCCTCGATGGTCATGAAGACGTCGTAGACGAGGCTGCGGGTCAGCTTGCCCAGCGAGACGGTCAGCCCTTCATGGACGCCCATCGGCAGCGGGCCGGGATAGACCGGGATGAAGCCGGGCTTGTCGATCACCGGATGGCCGCCGACCGCGTTCAGGATGTTGGCGGCGATGGTCATGTGCAGCATTTCCTGCACCGACACCGACCCGATGATCGCCGCCGCCTCGCGGTTCTGGCCGGCCTTGATCGAATAGAGCGCCGTCAGATAGGCCGGAAGCGTGGCGTGCTCCAGCTCGACGGCGGATTGCAGGGCGTTGCGCAGGACCTGGACGGTGTCGATGTCCTGGGCGAAGTGCGGCTGGATCTTCAGCATGGCGGATTCCTTGTCCTGATCCGGCTCTCCCGGGAGCCGGGCATCGGGGCCGGGCGTCAGGAACGCGACGGCGTGGCGACGCGGGAGAAGTTCTTGGCGAAGCGGGTCTTGCCGTCGGCCGCCGTCGGCCCGTCCGGCGCCGCCGTGGCGGCACCCGCCGGGGCGGCGCCGGAGGGACCGGTGCGCAGGCCCGGAGCGGGACCGCCGGATGCCGGGCCACCGGATGCCGGGCCGCCGGCAGCCCCGACTGCCGCCTTCACCCCCCGTTCCACCGCCGTCTCGCCGCGCTGCACCTTGGCCAGCCAGGCCAGGATGGTGTCGCGCCTGTAGACCGACAGGTCGCGGGTGACCGGCATGTAGTTCGGGTCCGATTCCGGCAGCGAGAAGGCCAGATGCAGGATGTCGGCGTGGCGGGCGCAGGACGCCTCGCTGCCGAGATCGACCAGATGCTTGCTCATGATCGGGTAGAGGTTGCCGTACTGCGCCATGATCGGCGCGATGTCGTCCCAGGTCGGGTCGGCCGGCACGTCGAAATCGTCGCGGACATGCAGGGCGATATAGTCGAACGACGACCGCGCCGTGTTGCTCTGGCCGGGAACGCGGTAGTCGATCAGGTAGATCTGGCCGTCGATGTAGCCGCGCGGGTTGCCCGGCGACCGGGTGGCGATCCCCAGCCGGGCGACGCCGTTCCCGTCGGCGAGGATGGTGCCGCCGGTGGCCGGCCCGCCCTCGACCTCGAAGCTCACCGCCGCTTCCGGAACGCCCATGTCGGGAATGTCGGCGGTCGGCTGGTCGACACCGAAGCCGCCGCCCTGGCCGGGGATGCGGCCCATCTGGGTGATGGCGATGGCGGCGCCGGGCACCGGCTGGCCGTAGCGCGTGGCATAGACCAGCGATTCCGCCCGCCCGGCCCCGTCGATGCGGTGGACCAGCGGCTCGGCGCAGACATACAGCCCGTCCTGCGCCTCGCGGATGGCGACGATGCCGAAGCCGAGGTCGAGGTCGGTCGCCCCCGGGTTCGTCTCCGACACCGTCACCAGGGCCAGCGGCCGGCTCTGGGCCAGCTCGAACTGCTCGTCGGTCAGCTTGGCCGCGACCACGCCGGCGGTCCGCGCCAGCCAGCGCGGCTCGCCATAGGGGATTTCGGCGACCGGCAGGAAGCTGTCCGGGGTGACCGGCGTGTTCTCCGCCATCGACGGGTCGCGCAGGATGCCCAGCGTCATGCGGCCGACCGGGTTGAGCGTGCCCTTGCCGTCGGTGGTCTGCAGCGCGTTCGACAGGTCGAGGAAGGCGGTGCGCGACGGCCCGTCGACCTGGCCGGAGAAATAGGTGATGCCGGCCCAGCTGTTGGGAATGTTGTTGGCCGGGACGAAGCGGCGCCCGCGGACGAAGGAGGTCGGCTCGCCCGCAAGCTGCGGCCCGATGGTGCCGACAACGGTGCCGAGCGTGAAGCGCGGATCCTTGACGTTGCCGATATAGCCGAAGGTCGCCAGCCGGATCGACAGCATGCCGCCGGTGGTGGCGTCGCGCAGCTGCCGCAGGAAGGGGCTGAGCGCCGCGTCGTCGGCCCACTCGACAGTCTCCAGCACCGACTGGAAGGTCGAGGACGCCGCGCCGTCGGCGTTGCCGTTGACGTTCCGGTTGAACCACAGGTCGCGGAAGGGGTTGGGCTGGTAGCGCCCGCCGAAGAAGGCCGGCGTCCTGCCGTCGGTCAGCCGCACGTCCAGGCCCCAGGGGGTCGAGGCCATCTGCCATTGCGGGTCGAGGTCGACCAGCTTGCCGCTGGTGCGGTCGGTGGAGCCGCCGATCAGCATGCCCAGCGCCGCATCGGCGCCCGGGGCACCGTCCGGGGGCGCCTCGACGAAGCTGCCGTCGGCGAAGCCCAGCCCGGTCACGCGGCAGTCGATCAGCCGGAAGGCTCCCGACCCGGTCGGGTTCCACCAGCCGTTGGCGACCGTGCCGCCATTCGGCAGGGACTTCTGGAACTCCTGGTAGGCGGGCTCGAAGGTGTCGTTGTCGTAATGGCGGACGTCGTTGTTCACCGTGGAGACGTCGGCCTGGAAAATCCCTGAAAAGACGAGGCGCACCGGATTGAGGAAACTCATGTCGATCCCTTTCCGTGAGGGCGCACGAAGCGGTGGCGGATCGGCCGCGCACGATCGGGCGAATTCGGGAGCGGCGACGACTGGCAGCAGCCACTCGCCCCGGAAGAAATTATTTGTATGGGTGATGATCTAGCGTTGATAACCATGCGCGGACAATGGAAAATATCTTTGGATTTTCTTTTTTTACGTGCATTCAGGGATATGCGAAGGCCCGGCTCCCCACCGCGGCGGCATTCTCAGAGCTTCGCCGCCTCTTCGCCGATCCGCTGCCTGAGCCAGCTGTGCGACGGGGAAGCGGTGTTGCGGCGGTGCCAGATCATCGAGACCTCATAGTCGCCGATGTCGAAGGGCAGCGGGCTGGTCGCCAGCCCCAGCGCATCGGCGCACAGCCGGGCCAGCCGGGCGGGCAGCGAGGTCAGCATCGGCGCCTGCGTCAGGATCACCGGGATCGCCAGGAACTGGGTGGTGGAGGCGGCGACCCGCCGCCGGGTTCCCAACGCCGCCAACTCGTCGTCGATGAAGCTGCTCAGCCCGCCGCGCAGCGACGGCATCAGGTGCGGATAGCGGGTGTAATCCTCCAGCCCGATGGGCGGGGTGACCGGCACCAGCTCCGGATTGAACAGGCAGACATGGGTTTCCCGGTACAGCACCTGCCGGTCGTGCCAGCGCCGCAGCTCCGGCAGATAGCCGATCGCCAGATCGAGGGTGCCGTCGTCCAGCCCGTTCAGCACGGCGTCGGGGTCATAGTTGAGCAGCGAGACCGACACGCGCAGATCCCCTTCCGCCGCGTCGCGCAGGATGCCGGTCAGCAGCACGGCCTGCATGGAATCGGGGGTGGAGATGGTGAAGTTCCGCTCCTCCCGCTGGGGATCGAAATCCTCCTCCGCCGACAGCGCCCGCGCCGCCCCGACCAGCAGGTCGCGCAGCGGCTCGGCCAGGCGCTGGGCACGCGGGGTCGGCTCCATCCGGTTGCCGGTGCGCACGAACAGCGGATCGCCGACCAGCGTGCGCAGCCGGGCCAGCGCATGGCTGACCGCCGACTGGCTGACGCCCAGCGCCTCGGCCGCACGCGAGACGTTGCGGGTTTCCAGCAGCGCGTCGAACACCTTGATCAGGTTGAGGTCGAGCGCGGGGTTATGAATAGCTTTCATGACGATATGAACCAAAGCCGCCTACTTCATTGTGCACTGAACGGTGTAATCTGTCCAGGCAGCGCTCCAGCCAGCGGCCAACAACAGACAATCCAATTCGCAAGCCAACGCCCCAACCGGGCAGCGGACCCGTCGCCGACCCGCCCAGCGGTCGACCTGTGCCGGATCCGTCCAGGGAGAAAGAGGCAAGAGCCATGAAAAGCATCACCATCAACGGCGAGGTCCGTCAGGTCGACGTTCCCGACGACATGCCGCTCCTGTGGGTCCTGCGGGACGAGCTGAACATGACCGGCACCAAGTTCGGCTGCGGCGTCGCCCAGTGCGGCGCCTGCACCGTCCATGTCGACGGCACGCCGACGCGCGCCTGCCAGACGCCGGTCGGCATGCTGACCGCCGAAAGCAAAATCACCACCATCGAGGGGGTGAAGGGCAAGGCGGCCCAGGCCGTCCAGGCGGCGTGGCAGAAGCTGGACGTCGTCCAGTGCGGCTATTGCCAGTCGGGCCAGATCATGAGCGCCATCGCGCTGCTGACCGACAACCAGAACCCGACCGACCAGGACATCGACACGGCGATGGACGGCAACGTCTGCCGCTGCGCCACCTATGTCCGTATCCGCGCGGCGATCAAGGATGCCGCCCAGACGATGAGGGCCTGAGCCATGCTGCATCACCTGATCCGTCAGGCCGCCCAATCGGGATTCGCCCAACCCGGCCTCGATGGCTCCCCCGCCTTCGGCCATCTGCCTGCACCGTCGCGCCGCGGCTTCCTGAAGGCCATCGGCGCCGGGGCCGGCGCGCTGGTCATCGGCGCCCACCTGCCGCTGCCGGCGCTGGCGGCGGACGCCGCGCCGAAGATCGTCGGCCCGGCCGACCCGCGCCCGCAGCTGTTCGTCATCGTCGCGCCCGACAACACCGTGACGGTGCTGGCCAAGCATCTCGACATGGGCCAGGGCATCGTCACCGGCCTCGCCACCATCGTCGCGGAAGAGCTGGACGCCGACTGGAGCCAGCTGCGCGGCGCCTTCGCCCCGGCCGACGGCAAGCTCTACGCCAACCATTTCTTCGGCATCCAGGGCACCGGCGGCTCGACCGCCGTCGCCAACAGCTGGGACGAGCTGCGCATGGCCGGCGCCGCCGCCCGCGCCATGCTGGTCTCCGCCGCGGCGGCGCGCTGGAAGGTTCCGGCCGGCGAGGTGACGGTGTCGAAGGGCGTGGTCCGCCATGCCGCCAGCAACCGCAGCTTCACCTTCGGCGAGCTGGCGGAGGAGGCGGCGAAGCTGCCGGTGCCGCAGCAGGTCAAGCTGAAGGAGCAGAAGGACTATGTGCTGATCGGCAAGCCGGACCTGCACCGGCTGGACCATGTCAGCAAGACCGACGGCACCGCCGTCTTCGCCATGGACATCCGCCGCCCCGGCCAGGTGACGGCGGTGCTGGCCCGCAGCCCGCGCTTCGGCGGAACGGTGAAGAGCGTCGACGATGCCGCCGCCCGCAAGGTGGCCGGCGTGATCGAGGTGGTGACCCTGCCGGTCGGCGTCGCTGTGATCGCGAAGAACACCTGGGCCGCCATCCAGGGCCGCGAGGCGCTGAAGGTGACCTGGGACGACGCCAAGTCCGAGATGCGCGGCACCGACGCCATGCTGGCCGATTTCCGCAAGCTGGCCGACCGGCCGGGTGCGGTCGCCGCCGGCAAGGGTGACGCCGACAAGGCCATCGCCGACGCCGCGGCCAAGGGCGGCCATGTGGTGGAGGGCGACTATGTGTTCCCCTACCTCGCCCATGCGCCGATGGAGCCGCTGAACGCGGTGGTGGCCCTCAACCCCGAGGGCGGCTGCACCGTCTGGGCCGGCTCGCAGTTCCAAACCGTCGAGCAGATGGCCGTCGCCGGCGTCCTCGGCTGCAAGCCGGAGCAGGTGAAGATCGAGACCCAATGGGCCGGCGGCAGCTTCGGCCGGCGTGCCACCACCAACGCCGACTACATCGTCGAGGCGGCGATGATCGCCAAGGCCTATCCCAAGGCCCCGGTGCATCTGGTGTGGACGCGCGAGGACGACATCAAGGGCGGCCGCTACCGTCCGATGGTGCTGCACAGGATCAAGGCGGCGGTCGATGCCAAGGGCGCCATCGTCGGCTGGAAGCAGCGCATCGTCGGCCAGAGCTTCATGGCCGGCACGCCGTTCGAGGCGGTGATGGTCAAGAACGGCGTCGACGCGACGATGGTCGAGGGCGCGTCGGACATGGCCTATCCGGTGCCGAATCTCGCCGTCGACGCGCACACCGCCGCCTCGCCGGTCACCACCCTGTGGTGGCGGTCGGTCGGCCACACCCACACCGCCTATGCCAAGGAGGTCACGATCGACCGGCTCGCCAAGGCGGCCGGCAAGGATCCGGTCGCCTTCCGGCTGGAGATGCTGAAGGACCATCCGCGGCTGGCCGGCGTGCTGAAGCTGGCGGCGGAGAAGGCCGGCTGGGGCCAGCCGCTGCCCAAGGGCAAGGGCCGCGGCGTCGCCGTGCATGAGAGCTTCAACACCTTCGTCGCCCATGTCGTCGACGTGACGGTCGGCGACAAGGGCCAGTTCAAGGTCGACCGCGTCGTCGTCGCCGTCGATTGCGGCGAGGTGGTCAATCCCGACATCGTCAAGTCGCAGATGGAGGGCGGCGCCGGCTGGGGCATCGGCCATGCCCTGCGCGGCGAGATCACCATGACCGACGGTCTGGTCGACCAGGGCAACTTCGACGGCTATCTGCCGATGCGGATGTCCGACATGCCGGCGGTCGAGGTCCACATCGTGCCCTCGCGCGAACGGCCGACCGGCGCCGGCGAGCCCGGCGTCCCGACCGTCGCTCCGGCGGTGGCCAACGCCGTCTTCTCGGTGACCGGCCAGCCGTTGCAGACGCTGCCGTTCAGCCGCGGCGGCACCGTCAGCTGACGGGACGGGGCGCCAGGACCGGGCGGCATCAGCGCCGCCGCCCGGTCTGCGCCCCGGCCTCCGTCGCGATCTCCTCCCGCACCTCCCGGTACCAGCGCAGCTTCTCCTCGAAGGGCAGGCGGGCGAGGCCGCTCGGCGAGGGGACCACCACATCGGCGACGCCGTCGAACAGCGGCCGCTCCTGCACGCCCCACGGCGCGTCGGGCAGGCCGGTCGCCGCCAGATAGACACCCTTGCCGGTATAGGCCAGCACCCGCGGCCGGACATGGGCGACGATCCGCGCCAGCCGCGGCACCCCGCCGCGCAACTCCGCCCGCGACAGCTCGGCGGCGCTGGCGGTTGCCCGCGCCACGAGGTTGGTGGAGCCCAGCCCGATGGCCGGCAGGGTCACGTCCTCCTCCGGCCGGTACAGCCGCGGGGTCAGCCCGGCCGCCGCCAGCAGGCGCCAGAACTGGTTGCCCCGCCCGGCATAGTGATGGCCGAGCGCCCCCGACCGCAGCCCCGGATTGAAGCCGACGAACAGGCAGTCGAGCCCGGGCGCCACGATGTCGGGCAGCGGCCCGGCCGGCTCCGGCAACCCCTCCGCCGGCATGGCGGGACCATCGTCGAACAGATCCATGGTGCGATCCTCCCGGACGGGAGAGGAATACAGGATTGTGCCGTCCCGCTCAAAGCGAGGCGGCGACCGCCGGGGCGGGCGGGCTGCTCCGCTCGTCCTGCAGCAGCGCGGCGACGCGGTCGGTCAGCCGCAGGGCCAGCGCGACGATGGTCATGGTCGGATGGTCCGCCCCCATGGTCGGAAAGACCGAGCTGCCGGCGACATAGAGATTCCCCACCCCATGGACGCGGCCGTCGGCATCGACCACGCCGTGACGCGGCGACTCATGCATGCGCGTGGTGCCCATATGGTGCCAGCACCAGCCGACGTCGGCCATCGCCGCCGCCCCCCTCTCCGCATCGCCCTCCCCGCCTCCATCCTCCCCATCGCCATCGACGGAGATCAGGCCCCGGCGCAGCAGCTCCTCGCGCAGCAGGCGCTGGGTCTCGGCGGCCCCCCGGCGGTCCTGGTCGGTCAGCCGCCAGTCCACCCGCGGCAGGTTGCAGCCGAACGGGTCGGTGGCATGGTCCAGCGTCACCCGGCTGTCGGGGTTGGGGACCGGCTCCAGCACCGTTTCCAGGGTGAAGCGGCGCGGCAGCCAGCCGGGATCGATCGTGCTGTCGAACAGGGCGTGGACCAGCTGCGGCAGGCTGCGCAGGATGCGCGGCCCGGCATTGCGCAGCAGGCTCGCCGCCTCGTCCTCCGACACGCCGAAGCGGCGGCAGCGGTGGCGGGACGGCAGCAGCCGCAGGTCGCGCATCGCCTTGAAGGCGTCCAGCGCCCCGGAATGGTAGGAGGCGACCAGATAGGTTCGGGAATTGGGCAGCTCGTGCCGCGCCTGCAGTTCCGCGGTCGGCGACAGCGCCAGCGCCACCGGCGGGTGCGGCCGCCGCAGCCGCCGCCGGGCCAGGCACAGGCTGACGTCGTAGAGCCTGCGGTGCTGCCTCTGCTGGGTCAGCCGCACCGGCCCGGTCTTGAAACGCGGATGGTCGGCGAAGCAGCGGCCGACCAGATCGTTGCCGTTGCCCAGCCCCGCCGCCTGCACCCCGTTGGACAGCAGCAGGATGCGCGCGTTCTCGATCCCGCCGCAACCCAGCACGAACAGCCGCGCGCCGACGGTGAAGCCGGGGCCGCCAAGCGTGCGGACCCGGACCCGCTCGACCGCGCTGGCGGTGGCGTTGGTTTCCAGCCCGGTGACGTTGGCGTTGAGGAAGGCGGTGATGTTGGCGGCGCGCCCGATCTCCGCCCGGTAGGCCTCGCCCATGCGGATCGGCGGGCTGAGCTGGGCGACGCGGTTCTCGAAATCGCTCCCGTCCAATTCGCCGCCCATTCCGCCGGCGGCCCCGTCCAGGGGAAACAAGGCGGCGTTCGGCCCTCCCACCCGCTCCATCCAGAACCCGTTGCCATAGTCGAAGGGGCCGAGGCCGAGCACCTCCTGCGAGCGCTCGTAATAGGGCATCAGCGCCTCGCGCGCGATCGGCCAGCCGCTGCCGGGGATCCAGGGGCGCCGGGCGAAGTCCCCCGGCTCCAGCGGCCGGGAGAAGCCGCCCCAGCAGTTGGTGCTGCCGCCCAGATAGCGGCTGCGCGCGGTGGTCAGCCGCTCATAGGGCAGGCCGACGTTGCGCCCGGCATAGAGCGCCTGGGAGATGCCGTCGACCTCCAGCCCGCCGCCCTCCAGCAGGACGACGCTGCACGTCCCGCCGGCCAGTTCGCGCGCCATGGTCAGGCCGGCGGCGCCGCCGCCGACGATGCAGAGATCGCAATCGATGTGCGTGCCGTTCAGGACATGGCGGGCGTCACGTAACAAGCGGGCCTCCGTACCGGGGACATAAGCCGTTTCTTCTTGCCCCGGACGCGTGGCCTAGGCCGAGCGCGCATTCGGCTATACCCCCGGCGCGCTACGTCGTTCGCCCCGCTGCACGCCCGGTGCACGAAAGCGGCAGTGCGGCGGTTTCGGAACGCCGGCCGGTCTCGCCGGTTGAAGGAGGGAAGAACGGCGCTCCGGCTCCGGCCGTCGGCCGGGACCGGAGCCCGGATCGACCACCATGCACCAGCAGGAACAGCCGCCATGAAACGCCACCATCTTCTCGCGACCGCGGCCCTGATGCTGTTCGCGGCGCCCGCCGTCTCCCTGGCCCAGACGCCCGCGCCGGCCAAGACCGCCACCCAGGCGGGCCAGCCGGCGCAGGCCGACAGGACCTTCGCCGAGAAGGCCGCGATCGGCGACATGTTCGAGATCCAGGCCGGCAAGCTGGCGCAGGAACAGGCGAAGGACGGCGGGGTCAAGCAGTTCGGCAGCCATATGGCAGCCGACCATACCAAGACCTCCGAGGCCATGAAGGCACTGGCACAGCAGAAGTCGATGACGCTGCCGACCAAGCTCGATTCCGACCATCTGCAGAAGCTGGATCACCTCCGCGCCTTGAAGGCCGACCAGTTCGACGCCGCCTATCTGCAAGGCCAGCTCGAGGCCCACCAGGCCGCCGTCGCCCTGTTCCGCACCCAGGCCGAGACCGGCAAGGACGCCGACCTGAAGCGCTTCGCCGCCCAGACGTTGCCGACGCTGGAGCAGCATCTGCGCCAGGTGCGTGACCTGCGCCCGGCCGTCGCCTCCACCGGAACCTCCACCGTTCACCCCACCCAGGCGAGCACCAGCTTCGAGACGCTGATGGGCAAGGACGTCTACGGCCAGGACGGCAACAAGCTGGGCGACGTGGCCGACATCATCCTCGACCCGCAATCCGGCGACGCCACCCAGGTGATCCTCGACCGCGGCGGCATCCTCGGCATCGGGGCCAGGCAGGTGGCGCTCGACTACAACCTGCTGAACACGGACGGAAACCGCATCGTCGCCCGCCAGGTGACCGAGGATCAGGTCAAGCAGATGGCGGAATTCGAATATGACGGCACCACCGTCTCGCTGGGCAAGCGCGGCAGCGACGTCAACCATACCGGAACCGACCACAGCGGCACGGCTCCCGGCGCAGTTGGCGGCCAGACCCGCAATCCGCAGTAACGAGTCGCAGCACTCCCCGATAACCAGCCGTTTCCGATGGCGGGAGTCCCGCCCCGCCATCGGCAAGGGTCAACCAACGGAGACATCGCGATGGCGAACGCCAGCAAGAAGCACATGGGCACCGGCGCGCAGGGCAAGGGAAGCGGCACCGGCGCCACCACCGACCTGCCCGCCGGCTCCATCGGCGACAACGTGGTGCTGTCCAACCGCGACAAGTCCCGCCACACCGAGGCGCGCGGCCTGGACGGCAAGACGATCCAGACCGAACAGATGCAGGAGCACTCCGCCAACCGCGACCCGGAACCCGACCGCAACCCAAGGGAATGAGCGGTCGCGCGGAGCAGCCGCCCCGCCCTTCCCTCAGCCCCGCCAGAAGCGCGGCATGAACAGCACCAGCACGGTGAACAGCTCCAGCCGGCCCAGCAGCATCGCCAGCGACAGCAGCCATTTGGCGGAATCCGGCAGGGACGAGAAGGTCCCGGCCGGGCCGATGATCTCGCCCAGCCCGGGGCCGACATTCGCCAGCGCCGTGACCGCGGCGCTGGCGCTGGTGATGAAGTCCAGCCCCAGCGCCATCAGCGCGATGGTCACCACGCTGTAGGCGGTGAAGAACAGCGCGAAGAAGACGATCACCGACCCCAGGACATCGTCGTCCAGCCGGCGGTTGCCGTACTGGCGCGGAAAGACGCCGCGGGGATAGATCAGGTGCAGGAAGTGGGTGCGCAGCACCGTCACCATCACTTCGAACCGGAAGATCTTGATGCCGCCGGCGGTCGAGCCGGTGCAGCCGCCGATGAAGGTCAGCCCGAAGAAGACGCCGACCGCCAGATTGCCCCATTGGCTGTAGTCGGTATAGGCATAGCCGGTGGTGGTGACGACCGACACGACGTTGAAGGCGACCAGACGCAGGGCGTCGGCGAAGCCATGGCCGTGGGTCGCCGCCAGCCAGATGCTCAGCGGCAGGATCACCGCCGCAAGGAAGCCCAGATAGGTCCGGACCTGGCTGTCCTTCCACAGCGCGTCGCGCTGGCCGGCCAGCGTGCGGACATAGAGGACGAAGGGCAGGCTGCCCAGCAGCATGAACAGCGTCACCAACCAGTGCAGCAGAGGGCTTTCGAACTGCCCGACCGACCGGTCGGAGGTGGAGAAGCCGCCGCTCGACAGGCTGGTCAGCGCATGCACCACCGCTTCGAACGGGGTCATCCCCGCCAGCCAGTAGCTGACGCCGCCGATCAGCGTCAGCCCGGAATAGACCGCGGCGATGGCCTTGGCGATCTGCTGGGCACGCGGCAGCACCTTTTGCGACCGGTCGGAGGATTCGGTGCGGAACAGTTGCATGCCGCCGACGCGCAGCGCCGGCAGCACGGCAACGGCGACGCCGATGATCCCGATGCCGCCCAGCCATTGCAGCAGCGCCCGCCACAGGAGGATTCCCTCCGTCGTGAAGTCCAGCCCGACCAGAACGGTCGAGCCGGTGGTGGTCAGCCCCGACATCGTCTCGAAGAAGGCGTTGGCGTAGTTCAGGGACAAATCCGGGAAATGGCCGAACTGGAAGGGCAGCGCCGCGAAGGCGGCGGTGGCCGTCCAGGTCAGCGGTGTCAGCAGGAAGGCCTGGCGCAGCGACAGGCCGCCCTGCAGGTGGCAGCGCGTGGCGAGGGCCAGCGCTCCGCCGCAGCCGCCGGTGAAGGCGGCGGAATAGAGGAAGACCCGGGAATCCGGATTGCCATAGGCATGGTCGACCGCCGCCGGGATCAGCATCGTTGCGGACAGCGCAAGAAGCACGATGGCGACGATGAAAAGGATCGGCCTCAAATTCGGCATGATGTCTTCGTGCTTGGACGAGGGCGGGGGCGATGGCGGGGAGACGGCACCGCTCAGAAGAATTCCAGCCCGACGGCGAACAGCCGCTCGACCTTGCGCACGAGGTCCGCGGTCGCCATCACGATGACCCGGTCATGCGGCTCGATCACCGTCTGCCCGGTGGGAATGATGACCTCCCCGTCGCGGACCAGGGCGCCGATGGTCAGGCCGGACGGCAGGCCGATGGAGCCGATCGGACCGCTGACGGCGCGCGAGGTTTCCAGCGCCTCGGCCTCGACCACCTCGCCGAAGCCGTCGCCGATGGTCTGCACCGCGGCGACCCGGCCGCGCCGCACATGGCGCAGGATGGATGACACGGTGACCGCCGCCGGGTTGACGACGACGTCCATTCCCAGCCCGGCGACGATCGGCGCGTAGGAGGTCTTGTTCAACAGCGTGATCGCCCGGCCGCAGCCGGCGCGCTTGGCCAACAGCGAGGTGAAGACGTTCGTCTCGTCGTCGTTGGTGACGGCGACGATGGTCTCGGCGCGGCCGACCTGCGCCTCCTCCAGGATCTCATGGTCCAGCGCGTCGCCGTTCAGCACCACCGTGCTCGACCGCAGCGAGCGCGAGATCAGCTCGGCCCGCTCCGCGTTGCCCTCGATCATCTTGATCGAGATGCCGCGCATCTGCCGTTCGACGATCTGCGCGAGATTGAAGCCGACATTGCCGCCGCCGGCGATGACCAGGCGGCGGGCCGGCGCCTCAGCATGGCCGAACAGCGCGACGACGCGGACGATGTCGGCGGTCCGGCAGACCAGATGCACGTCGTCGCCGAGCCGCAGCACGTCGTCGCCCTTCGGCACGAAACCGGTGCCGCCGCGGAAGACCACGAGCACGGCGGCGCGGACGTCCGGGAACATCTCGGTCAGCCGGCGCAGCGGGGTGTCGAGCAGGGGTGAACTGGTGGTGCAGTGGACGCCGACCAGATGCACCTTGCCGTCGGCGAGCGGCACCATCTCGAACGCGCCGGGGGAACGCAGGCGCCGCGCGATGCTGTGCGCGATCTCCACCTCCGGCGAAATGACGACGTTGATCGCCAGATGCTGTTCGGCGAACAGCTTCGCCCATTCCGGCCGCAGATAGGCCTGCTTGCGGATCCGCGCGATGCGGACCGGGATGTCGAACACCGAATGGGCGACCTGGCAGGCCACCATGTTGACCTCGTCGGAATGGGTGACGGCGATCAGCATGTCGGCATCCCGCGCGCCCGCCTGCGCCAGCACGTCGGGGTGGGAGGCATGGCCGACCATCCCGCGCACGTCGTGGCTCTCGTCCATCCGCTGCGCCAGCTCGGTCGAGGTGTCGATCACCGTGATGTCGTTGTCTTCCAGCGCGAGATGCCGGGCGATGCTGGCCCCGACCTGCCCCGCCCCACAGATGATCGCCTTCATTCGGTTCCCGTCCCCGGCTCCGCCCACCCGACCCCGGCTCATGCCGGCGTTCGTCGGTGAGGAGATGACCGCAGGAACGGCCCGTTGCAAGCGGAATGGCGTTCGGGGCCCGCCGTCACCCCTTGCCAACCCCCCGTCATCCCCCCTTGCCGTCACCCCCGCCGGGCCAGCCCGCCCTTCAGCTTCAGCACATAGGTGATGACCTCGGCCACCGCCTGGTAATGCTGGAGCGGGATGACCGCATCGACCTCCGCCGTGGCGTGGAGGGCCCGGGCGAGCGGCGGATTCTCGACGATGGGGATGCCGTGCTCCTGGGCGACGGCACGGATGCGCAGCGCGATCAGGTCGGCGCCCTTGGCGAGGCAGACCGGCGCTGCCGTGCGGCCGCGCTCATACTCCAGCGCGACGGCGAAATGGGTCGGGTTGGTGATGACCACCGTGGCGCGCGGCACGTTCGCCATCATCCGCTTCTTCGAGCGCGACCGCCGGATGTCGCGCAGCCGGGCCTTGGCGTTGGGATCGCCCTCGATCTGCTTGAACTCGTCCTTGACCTCCTGGTGGCTCATGCGCAGGCGGCGGCGCCATTCCAGCCGGTTCCACAGCACGTCCACCGCCGCCATCAGGACGGTCGCCAGCAGGACCGCCAGCAGCAGCCGCAAGGTCACGTCCCGCAGCAGGTTGGGCAATCCGGCGACGTCCATGCCCACAGTATCCTCCGTCCAAGCGATGTAGGGCGCCAGCGCATGCCACGCCGCCGCGCTGATGATGGCGAGCTTGACCAGGCTCTTGACGAATTCGACCAGAGCCGGGCGGCCGGCGATCCTCTTCCAGCCCGACCCCGGCGACAGGTGCGACAGCTTGGGCCGGATGCGGTCGGCCGCGACCACGAAGGGCCCCTGCCCCAGCGCCGACAGCACCACCCCACCCAGCAGGATGCCCAGCACCGGCAGCAGCACGACGGCGCTGCCGGCGATCAGCCAATGCAGGTTGTGGATGACGTCGGCGGCGCTGCCGTCGATGCGGATGTCGTCCGGATTCTCGATCAGCGGCAGCAGCAGCGCCGACAGCCGCGCCGCCGCATCGGGCGCCGCCATCAGCACGATGATCCAGGCCGCCAGCATCGCCGACAGCAGACCGACGTCTCGGGCACGGGGAACGTCGCCCTTCTCCGCCGCCTCGCGCAGGCGTTTCTCGGTCGGTTCCTCGGTCTTCTGCCCGTCGTCCTCTCCGGCCATCGCTCAGCTCCCCGACAGCCAGCCGCCGAGCGCGGCGACGAAGGCGGTCAGCATCGCGCCGGCGGTCGCCATGAACAGGCCGAGCCCGACCATCAGCATGCCGGGCGTGGCGACGAAATAGACCGGCATCGCCGGCATCACCCGGTTGACCAGCCCGAGCGCCAGGTTCATCACCAGCCCGTAGAGGATGAAGGGCGCCGCCAGCCCCACCCCCAGCCGGAAGGTGGTCGCCAGCAGCTGCGCGAAGCGCTGGGCGACCAGCCCGATCTCCGGGAACTCCCCGGCCGGCCAGGAACCGTAGGACCGCGCCAGCGCGCCGATCATCAGGTAATGCACGTCTGACGCGAACAGCAGCGCCAGCCCGCCGATCAGCAGCACGCCGGACAGCACCGACCCGCCCTCGAACCCGGCCGCCTCCATCGAGAAGGGGTTGCTGAGCCCGACCACCTGCGCCACCAGCGCCCCGGTGGTCTGCAGCGCGGCCATGAACAGCCGGGCGCCGAGGCCGAGATAGGCGCCGACCAGCGTCTCCCCGGCCAGCGTGCGCAGCATCTCCACCGGCTGCTCCGGCATGCGGCCGGGCAGCCCGTCGAGCCCCGGCAGCAGCACCAGCGTCAGGATGACCGCCAGCGCCGCCCGCACCCGCATCGGCACCGCCGCCTCGCCGAAGCCGGGCAGCAGGCTGATCGCCGCGGCGACCCGCGCCAGCACGACGAGCCCGCGGTAGATCTCCAGGGTCAGCAACTGGCTCAGAGCGTCCATCGCCTAGACCTGGTCGATGGTCTTGAGCGACGCCTTGCGGTGCAGCTCGGCATGGCTCAGCACCGGGGTCATCGGGCTGACCCGCTCCAGCAGCGAGCGGACGAAGGGCCGCACCTCCGCCCCCACCAGCAGGGCGGGCCAGACCTGGGGAGTCGCGTGCTTCTGGATCTTCAGCCGCACCGCGGTCAGGAACTCCTGCACCTGGCTGGGCGGCATGACGAAGCGGCGGTCGTCGCCCTCCACCGCGATGCCGTCGAGCAGCGCCTGTTCCCAGCGCGGGCTGAGCGCGATCACCGACACGAAGCCGTCCGGCCCGGCAAGCCCCTGGTGGATCTGCTGGCCCAGCCGCATGCGGACATGCTCGGTGATCAGCGTGATGTGGCGGGTCCAGCCGACGGCTTCCGCCACCGCCTCGACGATGGCCGGCAGGTTGCGGATCGACACCCGCTCCGACAGGAGCTGCTGGAGCACCCGTTGCAGCACGACCAGCGAGATCTGGCTCGGCACCATGTCGTTGATCAGCTTCTGGTACTCGCGCCCCAGCCCGTCGATCAGCTTCTGCAGGGCGGCGAAGGTCAGCAGGGTGGAGAGGTTGTCCTTGATGACCTCGGTCAGGTGGGTGGTGATGACGCTTTCCGGATCGACCACGGTGTAGCCCTTGGCCACCGCCTCCTCGTGGCGGGCGGGGTCGATCCATTTGGCATGGAGGCCGAAGGTCGGCTCGCGCGTCGCGTCGCCGGCGATGTCGGGCACCGCGCCCCCGGTGGGATCGATGGCGAGCAGGTGCTTTGGCCGCACCTCGCCCTTCGCCGCCTCCACCCCCATGATGCTGATGACGTAGCTCTTGGGGGCCAGGAAGCTGGAATCCTTGATGCGCACCGACGGCAGGATGAAGCCGAACTCGGTGGCGAAGCGCTTGCGCAGCGTCTTGACCTTGGTGGTCAGCGGGCCGTTCTTGTTGAGGATCAGCGGGACGAGGTGGTTGCCGACCTCCACCTTCACCTCGTCGACCTTCAGCATGTCCTCGACCGTCTCCTCCGGGGCGGCGGCGGGGGCCTTGCGGCTCTCGTCCAGCTTGGCCAGCGCGACCCGGCGGGCCTTGCGCCGCGGCGCGTACCAGCCGAGCAGGGCGAAGGCGCCGCCCATGACCAGGAAGGGCGCCATCGGCAGCCCCGGCGTCACCGCCAGCGCCGCCAGCAGCCCGGCCGCCACCAGCAGCGCCTTGGGATAGGCGCCGAGCTGGTCGATCACCGCCTTTTCGGCCGAGCCGATGTTGCCGCCCTTGGTCACCAGCAGGCCGGCGGCCAGCGACACCACCAGCGCCGGGATCTGGGTCGCCAGCCCGTCGCCCACCGTCAGCGTGGTGTAGGCGGAGGCGGCGCTGTCGAAGCTCATCCCCTTCTGGGCGATGCCGATGGCCATGCCGCCCAGCACGTTGATGACGGTGATGACCAGCCCGGCCACCGCGTCGCCGCGCACGAATTTCGACGCGCCGTCCATGGCGCCGTAGAAGGTGCTTTCGTCCTCCAGCTCCTTGCGCCGCCGCCGCGCCTCGATGTCGTCGATCATGCCGGCCGACAGGTCGGCGTCGATCGCCATCTGCTTGCCGGGGATGGCGTCGAGCGTGAAGCGGGCGCCGACCTCGGCGATGCGGGTGGCGCCCTTGGTGATGACCACGAAGTTGATCACCACCAGGATGCAGAAGATCACCACGCCGATGACGAAGTTGCCGCCCATCACGAACTGGCTGAAGCCCTGGATGACGTGGCCGGCGGCGCCATGGCCGTTGTGCCCCTCGCTGAGGATCAGCCGGGTCGAGGCGATGTTCAGCGCCAGCCGCATCATCGTCACCACCAGCAGCACGGTGGGGAACGAGGAGAAATCGAGCGGCCGCGGGATCCACAGCGACACCATCAGCACCAGCACCGCGACCGAGAAGGACAGCGCCAGCCCGAGATCGAGGAACCAGGACGGCACCGGCAGGAACAGCACCGCCAGCACCGTCAGGATGGCGACCGCGAACAGCACGTCGCGGTTCGCCAGACCGATGTCTCCGATCAGGCCGAACCGGCTGCGGACGTGATCCGTGAAGGTCATGGGGTCCCGGAATGGTTCGAGGGAAAGGGCGCGTTCCGGCAACGATAGGGCGCCGCGGTAAAACCGGGATTTAAGGCCGGGGCGGCATGGGCGCCCCTCCGCCCGCCGGGAAGGGGCCGCGGCCTTACGCCTGAGCCTCCCTCCGCTCCAGCCAAAACCAACGCGACCGCACCAGCCGCCGGCGGCGGTTCTCGACTCCCGCCATCCGGAACGACGGTGCGAACGTCGCGCCGATTTCGTCCGCGCCCATGGGCCGGTTGCTCGGCGCGTTCTCCATTACCCACATGAGATGCGTGGCCCCGGGACGGAGCAGCCGTGCGAGCGCGGCCGCATATCGCGCTTGGCCCTCCCGGTCGAGGCAATGAAAGCAACCGATATCGACGGAGAGGTCGAACGGTCCCGTCAGCAGGGAAAGCTCCCTGACGTCGTCCACGAGAAACTCGGGTCTGACCGGATCGCCGGCCACCCGTGACGTCGCCTTGTCGATGGCGACGGGGGAGAAGTCGACACCCGTGGCCCGGAGACCGTGCCGGGCCATGTATCTGGAAATCCGGCCGACGCCGCAACCGAGTTCCAGAGCACGGGCCGCCCCGTTTTCCGCGACCAGATCCTTCACCGCGCCGGGAATGCGCCAATCGCCCCACATCGTCAGCGGGGCCGAATAGGCCCTGTCGAATCCCCGGCTGTCTGTCGGCGCTGCCATCCTGTCCTCCTGCCGCATCGGTTCTTTCCATGCCACGCACATTTATATAGTATACTATAAATATCAAGGAGAATAGCACGCTATGAAAAATAGGGACGTGGCATGGGATCCGGCTTCGCAACCGACTTTCTGGATCAATCACGTGTCGCGGTTGTTGATGCGCGATTTCGAGGCTCGGCTCCGTCCCTTGGGCTTCGGAATGGCCTATCTTCCCGTCGTGATGGCGCTGGAAGAGCAGGGGCCGTTGCAGCAGAAGCAACTCGTCAGCCTGATCGCCGTGGAGCAACCCACCATGGCCGCCCTGCTTTCACGAATGGAGCGGGACGGCGTGGTCGTCAGAACACCCCATCCAAGCGACAAGCGATCCAGTCGATTCGATCTTTCAGCAGCAGCGCGCGAACGCATTCCGGACGCAAAGCGGGTGCTGGCCGAAATAGCCGACCTCGCACTCCATGGCCTCGGTCCGGATGAACGGTCCGCGCTGTTCTCGATGCTCCGCCATGTCGCCGCCAACCTCGGGGAAGGACGGGACATTTTTCCACCGCCACAGATTGCAGTGGAATAGTGTTGCCGGACCTGGGCTCGGCGGTCGAAGGACGCAGCCATCGGCGCATCCTTCAGGACGACACCGGTCGTCCGCCGGCCCCATGAAAATAGTTGACTAGGAAACAAGCCGTAGTTAGTTTCCTAGTTAATAAATGAAGCGGTCCCATGCAGTCCCCTGACACGGCCCCCGGCCTGAACGCCGTCTCCGGCCTGACCGATCATCTCGGCTACTGGATGCGTCTGGTGTCCAACCATGTCTCCTTCGCCTTCGCCCGCCGGCTGGAAGGCAAGGAGGTGACCGTGGCCGAGTGGGTCATGCTGCGGGAACTGTACGCGGCCGGTCCGCTCGCTCCCAATCGGCTGGCCGGACGGATGGGAATGACCCGCGGCGCGATCAGCAAGCTGGCCGACCGGCTGGTCGCCAAGGCTCTGGTCGCGCGCAGCGACAACCCGAAGGACGGCCGCGCGCACACCCTCGCCCTGTCGGAGGCCGGGGCGCTGCTGGTGCCGGAGCTGGCCCGGCTGGCAGACGAGAACGACGCCGCGGCCTTCGGCTTCCTGACTCCAGACGAGCGGGCGCAGATCGACCGGCTCCTGCGGAAGGTCGCCGCGGCGCATGGACTGAAGGGCAGCCCCCTGACTTGAGCGGGCGCGCAGGCCGTCACCCCGTCCATCACATCCCACTGCCAAGGAGAGTGCCGATGAACGCGCAGCAGACGTCGATCGCCCAAACCTGCCTTGCCGCCTCCCATGACGGCACCATGGACTTCCCGTCCATCGTCGGCACCCTCATTGCCGCGGGCTTTGAGGGCTACGCCGTCGATTACCGCCGCGGCACCGGCATCTACTACCTGCCTGACGGCGACAGCGTCGAGCTGCCGGCCGTCGCCGCGCCGGGTCCGGTCGCCGCCATCTTCCGGGCCGATGCGATCGCGGCCGCCGTGCGCGAGGCCCAGGCGGGCGCGCCCGGCTACAGCTACCGGGGATTCTGCGAAACGGTGACGGCGGCCGGCTGCGCCGGCTACATGGTTTCCTTCCCCGGCAGGCGGGTCGTCTATTACGGCCGCACCGCGGAAAGCCACGTCGAACATTTTCCGCAATGAGGGGAAGCGGCGGAACTCCGCGCGGCGTCCGGCCGGCTCAGTTCTGCCCTTCCGGCAGCAGCGGCCGTGCCGGCCCGTCGGCGAACAGGCCGGACAGGAAGCTCAGCCGGCCGCGCTCCGCCGCGGTCCAGACCGGCGCCGCGCCCACCGGGCCGGCCGCCAGCGTCTCCAGATAGCCCAGCGCCCCGGCGACCCAGCGCAGGTTGCCGGTCACGCGCTGGCGATAGGCCTCGCCGCGCTCCGACTGCGCCGAGTGGTAGCGGGCGACGGCGGTTTCCAGCGAGCCATGGTCGCGCCGCAGCGCCGACAGGAAGGAGGCCGCATAGCGGGCGTTGGCCGCCGGGTCGAAGGCGGTGGCGAGGTCGGGGAAGGCGTCGGGGTGCCAGCGCAGATTGACCTGGAGGCAACCGACGTCGATGGACTGCACGCCCCGCGCCTGCGCCGCCCGCACGAAGGCGATGGCGTCGTCGCGGGTCTGGAAATAATGGGATTTCCCTTCGGTGTTGACCGTCCAGGGCCAGGCGGTGAACAGCCTGTCCTCGGTCCGCCGCCCGGACTCGGTGAAGCCCATCGCCAGCAGCAGATGGTCGGCGATGCCGGCCGCCTTTTCCGCATCCAGGATGGCGGCAATGCATTGCGCTTCGGGCGGCAGCGCCTTCCCCGGCCGCTGGACCGGAGCATTCGGGGGAGCATTCGGGGGAGCCTTGGGCGCGGCATAGAGCGCGGTGCTCCACACCCCGATCTGAGAGGCGCCGGCCGGCGATGCCGCCGCACCGCCGGCCGGATAGGCGAGCAGGCCGAAAAAGGGAAGGCCGAGAAGGGGAAGGACTGCCCGCATCGGTCTGCGCCGCTTCGCCACTGCGCTAATCGATGGCGACAATCAGGTCGCTCAACCGATCCGCGTAGGTCGCAAGCGTACCATACATGAAGGGAAGCGCCAGCACCGTCACCGCAAGAATGGCGACGATCTTGGGCACGAAGGTCAAGGTCATCTCCTGAACCTGGGTCAGCGCCTGCACCAGCGAAATCGACACGCCGACGACCACCGCCACGATCAGCGGCGGCGCCGCGACCAGCAGGGTCGTCCAGATGCCGCTGCGCAGCACCTCCAGCACGTCGGCCTGATTCATGGCGGGGATCCTTCGCTTGTGGGGAGGGGGCCGGCGCGACGGCTCACACCGCGATCCGCATGATCTCCTGATAGGCCTGGACCATCTTGTCGCGGATGGCGACGACGCTCTGCACCGTCATCTCGGCTGCCAGCACCGAGCGCACCACGTCCTGCGCACTGGCCTTGCCCGACACCGCGGCCAGCGACACCCGCTCGCTCTCCTTCAGCGTGTCGACCGCCTGGGCGATCGACTTGTCGAGGAAACCGCCGAAATCGCTCTCGGCGCCGGCCGCCACCGCATCGGTGCCGCCGGTGGCGGAGAAGGCCGACGCGGCCGAGGCCGGCCCCTGGGCTTCGGCAAGGCCGCTGACGGCGGGGCTGCGGTTGGCGGCATAGGCGGCGGCGACGCGGCCGACGGACATCTCGATCATGGGATGGCTCCTCAGCTGCGCAGCAGGTCGACGACGCGGCCCATCATGGCGCGCGACTGTTCGATGACGTTCATGCTGGCCTCGAAGGCGCGGCCGGCCTCGCGCATGTCCATCATCTCGATCAGCGGCTGGACGTTCGGCTTCTTGACATAGCCCTTGTCGTCCGCCGCCGGGTGCGAGGGGTCGTAGGCGAGCTGGAAGTCGCTGCGGTCGCGGCCGATCTGCTTCACCTGCACCAGGTCGGCCCCGACCGAGCGGTCCAGCACGCTGTCGAACGACACCGTCTTGCGGCGATAGGGCTCGCCGCCCTTGGTCGTTGCGGTGGAATCGGCGTTGGCGAGATTCTCGGCGACCACCCGCAGCCGGGTCGATTGCGCCTGGAGGCCGGCGCCGGCGATCTTCAGCGTCGCGCCGAGGACATCGTTCATCATGGGGTCGTCTCCGTCGGGGGGCGCATCAGCCGTTGCGCCAGGCCATGCGCAGCATCTGCACATTGCGCTGGAACAGGCTGGCGGTCAGCGCGAAGGCGTCGCGGGTTTCGCTGCCCTTGATCATTTCCTGTTCCAGCGACACCGCGTTGCCCGAGGGGGTCGATTCCCACAGGCCGGCCTTGCCCTCCTCGCGGTAGGGACCGGTCGAGCGGGTGCCCACCAGATGCAGGCCGGCGGTGCGGGCGGTCTCCACCGGGCGGAAGCCGTCCAGCACGCTGTCGAAGGATTTCAGGTCGCGCGCCTGGTAGTCGGGCGTGTTGGCGTTCACGACATTCTCGGCAACCAGCTTCTGCCGCTGCGCCAGATAGTCCATGCGCGTCCCGGCAAGCTCGAAGAAACCGATTTTACTCAAATCCATTGCGACCTCGGTTCACCATGTCTTCGGATGGGCGCCTCTTCCCAAGACCGGATGGCGCCGGAACATGGGATCGGACGATGGACCCGCCGGTTTAAAGCCGGATTTAAATTCCCCCGGCTAGACTGCGTCCATCGATGACTTTGACGGAGACGGGGCCGATGCCGGCACTCGCCACCCTGGCGGCGGAACTCGACCGGCTGCCGACCCGCCGCTGGCGCGGCGAGATCCGGTCCGCCGCCGGCATGACGCTGGAGGTCGACGGGTTGCAGCGCGTGCTGTCGGTCGGCGACAAATGCCATGCCGAGACGCTGCGCGGCGGCCGGGTGCTGTGCGAAACCATCGGGTTCCGCAACGGCCGCTCGCTGCTGATGGCCTTCGACAACCTCGACGGGGTGGCGGAGGGCTGCGCCGCCGTCACCGACGACACCGCCTTCACGCTCAGGCCGGGGCCGGGCTGGCTCGGCCGCGTCGTCAACGCGCTGGGCGAGCCGATCGACGGCAAGGGTCCGCTGCGCAACGGCGAGCATCCGCGGTCCCTGCGCCAGCCGCCGCCGGCCGCCTGCGCCCGGCGCCGGGTCGGCAGGCGGATCGACAGCGGCATCCGGGTGATCGACAGCTTCGTGCCGCTGTGCCGCGGCCAGCGGCTGGGCGTCTTCGCCGGGTCGGGCGTCGGCAAATCGACCCTGCTGGCGATGGTCGCCCGCCATGCCGAGGCCGACGCCATCGTCATCGGCCTGATCGGCGAGCGCGGGCGCGAGGTGCGCGAATTCATCCAGGACGATCTGGGACCGGACGGGCTTGCCCGCTCCGTCGTCGTCGTCGCCACCTCCGACGAGCCGCCGCTGATGCGCCGCCAGGCCGCCCTGCTCTGCATGAGCGTGGCGGAGGAGTTGCGCGATTCCGGGGACCGGGGGGGCAAGCACGTCCTCTGCCTGATGGACAGCGTCACCCGCTTCGCCATGGCCCAGCGCGAGATCGGGCTGGCCGCGGGCGAACCGCCGACCGCCAAGAGCTATCCCCCCAGCGTCTTCGCCGAACTGCCCCGCCTGCTGGAACGCGCCGGCCCCGGCCCGGAGGAAGCAGGTGGCGGCGACATCACCGCAATCTTCACCGTGCTGGTCGACGGCGACGACCATGACGAGCCGATCGCCGACGCGGTGCGCGGCATCCTCGACGGGCATCTGGTGCTGGACCGCAAGATCGCCGAACAGGGCCGCTATCCGGCGGTGAACCTGCTGCGCAGCGTCTCGCGCACCCTGCCCGGCTGCCACGACGCGCGGGAGAACCGCATCGTCGGCCGCGCCCGCGCGCTGGCCGCCACCTATGACGGGATGAAGGAGATGATCCGGCTCGGCGCCTACAAGCGCGGCACCGATCCGGAGACCGACGCCGCCATCGACCTGCATCCGCGGCTGGAGGAGTTCCTGCGCCAGGGCAAGGAGGATCCCACCCCCGCCGCCGCCACCTTCGCACACCTGGAGGCGCTGCTTGCCGCCATCGGAGACCGTTCATGAGCGTCGATACCCGGCTGACCGCCAAGGAGCTGGCCGCCAAGGCCGTCACCCCGCCCGCCGCGCAGCGCGCCGCCCGCAGCGAGCCGGCCAGGACGCCGGAGAACAAGCTGAGCCTCGGCTTCGAGGATCTGGTTGATGCGGTGAACCCGCTCCAGCAGCTGCCGGTGGTGTCGTCGGTCTACCGCGAGGCGACGGGCGAGACCATCTCGATCCCCGCCCGGCTGGCCGGCGGCTTCCTGTTCGGCGGCTTGCCCGGCCTGATCGGCAGCGCCGCCATGGTCGCATTCGAGGAGGTCACCGGCGACAGCGTGCTCGGCCACATCGGCAGCCTGATCGACGGCGAGGAGCCCACCACCGCGGCCACGGTGGCCGGCACCCCGGCCGGAGCCCTGCCCTGGCTCGATCCCGGAGACGGCGGCGGCATGGACCCGTCCCTGCCCTCCCCCCAGGCTCTGGCGGAAGCGCTGCGGCGCAGGACCGCCCCGGCCGGAACGGCGCCGGCATCCGCGCAAGCGGCCATCCCGGCGGCCATTCCGACAGACGAACGGCCGGCGCCGCAGCTGCTGGCAAGGCTCTACAGCCTGGAAGCGACCGGCAACGCCGCCACGCCGGGACAGACGCGGCCGGAACAGACCCGCAAGGGCGCGTGACGCCATCCGCAACCTGGGGTCCGACGCCCTGGAGCCGTGCAGGAAAGCCGTGCTAGGATCTCCGCCAGTGCTTACGTGCGACGTCTCACATTGGGCGGGCGGTCAGGGTGGCGAAAGACGGCGACATCGACAATGCAGCTGCGGACGGCACCGCGGGCAGCGGACGGCGGCGGCTGTGGCTGCTGGTCGGGCATGGGGCGGTCGGGCTGGCCACCGCCGGCGCGTTCCTGCCGGTGCTGCCCACGGTGCCCTTCCTGCTGGTGGCCGGCTGGGCCTATGCCCGCGGCAATCCGGCCCTGCGCGAGCGCCTGCGCAACGACGCCCGGTTCGGCCATGCCGTGCGCGAGTGGCAGGACCGCGGCGCCGTCCCGGTCAAGGCCAAGGTGATGGCCGTCGCCGGCATGTCGGCCAGCTTCGCCGTCCTTGCCGTTTCGTCGCCGGGCTATCTGGTGCTGGGCGGCACCGGGCTGGTGATGACCGCGGCCGGCGCCTATGTGGTGTCGCGCCCGCTGCCGTCGGCCCGCCTCAAACCGGATCCCCGGCCCTGAACCGGCCCCCCGGACTCACATCCCCATGTTGTTGCGCGACGCCTGCTCGATGGTCTTGATGTGGGCCAGCCCCGGCAGGATCTCCGAGCGGATGAACTCCAGCCGGTGGATCGGGCCGCCGCCGCGGGAGAAACGGTGCTTCCACAAATTCATCTTCACCGCCAGCCCGCACAGCACCCCGCCGATGGTCAGGTGATGGGTGACGATCAGGTCGCGGATGCTGCGGAAGCTCTGCGGGTTGATGTCGCGCCAGAAATCGCGGGACCGGTTGTCGAAGCTCTCGAAACGGCCGGTGATCGAGGTCGAGATGTCGGTCAGGTCGTGGCCGATCTCGTCCAGCATGCGGCCCTGGCGGGCGTCGCGCCGGACCTCGCTGACCCGGTACAGCTCGGCCATCCAGCCGAGGAATCCCTGCACGTCGGGCACGATGTCGTCGAGGCAGCGCTTGAAATAGGCCAGCGACAGGAAGATGTCGGCATATTCCTCCAGGAAGGCCGGGATCTCGAGCAGCGGGATGTCGAGCCGGTCGGCGGTCAGCTGCAGCCGGCGCCGCGCCTCCTCCACGTCCGGCTGGGCGAACAGGCGGATCAGCTCGTCCATGCTGGAGATGCTGGCGCCCTGCGCGCCATAGACATGCTCGATCAGCGGCCGGGTGAAGACGCGCATGTAGCTGGTCAGCTCGGCCCGCTTGGCGGCCGACAGGCGCAGGGCGCCCGCCTCGTCGACGGCGATGTTCAGGCGGCGCAGCTCGAGCCGCAGGCTGTAGACGTCGAAGCTGGCGGACTCGGCGATCTGGCCGATCTTGCGCAGGTCGCGGCGGAATTCCGGCCCGGGGTCCGGCGCGGATTCCGGACCGTCATGACCGAAGCATTTCGGCAGCTGGTCGATCCTGATCTGGCCGCTGCCGGTCTGCACGTCGTTGAACAGCTCGGCCACCGTCTCCAGCCGGACATTCTTGATCAGCCGCGCCCGGCGCAGCCCCGGCGTCTCCAGCGGCAGGATCGACAGCGGCAGGATGTGCAGGGCGTCGCGCCCGTCATCCTCGTCGCCGCCAGCCTCGCCGCCGGCCCTGCCGCCGAGCGGCACCGGCCCGGCGCCTGTGGTGGCCGGCGGCCGGATGCGGCCGCGCGTCCTTCGGTCCTGTGATGGGTGGCCGGCTGGCGGCTGCAAGGCTGGGGTCCTCCCGCCTGCGAGCCCCGCGGCGGTATCAGAAGCGCGGGAAGCTCATCAGCGACATGGTGATGGATGGGTCGATCGAGATGATCGAGGCACGCCCGCTGCGGGAGATCGGGCCGATCGACGGCATGGCGGCGGTCGCGGTGGAGGAGCCGTTCTGCAGGTCGTACATCGCGGCGAAGCGGTCCATCAGCTTGGTCACCTTCGCCGGATCCTGCAGGTCGGCGATGTCCATCCGCTTTTCCAGCAGCGCCTTCTGCTTGTCGACGTCCAGCAGCGCCGTCTGGTCCGGCAGCCCAAGCGTGGTGTAGACCACCTTGCGCAGCGCGCTGTCGGCCATCACCTGATACCAGTTGGTGATGTTCCCGGCCCGCCGCTGGAAATAGAGGCCAAGCCGCACCGCCGGGTTCTGCGCTTCCGAATCGACCTCCAGCGTCACGTCGACATAGCGGTCGACGATCGCCTGGACGACGGCGGTCTGTTTCAGGTTCTCGCCGCCATTCTCGGCGAATCCCAGGATGGTCGCCATTTCCTTGAACTTGGCGTCGCTCATCCGGTTGGCGGTGGAGGCGCCGTCGGTCACCCCCTCCTCCAGCACCTTGCGGATCAGGCCGCGCGATTTCGCCTGGCTGCCCAGGTCGAAGGCTTCCAGGACGAAGCGATAGAGCTTGTCGTCCTTCATGAAGTCTTCGGTGTTGGTGATCTTGCCGATGTTGTCCTGGAAATAGCCGATCGCGCGCTGCACCGCCGGCCGGCTGCGGATCGCCTGTTCGTAGCGGTCGTGGTTGCGGCTGACGACCCGCAGGTCGACGATGGTGGTCATGCCGTCGCCTCCCCGCCGTCGGATTCCGCTGTACCGGGGGCAGCAGCCCCGGACACCGCAGACGTGCCGTCCTCCGCCCCGGCTCCGGCGCCGTAGCCGGCCGGGATGCGCATGATCACCTCCCCGGTCGCGGTGTCGAGCACCTCGGTGTAGATCCGCTGGGTGTCGGGATCGAGGTTGACGCGGTAGGGCCGGGCGGCGTGCTTGGGTTCGGCCTCGGCCGCCTCGGGCTTGGCCGTGCGCTCCACCACCTCGGCCGGCTTGGTGGTCTCGGCCTGGGCCGCGCGCAGGCGGTCGGCCTGGCGCTGGCGCGCCTCGGCGATGATGTCGGCGCTGGCGACGGAGCGGTCGCCCGACGTGCCGGTCACGCCGGTGACGGGGGTGGGCATGGCGTCATCCTCCCGCGTGCTGGTCGAAGGCGTGCTGGCCTGTGGCGTATTGATCCGCGGCTTGCTGGTCGAGGCGGATCGCCGGAACGGCGGGGGCCGTGCCGGCGGCGGCGAGCAGCGTGCCCTCATAGTCCATGACCGGCCGCAGGGCGGCGAGCGCCTTGTAATAGTCGCGTTCGCCGACATGCCCCATGGCGCGGGCGATGCGGTCCTGGATGTCCGGACGGGTGAAGGCGGTGTAGAGCTGGGCCATCGCGTCGGCGACGGCACCGCCACCGGTCGCCGCGGCGGTGGGGTCGAGCAGCATGTTCTGGATCAGGAAATAGGCGCGGCGCACCGGGGTTACGGCGTCCTCCTCCTGCAGGATGTCGCTGCCGCGGATGATCTGGGCGAAGTTGGAGACCGTCAGCGTGTAGCGGCGGTTCTCGTTCTGCACGACGCAGCCGTTGATGACCACGCGCTCGCAGGGCTTGAGGCGGAGCTTAAGCGCCATAGGACAGGTCCTCCGTGGCCAACTCCCGGTCCGCCAATTCCCTGGCGGGCTGGCGGGCGCCCTGCAATCCCTGCATCACCGCCCGGTTGATGTCGACCAGCAGGTCGACGCCGCCCTCGCCGCGCAGGACGCGCTGGCTGTGGCGCTCCACCGTGAAGGACAGCGAGACCAGCCCGGCGCGCAACGCCTCGGGCAGGGCGTTGCCGTCCTCCAGCAGGTCGGCGCGCAGGGTGTTCCACAGCTCCAGGTTCCGCCACAGCGCGTCCTTCAGATCGGACGAGCGCCAGTCGGCGGAGCCGTTGCGCTCCAGCGCCAGCGTGATCCGCAGGAACACGCGGTACTCGATCTTTCGCGGATCGTCGCTCTCGGCGATGGTCTGGTGGTAGGCGGCGATGCTCATGGGCGCACCCCTGGAATGGGATCCTTGCGGCGGAATGCCGGACCGGTTGCGATGGATCGGGTCGGGCGCAGGGCCGGGGCCAACGGGCCGATAGCGGACGGGCCGGAGCGGAAGGGTCGAAGCGCGGGGCGGCGCCACCGTCCAGGGGTTCGGACGATGACGCCGCCCTTGCCGGGCTTAGCGGAACAGCGACAGGATGTTCTGCGGACCCTGGTTGGCGATCGACAGAGCCTGGATGGCGAGCTGCTGCTGGACCTGGAGGGCCTGCAGGCGGCTCGATTCCTCGTTCATGTCGGCGTCGACCAGCGAGCCGATGCCCTTGTTCATCGAGTCCGTCAGCTTCGACACGAAGTCGTTCTGCACCGACACGCGGTTCTCGATCGAGCCGATGACCGCCGCCTTGCCGATGGCGCTGTCGAGCAGGGAGTTGATGACCTCGAGCGACTTCTTCGAGTTGTTGACCACGTCGATCTGCGTCAGGTCGGCGAGGCCGCCGAAGGCGTCGCTTTCCGTCGAGCCGACCCACAGGCCGGAGATCTGGGCGGTGAAGTTGCCGTCGGTGTTCACGTCCTGGTCGGTGAATTCCAGCGCGTCGCCGTTGAAGGCAACCTGGAAGTCGGCGCCGGCGGTGGTCAGGGCGGCGTTGACGGCCGTCTCGATGTTGGTCCGGGTGGTCGCCAGATCGGTGTCGTAGGTCTCGCCCGACAGGTCGACCGACACGTCCGCCTTGGTGCCGTCCTCCTTAGTGACGGTCAGAGTCAGCGACCCGAGACCCAGGCTCTGGCCGTCGATGAAGGTGGTGTCCGGGGCGCCGAGCTTGATGCCGACCGACGCCTTCAGGTCGTTGGTCGAATCGACCTGCTGCTCGATGGTGGCCTTGCCGACGATCGATTCCACGCGCATGTCCTGGCGCTGGAACTCGATGTAGCTCGGGTCGACCGTGCTGTCGCTGCGGCTCAGCGAGGCCAGGATCGAGACGTCCTTGTCCTTGGCCGTACCGTCGTTGGAGTAGGTGACCTTCAGCAGGTTGTCGCCGTTGAACGAGGCGTCGGCGGCGGCGCCCTTGATCAGCTTGACCAGCTGGTCGACGTCGTTCTGGATCAGCGTCTTGTCGACGCCGTTGGTCTGGCCGGCGATGACGCGGGCCTTCAGCGTCTGCAGGTTCTCGACGATGTTCTTGGAGGCGACCGACGCGGTGTTGGTGGTGCCCGACCCCAGCTCCAGCGATTCCTTGACCGCCTTGAAGCCGGCGACGTCGGCCTTCATGGTGGTGGCGATCGACCAGTAGGCGGCGTTGTCCTTGGCGTTGTTGACCTTCAGGCCGGTCGAGATGCGGTCCTGGGTCGTCTCCAGATCCCCGGTCACGCGACGCAGGGTCTGCAGCGCGGTCATGGCGGAGGTGTTGGTCATGATAGAGGCCATGGGTATCTCCATTCGCGAGATGCATGGCGCCTTTCTGACGCCGGGGCCAATCGCGCCGGCCTCCCGATCTTGTTGCGGGGGCGCGAGCGGCAGGATCAGGATGACCGACCCGGTTTAAGCCGGGGTAAAAAATCTGACCGTTCGGAAGGACTGCAAAAACCGTGGAGCCGGCGGGATGTCAGCGCCCGACCGCGCGGACCGGCAGGCGCTGGGCCGTCGGCGGGATGAAGGGCACGCGGCCGGCGGCCAGCCCGCCCGCCTTCGACCAGCGGTCCATCGTCGTCTGGGCTCGGTCGGGGGCGACATGGTCGGACGGCGCCTCGAACTTGTAGCCGCGGCCATAGACCGTCTCGATGTAGCGGCCGCCGCCGGTCGCGACGTCGATCTTCTTGCGCAGCTTGCAGATATAGACGTCGATCACCTTGTCCAGCGGGTCGGATCCCGACAGGCCGTAGACCTCCTCGTAGATGTGCTCCTTCGACACCACCCGGCGGTGGTTGAGGGCGAGCACCGAGAGGATCGCGTGTTCGCGCTGGCTGAGGCGCAGCCGCTCGCCGTCCACTTCCGGATCGCGGCCGTCGAGGAAGACGGTCAGCCGGCCGACCGGCACGGCGTTGCTGGTCAGCCCGTAGGACCGGCGGCGGATCGCCTCCAGCCGGGCGCGGATCTCGGTGCTGACCACCGGCTTCACCAGCACGTCGTCGGCCCCGGCCCGCAGGATGCCGGCGGTGGTGTTGGCGCAGCGCCGCTCGATCAGGCAGATGATCGCCGCGGTCACGTTGCGGGCCCGCAGCATCGCCACGCAGGCTTCGGTATCGCCGACGTCGCCGATGATGATGGCGTCGTGGCCGATCCCGATCGATCCCTGCCCGTCGACCAGCTCGCGCAGGCCGTGAAGGTCCACCCGGTCATGGTTAACCTTGCACAGGTCGAGTTGCTTGCCGATGGCTTCGGCGATCAGGTCGGCTGGCTCAATCAGCAAAGCCTGCATTGGATTCTCCATTGTCGAGCAAGCGCAGATAAAGCATTGATTTTTACGCAATTGCGCTCATGTCACATGCTTATCACACCCTCAAAAGAGCCTATCAAAAGGCGGCATGTCAACAGATTGGATTACCCGGATAGACATAGATCGGCATGGCGTTTTACGTGGTTTTAATAGTTTCTATCGACTAAAGACTGGATAAATTTTTATTCATCCAGGGATTTACTTTGAAATTCGATGCGTCGCGACAGTGATCGCCTCCGGTAATCATTAATTCATTCGCATTCCATGGTTAACGGCCGTGAAGAAATCGAAAACCGGCGCTTACAAATATGAACGCTGGTTTAACCCTGTTGCCCTACGGTCGCCGGGCATCCGCGTTTAAGGAGGTTCCATGTCCGGAACGAAGGCGTCCGTCATTCCGACTGCCCTGACCGCTGCTTGCCTGCTCGCCCTGCCAGGCTGCGCCCGAATGTCGCAGGCACCGGACAGCGATTATCGCCAAGCCTTTGAAAAGGCACTCGCCAGTGCCCAATGCGACGGCAGTCCGGTGCGTGCGATGTGGTCGGCCTATGGCCGGTGGTACGCGGTGGCGTCCGCCATCGCCGGCCATCCGAAGACCGACGAGGCGACGGCCCTGCTGCGCCAGGGCGACCGGTTCCGCACCCTGGGCTGTCCGGAGGTGGCGCGCGCGTCCTACCAGATGCTGATCCGCCGCTTCCCCGAGGATGGCTTCGCCCCCCTGCGCGAGGCGGCGCGGGCATCGCTCCAGACGCTGCCGCCGCCCGTGCAGCCGCCTTCCGCCATGCCGCCTTCAGACGCGACTCCGGCACCGGCCGTGCCGACGCTGGTCAGGCCGGCGACGCAGATATGACGGCATCCCCGCCCGACCCGGGCGGGGATGCATCGTGCAGGCAGGATCAAAGGGCGAGGTCGGAGGTCAGCGGGCGGTCCAGCCCGAGCCAGGCGTCGGCGAGCGGGCCGACGCTCAGCGTGCCGTCGAGCAGGCAATCGGCTCCGGAATCGGCCCGGCAATCGGCCAGGGCCGCATGGAAACTCTCATGCAGGTCGGCCAGCGCCGCCGACGGCAGGCCGGTCGCCAGCCGCAGCGTCACGTCCAGCCGGCGGCCGCCCAGCGTCGCCATCAGCTGCACCGGCCCGATCAGCGGCGGGCGGGCCTGCAGCACCAGGGTGACGCGGTCGGACAGCCCGTCCTCGATACCGACGGCGCACAGCAGGCTGTCGCCGCCGTCCAGCAACGGCACGCGCGACAGCCGCCACAGCCGCCCGTCGACCGGTTGGAAGCGCGACTCCAGCGCCCGCCCGCACTCGTCGACCAGCAGCCCGTCGTCGAGACCGGCCAACCGCGCCGCCGCATCGGCGCCCAGCCAGCCACCGCAGCCGCCGGCCGTCGCCGCCAGGAACAGGGCCAGGCCGGCGCCGAAGGTCGAGTCGCAGCGCGGCAGGCAGCCCCGCGCCAGCGCCGCCTCGGCCGGAGCCAGCGTGTCGAGCAGGTCGAGCAGACGCCGCACCAGCGGCCCGGCATCGGAGCAGCCGCCTGCCGGATCGCCGCCATCCGGGCCGGCACCGCCGCCCGCCGCCGGCACCGGAAGCCCGGCGAAGCGCGCGGCCAGCTGGCCCGGCGCCGGCATCGGCACCGGCAGTTGCATGGCGTCGGGGACGAGGTCGCGCCCGGCCATTCAGGGCCTCCCCATCCGGCGGTGGCGGCAGCCGCTCGACAGGCCGCTCAATAGACCACCGTGTCGGCGTCGTCGGATTGCGGGATGACGATGACGCCGTCGTCGGCCATCGCCTTGGCGGTGCGGACGATCTCGGCCTGGGCGTCGTTGACGTCGCGCATGCGCAAGGGGCCCATGTTCTCGATCTCGTCGAGCAGGATCATCCGGGCGCGTTCCGACAGCACCGACAGGAAATGGTCGCGCTGCACGGTCGGCGCCCCCTTCAGCGCGATGGCGAGCTGGCCGGTGTCGCAGCGGCGGATCACCGTCTGCAGCGACACCCGGTCCAGCCGCATCAGGTCCTCGAAGGTGAACATCAGCTGCTTGATGCGCTGGGTCGGCTCCGGCATCACGGTTTCCAGGTCGTCGAAGATCTCGGTCAGCGTCTCGCGGTCGATGCGGTTGAAGATGTCGGCCATCCGCTCCAGCGAATCGTTGCCGTGGGTGCGGGCGTAATTCGCCATGAACTCGTTGTGCAGGATCGATTCGATGTCCAGCAGCACCTCGCGCTGCACCGATTCGATCTGGATCATCCGCTCGATCACCTCGGTGCGGGCGCCGGGGGGCAGCAGCACCAGCACCTTGGCGGCATGGTCGGGACGCATCTTGGACAGGATGACCGCGGCGGTCTGCGGATATTCGCCGGCGAGGTAGCTGGCGAGCACCCCCTCGTTCACGTTCGACATCTTCTCCCACATGGTGCGGCCGGCCGGGCCGCGGATCTCGCCCATGATCTCGGTGACGCGGTCGGACGGCAGGAAGCGGTTCAGCATCCGCTCGGTGCTGTCGTAGGAGCCGACGACCGACCCGGCATTGGCGAAGCGTTCGGTGAAGATGCGCATCAGCGTCTCCACCAGGTTGGAGGTGACGTTGCCCAGCGTCGCCATCGCCCGGCTGACGATGCGGATCTCGTCCTCGTCCAGCCGCTCCATCAGCCGCGAGCCGCGCTCCTCGCCCAGCGCCAGGAAGATGACGGCGCTCTTCTCGACGCCGCTCAGGCTCTTGTAGTTCTCACGGATCTTGATCGGCGTTCCCATGGCGGCACCTCAGAAGGAACAATCGGTGGAAGGGGTGGCATCGGGCTCGTCGGCGGGGGGGGCCGCCAGCGCGCGGTCGTGGCGGAAGGCCGCCGCCATCACCGCCCCCGCCACCAGCAGCAGCGGATGCGGGATCATCGGGTTGGGGTCGATGGCGGCGAGCAGGCCGGCGACCGACCCGTCCTCCGGCACCGCGGCGCCGCGGCGCCGCGCCAGCGCCAGCAGGCTGTCGGCGAGGCTGGCGGGCGGCCCATCGGCGGAGTGCTCGTCGGATCCGTCCATGGCGCTATGTCCCATAGGAGCGGATCAGGCTGCCGGCGATCAGGAACCAGCCGTCGGTCAGCACGAAGAAGATGATCTTGAAGGGCAGCGCGATCATCACCGGCGGCAGCATCATCATGCCCATCGCCATCAGGATCGCCGCAACCACCATGTCGATCACCAGGAAGGGCAGGAACAGCAGGAATCCGATCTCGAAGGCGCGGCGCAGTTCCGACAGCAGGAAGGCCGGCATCAGCAGCCGCAGGTCGACGCTCTCGGCCGTCACCGGCCGCTCGTCCTTCGCCGGCTCCCCGCCCTGCGCCTCCCCTTCCGGCTTCGGCTTCGCGGTGAAGGCGGCGAAGGCGGCGAGGTCGCGGTCGCGCACATGCGACGCCATGAAGCCGCGGAACGGCTCGATCATGCGCTCCAGCCCCTGTTCCTGGGTCACCTGCTCGTTCAGCAGCGGGCGCAACCCGTCCTGCCAGGCGCTGTCGATCACCGGTCCCATGATGTGGAAGGTCAGGAACATGGCGAGGCTGACCAGCACCATGTTCGGCGGCGACTGCTGCAACCCGAGCGCCGAGCGCAGCAGCGACAGCACGACGATGATGCGGGTGAAGCAGGTCACCATGATCAGCAGCCCCGGCGCGACGCTCAGCACCGTCAGCAGGACGATGCCCTGGACGATCCGCCCCGACAGGCTGGCGCCGTCTGCCAACGATCCCAGCGATCCCAGCGAACCGAGATCGAGGTCGAGCGGCGCCGCGGCCGCCGGAACGGCGGCGAGGGTCAGGGCCAGCAGGGGAACGAGGGTGCGGAAACGCATGCCGGGGCTTTCGGGAGGTGGGAGTGGTTGCCGCGGTTGCCCCCACCCCATCCCTCCCCCGCTCTCGGCCGACCGAAGGTCGGTCCGATCGCGGGGGAGGGAGTAGGCGCTTGCTCGGGAGGGGAGCGGCAGTCCCCTCTCCCGCGAGAGCGGGGGAGGGTTAGGGAGGGGGTCTAACTCCCCACACCTTCAATCGATCTCCAGCTCGGTCCGCACGATCTCGGTCAGCGTCACGCCCAGCCGCTGGTCCTCGACGATCACCACCTCGCCGCGCGCGACCAGCCGATGGTTGACCAGCACCTCGACCGGCTCGTCCACCTTGCGCTCCAGCTCCAGCACGGCGCCGCGGCCGAGCTTCAGCAGCTGCGCCACCAGCATGCTGGTGCGGCCGAGCACGACCTGCACGTCCACCGGCACGTTGTAGATGGCGTTCATCGGCCCGTCATAGCCCTTGTCGGCCGTCTTGGGATCGTCGTCGAGCATGTCGAGGTTCAAAGGGGGCATGGGGGTTCTCGCTCCGGATCGGAAGGGTCAGATTGAAGGGATCGGGTCGGACGGCGGGTGCAGCGCGGCGATGGCACGGTCGGCGAGCGCGGCGACGGCGGCCTCGAAGTCCGCGGGGTCGCGGCTGACCGACCCGGCGCCCCAGCTCGCCTCCAGCGCGCCGACCGCCAGGGCCGGGTCGCCCTGGATGTCGAGGCGGCCCTTGAAGACCTCCTGCCCGGCCAGCCGCTCTTCCAGCGGCCGGCAGAGCGAGGGGTGCAGGCGCAGGGTCAGCAGCGGGGCCTGCCCGGCGGCGCGCAGCGCATCGGCGGCCAACCGCTCCACCTCGTCGCGGGCGACCCGGTCGAGCAGGCGCGGCGCCATCCGGCGCACCAGCGCCACCAGCACGCAGGCGCCCTGCGCCTCCAGCCGCTCCATCAGCGCGGCGTGACCGGCGTCGAGCCCGGCCATCCGCTGCGCCAACCCGTCGAGCGTCGCCGACAGCTCCGCCTCGATCCGCCGGCAGGCGGCCAGCTCGCCCTCGCGGCGGCCAAGCGCCAGCCCGTCGGCCTGCGCCGCCTGCTGCGCCTCGGCCAGCGCCGCCCGGTGCTGGCGCTCCGACAGGCTCGGCCGGTCGAGCGGATCGACCGTCTCCACCGGCTCCGGCACGGCCGCCGCGGCGGGGGCGCCGAAGGCGTGGTCGAAGCGGTAGCGCGGGTAGGAGGAGGCCGCCATCACGCCACCTCCTCATAGAGCCAGGAGCGCAGGATATCGATCGCCTCGTCGGGATACTGGTCGACCAGCTCGCCCAGCCGCCGGATGGAGGAGGCGCGGACGCGGCCCTCCACCGTGCGCAGCTCGATCAGCTGGTCCATGGTCTCCTCGATGCCGAGCGCCGGGGCGGCGGCGGTCAGCGCATCGGCCTCGCCCTCGCCGTCCGCCATCCCGGCGCCGCCACCGCCGGCCGCGGCTGCGCCCGCCGCCACCGCCGGCCCGGTCAGCTGCGGCATGGCGCCGCCCGCCGGCCCGGCCAGCGCCGGGGTTTCGGCCACCGCCGGCTCCGGCGCCGGGAAGACGCGGCGGATCAGCGGACGCAGGCCCACCAGGATCAGCAGGGCCGACAGCACCAGCAGGATCACCCACTGGATCAGCGTCATCACGTTGCGGCTCAGCGTCTCGGCGATCTCGTCGCCCAGCGGGCGCGGCGTCAGGTCGGGCGCCAGGTCGACGAATTCCAGATTGTCCACCGTCACCCGGTCGCCGCGCGCCTCGCTGAAGCCCATGGCGGAGCGCACCAGCTCGGTCAGGCGCTGCAGCTCCTCGGCCGAGCGCGGCTCGTACTGGCGGGCGCCGTCGGCGGCGGTCTTCCAGGTGCCGTTGACCAGCACGGCGACGCTGAGGCGGCGGACGTCGCCCGGCTCGATCACCGTCTCGCGGGCGACGTTGGAGATCTCGTAATTGATCGTCTCTTCCTGCCGCTTGCTGTCGTTCGACGATTGCGGCCCCTGGGGCTGGGCGCGGACGTCGCGCTGGGGCAGGTTCTGCTCGGCGGTGACCGGCGGCTCGCCGTTGCTGTCCTGGGCGCGCTCCTGCTCCTGCACGGTCTGGGTCGAGCGCACCACCTGGCTGTTGGGGTCGAAGGTCTGGCTGCGCACCACCTCGCGCTTGGTCTCGACCTCGGCGGCGACCTGGACGCGGACGTTGCCGGCGCCGAGCCGGGCGGTCAGCATCTGCTCCACCGCACGGGCGACGCGGGCCTCCGCCGCCACCCGCAGCCCGTCGGTGCGCGCCGACGCCAGCCCCGGCCCGTCATCCTCGGTCAGCAGCAGCTCGCCGGAGGAATCCATCACCGTCACCGCGCTCGGCTTCAGGTTCGGCACCGCGGCGGAAACCAGATGGCGGATCGACAGCGCCTGCTTGCGCTCCATCGAGGCGCGGCCGCGCATGCGCACCACCACCGACGCGGTCGGCTTGGGCGCGCTGCGCGAGAACTCCTCGCGCTCGGGCAGGACGATGTGGACGCGCGCCGCCTCGACGCCGGACAGCGTCTCGATGGTGCGGCCCAGCTCGCCTTCCATGGCGCGCAGGCGGTTGACCCGCTGCATGAAGCTGGTGATGCCGAGCGGCTTGTCGGTGTCGAACAGCTCGTAGCCGACGCCGCCCCGCGACGGCAGGCCCTTTTCCGCCAGCGCCATGCGGACGCGGGACACCTCGGCCTGGGGCACGCTGATCGTCGTGCCGTCATAGGCGGCGCTGACCGGCACGCCCATCTCCTCCACCGCCTTGGCGATGCGGCCGGCCTCCGCCGGTTCCAGGCCGCTGTAGAGCGGCGTCATGTGCGGCTGCGACAGCAGCATGGCCATGCCGGCGACGGCCAGGACGATGCCGAGCCCGGTGCCCGCGAGGACGAGCAGCCGACCGCGCCCCAACGACCGCAACGTGTCGATCAGACTGTCCACGGTTCGCGCACCTTTAAAGTTTCTGAAAATCGGCGGGCCTAGTCTTCGCCCTGCGCACCCCCTCACGCTAACGGGGCGACTTTTAAGCGGAGTAAAAAACGGGACATCTTCCCAAGACAAAGCGTCTCAAACTTTACCGATTGTTCTGTTGACTAAAATTTTCGGCAATCTCCGGCGGGATGGAGCGATGATTACACGATTTGGCATTGCCGGGACGGCCGGGGGAGAGATCCTGGACAGGCTGCGCGGGCCGGGACGCTTCCTGGTGATCGTCCTGCCGGTCGCCCGCCTGCTGGCCTTTTTGCTGGCGCTGGGCGCGGTGGCGGCGGCCGGGCTCGCCGGCTACTGGCTGGCCGCCGGGCCCCGGGCGCTGGAGACGCTGGAGACGCTGTGGTCGCCCTCGGCGCAGACGGCTCCCGACGACGGCGTCGTCGACATGCCGGAGCTGGTGGTCAACCTGCGGCGCGACACCCCCTCGCGCTTCCTGAAGATCGGCCTGTCGCTGACCGTGGCGCCGCGCGACCGCGACAGGCTCGACCGCGCGATGCCGCAGCTGACCGACAGCCTGCAGGAGTTCCTGCGCAACCTGGACCAGGACGACCTCGAAGGCTCGGCCGGGCTGCACCGGCTGCGCAGCGAGATCAGGCGCCGCTTCAACCTGATCCTGTCCGACCCGAACAGCCGGCGCGACATCGTCACCGACGTGCTGCTGCGCAGCCTGCTCACCCAATAGCGACCGCGCAAGAACCCCGAAAGGCCAGAGGCACCGGATGACCAACACCCCCGTCCCCCCGTCCGACGTCACCGCCGCCGACGAGGCAGCCACTGCCGTTGCCGACGCCGCCCCCGACGCCGGAGCGGACTGGTCCGACGCCGCGTGGGAACTGGCCGCGGCCCAGCCGGCAAAGCCCGAGCCCGCATCGGCGAGCGAGGCGGCGGCCGAGGCCATGGCCGGCTTTTCCGGCGATACCAAGACGCTGAGCCAGGAGGAGATCGACCGGCTGCTGAATTTCGCCGCGCCCGAGGGCGGCGGGGTGGAGATGAGCGCAATCCAGCGGCTGGTCAGCTCGACGACGGTCAACAAGGACCGGCTGCCGATGCTGGACGTGGTGTTCGACCGCATGGTGCGGCTGCTGAACACCTCGCTGCGCCAGTTCGCCTCGACCAACGTGGAGGCGTCGCTGTCGAAGATCGAATGGCTGCGCTACACCGACTTCCAGGACGCCATAGAGCTGCCGGCCCTGATCGGCGTCGCCCGCGCCGAGCCGTGGGACAACCAGATGCTGGTCACCATCGACAGCGCGCTGATCTATTGCATGATGGACGTGCTGCTGGGCGGCCGGCGCTCGCGGCCGGGGCGGATCGACGGGCGGGCCTACACGTCGATCGAACGCAAGATGACCGAGCGGATGATGAAGGTGGTGCTCCAGGATCTGGGGCAGTCCTTCGACCCGCTGGCCCAGGTCGATTTCGTCTTCGACCGGCTGGAGATCAACCCGCAGTTCGCCACCATCACGCGCGCCACCAACGCCATCATCCGCGTGCGCATCGCCGTGGAGGTGGAGCGGCGCACCGGCCACATCGACATCGTCATCCCCTACGCCACGCTGGAGCCGGTCCGCGGCAAGCTGGTGCAGATGTTCATGGGCGAGAAGTTCGGCCACGACACCGTGTGGGAAAACCACCTGAAGAACGAGCTGATGCGCTCCAAGCTGGAGCTGGTCGCCGTGCTGGCCGAAACCAAGGTTCCGCTGGGCGAGGTGCTGGCCTGGCAGAAGGGCCAGTCGCTGAAGCTGCGCATCAACCCCGATTCCACCATCCTGGTCTTCAGCAAGACCATCCCGCTGTTCGCCGGCCATATGGGACAGCGCAACGACAACATCGCGGTGAAGATCGACACCGATCTCGACACCAAGCAGGAGCTGATCGATGGTCTCCTTTCTCATTGACGCGGCCCTGGCGGTGATGCTGGTCACGGCGACCGCCTATCTGGTCATCGTCAACAAGCGGCTGAAGCTGCTGCGCACCGGCCAATCCGAGATCAACGCGCTGGTGTCGACCTTCTCGCGGTCGATCGACGACACCGACGCCTCGATGAAGCGCATGGTCGCGTCGGCCACCGACATCGCGACCCGCCTGTCCGACGACCTGGACCGCGCCAAGGGCGTCAAGGAGGACATGTCCCTGCTGCTGGGATCCTGCGAGCGCACCGCCACCCGCATGGAGGAATCGGTGCAGCATGCCCGCGCCCTGCTGCGCCGGCTGGACGAGGGGGCGATGCGCACCGCCCGCAACCGCCCGCGCGCCGAAGGCCCGGACGCCGCCGACGGCGAGGCTTCCCTTGCGGCGCCTCCCACCCCTGTGCCCCCTGCCCCTGCGCCCCCTGCCCCTGCGACCATGACCGAGCCCATTCCGACCGCAACCCTGCTGTCCGCGCTGAAAGCCGCGGCGGAGCCCGGCGACGGCGAGTTCCGGGCGCTGGAGACGACGCTGCGCGCGACGCCGGCCGCACCGGGGCCGGCGCCGGTCACCACCCCGGCGCCGGTGAAGGCTGCGGCCAGCGCCTTCTACGCGCGGCTGCGCACCGTCGGATCGGAGGGGTGAGCATGATCCCGCGCATCCTTCCCATCACCCTGGTCGCCGTCCTGATGGTGCTGCCGCTCAAGCTCGGCGCGCTGGTCGACGGTTTCCCGGTGATCGCCCAGCAGTTCGACCGCGAGTTCGGCGCCCATGAGCGCCCCTGGGCGACCGACCTGAAGGCCACCGACCCCGCCAAGGCCGAGGCCCAGCCCGCTCCCGCCCTCCCCGTCGCCGTTCCCGTCGCCCTGCCGGTTTCCGCCCCGGTGGCGGAGGCGCCGCCGCCGGTGGCGCTGGCCCCGCCCAACTGCACCGACCCGCTGTTGCGCGCCGCCATCGACGAGCAGAAGGCCGACGGCGCCGGCCGCCAGAACCGCCTGCGCGAGGCCGAGGCGGTGCTCGCCGCCACCGAGGCGCGGGTCGGCACCCAGATCCAGCGGCTGAACGGCGTCAAGCGCGAGGTCGAGGCGCTGATGACCCAGCGCTCGACCCTCCAGCAGGAGGATCTGAAGCGGATGGTTGCGATCTACGAGGCGATGAAGCCGCGCGACGCCGCCCGCATCCTGAGCGAGCTGGAGACCGACATCGTCGTCGACGTGCTCGACCGCATCGCCGAGCGGCGCACCGCCCCGATCCTGGCCGAGATGGCCGACGCCAAGGCGCGCGAGGTGACGCGGCTGATCCTGCAACGCCGTGCCCTGCCCGGCGACCGCAAGGCGGCTCCCGCCCCCGTCGCGGCGGCGGTTTTCCAGCCGCGCCCGGTCGCGGCCAACTAGTTTCACAGCCGAGTCCAAAGCCATGACCAGCATGCCCGACGCCGTCGCGGCCCCGCCCCGCCCCGCCCCTGCCCCGGCCTCGCCGCACCGCAGCGGCTCGGCCGGCGACGACGCGCGCGACGACGACTTCGCCAGCCTGATGGACGATGCCGCGGAGGATGAGACCGACGAGGCGGCAACCCGCCCCGACCGTCTGCGCAAACGCCGGGATCCGCACGCCGACGGTGCCGCCGCGGCACAGGCGTCGGTCGCCCAGGCTGCCGTTCAAGCCGCCGTGCAGGCGAACGGCGGCACCGAGGCGCCGCTCATGCCCTGGACGGTCGCCGCCCAGCCGGCCGCCGCCACGGCACGGACGGCGGAAGGCGCCGGCACAAATAGCGCCGGACCCGACGACGCCGCACCGCAGATGCCGGCTCCTCCGCAAGCCGGACAGCCGCCGACCGCAGACCAGACCGCCGCCAACCAGACCGCCGCCGGCCAAGCAGCCGCCAACCAGACCGCCGGAACCGCATCGCCCGGAACGCCGCAGCCAAGCCCCGCAGCTGCGGCCACCCCCGACGCGGCCCCGGCGTCCGCCGCCGATCCGGCATCCGCGCCGCGCCCCTCCGCCGGCCCGGCGCAGCCACAGACCGCCACCGCCGAAGCCGCCCCCACAACCGGCCCCGCGGCGCAAGGCGACGCCGGCCAGCCGACGCCGGCCGCCACCATGGCCGCCGCCGACATCGCGGAACCGGCCGATGGCGGGCGCGAGAGCCGGCGGGCCGAGAGCACCGACCCGCGCACCGCCGGCCGCGCCGCCCGCGGAACCGGCCGCCCGGACAGCGCTGCCAAATCCGAACAGCCCGGCGCCGCGCCGCAGCCCGGCAAGCCGCCGGCCGCCGACTTCGCCCCCACCGCCGCCCAGGGCACCGCCCAGCCGGCGACACCCCCCGCCGACTTCGCCGCCGCACCGCCGGCCGGCAGCGGCGGCACCCCGCCCGCCACCGGATTCGAGGCGGTGCCGACCCTGCCGGCCCAGGCAGCCACCCATTATGCGGCGGCGGCCGCCTCCGGCCGGGCGGCGACGGCGCACAGCCCGGCGATGGCGCAGCTTGCCGCCCCGCTGGTCCGCGTGCTCGAAGCCGGCGGCGGCGCCTTCCACATCGACCTCGCCCCGGCGGAGCTCGGCCGCATCCGCGTGGTCGCCGACGTCAGCGACGGCAAGGTGGCCTTGACCGTCCAGGCCGAGCAGGCCGACACGCTGGCCCTGCTGCGGCGCGACATGCAGCAGCTCGAACGGGCGCTGGGCGACGCCGGCCTGTCGCTCGACAATGCAAGCCTCCAGTTCTCGCTGCAGGGCGACGGCCAGTCTCGCGGCTTCGCCGCACCCGGCCAGGACGGCCGGTCCGGCGGCTGGCGGACCGCCGCCGTCGCCGAAACCGCTCCCGACCCCGACTCCCATGGCGACCGCCCGATGCGCCCGATCGACGGGCTGGTCGACGTCACCGTCTGAAGAAGGCCCGACCCATGACCGCCACCCCCGCCCCCACCACCACCGCGACCACCGCCGCGAAAAACGCCGCCCAGACGGCTGCGGCGACCGGCGAGGCCAAGAAGGCCACGGTCGATTACGAGTCCTTCCTGAAGCTGCTGACCGCCCAGCTGCGCAACCAGGATCCGCTGGCGCCGATGGACGCGACCCAGTTCATGACGCAGCTGGCCCAGCTGTCGACCGTCGAACAATCGATGCGCTCCAACGACACGCTGGGCCAGGTGCTCGACACGCTGAAGAGCAGCGGCATGCGCATGGACATGGCGCTGCTCGGCCGCAAGGTGGAGGTGGAGTCGGACCAGCTGTCGCTGAGCGAGGGCAAGGCGCAGGCGGCCTATACGGTGGACGGCACGCCGGCCAGCGTGAAGCTGGAGGTGCTGAACGCCGCCGGTGCCGTGGTCTACGGCACGTCGGGCAGCCTGCAGCCCGGCCGGCAGGTCTTCGACTGGACCGGCAAGACCAGCGCCGGCGCCACCGCGCCCGACGGCCTCTATACCCTGCGGGTGACGGCGAAGGACAAGGACGGCAAGGCACTGACCGCCGCCACCGTCATCACCGACACGGTGGCCGAGGTGCGCAGCGTCGACGGCGCCACCAAGTTCGTGCTGAAGAACGGCGCCACCGTCGGGTCGGACGCCGTGCTTTCGGCCTCCTGAACCGGACCGCATCCCTCTCCCCCCTGGGGAGAGGGATGCGCCAACCGCTCACAGGCGGGTGTTGTCCTGGCGCAGCAGCCGGTCGATCAGCACCGACCGCACCGGCCGCACCCCTCCGGCCTGCTGACCGCCTTCCGGCCCGGCGAAGGAACCGTTGGCGCTGGCCAGCAGGGCGGCGGCGACCCCATGCGGATCGACCGACGGCCCGTTGAAGCGGCCATGGCCGGCCAGGTCGAACAGCGCCTCCAGCATGGCGCTGCGCGCGTGCGGCAGGCGACGGCGGACCGCCAGCGCGTCGTCGGCGCTGGCCGCCTCCAGCGTCACCTGGGTCAGGATGAAGGCGACGGTCCGCCCCTGCTCCAGCATCGGCACGATCAGTTGCCCGGCCTCGACATAATGGGGGCTGGCGGCCGGTGCCGCGGCATCGCCCGGCGCCGCGGCCGGGCCGCCGGGTGCCGGCTCGGACGGCAGGGCATCGAAACGGCCGAAGCCGTAGCCGCCGGCAAAGGCGAGCGCGGCAGCCACGGCGAACGGCAGGACGGCTTTCATGGCGGGGTCCGTCAGAAGGGCAGGACCACGTCCAGCACCTGCTGGCCGTAGCGCGGCTGCTGCACGTCGGTGATCTGGCCGCGGCCGCCATAGGTGATGCGCGCCTCGGCGATCTTGTCGTAATCGATGGTGTTGGCGTTGCTGATGTCCTCCGGCCGCAGGACGCCGGCGATCCGCATCTCGCGCAGCTCGTAGTTCACCCGCACCTCCTGCCGGCCGGCGATGACGAAATTGCCGTTGGGCAGCACCTGGGTCACCACGGCGGCGACGCGCATGGCGATGCGCTCGTTGCGCTGGATGGTGCCGTTGCCGCTCGAACTGCTGGTGCTGTCCAGATCGACCAGGCTCGACGGGTCGACCGCGTCGGGCAGCACCGCCGGCAGCCGGCTTTCCAGCCCGAAGAAGTTCGGCAGCCCGGCCTTCTCGCTGTTGGAGCGCCCGCGCTGGGTGGTGTTGCGCATCTGCGCCTGATCGGAGATGTCGATGACCACGGTCAGCAGGTCGCCCACCGCCTTGGCGCGCGGGTCGCGGAAGAAGTCGCGCGACCCGGTGCGCCACAGCGAGCTCGGGATCTGCTCGGCCGTCGTCGGCTGCGGCATCGGCAGCGAGATCACCCGCGCCTCGGGCTGGAGCCCCGGATTGGAGATCTCCGACAGGCTGGGAGCGCTGCCGATGTCGGCCAGCCGCGCGCAGCCGCCCGTCGCGAGGGAGAGCAGCAGGATGGGGACGAGCGCGGTGCGCATGGCGGAAGCTCCCGGACTGGAGTGGCGGTAAGGTGTCGGCGACTCAGGGCCGCGCTGGCTGCTGGGCAGATCACTGCTGGGCAAAGGACTGCTGGGAGGCTTGCGGAACGCGCGGCCCGCTCACCGACACGGTTTCCGCGCCGGTGACGGTGCCGGTGACGATGGTGCTGCTGGCGATGTTCATGACGCGGACGACATCGCCGACGCCGCCCTCCTGCAAGGCCCGGCCGCGCGCCGCCAGCATCAGCGCGCCATCCTCATAGACCAGCGTCACCGGCCGGTTGCGCTGCACGACGATGGGCGACCCCACCGATCCGACCTGGATCAGCCGTCCGGCCGGGATCTGCCGGCGCGGCGACAGGCCGACCAGCGCGTCGGCGTCGGCGATGAATCCGGCACCGGCCCGCCCGATCGACAGGCGGATGGTGGTGAGGTCGGCCGCCTCGATGATCTCGCCCGGCCGGATGCGGCGCACCGGCACCGGCATCGCCACCTCGATGTCCGCGCGCCCGCTGAGCTCGACGGTCCGGCCGTTGCTGACGATGCGGGCCTGGAAGATGCCGGTGCGCGGGTCGAGGCCGATGTCACGCACGGCGTCGAGCGGCCCCTCGAAGGGCATCCCCAGCGTCAGCGCCACCTGGGCATCCGCCGGCACCGCCGGGCCGAGCGAGGCCAGCAGCTCCTCGGCCAGCCGCGCCTCGATGGAACCGGCGGCAGGACCGGCGATGGCCGGGCCGGCGGCGAGAAGCGCCAGGACCAGCGCCATGCGGAGGGATCGCGCCACGATGCTCACCGCATGTTGGTCATGGTGGAGGCCATCTGGTCGCCGGCCTCGATCACCTTGGCGTTCATCTCGTAGGCGCGCTGGGCGGAGATCAGCTCGGTGATTTCCTGCACGACGTTGACGTTGGAGGATTCCAGGTATTTCTGCCGGATGGTGCCGAAGCCGGCCTGCCCTGCCAGCCCGTCCTGCGGCTCGCCGGAGGCCGGCGTGGCGCGGAACAGGTTGTCGCCCAGCGCCTCCAGCCCGGAATCGTTGACGAACACCGTCATCGCCAGCTGGCCCTGGTTGACCGGCTGGGTCTGGCCGTCGACATAGGCCAGCACCTCGCCCGAGCGGTTGATCACCACCTCGCGCGTGCCCTGCGGCACGGTGATGCCGGGGGCGATGGCGAAGCCGTCGGCGGTGACGATGCTGCCCTCCGGCGACAGCTTGAAGCTGCCGGCGCGGGTGTAGACCGTCTCGCCGCCCGGCTGGGTCACGTTGAAATAGCCGCGCCCCTCGATCGCCAGATCCAGCTCGTTGCCGGTGGAGGTCAGGTTGCCGGTGGTGTTGATGCGGTTGACCGAGGTCGGCCGCACGCCCAGGCCGACCTCGACCCCGGTCGGCACGATGGTGCCGCTGTCGGTCGACTGGCTGCCCTGGCGCCGCTCGGCCTGGTACATCAGATCCTGGAACTCGGCGCGCGACCGCTTGAAGGCGGTGGTGTTGATGTTGGCGATGTTGTTGGAGATGACCTCGACGTTCATCTGCTGGGCCATCATGCCGGTCGAGGCGATGCTGAGCACGCGCATGGGCGCTGTCTCCCTGGGATAAGGCTTTGACGCGTTAAGAGGATTTGCCGAGGCGGTTGATCGCGGAGCGCAGCAGGTCCTGCCCGTCGTCCACCATCTTGGTCACCGACTGGTAATCGCGGGTCAGGTCCATCATGCGGCCGATCTCGACGATGCCCTGCACGTTGGACCGCTCCACCTTGCCTTCCACCAGCCGGGTGTCGGGGGCGGGCCGCGCCTCCATCCCGTCGGCCGGCTCGAACAGCAGGTCGCCGGTCTGCTTCAGCAGCTGCGGATTGTCGAAGCGCGAGACGTTGATGCGGGCGATCACGTTGCCGTCGGCCGACAGCAGCCCATCCGACCCGATGCTGACCGTGCTGCTGTCGGACGGGATGACGATGGGCCGCCGGCCGTCGTCCAGCACCGGATAGCCGTTGGTGCCGACCAGCGTGCCGTCGGCGTCGCGGCGCAGCCGGCCGTCGCGGGTGTAGCGCACGCCGTCCGGCGCCTGCACCGACAGGAAGCCGTCGCCGTCCAGCGCCACGTCATAGGGGTTGCCGGTCTCGGTGAAGGCGCCGGCCCGCAGGTCTGTATAGGTGGACCGGTCGATGGTGAAGGCGATGCGGTCGGTCGGCTTGCGCCCGCCGGCCTCCATCGCGGTCTCGAACAGGGTGCGTTCGCCGCGGAAGCCGGCGGTATTCATGTTGGCGACATTGTTCGCCACCACGTCCAGCTGCCGCCGCAGCGCCATCTGGCGCGACAGTCCGATGTAAAGCTGGTTCTCCATCGCCGAACTCTCCGGTTTTGAACTCCGCCTTAATCTGGACGATGCAGTTTAAAGCAGGGTTTCAACCTGGACCGCCCCGGCCGGCTCCTTTCCGGACTTGGGATCGGTTTGACGATCATTTCGATAAAATGCGAGACGACTGCGATGAAACGGCGCCAGGATAAGGGAGCACGGGTCAAGGGAATGACCGACACCACGCTGGCCGTCACCTCGACGCTGGTCCTTGCCGTGCTGATGGCGCCCGCGGCCGGCGGCGCGGCGGCGCAGACCGCCGTCCGCGCGCAGCTCGGCGACCATGGCGACTATTCGCGGCTGGTGCTGTCGCTGCCCAGGGGCGAGGAGCCGGCGGTTTCGGTCGACGGCTGCGTGCTGCGCGTCGACGTCGCCAACCCGGCGCGGTGGCCGCTGGCGAGCCTGCACGACACCTATTCCAGGCGCCTGTCCGATTTCGTCGCGGTGGATGACGGGCGCAGCCTGACCGCGGCGATCCCCTGCGGCGCGCGGATCGCCAGCTTCGTCGAGCGGCGGATGCTGATCGTCGATGTGGGCGGCCTGCCGATCCCCGCCCGCAAGCCGGGAGCCCCGCCCCAAGTTCCCATGCAAGAGATCGCGCCGGAGGCCGTCGTCGCCACCACACAGCCCGATCCCGCGCCCCCGCCCGCGCCCCAACCCCCTTCGACGCCGGCCCGCCCTCCCATCCTGAACGAGGTCGCCGCGGCGCTGAACCCCATCGGCACCGCCAACGCGGCGCCCGCCAATCTCCCTCTCCCGCCCCAGCCGCAGCCCGGGGCGGGAGAGGGCATCGCCCCGCCCGCCGCCGTGGCCAGCCTGGAAAGCGAGGTCCGCTCCAGCGTCGAGGAGACGCTGCGCCAGCTGGAACGGCTGCCGGACCGCTCCCCGAAGCCCGCCCCGCAAGCCGCCGAACCGCCGAAGCCGGCACCGCCGCCGATCCCGGCGATGGATGTCGCCGGCTGGGCGGGCGAGGATTTCAACCGGACGCGCGAGGCGCTGCAACGGGCGCTGGACGGCGCGCAGGGCCGCGCCCGGGCCGAGGCGCAGATCGCCCTGGTCCGCTTCCTGCTGGCCCGCGCCATGGACGAGGAAGGGCGCGCGGCGCTGGAGGCGGCGGCCAGCCGGTCGCCGGCCCCCGACCAGCGCTACAGCCTGCGCATCCTGGGCGACGCCTTCCGCGCGCTCGACCGCGAGGACGAGCCGGACGACAACCTCTTCGTCCAGCTGCCGCCCGGCGCCATGCCCGACCATCATGTCTGGCGCAGCGTGGCATTGGCGCCGACCCGCTGGGCGGCGGCCAAGGACGGGCTGCCGATCGCGCTGCGCCGCCTGCTCGATTATCCGGCCGACCTGCGCAGCCGCCTGCTGACCACGCTCGCCGCCGCGGCGGACGCGGCCGGGGACGCCGCCGCCCTGAACCTGATCGTGCTGGAGATGATCACCGTCGATTCGACCGGGATGACCGACGGGCGGCTCGATTATTTCCGCGGCCGGCTGGCCGAGTTGAAGGCGGCGCCCGCCGATACCCCCGGGACCGCCCAGGGAGCCGCCCAGGGAGCCGCCCCGGGAGCCACCCTCGACGCCGCGCTGGAGCGCTACGACGCGGCGGCGGCGCACCGCCACGGCCCCTTCGCCCGCCGGGCGGAGGTGCGCGCCATCGAGCTGCGCCGCGGCCTGGGCCGCCTCGACGAGGATGGCGCCATCGCCGCGCTGGAGGCGCTGCGCTTCGCCTGGCGCGGCGACGAGATCGAGACCGAGGCGCTGGCCGCGCTCGGCGGCGCCTATGCCCGCAGCGGGCGGACCGACGCCGCGCTCGACATCTTCGGGCTGCTGGGCCGGCGCTTCGGCGCCACCGCGCGCGGCCGCGACGCGCTGTCGGCCGGACGCGGCCTGCTGGCCGCGGTGCTCGACCGGCTGGAACGGTCGCCGCCGGGCGGGCTCTATGCGCTGGCGCTCCAGGCCCGGCACGGCCGGCTGGTCGCGCTCGCCGACAGCCGCGACGGCGCCTTGCGCGGCCGCCTCGCCACGCTGCTGCTGCGCGACGGCTACGGGCTGGAGGCCGCCCGCATCCTGCACGCCCTGGCCGAGACCGCCGACGGCCCGCGCCGGGCGGAGCTTGGGGCGGTGCTGGCCCGCGCGCTGATCGACGGCGGCCGGGAGGCGGAGGCGCTGGACGTGCTGGCCCGCACCGGCGGCGCGGGGCTCGACCCCGCCCTGGCCGAGCGCCGCGCCCTGCTGCGCGCCGACGCGCTGCTCGGCGACGGCGACATGGTGCGGGCGCTCGACACGCTGCGGGGACTGGGCGGACCGGAGGCCGCGCGCCTGCGCGCCCATGGCCTGTTCGCCGCCGGCGAATGGCCGGCAGCCCGCAACGCCTTCGCCGACTTGGCCGCCACCGGGGCCGATCCGACGGCGGAGGACGTGGCGCTGCACGGCCTGTCCGCCTATCTGGCCGGCGACCCCGAGGCGCTGCGCGATCCCGACGGGACGCAGCGCGGGCGTCTGGCCGGCACCCGCTGGGCCGGGCTGCTCGACGCGCTGGCGCCGCCGCCGGCCGACGGCCCGCTGCGCGCGGAGCAGGTGGAGCGCGACCTCGCCGCGGCGGGCGCGCTCGACCGGCTGGCGAAGGCGTGGCGGGCAAAGCCCTGAATCGTAAAGCCGCTTTAAACGGCGCCCTGTAGCGTCGCGGACGGAAATACCCGCTCCCGGTCGCGACGGCCTGTGCACATCCGGAGAAGAAAACATGCGCTTGATGTTCGGGTTGATCGCGGTGTTCGCCAGCGTGCTCGGCGGTTTCTACGCGATGGGCGGGCGGATGGCGGTGCTGTGGCAGCCGGTGGAGATCGTCATCATCATCGGGGCGGGGATCGGCGGCTTCGCCATCGCCAACAGCCCGTCGGTGCTGCGCGACACGCTGCGGACCGTCGGCGCCATCGCCCGCGGGCGCACCACGCCGAAGAACGACTATCTCGACATGATCGCGCTGGTCTACGGCCTGCTGCGCGTCGCCAAGTCCAAGGGCATGTCGCAGATCGAGCCCGACATCGACAAGCCGGCCGACAGCCCGCTCTTCACCCAATATCCCAACGTCCTGCGCTACGACCGCTGCATGACCTTCCTGTGCGACTACCTGCGCCTGATCGCGCTGGGGCAGGACAACCCGCACGACCTGGAATCGCTGATGGCGGAGGAGCTCGACACGCTGGGCCGCGAGCTGAACCAGGTGCCGAAGGCGCTGCAGAACCTTGCCGACGCGCTGCCGGCGCTGGGCATCGTCGCCGCGGTGCTCGGCGTCATCAACGCCATGGGGGCGATCAGCGCGGCGCCGGAGGTGCTGGGCCACATGATCGGCGGCGCGCTGACCGGCACCTTCCTCGGCGTGCTGCTGTCCTACGGCATGGTCGGCCCGATCGCCAGCGCCGCCCGCCAGCGCCGCGAATCGGAACTGAACATGTATTTCTGCATCAAGGCGGCGCTGTGCGCCTACCTGCGCGGCAGCCCGCCGCAGGTCTGCGCCGAATATGCCCGCAAGGTGCTCTACACCGACATCCAGCCGAGCCTGGCCGAGGTCGAGGTCGCCACCACCCTGTCGTCGCAGGCCAAGGCCCGCGACGGCCGGCAGGCCGCGTGACCGCCGATGCCGCGCAAGACCGCCCTGCCCCCGATCATCGTCAAGCGCCATCTCGGCGGCCATGAGGAGGAGGAGCACAACGGCGCCTGGAAGCTGGCCTACGCCGACTTCGTGACGGCGATGATGACCTTCTTCCTGGTGATGTGGCTGATGAACATCACCACCACCGAACAGCGCAAGGGCATCGCCGACTATTTCAACCCGGTCGCGGTGTCGCAGAGCAACTCCGGCGCCGACGGCATGCTGGCCGGACGCTCGGTCGACAAGACCGGCTCGCTGACCACCCCCAACGCCGCCGGCGACCAGGCGAGCCCGGTCGCCTCGCCGCCGGTCGTCTCCTCGGTCGGCGACAGCGACCGCCAGCCGGCCGGCCGCAAGGACGCGATGCCCCATCCGCCGGGCGGCGCGGTGCCGCCGGTCGACCTGCTGCGCCCCGCTCCCGAGACCGCTCCGCCCGCCGGCGAAAGCGCGCCGCCTGCCGCCGGGGCCGGAACCGCCGCCGGCCAGAGCATCGGCGCGACCCGCGCCGAGCTGGAAGCGCTGCTCGACCGCCAGTCGGCCGAGCTGACCGAAAAGGTCGCGCTGGAGACGCTGGAGCAGGACCTGCGCCAGCGCATCGCCGCCTCGCCCGACCTCAACGCCCTGTCGGGCAGCCTGGTGATCCAGCAGGTACCGGAGGGGCTGCGGGTGCAGCTGACCGACCAGGCGCGCTTCTCGATGTTCAAGGTCGGCTCGGCCCAGATGAACGACCAGGGCCGCCGGCTGATGCGCATGGTGGCGGCGGCGCTGGCCGCGGTGCCCAACCCGATCGGCATCACCGGCCACACCGACGCGCTCGGCTATGCCGCCGATGCCAAGTACGGCAATTGGGAGCTGTCCAGCGACCGCGCCAACGCCGCCCGCCGCGAACTGCTGTCGGGCGGCATTCCGGGCACCCGCATCGTCCGGGTCGAGGGCCGCGCCGACCTCGACCATTTCGGCTCCAGCGACCCGCTGGACCCCAGCAACCGGCGGATCAGCATCACGCTGCTGCGCCGGCCGGGATAAGACGAAGCCATCACCTCAATTCCCAAGAAAAGCGCGGCGCATTTTAACAAAAGCGCCCGCTTTTTCTTTTAAAGCCCCTTTAAAACCGCTCCGCTACCGTCAGGCCCAACAGTCCTCCGCGGAGAATCCCGGGACACTCCCTTCGCCGTCCGTCCGCCGCCCCTTGGCGGCATGCCACGACGGCCAGTTCCCACGCCAGTTCCCACTGGTTGACCAGAGGATCCAAGGATGAGCCTGTACAGCGCCATGCGGTCCGGCATCAGCGGCATGTCCGCGCAAAGCGCGCGCCTCGCCGCCATCTCGGACAACATCAGCAACTCGCAGACCGCCGGCTACAAGCGGGCCACCGTGGATTTCTCCACCCTGGTCACGTCGCCGGGCGACCGCACCACCTATTCCGCCAGCGGCGTGCAGTCCAACGTGCATTACCAGGTGGAGCAGGACGGCACCCTGCTCGGCACCAGCTCGACCACCGACATGGCGATCAGCGGCAGCGGCTTCTTCGTCGTCGGCAACACGGCGACCGGCACGCCGGACTATGCGCTGACCCGCGCCGGCAGCTTCCTGCCCGACGACAGCGGCTTCCTGCGCAACACCGCCGGCCAGTATCTCCAGGGCTGGAAGCTGGACGCGAACGGCGGCCTCGGCACCGTCAACACCACCCGCTTCGACGACCTGGAAACCATCAACATCGGCAACCTCGCCTATGGCGGCAGCCGCACCACCCAGATGGGGCTGACCGGCAACCTGCCGGCCCAGGCCGCGGTCGGAACGAACTTCGCCACCACCACGACCTTCTACGACAGCCTCGGCAACGCGCAGGACATCAAGCTCGACTGGACGATGACCACCGCGCCCGATCCCTTGGTGCCCACCAACGGCGTCTGGACGCTCGCCATCACCCCGCCCGCCAACTACACGCTGGATCCGGCCCCGGCTCCGGCGGATCTCACCTTCACCTTCGCTTCGGTCGGCCCCTATGCGGGAACGATGGTGGATGCGACGGGCAATCCGGTGGGCAACAGTACGTTCAGCATCGTGTCCGGAACCAACGCCGCCGCTCCGACGCCCGACAGCTTCACGCTGAACGTCAGCAACATCACCCAGCTGCGCGGCGACTACGTGCCGCAGATCACCGCCGACGGCGCCAAGGCCGGCCGCGTCACCTCGGTCAACATCGACGAGACCGGCAAGCTGTGGGCGCTCTACGACAACGGCGCGCGCCAGGGGCTCTATCAGGTGCCGGTGGCCAACGTCACCAACCCGGACGGTCTGGTCACCCAGGCCGGCAACACCTACACGCTGGGCCGCGACAGCGGCACGCTGACCCTGTCGGCCGGCAACAGCGGCAAGGCCGGCACGGTGGTCGGCAGCGCGCTGGAACAGTCGAACGTCGACATCGCGACCGAGCTGGTGTCGCTGATCGAGACGCAGCGCGCCTATTCCTCGAACGCCACGCTGGTCCGCACCACCGACGAGCTGGTCGAAGAGACCACGCGCCTGAAGCGCTGACCGCGACGGAGCCCCGGCCATGACCGTCCAGCTTGCCCTGTCCGCCGCCCTGTCCGGCCTGCGCACCACGCAGCAGCAGGCGGCGCTGCTGTCGCACAACCTCGCCAACGCCACCACCGCCGGCTATGTCCGGCGTGACCTGAACCTGTCCGCGGTCGTCACCGCCGGCCAGGGCGGCGGCGTGCGCGTCGATTCCATCGGCCGCAAGGTCGACGAGCTGCTGATCCGCGACGCCCGCTACGAGACCAGCCGCTACACCGCGCAGGAGGCGCGGGCGTCGGCGCTGGCCGACTATGCGCTGGTGCTGGGCCAGCCGCAGGACCAGAAATCGGTCTCGACCCAGCTGTCCAAGCTGCAGCAGGCCTTTTCCCGCCTGCACGACATGCCCAACGACGACGCGGCGCAGAATGCGGTGGTGTCGCAGGCGACGGCGCTGGCCGCCGGGCTGAACAGCGCGGCCGACGCGGCGCAGGCGGTGATCGGCGATGCCCGCGACCGCCTGCAGACCTCGGTCGACACGGTGAACGCGGCGCTCCACCGCGTCGGCGACCTCAACGGCAGCATCGCGGCGCTGGAGGCGCGCGGCGGCGATGCCGGCGACCTGCGCGACGAGCGTGACCGCCTGCTCGACCAGGTGTCGCAGGAGATCGGCATCCGCACCTACACCGGCGACGACGGTCAGGTGGTGGTGATGACCCGCAACGGCCAGACCCTGATGGACCGCTCGCTGGAGCCCGGCGACACGCCGCTGGCGCTGGTCGGCGGCGAGTTGCAGATCAACGGCCAGCGTCTGGCCTGGCTCGGCGACGGCGCGCCACCCAGCGGCACCGCGCCCAACCCGGACACCGAGATCCAGACCGGCCGCATCATGGGCTATGTCCAGACCATCACCCGCGACATGCCGCGCGCGCTCGACCAGCTCGACCAGCTGGCCGAGGGGCTGGTGCAGGGCTTCCAGGCGGCGGAGGCCGACCCGGCCGGCGCCGGCCTGTTCGTCCTGGCCGCCGGCACCGACGGGGCTGCGGCGCGCATCGCCGTCAATCCGGCGGTGCAGGGGGAGAGCTGGCGGGTGCGCAGCGGCATCCAGGCCGCCGCCCCGCTGGAGCCGGGCGACCAGACCCAGATCGACAAGTTCCTGGGCGCCTTCACCGCGACCCATGCCTTCTCCGCGACCGACCTGACGATGCCCAACGCCACGCTCGGCGCCTACGCCACCGCCATGGTGTCGGCCCAGCAGGGCTACCGGACCGGGGCCGAGACCGAGATGAACGCCCGCAAGATCGGCGCCGACACGCTGGAGACGGCGCGCGTCAACCGCGACGGCGTCAACATCGACGACGAGATGCAGAAACTGCTGCTGATCGAGCAGAGCTACGGCGCCAGCGCCCAGGTGATCCAGGTCGCCGGGCGGATGATCGACATCCTGTTGCAGATCAAGGGATAAGGCCATGCTGTACAACGCCCTGTCCACCCTGGGCATGAGCCGCAAGCTGCAGGGCACCATGGCCCGGCAGCAGATGGATCTGGTCCGCGCCAACGAGGAGGTCGCGACCGGCGTCCATGCCGACGTCGCCGCCACCCTTGGCGCCTCGACCGGCCGCGACGTCGCGCTGCGCAACCTGTTCGACCGCACCGAGGAATACATCAAGACCACCGACCTGCTCGACGGGCGGATGGACATGATGGACAGCGCGATGACCAGCATCCTGGCGTCGGGCAACGACCTGCTGGCCGCCGCCTCGACCGGGCTGGGGCAGCAGTCGCCGACCGGGACCTCGCTGCAGATCCGGGCGCGCGGCGTGCTGGATCAGGTGGTCAGCCTGCTCAACGCCTCGGCGGGCAACGTCTACCTGTTCGCCGGCACCGCGCTGGACCAGCCGCCGATGCGCAACGTCGACGGCGACGATTCCGGCCCGCCGGCCCCGATGCAGATCGTCCGCGACGCGATCCAGGCAGCCAGCGGCGGCAATCCCGCCCCGACCACGGCGGCGGAGACCGCGGCGGTCGTCACCGCCCTGGACGCCCTGTTCGCGGTCTACGATCCGCCGGGCTCCGCGCCGCCGGACAGCTTCGAAGGCGGCCTCTACACCGGCACCACCGCCTATCGGGCCGGCGGCGGCGCCTCGCCGCGGGTCAGCGGCCGGCCGGCCGACTCCGCCACCATCGCCTACGGCGTCCAGGCCAACGACCCGATGATGCGCGAGCTGCTGGAGGGCATCTACATGCTGGCGGCGGTCGACACCTCCGCCATGCCGGTGGACGCCTATCCCGACTACATCAAGACCGCGGTCGACAAGCTGTCGGGCGGGCTTGGCAACCTGCGCGAGGCGACGGCGCAGCTCGGCATCCAGCGCGCCCAGGTCGCCACCGTCGCCGAACAGCACCGGACGCAGAAATCGATCCTGAACCTGCAGATCGACAATCTCGAAGGCGTCGACCCCTACGAGGCGAGCACGCGCATCAGCCAGCTGGAGGCGCAGCTCGACGCCACCGCCAGCGCCACCGCGCGCATCGCCAAGCTGCGCCTGTCGAACTACCTGTAGGCCCCGCCGGCCCAGCGACAACGGCCAGGCTCCAACGACCGGTAAGGCTCCCCATGCATCGCGCCTCCCCCTCCGCCCGGTTCAGCCCGGTCCGCCGCCCGGTCCAAGCCGTCGCCGCCTGCCTGCTGGCGCTCGCGCTGTGCTGGGGCTGGGCGGCCGCGGCGGCGGCGCAGACGCGGGTGAAGGATCTCGTCACCTTCGACGGGGTGCGCCGCAACCAGCTGGTCGGCTACGGTCTGGTGGTCGGGCTGAACGGCACCGGCGACCGGCTGATCAACACCCCCTTCACCGAACAGAGCCTGAAGGGGATGATGGAGCGGCTGGGCATCAACACCCGCGGCGAGACGCTGCGCACCCGCAACGCCGCGGCGGTGATGGTCACCGCCAGCCTGCCACCCTTCCCGCGCCAGGGCACCACCGTCGACGTCACCGTCTCGGCGCTGGGCGACGCCACCAGCCTGCTCGGCGGCACGCTGGTGGTCACGCCGCTGCTGGGCGCCGACGGCGAGGCCTATGCGGTCGCCCAGGGGCCGCTGTCGGTCAGCGGCTTTTCCGCCGGCGGTGCCGCGGCGACGGTGACCAAGGGGGTGCCGACCACCGCCCGCATCGCCAACGGCGCCACGGTGGAACGCGAGCTGAAATTCGCCCTCAACGACATCGGCGCGGTGCGGATGGCGCTGCGCAACCCCGACTTCACCACGGCGATCCGCATCGCCGACGCGGTGAACGGCCGGCTCGGCGCCGGCAACGCGCGGGTGGTGGATCTGACCACGGTCGACGTGCGGATCGCCGGCGGCTATGTCGGCAACGTCTCCCGCCTGATCGGCGAGATCGAGCAGCTGGCGGTGCGGCCCGACGGCGTCGCCCGCGTGGTGGTGGACGAGCGCAGCGGCACCATCGTCATCGGCGACGACGTGCGGGTCAGCCGCGTCGCCATCACCCAGGGCAACCTGACCGTCCGCGTGGTCGAGGCGCCGCAGGTGTCGCAGCCGCAGCCCTTCAGCAACGGCTCGACCGTCGTGGTGCCGCGCACCGACGTCCAGGTGCAGGAGGGCAACGGCCGCCAGTTCGTCACCGTCGGCGGCAATGTCAGCCTGCAGCAGCTGGTCAACGGGCTGAACGCGCTGGGGGTGGGGCCGCGCGACATGGTGGCGATCCTCCAGGCCATCAAGGCCGCCGGCGCCCTGCATGCCGACCTGGAAATCATCTGACCGCAAGAAGCCCGGAGCCGACGATGGACCTCGCAGCCCCCACCCTCCGTTCCACGCCGCAGGCGGCATCCAAACAGACATCCGCGCTGCCCGATCCGGCCGCCGCCGAAAAGGTTGCCGCCGAGAAGGTCGCCAAGGAGTTCGAGGCGATGATCGTCGGCCAGCTGATGGAGAGCATGTTCGCGGGCATGCGCGAAAGCCCGCTGTTCGGCGGCGGCGGCCCGGCGGAAAAGCCGTGGCGCAGCATGATGCTGCAGGAATACGGCAAGGCCATCGCCGAGTCCGGCGGGCTTGGCATCGGCCGGATGACGCATGACGAGATCGCCCGCCTCTACGCCGCCCAAGGGGCAGCCCAAGGCGCCGCCCAAACGGAGCGCACATCATGAGCGTCACCCTCAAGGACCTGATCCACGAGTTCGTTCCCGACCGCATCGCCGGAACCGCACCGGCCGAGGGTCCGGCCGCACCGGAACCCGGCTATGACGGCGCCACCGCGCTGCTGGTCCGCGACTTCCTCGACGCGGTCGAGGCGCTGTCGGCGGTGCTGGAGGAGGAGTCGGCCTGCATCGCCGCCGGCATGCTCGACCGGCTGGAGGTCTTCGCCCACCGCAAGGCGGCGATGGCCGAGCAGCTGGAATCCTCCGTGCTGCGGGCGCGCGACGAGGGCATCCGCCTGCCCGACGACCTGCGCGCGATGACGCTGGAGCGCATCGACCGGCTCGACCGGGCGGTGTCGGTCAACGCCTCCGGCCTCGTCGCCCTGCGCAAGGCGGTGCTGACCATCAACCGCAACCTGCTCGCCGCGCTGGAGAAGGCGTCGAGCGACGGCACCTATGCCCGCGACGGCCAGGCCCGCCGGCCGGTGGAGCTGTCGGCCTCCGGCCTGAACGCCTCGCTTTAGCCCCGGCCCTTCACGCTGGACAGTTCGCCCGCCTGCTCCAGCTTGATGATGCTGGCGACCAGCGCGCGCTGGAAGCCGCGCGCGTCCGACGGCAGCGCCACCCCGCTGCCGGTCGGCCAGAATTCGACGAAGGCGAGGTTGCCCTCCTCGCCTGCGCCCGGCCATTCGAAGGCGATGCCCAGCCCGATCTCCTTGGTCGTCCGCCGATGGTCGGTGACGAGGATCTGGGCCTCCCAATGCATGCCGCCGGTGCCCTTCTCCGCCCGCTGCTGGCTCCAGCCGCGCAGATAGTCGCGGAAGCTCTCGGACTGACGGTCGAGCCGCACATAGCTGGAGCGGTCTGTCACCGTCTGCGCCAGCCGGGTGGTATAGCGCGCCTGCGCCAGCGCCCGCGTCACCTCCGCGCACAGCTCGTCGATCTGGGCGAAGCTGCGCTTCACCGTGTCGGCAAGGGCGGTCGCCAGGGTGGGACCGCTCAGGGCCGCCTTGCCCTGGTCCTTGCGGTACATGTCGAAAAGATCGTCCGAATCGCCCATCGCCATTCCCACGCCAGCGCCGACGCCATCACATCCATGGGCGGACCGCACCCTACGAATTCAGCAAAAACACGTTAATAGCCGATGAAGCCGATGTGGAAAGGGATGTGGAAAGCCCGGCCGATCTTTCCTTGCGGACCGCCCGTTCGCCCGATATGTTACGTTATAACATTACATACCGGACCGCGACGCATGACGGGACAGCCATCAGGATGAAACTCTACTTTCGCGTGTATCTCTTTGGCGACGGTTGCCCTCTCCCGCCCCGGGAGAGGGAGGGGACCCACGAAGTGGGGAGGGTGAGGGGTGGGCCAAGAGTCCCGAGCCGCATGGCTTCGTGCCTAACCCCTCACCCTTCCCAAGCTGCGCTTGGGCCCCTTCCCTCTCCCGGGGCGGGAGAGGGACTCACAGGCGATTTCCCGGCCCCCACGCGAACGGACCTTGACCGCGGCGGCGGGGTCGACCATGAATGCGGCGGTACTGGTTCTTCCGGCGGCCTCCGCCGGAAGCTAAGAGGGAACCCGGTGAGCCGCGTCTTGCGGTGAGACCGGGGCTGCCCCCGCAACTGTGAGCGGTGAGCCGTTCCGTCATTTTACGCCACTGGCGCCCTCCGGGGTGCTGGGAAGGCTGGACGGACCGGCGGCGACCCGCAAGCCAGGAGACCTGCCAGCACCACAACGAAACGTCCTCGGGCGGGGTGTCCCGGTGGAACGCTTGCCATGCGTGTGGCCGGAGTCCGTCCAGGACACGCCCGCGCCTGCCCCGCAAGTCGTCCGCCCGGTTCCCCTGCCCCGCAACGGCAGGAAGCACGGATGACGCCAGCGCCTTTCCCGACCGGACCATCCCAGACCCCATCGCCGCCCGCCGCCATCGCGGTGGAGGGGCTGGACTGCCGGCTGGGCGGCAATCTGGACGGCCGGGCCGTGCTGCATCAGGTCGGCTTCTCCGTTCCGCCCGGCATCCTCCTCGGCATCCTCGGCCCCAACGGCTCGGGCAAGACCACGCTGCTGCGCTGCCTCGCCGGGTTGCAGGCCCCCTCGGCCGGCAGAATCCGCATCGAGGGCGAGGATCCGCGCGCCCTGCGCCCGGTGGAACTGGCCCGCCGGCTGGCGCTGCAGGCGCAGGACTCCACCGCCGCGCTCGGCTTCACCGTGCGCGACGTGGTCGGCATGGGCCGCTTGGCCCATCGCCGCTCCGCCTTCGCCGGTCCGGGGCCGGAGGATCCCGCCATCGTCGAGGACGCGCTGGCCCGGCTGGAGCTGACCGCGCTGGCCGACCGCCCGGTCGAACGGCTGTCGGGCGGCGAGCGCCAGCGGACGATGGTCGCCCGCGCCCTGGCCCAGCGCCCGCGCATCCTGCTGCTCGACGAGCCGACCAACCACCTGGACATCCACCACCGCTTCGCCCTGCTCGACCTGCTGCGCGGCCTCGGCATCACCGTGGTGGCGACGCTGCACGACATCGACCTGGCGGCGCGCTGGTGCGACCGCATCCTGCTGATGAAGGACGGCCGCCTGCTGTCCGACGCCGCGCCGGACGCGGCGCTGACGCCCGAACGGCTGGCCGCGGTCTACCGGGTCGCCGCCACGGTGGACCGCCATCCCGGCAACGGCCGGCTGCGCATCGACCTCTCCCCCCTGCCGGCCACCTGACGGACCGCCCATGATCCCGCCTGTCCTCCGCGGCCTGCCGCTGGCCCTTCTCCTGGGAACGGCCGCCTGCGGCGCGCACGCCCAGAGCTACCCGGTCGAGGTCGCCAACTGCTTCGAGACCACCCGTTTCACCGGTCCGCCCAAGCGGCCGATGGTCCACGACACCAACATGACGCAGACCATGCTGGATCTCGGCCTCGCCGACCGTCTGGTCGCCGTTTCCGGCATCGCCGGGGCCGAGCACCGGCTGGTCGCCCCGCCAGGCATCGTCGCCGCCCTGCCGCGTCTGCCCGACCGCGCCCCGACGCTGGAGGCGGTGCTGTCCGTCGACCCCGACTTCCTGTTCGCCGGCTGGAGCTACGGCTTCAACGAGGCGCGCGGCCTCACCCCGGCGCGGCTGGCCGAGATGGGGGTCGCCACCTATACCCTGCGGGAAAGCTGCATCCGCATCGGCCCGCGCGAGCCGATCGGCATGGACACGCTCTATGCCGACCTGCTGGCCCTGGGCAAAATCTTCGGCATTTCCGACCGCGCCGAAGCGATGGTCGCCGATTTCCGCCGCCGCGTCGCCGCGGTGACCGAGCGCACCGGCACCGCCGCCGACCGTCCGCGTGTGATGTATTGCGACGATTGCCACACCGAGGGCGCGCCGCTGTCGGTCGGGCGCGAGGGCATGACCAGCCTGCTGATGGAGCTGGCCGGCGGCCGCAACATCTTCGACGACATCCCCAACAGCTATGTCCGGGTCAGCTGGGAGGAGATGGTGCGGCGGAATCCGCAATGGATAATCGTCAGCGACCACCGCATCCCGGCCGAGGCGACGATCCGCAACCTGCTGGCCGCGCCGCAGCTGGCCGACGTCGAGGCGGTGCGCGAGCGCCGCTTCATCGTCCTGACCTATGCCGAGCAGACGCCCTCCACCCGCAACGTCGATGCGCTGGAACGGATGGCCCGCACCCTGCACCCGGAGCTGTTCCAGCGATGAGCCGCTCCCGCCTGCCCCTGCTGCTGGCCGTCCTCCTCGTGCCGTCCCTGGTCGCCGCCGTCGGCTTCGGCGCCGCGCCCATCCCGATGCCGAAGGTCTGGGCGGTGATCGCGCACGAGCTTTGGCCGGCGCTCGCCCCGCTCCCCGACGCCAGCCGGGCCGAGCGCAACATCGTCTGGGAACTGCGGCTGCCGCGCGTGCTGCTGGGCGCGCTGGCCGGGGCCGGGCTGGCGGCGGTGGGTGCCGTGCTCCAGGTGGTGACGCGCAACCCGCTGGCCGACCCCTACCTGTTCGGCGTGTCGGCCGGCGCCTCGGTCGGGGCGGTGACGGTCCTGCTCTATGCCGGCGCCATGGCCGGATCGGTTGCCGGATCGGTCGGCTTGCCGGCCGCCGCCTTCCTCGGCGCGCTCGCCGCCATGCTGGCCGTCTTCGCGGCGGCGCGCGGGCGCGACGGCATGGTGACCAGCGAGCGGCTGGTGCTGACCGGGGTCGCGGTCGCCTTCATCCTGCATGCCGTCACCAACGCGCTGATCGTCGCCGCCATGGACCGCGGGGCCGACGCGGCGCTGTTCTGGATGATGGGCGGCTTCGGCACCGCGCGGTGGAGCGTCCTGCCGATCCCGGCCGCCCTGACCGTTGCCGGGCTGGTCTGGCTGTGGCTGCGCGCCGACACCGTCAACACGCTGGCGCTGGGCGACGATGCCGCCCGCTCGCTCGGCACCGATCCGGGGCGCCTGCGGCTGGAGCTGTTCGCCGTCACCGCGCTGATGACCGGGGCGCTGGTGTCGGCCTGCGGCGGCATCGGCTTCGTCGGGCTGGTGGTGCCGCACATCGCGCGGATGCTGGTCGGCGGTTCGCTGCGGGCGCTGCTGCCGGTGGCGGCGCTGGGCGGCGCGCTGCTGCTGCTGTGGGTCGACGTCGTCGCCCGCGCCTCCTTCGCCCCGCGCGAGATCCCGGTCGGCGTCGTCACCGCCCTCGTCGGCGGCGCCTTCTTCCTCTGGCTCATGCGCCGCAAGTCCGCGGTGTAGGGGAGATGACATGATGGAACACGGCACCATGCCCCCGACCCTGCCGACTCCGGCGCGGGCCATCGTCCTCTATGGCCGCGCGTCCTTCGACCATGGGCAGACCCTCAAGGCCCTGGCGGCGGCGCTGACCGCCCTCCATGCCGCGCGCGGCGAGACGGTGACGGTGGCGACCGCCCATGCCGACCTGTCCGGCCCGGCCCTGCCCGCCGTCCTGGCCGGGCTGGAGCGGGCCGGCGCGACCGAAGCGCTGGTGATCCCCAGCATGGTCCCGGCCGATCCCAGCCTGTCGGCTTGGCTGCCGGGGGCGCTCAGCCATTGGATAGCGCAGGGCAGCCGGATGACCGTCCGGCTGGCCCCGCCGGTGGAAAGCGCGCTGGACCTGCCCGCCGCCCTCGACCGCATCGCAAGCGACCCCGCCGCCGCAACGGACGTGCGCGCGACCGAGCCCAGCCTCGGCAAGCCCGGCTGGTCGGCGATCCCCGAGCATGGCCGGCAGATCTTCGTCTGCGTCGGCGCCCGCTGCCTGCATCGCGGCGCCGATGCGCTGTACCAGCATCTGCGCGCGGCGATGAAGGGGCACCGCGCGCTGAACGCCGGCCCGCGCCGGGCGATGTGCGCGCGGACCAGCTGCCTCTACCCGTGCAACCGCGGCCCGCTGCTGGTCGTCCAGCCCGATGCGGTCTGGTACGGCGACCTGACGCCCGAGCGGATCGACCGCCTCGTCGGCGGCCATCTGCTGGCCGACGCGCCGCACGCCGCCGACATCCTGCACCGCAATCTCCCGGCCGAGCCGGCGGAGGACGACCCGATGGGGTAACGCCGCCGCGCTCCTCTCCCGCGCCGTCCGCCTGACCGGCCGGCGCCCCCGACCCGACCCGAACACCACCCGCCTTCCGCGAAGCCCCGCCTTCGCGGCACGCCTTTCCATGCCTTTTTGCAAACCATCCTCTGGGGGGATTTTCCTTGCGTCCTGTCCATCTCCGCTCCGGCCCCGCCCGCCGGCCGTCCTCGCTGGCAACCCTGCTTCTCGCGGCGGCCTCCTTCGGTCCGGCGACTGCATTTGCCGCCGACGCCGAGCCGCCGGTCACACCCGCCCCGGTGACGCTGTCTCCCGTCACCGTCACCGGCAACGCGGCGGACCCGGCGCCGGCCGGGCTGGCGCTCGACCGCCCGAACACCGGCGGCAGCCGCCTGGACCTCACGCCGCTGGAGACCCCGGCCAGCGTCGAGGTGATCTCCGGCCGGACCATCCGCGACCGCGGCCAGACCAGCGTCATCGAGGCCGTCACCCAGAACGCCACCGGCTTCACCTCGCTGGCGGCGCCCGGCAACGGCGGCTCGTCGCTGGCGACGCGCGGCTTCGCCGGCCACGGCTCGGTGATGCAGCTCTATGACGGGACGCGGCTCTATGTCGGGTCGGGCACCGTCACCTTCCCGTTCGACAGCTGGTCGGCCGAGCGGATCGAGGTGCTGCGCGGCCCGGCCTCCGTCCTCTATGGCGAGGGCGCCATCGGCGGCGTGATCAACGTGGTGCCCAAGCGCCCGACCGCCGATGCCCGCCACGAGGCGATGGTCGCCATCGGCACCGACGGCACCCGCCGCACCGCCTTCGGCAGCGGCGGCCCGGTGGGCGAGAAGCTGTCCTACCGGCTGGACGTCAGCGGCAACCGCTCCAACGGCTGGGTCGACCGCGGCGATATGAAAAACCTCGCGGTGTCGGGCGCGGTGAGGCTCCAGGCGACGCCCGACTTCGCCGTCACCCTGTCCAACGACTATGGCGACCAGCAGCCGCAGGAGTATTTCGGCACGCCGCTGATCAATGGCGGCCTGAACGACGCGCTGCGCCACCGCAACTACAACGTGGCCGACAGCGCGATCCGCTACCGCGACAACTGGACCCAGCTGAAGGCCGAATGGGCGGTGTCCGATGCGCTGACCCTGCGCAACACCGCCTATCACCTGACCAGCCACCGCCACTGGAAGGACGTGGAAAGCTACGCCTGGATCCCGGCCACCCAGCGGATCCAGCGCAGCAGCTACATCGAGATCTACCACGACCAGCGGCAGGTCGGCGACCGCTTCGACGCGACGTGGCGCGGCTCGCTGTTCGGGCTGAAGAACGAGATGGTCGGCGGCTTCGACCTGAACCGGATCGAGTTCAAGCACACCAACAACTCGCCCTATGGCGGGTCGAGCAGCGTCGATCCCTTCGACCCGGCGCCGGGCCTGTTCCTCAACAGCGCCGGCACCTCGCCGCGCAGCCGCTCGCGCACCCGCCAATATGCGCTGTTCGCCGAGGACCGGCTGTCGCTGACGCCGCAGCTGGCGCTGGTCGGCGGCATCCGCTACGACGCCCCCACGGTCGAGCGCTGGGATCTGGTGGCGAACAGCAGCTACACCAAGGATTTCCACGCCACCAGCTGGCGGACCGGCGCGGTGTACGAGGTCGTTCCCGGCCTCGCCCTCTACGGGCAATACGCCACGGCGGTCGATCCGGTCGGCAACCTGATCTCGCTGTCGCCGGCGCAGAAGGATTTCGAGCTGTCCACCGGCCGCCAGCTGGAGATCGGCGTCAAGCAATCCTTCCTGGAGGGCCGCGGCGAGTGGACGCTGGCCGCCTACCGCCTCGTCAAGGACAAGCTGCTGACCACCGACCCCAACCGGCCGGCGGTGACGATGCAGGTCGGCCGCCAATCCGCCCGCGGGCTGGAGGCGTCGCTGTCGCTCGGCCTGTGGGAGGGGGTGCGGGTCGACGTGAACGGCGCGCTGCTGCAGGCCAAGTACGACGACTTCACGCAAACGGTGTCGGGCCGCGCGGTGTCCTATGCCGGCAACGTGCCGACCGGCGTGCCGGAGCGCACCGCCAACATCTGGGGAAGCTGGGCCTTCCTGCCCGGCTGGGAGGCGCGGGCCGGCGTGCAGTATGTCGGCAAGACCTATGCCGACGCCGCCAACACCAGCGTCCGCCCCGCCTACACCGTGGTCAATGCCGGGCTGGACTACCATCCGACCGACAACACCAAGCTCAGCCTGCGCGCCTACAACCTGTTCGACGAGGTCTATGCGGTGGCCGGCGGCACGACGAGCTGGGTGCTGGGCCGCCCGCGCTCGGCCGAGCTGGCCTTCTCCATGACCTTCTGAGGTCCGGCCGCAGCGCTCTTGCAAATTACGTTATGATATAACATTACTAACGCGGCTCCTCCGTCCACCGAGACCGCATGCACTGCCCGACCGCTCCCCTGGCCCCCCTTTCCTCCCACGGCTTCACCGGCCCGGAGGACCGGGGGCATGTCGCCCTCTGCGGCACCGCCGCCGGACTGTTCGCCATCCGCCGCCCCGGCGTGACGCTGGCCGTATGGCGGCGCCGGCTGCCAGCCGGCATCGCCGGGGAATGCGCCCGGCTCGGGCCAGGACCGGATATGGCACCGGATGCGGCACCGGATGCGCCTGCCAGCCGACCCTCCGTCCGTCTCGTCACCACGCCGGACGGCGTCGCCGCGGATCTCGCCGCGGCCCTGCCGTCCGGATGGGCCGGCGGGCCGCTGATCCGCGACGCCGTCCGGCTGGTGCACCTCTATGCCGACATCGTCGGCTGTCCGGCGGTCCAGTTGCGGCTCGACAGCGTGGCCGGCGGCGGCTGCCGCTTCTTCCATGCCGACCATGTCGGGCTGCGCCTGCTCTGCACCTACCGGGGGGCCGGAACCCACTGGCTGCCCGACGACGCGGTTGAACGCGCCGCCCTGGGGCGGGGCGACAACGACGCCGTGCTCTCCGATCCCCGCCGCATCCGCAAGCTCGGCACCGGCCATGTCGGCCTGCTGAAGGGCGAGGGCTGGCCCGGCAACCGCGGGCGCGGCCTCGTCCACCGCTCGCCGCCGGCCGATCCGTCGGGAGCGCCGCGCCTGCTGCTCTGCCTGGACCATCATGACCATGATGAGGATTGACCGGCCCCGGTCGCCGCTGGCCGCCTCCGCCCTGACGCGGATCGCCGCCGCCGCCCTGCTGTGCGCCCTGCTCTGGCTGACGGTCGCCTGGGCGCTCGACTGGGCGCTGGATTGGGGGATTTGACATGACCGCATCCCTCCGCGGCGGGGCGGCGGACACGCTGGTCCGCCTGACCGACCTGACGCTGGGCTACCGGCGGCATCCGGCGGTCCATCACCTGTCCGGCGGCTTCCGCGACGGCTCGCTCACCGCCATCGTCGGCCCGAACGGCGCCGGCAAGAGCACCCTGCTGAAGGCCGTCGTCGGCGCCCTGCCGCCCTTCGGCGGGTCGGTGACGCTGCACGGGCTGGAGGCCGCCGACATCGCCTATCTGCCGCAGCAGGCCGAGGTGGAGCGTGACTTTCCCATCGACGTGCTGGACACCGTGCTGCTCGGCCATTGGCGGCGGGTCGGCCTGTTCCGCCGCATCGGCCGCGCCCTGGCCCGGCAGGCCGAGGAGGCGCTGGCGGTGGTCGGCCTGTCCGGTTTCGAGCGGCGCCCGATCGGCGCCCTGTCGGCCGGCCAGTTCCAGCGCGTGCTGTTCGCCCGCATGCTGTTGCAGGACGCCCGCCTGATCCTGCTCGACGAGCCCTTCACCGCCATCGACGCCCGCACCACCGCCGACCTGCTCGACGTCGTGCGGCGCTGGCATGGCGAGCGGCGGACGGTGGTCGCCGTGCTGCACGACCTCGACCAGGTCCGCGCCCATTTCCCCGACACGCTGCTGCTGGCGCGCGAGCCGGTCGCCTGGGGCGGCACCGCCGACACGCTGACCGCCGCCAACCTCGACCGCGCCCGCGCGATGGCGGAGGCGTGGGACGACCGCGCCCGCCCCTGCCGGAGGGCCGCGCCGTGACCGCCTTCGACCTTCTCGCCGGCCCCTTCCTGGAATTCTCCTTCATGCGCCGCGCGCTCGCCGCCTGCGTGGCGCTGTCGCTCGGCTGCGGCCCCGTCGGGGTCCTGCTGGTGCTGCGGCGGATGAGCCTGATGGGCGACGCCATGTCCCATGCCGTGCTGCCCGGTGCCGCCATCGGCTTCCTGGCCGCCGGCCTGTCCTTGTGGGCGATGAGCATCGGCGGCTTTCTCGCCGGGCTGGCGGTGGCGCTGCTCGCCGGGCTGGTGTCGCGGGCGACCAGCCTGCGCGAGGATGCCAGCTTCGCCGCCTTCTACCTGATCTCGCTGGCCGGCGGCGTGCTGATCGTCTCGCTGCGCGGCAGCAACGTCGACCTGATGCATGTGCTGTTCGGCACCATCCTGGCGGTGGACGATGCCGGCCTGCTGATGGTGGCCGGCATCGCGACCGTCACGCTGCTGACGCTGGCGCTGCTCTACCGGCCGCTGGTGGTGGAATGCTTCGACCCCGGCTTCCTGCGCGCGGCCGGCGGGTCGCGCGGGCGGCTGGGGGCGCTGTGCCACCTCGTCTTCCTGGTGCTGGTGGTCCTCAACCTCGTCGGCGGCTTCCAGGCGCTCGGCACGCTGATGGCGGTCGGGCTGATGATGCTGCCGGCGGCCTCCGCCCGCTTCTGGGCCGAACGCATCGTCACGCTGGCGCTGACCGCGATGGCGCTCGCCATGGCGTCCGGCATCGGCGGGCTGCTGCTGTCCTTCCATTTCAACCTGCCCTCGGGGCCGGCCATCGTCCTGGTCGCCGGAGCCGCCTACCTGCTGTCCCTCGCCCTCGGCCCGGTCGGCAGCCTGCGGACGCGCTGGTTCCCCGGCCGGCATCTCGACGCCTGAGTTCCCCCGCTCTTAGGAGAGTCTCCCATGAAACGCACATTCGCCGCCTCGCTGGCCGCCCCGCTCGTGGCGGCGCTGGCGCTCTTCGCGCCGCCGGCCCTGGCCGAACCGGTGAAGGTGGTCGCCACCTTCACCATCCTCGGCGACATGGTCCGCCAGATCGGCGGCGACGAGGTCGCGGTGACGACGCTGGTCGGCCCCGACGGCGACGCCCATGTCTACGAGCCGACCCCCGCCGACGCCCGCGCGCTCGGCGCCGCCAACCTCGTCGTCGCCAACGGGCTGGGGATGGAGGGCTGGATCGACCGTCTGGTCAAGGCGTCCGGCTACAAGGGTCCGGTCGCCGTCACCAGCACCGGCGTCAAGCCCATCGCCGGCGAGGAGGAGCATGAGGAGAAGGGCCACGACGACCACGGCCACGACCACGGCCACGGCCATGCCCACGATCACGGCGCCCACGACCCGCATGCCTGGCAGTCGGTCGCCAACGCGAAGATCTACGCCGACAACATCCTGAAGGGCCTCGTCGCCGCGGCGCCGGCCAAGGCCGACGTCCTGCGCGCCAACCACGCCGCCTACCGGGCCAAGCTCGACGCGGTGGAGGCCGAGATCAAGGCGGCGCTGAAGCCGATCCCGCGCAAGGACCGCAAGATCGTCACCTCGCACGACGCCTTCGGCTATTACGCCAAGGCCTATGGCGTGACCTTCCTGGCCCCGGTCGGCGTCTCCACCGAGGCGGAGGCGTCGGCCGGCGACATCGCCAGGCTGATCCGCCAGATCAAGAAGGAGAAGATCAAGGCGGTCTTCGTCGAGACCATCGCCGATCCGCGCATGCTGGAGCAGATCGCGCGGGAAACCGGCGCCCGCATCGGCGGCCGGGTCTATTCCGACGCGCTGTCGGCGGCGGATGGCCCTGCCGCGACCTACATCGACATGATGCGCCACAATCTGGCCCAGTTCACCAAGGCGCTGACGCCCGCCTCCTGACGATCATCCTCCGGAAGGCCGGCTCCCCAAGGCCGGCCAGAAGGAACAGGCCGCGGCGTCTCCGCGCCTTCAGGCGATGGCACCGTCATCCATCAGGGCGCTCCGCACCGCCGCCGACAGATCCAGCGGAGACACCGGCTTGTGCAGCAGCGAGAAGCCGCTGCGGCTGGCCTCCCGGATGCGTTCCGGCGATGTGTCGCCGGTCAGGATGATGCCGGGCACGGCGATCCCGGATGTGGTCCGCAACAGCCTGATGATATCCGCCCCGGTCTCGTCCTCCCCCAGCCGGTAGTCGGCGATGACCAGATCCGGCGGTTGGATTTCCCTGAACCGCGCCAACGCGGTCTCCCTGTCCTCCGCGGCCGACACGTCGAAGCCGTGTTGCTCGAGATATTGCCAGATGCTGTCGAGCACCGCAGGGTCGTCGTCGATCACCAGCACGCGCCGCCCCGCGCCATCGAGCGCGTGTTCCTCGGCGGCCGCTTCCTCCGCATCGACCCCATCGGCGAGGGGAACGACGACTTCGAAGACCGATCCCCGCCCCGGCGCGGACCGCACGCCGATCGGGTGGTGCAGCAGCAGGGCGAGCCGGTCCACGATCGACAGGCCCAGTCCAAGCCCCTGCCGGCGGTCCCGCTCGAAATTGCCGACCTGATGGAACTCCTCGAAGATCGCCTTCAACTGCCCCTCGGGTATTCCCCGGCCGGTGTCCCAGACCTGGATGCGCACGGCGCCATTGACACGGCGGCATCCGATCAGGATGCGTCCGCTGTCCGTGTATTTCACCGCATTGGCCAGGAGATTCTGCAGGATGCGGCCCAACAGCTTCGGGTCGCTGTGGACGGTGACGCCGGTGTCGACCGAGCGCAGCGTCAGCCCGGCGGCCTGGGCAAGCGGTTCGAACTCCGTGGTCAGCCGGTCGAGGAGCGTGCGCAGCCGGAACGGCCTCGGCTGGACGTTCACCACCCCGGCGTCGAGGCGCGACACATGCAGGATCTCGTCCAGCATCGACTGCAGGGCGGTCAGGGTGTTGCCCAGGCTGTTCAGCAGCTTCACCGAGGCCGGCGCGAGGTCCTGGCAGGTCAGCAGATGGTGGAACAGCACCGCCGCCTGCACCGGCTGGCGCAAATCGTGGCTGGCGGCGGCGAGGAAGCGGGTCTTGCCGGCGCTCGCCTGCTCCGCCGTCGCCTTGGCGGCGTCCAGCGCCTGCCGGGCGCGGTTGCGTTCGGTGACCTCCTCGATGCCGAGGAGGATCAGCGGGCGGTCCGACCGGCTCAGCAGGCGGGCGTTGATCTGTAACGCGCGCGGCCCGTCGTCATCCTGTCCGGCGGCGATCTCAAGCGCTTCGATGGTCGAGCCGTCGGCGACCATCGTCCTCAGCCGCCCGTCCAGCGCGGCGTCCCGGAACACCCCGCCGGCGAGGTCGGCCAGCGGATGCCCCAGCGTCGCCTCCGGCGTGGTGGCGAACTTGCGGAAATAGGCCTGGCTGGCGGTCGCCACCGTCAGGCCGGCATCGAGCACCAGCAGCGGCTCGCGCACGGTGTCGACGATGGCTTCGGCGAAGTCGCGGGCCGTCCGCACCGCATCCTGGATGGCGCCCCGCTCCATGGCGAGGCCCAGGACGTTGGCGACCGCCTGCAGGAACTCGACGTCGTCGTCGCCGAACCGTTTCGCTTGCCGGCTGTACAGGGCCAGGACGGCCGGCTCCGTCGCATCGCCCTCGCCACCGAAGGCGACCCCGACCCCGCTGGCGATGCCGGGGACGGGCGGAGCGCCGGGCACCCGCCGGTCGGCGGCGAAATCGCCGACGACGAGCGGCTGCCTCGACCGGAAGATCCGGCCGAGATGCGAGGAAGGGTCACCCGGAACCTCCAGGGCTGCGCTCCCGGTCCGGCTCCAGCCACAGCCCTCCAGCAGCCGCAGCCGTCCGGCGTTGGCCGACGGAACGAAGATGCCGACAAAGTCGGCACCGAAGGTTTCGGCGACGAGGCTGGTGGCCGTGCGCAGAAGGACGTCCGGAGTCTCGTCGCCCAACGCCTTGCGGCCCAGATCGGCGACCAGCTTCTGCTGCCGGACCCGTTCGGAGAGGGTGGCCGCGGTGCGTTTCAGCGCCGTGACATCGCTGAAGGTGATGACGGTCCCCTCGATCCGGTTGTCCTGGGTCCGGTAGGGATGGATCCGGCGCAGCAGTGTGCTGCCGCTCTCGGTCTCGACCTCGCGTTCCAGCGGCGACAGGGTGTCGAGGACCGAACGGATGTCGGCCGCCAGGTCGGGGTCGCTGAAACGGCGCGAGATGTCGGTGATCGGCCGCCCGAGATCCGTCGGGATCAGCGAGAACAGGCGCGTTGCCGGAGGGGTGAAGCGCTTGATCTTCAACTCGGGCGACAGGAACAGCGTCGCGATCTCGGAGCTGGTCAGCAGGTTGGTCAGGTCGTTGGTCGCGCTCTCCAGCTCGTCGACCTTCTCGTGAAGCTGGCTGTTGAGGGTGCCGAGCTCCTCGTTCAGCGACTGCAGCTCCTCCTTCGAGGTCTCCATCTCCTCGTTGGAGGATTGCAGCTCCTCGTTGATCGACAGGATTTCCTCGTTTGCGGCGCGCAGGGCCTCGTTCGACGCCTCCAGTTCCAGGATGGTGGCGTTCAAATCCTCGCGCGTCACCCGCAATTCATGTTCGAGCTGCTCGACGGCGGAGGCTTCGGCCGATGCCAGCATCTCGTCGCCCGGCGGCGCCGGTTCCAGCATCGCGTCCCGGACGAAGGTCACCAGCAGCAGGCTTTCCGCCGCCTGCGGCGGTCGGACGGCGGCCACGGTCACGGTGAGAAGGGACAGGACGCCGCCCCGCATCTGGCGGACCCGGTCGACGGTCACCCGCTTGCCCGACGCCAGTGCCTTTTCGATGGCGCCGCGCACCTTCAGGCGCAGGTCGCCCCGCATCATCGCCGTCAGGTCCTGCGGCATCTCCCCGGTCGGCAGGTCGAGGAAGTCGCCGGTCGGACCGTACAGGTAGAGGATCCGGTGATGCTGGTCGATCAGCACGGCGGCCGGCGCATAGGCGAGCAGCAACGCCTGCCGGGTGATCTCGGCCGGACTGACGCGCGGCCGGATGGGAGACACCGCGACCGTCCCCGCCGGCATGTCGACGGAGGTCGGCAGGGCCGGGCTGTAGCGGCGGCCGTTGCCGAGCTTGCGGTACAGCCGCCATTTCTTGGACAGCGGCTCGAACAGGTCGGTGCGGGCGCCGGTGGTCTCGGCCGATCCCAGGAACAGGCCGCCGCCGTCGGCAAGGCCGAAATGGAACAGCTCGAGGATCGACCGCTGCACCGTCGGATCGATGTAGATCAGGACGTTGCGGCAGCTGATCAGGTCGAGGCTGGAGAAGGGCGGGTCGCTGATCATGTTCTGGACGGCGAAGGTGACCGCTTCCCGCAGCGGCCGGCTGACCTTGTAGCCGGCATCGACACGGGTGAAGAACCGGGCCAGCCGGTCCGCCGAAACGTCGACCGCGATGGTCTCCGGATAGACGCCGGTCCTTGCGAGATCCAGCGCCCTCACGTCGATGTCGGTTCCGAACACCTTGATGTCGCAGGCCTTGTTCGCTGCGGCGCAGGCTTCCATCAGCAGCATGGCGATGGAATACACCTCCTCGCCGGTGGCGCAGCCGGGAACCCAGACGCGGATCGGCCGTTCGGCACCGCATTGCTGCACCAGGGGGACGAGGATCGTCTCGTTGAGGAGCGCGAACGCATCCTGATCGCGGAAGAAGCGGGTGACGCTGATCAGGATGTCGCGCGACAGCTGCTCGACCTCGCCGGGGTGGGTTCCCAGGAATTCGCGGTAGTGGCGCATGCTGTCGATCTGGTGGATGCCCATCCGCCGCTCGATGCGCCGGACCAGGGTGCGCGTCTTGTAGGCCCGATAGTCGTAGCGGCTCCGCGCCTGCATCAGGTCGAGGATACGGTCGAGATCCTCGCCGCCGGAAAGGGGCTCGTCCTCGCTGACGGCGCGCAGGTAGGGCTGTCGGACATAGTTGACCAGCGCCTCGGGCATCCGCT
>NZ_CP167910.1:0-287500 GCF_041507355.1 Azospirillum sp. HJ39 | reverse complement strand
TGGTTGGGCAGCATCACCCCGCCCGACCCGACCCGGATGGTCGAGGTGCCGGCGGCGACATGGGCGATCACCACCGCGGTGGCGGCGCTGGCGATGCCCGGCATGTTGTGGTGTTCCGCCAGCCAATAGCGCTTGTAGCCCCAGCGCTCGGCATGGCGGGCGAGGTCCAGCGTGTTGCGGAAGCTGTCGGCGGCGGTCGCCCCCTGGACGATCGGGCTGAGGTCGAGCACGGAGAAGGGGATCATGGCGCGGTCCATAAAATGGTGGCCGAAGAATGCCGGCCGACTGGCGGAATTCGGTTGGTTCCGGATCGATAGACTTCAAAATACGATCGCGATGGGGAGACTTCCACGCCGGCGCCCGCGCGGCTGCCTTGCAATGCGGGGGCAATGCGGGGGCAACGCAGCCGGGCGCCAGACCGGCGGGACGCCGATGCCGGCCACCCGCGGGCAATCCACAGCCCGGCTGCGCCATGACCGGAATGCCGCCTGGATTCTTTGTCTACTTAAATTTCAGTGTCTATACTGAAAGCATTTTCCCTATTGTTCCGGCCGTCCTTCGCATCCCATGAAAATAGTGGCAGCCACCAGCGATCCACGGTGATTTGATCGATTCTTCAAAGGATTGGCTGATTTCTTCCATGCCCTAATCCTTTTTGTCCATTGACCTCCGACTTTCCGAAGACTTAAATCGTCTATAGTGTTTCCGGTTTCGCCAGACCGGCCCCGGATGCTGCCCCAAATCGTTCCACAGGGCTGCCGTACAGGAGGAGGCCGCCATGGACGGGTCCACGCCGATCTCCTTCCTGCCTCCGTGCCCGGCGGTCCCGGCGGGCGCGCCCATAGCCTGCGACCGCTGCCCGACGCGCGCGGCCAGCCTGTGCCGCCTGCTGGACCGGCGGGATCTGGAGCGGCTGTTCCCCCACGGGCCGCGCGTCCAGCTGTGCCGGGCCGGGACGATGCTGTTCCGGCAGGGCGAGCCGGTCCAGTCCGTCTTCATCCTGAAGAGCGGCTGGATCGCCACCTACAAGCTGTTCGAGAACGGTCAGCGCCAGATCATCCGCTTCGCCCTTCCCGGCGACCTGCTTGGGTTCGAGGGCAGCGAGGCGGCCGGGATGACCTGCAGCGCCGAGGCGATCACCGACGTCGCCCTGTGCAGGATCCGCCATTCCCTGTTCTTCCGCGTCTGCACCGCATCGCCGCAGCTCGCCATGAGCTATGCCGGCACGCTGACGCGGGAGGTGCTGTCGGCCTGGAACCATCTGGGGGCGGTGGGCCAGCAGCCGGCGCTGGGACGGGTGGCCAACCTTCTGCTCGACCTGCACCGCCGCGTCACCGCGCTGGAGGCCCTGCCGGACAGCGTCGTCCATCATGGGGTCCGTCATGACATCCGGGACGGCATTCCGGCGGCCGGGGTGCATCTGCCGATCAGCCAGATCCACATCGCCGACGCGACCGGCCTGACCTCCGTCCATGTCTGCCGTACGCTGAAGCAGATGCGCGGGATGGATCTGCTGGATTTCCAGAAAGGGCGCCTCGTCCTGCTCGACCCGGACCGGCTGGCGGAGATCGCCCAGCTCGACCCCGACCGGCCGGTGAACGTGCTACCGCCGCCCGCCCCCTGGGCCGTCGCATAGGGGCAGCCGCATAGGGAGAAGATCCGGCCTCTCCTGCGCCTCCTTGATGCAGGTTAATGGCCACTGCCGCCGCCGGCATAAACTGTCCCGAAAGGGAGGGCACGGCCATGATCACCATCGAGGACTGCATCGGACTGAGCGGGCTGACCCGTGAGGAGATCGACGCGATCGCGGAGCATGAGCATCTGCCCGAGATCGTCGCCGCCGAACTGGGCAACTACCTGGACGCCACCGGGGACGGCCGGCGCGAAATCCGCCGGATGATCGAGGACGACATCGCCGCCGCCCGGGCGCATGGACAGCGGGAGCGCGTCGCCGTGCTGACGCTGACGCTCTGCCACTTCCTCAAGGAGCATGGGGGCGGGGAGCATGGGGGCGGGGAGCATGCGGCCGCAGGCGGTGGGAAGGCCCGCGATGCGCGGCCCTGAGCGACGGCATGGCCAGCGCCGGCAGGACCGGATGCCGGATTGGCCGGCGATGCGACGGGCGCCGGCCCTCCTGCTGGCGGCCCTGCTGGCTGCCGGCCTGCCCCTCGCCCTGGGCGCGGCGGCTGCCGGGCCGCGCACGCCGGACGGATCGGCCAGCGCGGTCGACGGCCGGTCGCTGGCGCTGGCGCTGTGCGGCGACTGCCACGTCGCGGCGCCCGGCCAGCCGGCCGGTCCCGATCTCGCCGGCCCCGATCTGGTCGAGCGGATGCAGGATCCCGCGATGACCGAACTGGCGCTGCGCAGCCACCTGCGCACCTCCCATCCGCTGATGCCCAACATCCGGCTGACCCGTGGGGAGACCGACGACATCGTCGCCTACCTCCTGACCCTGAAGGAGGACCGACCATGAGCCCCCGGATGCCGGCAGGGCAGCCGCCGCGCCTTCGGGCCGTTCCACCGCCGGCCGCCGCCATCCTTGCGGCGACCATCGCGGCGATGGTTGCGGCGATGGTTGCGGCGGCCGGCCCGGCGGCTGCGGCCGACGCGGAGGCGGGCCGGCGCATCGCGGAGCAATGGTGCGCCTCCTGCCACATGGTGGAAGGCCGCCGGAGCGGCGGCGACGCCGCCCCGGCACTGGCCGGCATCGCCCGCGATCCCGGCCGCGGCCCCGGCTGGGTCCGGGCCTGGCTGAACGCCCCCCACCCGCCGATGCCCGACCTCTCGCTGACGCGGGCCGAGATCGACGACGTGGCCGCCTATCTGAACCGGCTGGCCGGCCGGTGAGGATGCGGACCGGAAGGGCGCCCGATGCGCAGGCACGGCCACATCGGACACGGCCACATCCGACACGGCGACCTCTGGATCGTCCTGGCCGACAGCTCCGGCGCCCGGCTGTACCGCCGCCGGGCCGCCATGACGGGCGCCACCATGACGGGTGCCGCCATGCCGGGTGCCATCGAACCGCTGCCGTGCGGCTGCGGCGGGGGCGGCTGCGGCGGGGATCCGGTGCCGGACATGGCCGGCATCCTCAACGAGGCGGCGGCCCTCGGCCTGTTCGGCTCCCTGATGCTGGTGGCTCCTCTGCCGGCCCTGCATGCGCTGAAACGCGCGCTCCTGCCGGCCGCCTGCGCCCTGCTGGTGCGCGAAGAGACCCGCAACCTGCTCGCCCTGCCGGACGCGGCGCGCGCGGCGAGGCTGGCGGCCTTGCTGCGCGACCGGTAGGCCGGGCCGTCACCGCCGCGCCCTGTCACCGCCCTGTCACCGCCCCCCCTGCCCTCGCTGGTGCCGTCGCCGCGAGGATCGCCCGTTCCAGGGCCGGCAGGTCATAGGGCTTCTGCAGGTGCACGGCCTTCCCGCCGAACGCCGCGATCTCCGCATCGTTCAGCGCCATCCGGCCGGACGCGAACACCACCGGAAGACCCGGCATGCGCCGGCTCAGCACCGCCGCCAGCTCCTCCCCGCGCCCGTCGGGCAGGGTCAGGTCGGTGAACAGCAGGTCGAAGCCCTCCCCCGCACCGACGATGCGCAGCGCGTCCTCCACCCCTTCGGCCTCCAGCGCCCGATGGCCCAGATCGGCCAGAATCTCGGCGACCGACATGCGGATCAGGGCATCGTCCTCGACCAGGAGGACCGTCAGGCTTCCGATGGACGCCTTGCCCGATGCATCGGCCGGCGCGGCGCGGGCGGAAACCGCCGGCTCCGCCCGCTCCGGCTTGCGGCCGTTCAGCACCTGCCGGATCTTGCGGGCGAGGACTTCGCGGGTATAGGGCTTGCTCAGCAGCTCAACGCCGGGGTCCAGCCGGCCGCCATGGACGATCGCGTTCTGGGTGTAGCCGGAGGTGAACAGCACCGCCAGGTTGGGCAGGCGCTCCTGCGCCTTGCGCGCCAGCTCCGGGCTGCGCAGCGGTCCGGGCATCACCACGTCGGTGAACAGCAGGTCGATCGGAACGCCGCTCTCCAGGATGGCCAGCGCGCTCTGCGCGTCGCGCGCCTGCAGCACGCGGTAGTCGAGGTCGGCCAGCAAGGCCACCACCGTCTGGCGGACCTCCTCGTCGTCCTCCACCACCAGCACGGTCTCGCTGCCGCCGCCGACCGGCGCGCTGTCCACCGCGACCGGCAGGTCCTCGGCATCCTGCGTGCGCGGCAGATAGAGGCGGATCGTCGTTCCGTGCCCCATCTCGCTGTAGATCTTGATATGCCCGCCCGACTGCTTGACGAATCCATAGACCATGCTGAGCCCGAGGCCGGTGCCGTGCCCCTCCGGCTTGGTGGTGAAGAAGGGGTCGAACGCCCGCTCCTGCACCTCGGGCGGCATGCCGCTGCCGGTGTCGGTCACCGCCAGCATCACGTACTGGCCGGCCTGCACGTCGCTGTGCCGGGCGGCATAGGCCTCGTCCAGCTCGGCATTGCCGGCCTCGATCGTCAGCTGTCCGTGGCCGTTCATCGCGTCGCGGGCGTTGATGGCGAGGTTGAGCACGGCGTTCTCGACCTGTGTCGGATCGACGACCGTGTTCCACAGCCCGCCGCCGCTGATCACCTCGATCCTGATCTCCTCGCCCAGCGCCCGGCGCAGCATGTCGTCGAGGCCGCGGATCAGCCGGCCCAGGTTGACCACCCGCGGCTCCAGCGGCTGGCGCCGTGCGAAGGCCAGCAGGGACGAGGCGAGCTTGGCGCCGCGCGACACGCCGCTCAGCGCGTTGCGCACCCGGTCCGCCGCCCGCGGGTTGCCGCCCACCTCGTTGGCGAGCAGTTGCAGGTTGCCGCCGATCACCTGGAGAAGATTGTTGAAATCGTGGGCGACGCCGCCGGTCAGCTGCCCGACCGCCTCCATCTTCTGGGCCCGGCGCAGCTGTTCCTCGGTCTGGCGCAACGCGTCCGCCTGCTCCTTCTCCGCCGTGACGTGGCGGCCGTAGGCATAGACCAGGTCGCCTTCCACCGAGCTGTGCCAGGAAATCCAGCGCGGCGTGCCGTCCCTGTGCCGGAAACGGTTCTCGAAGTTGGTCAGGTTGCGCGTGACCGCATCCTCGTGCCCGCCCTGGGTCCATTCCAGATCCTCGGGCCAGACGAAGTGCCGGAAGCTGCACCCGACCATCTCCTCCGGCCGATAGCCGAGGATCTCGGTCCAGGCCGGATTGACCGCCCGGTACAGGCCGTCGGTCCCCACCACGGCCAGCAGGTCGCGGGAATTGCGCCAGACCTGGTTGAGCTCGCGCGTCCGCTCGGCCACCCGCCGCTCCAGCTCCTCGTTCGCCGCGCGCAGCATGGCGCTGGTTTCCCGGCGCAGCCTGGCCAGGCGCAGCGTCCCCTCCACCCGCGCGATCAGTTCGCGGGCGCTGAAGGGCTTGGCCACGTAATCGTCAGCCCCGGCCTGCAACCCGTCGATGGCCGACTCCTCGCCGGCACGCGCCGACAGAAGGATGATCGGCAGGTCGCGGGTGTCGGGGTCGCGGCGCAGGGCGTCGATCACGCCGAACCCGTCGAGATGGGGCATCATCACGTCGGACAGCACGAGATCGGGACGGACGGCGCGGACGGCGGCCACGGCGGACCGCCCGTCCCCGACCGCCACCACCCGGTAGCCGGCCCCGGCCAGCAGCCGTTCGACATAGCCGCGCATGTCGGCATTGTCGTCGGCGAGCACGATGGTCTCGCCCTGCGACCGGTCGGATGCCGCTGCCACAGCCGCCGTATCCGCAGCCGCCGCAGCCGGCAGGCCGGCGGGCGCCGCCGCAGCCGCTTCGGGCAGCCAGCGCATCGCCTCGGAGACGAAGATTTCGGCGCGGGTGGCGGTGGGCGCCTGCGCCGTCCCGCCATCGGTATCGGCCGCCGCCAGATGCGCCCTGCCGAACGGCAGGGAGACCGTGAAGACCGTCCCTTCGCCGACGCGGCTCTCGACCCGGACGGCGCCGCCATGGACCGCGGTCAGGTCCTTGACCAGCGCCAGCCCGATCCCGGTTCCCTCATGGGTGCGCCCGACCTGCCCGTCGATCCGGTGGAAGCGGTCGAACACGCGGTCCAGCTCGGCCTCGGGGATGCCGGTCCCGGTGTCGCGGACCTTCAGCACGGCAGCTCCCCGGACCGCCTCCAGCGTCACCGCGACCTCGCCCCGCAGGGTGTATTTGAAGGCGTTGGAGATCAGGTTGAGAACGATCTTCTCCCACAGGTCGCGATCGATCCAGACCGGTTCGGGCAGGGCCGGACAGTCGATCCGGTAGGCGAGCCCGGCCTTGTCCATCGCCGAGCGGAAGCTGCTCGCCAGATCGGCGGTGAAGGCGGCAAGGTCGACGGGGACGAAGCTGGCGCGCATCCGTCCCGCCTCGATCCGCGAGAAGTCGAGCAGCGCATTGACCAGCCGCAGCAGCCGCTGGCCATTGCGCTGGACCATCTCCAGCTCGTCGCGGGAAACGGTGACGGAGCGGCCGGCCTGCGGGGCCGGCCCGTGCAGCATCTCCTCCAGCGGCCCCAGCATCAGGGTCAGCGGCGTGCGGAACTCGTGGCTGGCGTTGGAGAAGAAGGCGGTCTTGGCGCGGTCGATCTCGGCCAGCGCCTCGGCCCGGCGGCGCTCCGCCTCATAGCTCTCGGCATTGGCGATGGCGGCGGCGACCTGCCCGGCGACCAGACCCAGGAAGCGGCGATACCCGTCGTCGAACAGGCGGTACGGGTTGAGCCCGACGACCAGCAGGCCCGACCGGCCGGTTTCGCCGCTGGCCGGCAGCGGCAGCACGACCGCCTGCGTCGCCGGGCGGTTCCACACGCTGTCCGGCAGGGGGCCTGCGGCCAGGGCGCGCAGGTCGGGGATATGCACGGGTCCGCCGGCCGGATCGACCAGCGGCCATACCGGCGGCCGTGCCGGCGCATCCGCCGCCAGGGCCTCCGCCGCCAGCATCTCCGGGGCGGCGGGATGTCCGGCGGCGATGCCGGTGGCGGCGGCCAGGGCGAACTCGGCGCTGCCCGGTTCCGCCAGATAGATCAGGGCGAACGCCACGTCCTTCGGGTCGGTCGCCAGCGCCTCGGCGCTGCGGCCGCAGACCTCCTGCCAGGTCTGGGCGCGCGAGGTGCGCGCGGCAAGCTCGCGCAGCAGGGCGAGCTGGCGTTCGCCGATGATCCGTTCCGTGACGTCGGTGTTGGCGCAGATGATCCCCCCCGGGCTGCCGTCGTCGTCGGGAATGGGACTGTAGGAGAAGGTGTAATAGGTTTCCTCCGGATAGCCGTTGCGCTCCATGATGAGGAGCTGGTCTTCGACGTAGGTTCCCTCCACCCCCGTCATCGCCGTCGTCAGCAGCGGATCGATGTCGGCCCAGATCTCGCTCCAGACCGCGGAGGTCGGCTGGCCGAGCGCCCGGGGATGCTTGCCGCCGATGATCGACTTGTAGGGATCGTTGTAGAGATAGGTCAGCTCCCGTCCCCAGCCGATCCAGATCGGCTGCCGGGACGTCAGCATGATCCGCACCGCGGTCTTCAGGCTCTGCGGCCAGCCGTCGGGCGGGCCGAGCGGCGTCGCGGCCCAGTCATGGCCGCGCATCAATGCGCCGAGTTCTCCCCCGCCGGCGAGAAAACCCGGGCCGCTGCCGTCCGGCACCTCGGCCGGCACCTCGGCCGGCACCTCGATCACCGCCCCGGCGGCCGGACCGTTGCCGGCCACACCGTCACCCTGTTCTTCCGTGATGGGATCCACTCGCCGCGCCGCCCCCGCTCGACCAGAATTCATAGTCGTGCGGAGTGTATGGACCGCCCCGGACGGCGCAAGCCGGAGATTTGCCATACCCCAATCGCCCAATGGCGCAGACAGACCGCGGCCCTCCACCCCAAACGCTCATCCCTCCAGCACATACCGCCCCGGTGCCGGGCACAGCGGCGGGTAGCCGCGCTCCGCCGCGCCGACGGCGCGCGCCTCCACCCGCCCCGTCTCCGACCGGCTTTCCAGCCAGCCGGTCCAGGCCGGCCACCACGAGCCGCTGCGGGCGGGCGTGGACTCCAGCCACAGGTCGGGGTCGACGTAACGGTCGTCCGGCCCGCGCGCGCCCATGCGGTAGCGGCGGTCGGGACGGTCGGGGCCGGCGACGATGCCGGCATTGTGGCCGCCGTCGGTCAGCAGGAACACGCTCTCCGTATCGATCTGCAGGTTGATCTTGTAGACCGAGCGCCAGGGCGCCACATGGTCGCGCAGCGTGCCGACGGCGAAGACCGGCGCCCGGATGTCGGACAGCGCCACCGGCCGCCCCTCCACCCGGTAGCGCCCTTCCGACAGCTCGTTGCCCAGCAGCAGCCGGCGCATGTATTCGGAATGCATCCGGAAGGGCAGCCGCGTGCCGTCGGCGTTCCACGCCATCAGGTCGGTGATCTCCGGCCGCTCGCCGTGCAGGTACTGCCGAACCGCCTGCGACCAGATCAGGTCGTTCGACCGCAGCATCTGGAAGGCGCCCGACATCTGCCCGGTGTCGAGATACCCGGACTGCCACATGACGTCCTCCAGATAGGCGACCTGGCTTTCGTTGATGTACAGCATCAGCTCGCCGGCTTCCGTGAAGTCGGTCTGGGCGGCCAGCAGCGTCACCGTCTTCAGCCGCGCGTCGCCATCGCGCGCCATCGCCGCCGCCGCGATCGCCAGCAGCGTGCCGCCCAGGCAATAGCCGCAGGCATGCACCGGCGGCGGCGCTCCTCCGGTTCCACAGATCGCCCCGATGGCGTCGAGCGCCGCCATCACCCCCAGCCGCCGGTAATCGTCGAAGCAGGTGTCCCGCATCTCCGGTCCCGGATTGCGCCAGGAGATCATGAAGACGGTGAAGCCGCGCGCGACCAGATGGCGGACCAGCGAATTCTCCGGCGACAGGTCCAGGATGTAATATTTCATGATCCAGGCCGGCACGATCAGCACCGGCTCGGCATGGACCGACGGGGTGGCGGGGGCGTACTGGATCAGCTCCATCAGCTCGTTGCGGAAGACGACGCTGCCCGGCGTCACCGCCACGTCGCGGCCGACCTGGAACCTGTCCACCCCGACGGCCCGCCGCCCGGTCGCCAGCCGCAGCACGTCCTCTGCCCAGTTCGCCACGCCCTGGGCGAAGTTCATCCCGCCGGTGGCGATGGCGGCACGCAGGATCTCCGGGTTGGTGAAGGGGGTGTTGGACGGGGCGAAGACGTCCAGGATCTGGCGGGCGACGAAGGGCACGATGCGGGCATCCGCCTGCGACAGGCCGGGGACGCCGGTGGTGGCATTGTGCAGCCACTGCTGCGCCAGCAGGAAGGACTGGGCATGGAGCGCATAGGGGAACAGCCGCCAGTCCGGATGGGAGAAGCGGCGGTCGCCCGGCAGCGGCTCGATGCAGGGCGGGGTGTCGCGGTCGATGGCCGCCGCACCGGCATAGACCGCCAGCCGCACCAGCTTGCGCATCGCCTTGTCGGCCAGCATCGCCTGCTTGCCCGGCGCGTTGCCCAGATGCATCGCCCAGTCGGCGAAGGCCAGCGCCACCGCCGCCGGCGACACCGACAGGGTGAAGCGGCCCTGCCAGGCATGGACCAGCCGGTCGAGGATCTCGCCGCTGAAGGGCAGGTAGGGGAAGCCGTAGGCCGGGCTGCGCAGCTCGCCTGCGCCATGCCCTGCCGGTTCGGACGGCGGACGGGCCGGCGGAAGTGCGGCAGGCTGAGTTGCGGCAAGGGTGGCAGGCGGGACGGTTTCGAGCTCGGCCATCGCCATGGCTCTTCTCCTTGGAATGAGGATGTGCGCGTCAGTGGCAGGTCCAGACCGGCAGGTCGGCATTCTCCAGCATGTGGCGGGTGACGCCGCCCAGCACCGTTTCGAACGAGCGGGAATGGCCGTAGGCGCCCATGACGATCAGGTCGGCGTCCAGCGCATGCGCCTGGGCCAGGATGGCGCCGGGCGCCTCGAACTCGGCGGCGAAGTTGATGCGGACGTCGGCCTGCACGCCATGCGCGGCGAGATGGTCGGCGATGCGCTGGTCCGGCCGGTCGTCCCATCCGGGCGGGTAGACCGACAGCAGCACCGGCTGCCGCGCCCGGCACAGCAGCGGCAGCGCGCCGCGGATCGCCCGCGCCGCCTCGCGCCGCCGGTTCCACGCCACCAGCACCCGGCCGGGCGCAAACTCGCGGCCGTAGCCGGGCGGGACGATCAGCAGCGACGGGGCGACCGTCAGGGCAAGCCGTCCCGCCTCCGGCGCCGTCAGGGTGCCGTCGATGACCGCCGGGTTGCCGCGCTCCGCCACCACGAGGTCGGCATAGAGGCTGTGGGCGGCCAGCCGTTCGACCGGGTCGCCGCGGTCCTCCAGCCAGGTGCCGGCGATGCCGGCGGCGGCGCAACGCTCCTGGAAGGCCGCGTCCAGCGCCTCCGCCGCCGGCCCCGCCCGTGGCGGCCGGGTTGCCGCATCCGCGACCCAGGAGGGCTCGCGCCAGACCGAACTGTGCAGCGCCGTCACCCCGGCCCCGAGCAGGCGGCCGAGCGCGAGCGCCACCGACAGCACCGGGCAGGAGGCGGGATCGTCGCCGGTCAGCACCAGCATCTTGCGGATATCCATGACCGCGTCCTCCCATCCACCGTTCCGGCCGGGGTCGTCCGCCGGTCCGTACCGCCATCCTGGCGGCCGGGCGGCGGGGCGGCCTTAACGTCGGTTAAGAATTGAGCCAGATTAAAGACGCACCCGCCCGGCCGCTGTTGTAATGGGCATCGGCAACCGGGGAGACAGAACCATGGCACCGCTGGCAGACACCGGCCCATCGGAAGCGCCTCCAGCCGATACCGCCGCATGGCACGCGCTGGACGCGGACGCGGTCGCCGGCCGGCTCGGCAGCCCGGCCGGGGGGCTGGACGGGGCGGAGGCGGCGGCCCGGCTCGGCCGCTTCGGCCCCAACCGCCTGACCCCGCCCCGGCGGCGGCCGGCCTGGCTGCGCTTCCTGTCCCAGTTCCACAATCTGCTGATCTATGTCCTGCTGGCGTCGGGCGCGGTGGCGCTGGCGCTGCGGCACTGGACCGATGCCGGGGTGATCTTCGGCGTCGTGCTGGTCAACGCGCTGATCGGCTACCTCCAGGAGGGCAAGGCCGAACAGGCGATGGAGGCGATCCGCAACATGCTGTCGCCCCACGCGGTGGTGCTGCGCGACGGCCATGCAGTGACGCTGGAGGCCGAGGCGCTGGTGCCGGGCGACCGCGTCTTCCTGGCGTCGGGCGACCGGGTGCCGGCCGACCTGCGGCTCGTCCGCGCCAAGGGCCTGCTGGTGCAGGAAGCGGCCTTGACCGGCGAATCCGTGCCCGCCGCCAAGGCGACGGCGGCGGTCGCCGCCGATGCGGCGCTCGGCGACCGCGCCGGCATGGCCTATGCCGGGACCATCGTCGCCCAGGGCCAGGGCACCGGCATCGTGGTGGCGACCGGCGACGCGACGGAGATCGGGCGAATCGGCCATCTGCTGGCCTCCGTCGCCCAGGTGGCGACGCCGCTGCTGGTGCAGATGGCGCGCTTCGGGCGCTGGCTGACCGGCGGCATCCTGGCGCTGGCGGCGCTGACCTTCGCCTTCGGCCGGCTGGTGCATGGCGAGCCGTGGCAGGACATGCTGCTGGCCGCGGTCGGGCTGGCGGTGGCGGCGATCCCGGAAGGGCTGCCGGCGGTGATGACCATCACGCTGGCGGTCGGCGTGACCCGGATGGCCCGGCGCAACGCCATCATCCGCCATTTGCCGGCGGTGGAGACGCTGGGCTCGGTCGGCACCATCTGCACCGACAAGACCGGCACCCTGACCCGCAACGAGCTGGTGGCGCAGAGCGTCGTCACCGCCGACGGCGGCTATACGGTCGGCGGCAGCGGCTACGCCCCGGAAGGCGAGTTCAGCGACGGAAACCGCCTCGTCGACCCGGCGCAGGAGCCGGTGCTGGCCGCGCTGGCGCGCGCCGCCCTGCTGTGCAACGACGCCGGCCTGCACCGCGACGCCGACGGCACATGGCGGATGACCGGCGACCCCACCGACGGCGCCCTGCTGGCGCTGGCGATGAAGGCCGGGCTCGACCCGGCGGTCGAGCTCGGGCGCTGCCCGCGCCGCGACGCCATCCCCTTCGAATCCGAGCGCCAGTTCATGGCCACCCTGCACCACGACCATGCCGGCCATGGCCTCCTGCTGGTGAAGGGCGCTCCCGAGCGGGTGCTTGATCTCTGCGAGCGCGAGCGCCGGGCCGGCGGCAGCGCCCCGCTGGACCGCGGGCGCTGGACCGCGCTCACCGCCGAACTGGCCGGCCGGGGCCAGCGGGTGCTGGCGCTGGCGATGCGCCGCACCCCGATCGACCTGTCCGAACTGAACCTGGACGACCTGCGCGAGGAGGGGCTGGAGCTGCTCGGCCTGTGCGGCCTGATCGACCCGCCGCGGGAGGAGGCGCTGCGCGCCGTCGCCGCCTGCCGCGACGCCGGCATCACGGTGAAGATGATCACCGGCGACCATGCCGCCACCGCCGCCGCCATCGGCCGGATTTTCGGGCTGGGCGACGGCGTCACCAGCGGGCCGGAGCTGGACCGGCTCGACGATGACGGCTTCGCCGCCGCGGCCCGCACCAACAGCGTCTTCGCCCGCACCACGCCGGAGCACAAGCTGCGCCTGATCGCCGCGCTCCAGGCGGACGGCCGCACCATCGCCATGACCGGCGACGGCGTCAACGACGCCCCGGCGCTGAAGCGCGCCGACGTCGGCGTCGCCATGGGCCGCGACGGCACCGAGGCGGCGAAGGAGGCGGCGGCGATGGTGCTGGCCGACGACAATTTCGCCTCCATCGTCCATGCGGTGGAGGAGGGCCGCACCGTCTACGACAATCTGCGCAAGACCATCCTGTTCATGCTGCCGACCAACGGCGCCCAGGCGGCGGTCATCCTGGCGGCGGTGCTGTCCGGCACCATCCTGCCGATCACCCCGGTGCAGATCCTGTGGGTCAACATGGTGACCGCGGTGACGCTGGGGCTGGCGCTGGCCTTCGAGGCGCCGGAACCGGGGGTGATGGCCCGCCCGCCCCGCCCGCGCCACGAGCCGATCCTGACCGGCCGGATGCTGCGGCGGATGCTGCTGGCGCTGGTGCTGCTGGTGGCGTGCAGCTTCGGCTTCTTCTATTTCCACCGGCTCCAGGGCGACGGCATCGAGACGGCGCGGACCATGGCGGTCAACGCCCTGGTGGTCGGCGAGATCTTCTTCCTGCTGAACGCCCGCGGCCTGCATGGCGGGGCCGGGGGCCAGGGCGGGGCCGGCTTGCTGTCCGCCATTGCCGGCAGCCGCCCGGTCTGGCTGTCCATCGCGCTGATGGCGCTGCTGCAGCTGGCCTTCACCTACGCCCCGCCGCTCCAGTCCCTGTTCGGCACCGCCGCCGTCGGCGCCGCCGACTGGGCGGCGATGATCGCGGCGGGCGCCGCCCTGTTCCTGCTGGTCGAGCTGGAAAAGCGCCTGACCGAGCCTCAGCCCCGGTAATGCCGCCCGAAGCGGTTGGCGAGGAAGGCGTCCAGCGGCACCTGCTCCTGCCGGACGAAGCCGGCCTGCGGGATCGAGCCCTCGCGCAGCAGGTCGAGCACGGCGCAGATGCCGGCGGCGGTGGTGACCTGGATGGCGCTCCAGGTCCGGCCGGCGATGGGCTTGCTGTAGATCTTGGTGGCGAAGGTCTCCTGCCGCAGCTCGCCGTCCTGCATGCCGGTGGCGGTCGCCACCACCAGCACCACGTCCTGCAGCGTCAGCGGCACCGCGGTTTCCAGCACGTCCTTCAGCAGGTGGCGCCGCTCGCCGAGCCGCAGGTCGCGGATCAGCAGGCGGACGATGTCGCGATGGCCGGGATAGCGAACCGTCTTGTAATCGAGGTTGCGCACCTTGCCGGCCAGCGTCTCGCACAGCGAGCCCAGCCCGCCCGAGGTGTTGAACGCCTCGTAATCGACGCCGTCCAGCGCGAAGCGCTCGTCGCCCTCCAGCGGCATGACCTCGCGCGGGCGGCCGTCGACGATGGCCTCGCACGGGTTGCAGTATTCGTTGATCAGCCCGTCGGTGCTCCAGGTCAGATTGTATTTCAGGGCGTTGGTCGGATATTGCGGCAGGGCGCCGACGCGCAGGTGCAGGTTGTGCAGCTCGTCGAAACGGCGGGCGAGGTCGTGGCCGACGATGGAGATGAAGCCCGGCGCCAGCCCGCATTGCGGGATCAGCGCCGTATCGGCGGTTTCGGCCAGCGCCTTCACCTTGCGGGTCGCGGCGACATCCTCGGTCAGGTCGAGGTAATGCGCGCCGGCCGCCACCGCGGCGGTTGCGATGACCGGGGTCAGGGTGAAGGGGCAGGCGCTCAGCACCGCGCGCTGGCCCTGCATGGCGGCGCGCAGCGACTGCGGATCCTCCACGTCGACCCGCATCACCCGCAGCCCGGCCCGTTCGGCGCGCTGCAGCAACGCCTCGTCGCGGTCGCCGATGGTGACGGCGAAATCGCCGGTTTCCGCCAGCAGCGTGCCGATCATCGAGCCGATCTTGCCGGCGCCCAGAACCAGTACCTTCATCATCGCCATCTCTCCCGTTCCCGTGTTCGGCCGTTCATGCGTTGGCGAGTTTCGCTCGCACACGAAACATGTCGGCCCGGGCCGCCGGGCAGAACCGCCCAATGCGCCGGTTGGGCCGGAGTTTTCCGGCGAAACGACGGGATGTCCGTTGAAATGACGGACCCGCTTTATCCCTCGCAAGCCGGCGGGGCGAAAGCTATGGTCCGAGCCGGTTTTCCCCAACCGCGACCGACCGCCATGACTGACCGCCAACTGACCGCCCCGCACGCCGTCCTGCTGGAGGAGCCGCGCGACGGCGTTCCCCAGACCAGCGAGATGATCCGCGGCGAGCGCTTCCGCATCCTGGAGGAGCGTGACGGCTGGCTGCACGCCGAGAACGGCTTCGACGGTCATGTCGGCTGGCTGCCGCCCGGCACCCGCCATGCCGCGCCGGTGGCCCCGACCCACCGCGTGCGGGCGCTGCGCGCCGACCTGCACCCGGCGCCGACCCACCGGGCGCCGCCGGTGGCGACGCTCAGCTTCGGATCGCTGGTGACGCTGGACGGCATGGCGGAAAACGGCTGGGTCGGGGTCGGCGACGGGCTGTGGCTGTTCGCCGGCTGGCTGGAGCCGGTCGAGGCGGCCCCGGCGCCCGACCACGTCGCCACCGCGCTGCGTTTCCTGGAGACGCCCTATGTCTGGGGCGGGCGCAGCAGCTTCGGCATCGACTGTTCCGGGCTGGTGCTGACCGCGATGGCGGCGGCGGGCATCGTCTCCCACCACAGCAGCGGCATGCAGCGCAAGGACGACCGTCTGGGCGCCTGGGTCTCCGATGACGGCCGGGACGTCGCCTATGAACGCGGCGACATCGTCTTCTTCCCCGGCCATGTCGGGCTGATGCTGGACGGGGCGACCCTGCTGCACGCCACCGTCTTCACCATGTCAGTCGTGGCCGAACCGCTGGCCGAGGTCGCCAAACGCGCCGAGATCAACGGTGTCCGCCGTCCCGGCCAGGGCGTCCGCCGTCCCGACCTGACGAGGGCGTAGCGCCTCCCCCACCAGCAGCAGGGTCGGCCCCTTGCCGGCGGCCACGCCCTGCTCCGCCATCTCGCCCAACGTGCTCCAGTAGCGCCGCTCGTCGGGCCGGCAACCGTTCTCGACCGCCAGCACCGGCGTGGCGGCGGGCAGCCCGGCCCCGGTCAGCCCCTGCCCGACCGCGCGGGCCTGCTCGCGCCCCATATAGATCGCCAGCGTGCCCTGCGGATCGGCCAGCCGCGCCCAATCCGGCTCGAACCGCTCGCCGTCACGGCCATGGGCGGTGACGAAGGTGACGGCGCGCGACACCCCACGCCGTGTCAGCGACAGCCCGGCCGACGCCGCGCAGCCCAGTGCCGCGGTGATGCCCGGCACCACCCGCACCGGGATGCCGAGGCTGTCGAGATGCCCGATCTCCTCGCCGGCCCGGCCGAACACCATCGGGTCGCCGCCCTTCAGCCGGACAACGCGCTTGCCGCGCCGGGCATGGAAGGCGATCAGCGCATTGATCTCGCCCTGCGGCAGCGAATGCCGGCCGGACCGCTTGCCGACGCAGATCCGCTCGGCCTTGGGGTGGGCGAGGTCGAGGATGCCGTCACCGACCAGCGCGTCGTAGAGCACCACCTCGGCGGCGGCCAGCGCCTTGACCGCCGCGACGGTCAGCAGGTCGGGATCGCCGGGCCCGGCGCCGACGAGGGTGACGGTGCCGGATCCGTGCTGCCCCCACCCTGACCCTCCCCCGCCGTTTTCCCCCTCTCCCCGGGGGGGGAGAGGGAGCATCACAGCTTCACGCCACTTCGTGCCGATGGGCATGACGAAGCACCTCCTTGAGTTCGGGGACGCAGGATCCGCAATTGGTGCCGGCCTTCAGCGCGGCGCCGATCTCCGCCACGCTGGTCAGCCGGCCGTCGCGGATCGCGCCCATCAGCCGGTTGATGCCGACGCTGAAGCAGGCGCAGACGATCCGCCCCTCGTCGGCCTGCGCGCCCGGCGCCCGGCCGGCGAGCAGACCGCTGCGGGCACCGTCGTCCAGCCCGCCCGCCTCCAGCAGCCCGGCGAGCCAGCCGCGCGGCGGCAGCCGCCCGTCGGCGGCGACGAACAGGCAGGCCTCCAGCCGGTCGCCCTCCAGCCACGCCATCCGCAGACTGCCCCGGGCGCCGTCGCGATACTCCACCGCCGCCCCGGCGGGGTCGAGCCCCGGCAGCCAGCCGCCGATCTCCGGAATCGCGCCGATGCCCGCCATCTCGACCAGATGGCCGCCGGCCACCGCGCGCCGCGCCCAATAACCGCCATGGCCCGGCTCCAGCGGGTGCCGGGTCAGCAGGAAGGCGGTCCAGTCGGGACGCCAGGGCTGGACGGCCGCCGGCATCCGCTTCAAATCGGGCTGGCCGGAGAGCGGGTCGACCGCCTCGTCGTCGATCAGCCGACCGACGACGCAGGCGCCGGTGAAGCGGTCGGTCCAGTGCATCGGCAGGAACATCGTGCCTTCGCCCTGGGCATCGGTGAGGCGGACACGGGCCAGCGCCTCGCCCGTCCCGGTGACGATGCGGGCAAGCCCGCCAGCGGCCAGCCCGCGCGCCGCGGCGTCGGCCGGGTGGATGTCCAGCCGCGGTTCCGGCACATGGGCCGACAGGCGCGGCGACAGGCCGGTGCGGGTCATGGTGTGCCACTGGTCGCGCAGCCGGCCCGTGTTGAGCAGCAGCGCCCCGTCCGGCAGGCTGCGCGGCATCGGCTTCGCTGTGATCGGCAGCATCCGGGCGCGGCCGCCAGCAGTGAAGAAACGGCCGTCGCCGAACAGGCGCATCTTCGGCTCCTCCCCGGCGCGCCAGGGCCAGGGGAAGGGCGCCAGCGCCTCATAGCCGGCATCGTCCAGCCCGGTGAGCGCGCCGATGTCGAAGGCCCGCGCCCCGTCATTCTCGAAGGCCGACAGGGCGGCATGCTCGCGGAACAGGTCGGCGGCGCTCTCGTACGGAAAGGCGCCGGCGAAGCCCATGCGGCGGGCAACCTGGGTGACGATCCACCAGTCGGCCCGCGCCTCCCCCGCCCCGTCGCGGAAGGCGCGCTGGCGCGAGATCGTCCGGTCGGAGTTGGTGACGGTGCCGTCCTTCTCGCTCCAGCCCATCGCCGGCAGGCGGATATGGGCGAGGCGGCCGGTGTCGGTGTCGCGGATGCAGTCGGAGACCACCACCGTGTCGCAACGCTCCAGCGCCCGGCGGATTCGGCCGGCGTCGGGCATGCTGACCGCCGGGTTGGTCGCCATGATCCACACCGCCTTGACCGTCCCGTCCTCGATGGCGCGGAACAGATCGACGGCCTTCAACCCCGGCCTGTCGGCAATGCACGGCGCTTTCCAGAAACGTCCGACCCGCTCGACCTCCTCAGCCGTGAACCCCATATGGGCGGCGAGCTGGTTGGCGAGCCCGCCGACCTCGCGTCCGCCCATGGCGTTCGGCTGCCCGGTGACGGAGAAGGGGCCGCAGCCGGGACGGCCGATGCGCCCTGTCAAAAAATGGACGTTCAGGATGGCGTTGACGGTGTCGCTGCCCTGCGACGACTGGTTGACGCCCTGGGAATAGACGGTGACGACCCGGCCGGTCGCGGCGAACTCGGCATAGAAGGCGGCGACCTCGGCCTCCGTCACCCCGCAGCGGCGGGCGACCGTCGCCACGTCCGGCGCATCGGCGCGGGCGGCGGCCAGCGCCTCCTCCGCCCCGTCGGCATGGGCGGCGACGAAGCCGGCATCGCGATGGCCATGATCATCCAAATAGACCAGCAGCCCGTTGAACAGCACCGCATCGGTCCCCGCCTTCAGCGCCAGATGGCGGTCGGCGGCGTCGACGCAGTCGGTCCGCCTTGGATCGACGACGACGATCCGCGTGCCGCGCTCCGCCCGCGCCGCCAGCAGCCGCTGGTTCAGGACCGGATGGCACCATGCGAGGTTGGAGCCGACCAGCACCACCAGATCGGCGCACTCGAAATCCTCGTAAGTCCCCGGCACCGCGTCGGCGCCCAAGCCCCGCTTGTGCCCGACCACCGACGAGGCCATGCACAGGCGCGAGTTGGTGTCGATGTTCGCCGAGCCGATGAAGCCCTTCATCAGCTTGTTGGCGGCATAGTAATCCTCGGTCAGCAGCTGGCCCGAGACGTAGAAGGCCACCGACTCCGGCCCATGCGTGGCGATGGTGTCGGAAAAGCGCCGGGCCACCGCGTCCAGCGCCGCGTCCCAACCGACCCGCTGCCCGTCGATCTCCGGATGCAGCAGGCGCCCGTCCGGCACCAGCGTCTCGGCCAGCGCCGATCCCTTGGAGCAGAGCCGGCCCCGGTTGGCCGGATGGTCGGCGTCGCCGCGCACGCTGACGGCGCCATCCGCCGCGACGGTGGCGACAACCCCGCACCCGACCCCGCAATAGGGACAGGTGGTCCTCACCTCCCGGTCACGGCCGGAGGCCCGCTCCATTCCATGCTCCGGCCCGTCAAACATGGCCGCAGGCCTTGCGGCAGCCGCCGCGCGACAGCTTCGCCTCGCCGAGCGCCAGCGAGACGCCGCGCCCCACGACCTTGACCGGGACATGGCCGGTGCGGCCCTCGTCGGGGGCGACGGCCTCGCCGGTCGCCAGCTCGATCACCCAGCTGTGCAGCGGGCAGGTGACGCGGCGGCCATGGACGATGCCCTGGGACAGCGGCCCGTTCTTGTGCGGGCAGGAATCCTCCAGCGCGAAGATCTCGTCGGCCGCCGTGCGGAACAGGGCGATGTCGCCCTGCGCCGTGCGGACGACGCGCGAGCCCAGCACGGGGATGTCGTCGATGCTGCCGACATGGGTCCAAGCGATCTCCGAGATGGCGGTTCCGGGAGCGGCGGTTTCCATGATGATGCTGTCCATGATCCCTTACCCCACGTCGGCGAGCAGTTTGAATTCGTGACGGTCGACGCCCTGGGCGGCGCGCTCGGCCCACGGGTCGTCCTGCGAGAAGCTCTGCGAGAACAGGAAGCGCGCGTTCAACGCCCGCCGCCGCTCCGCATCCCCGACCAGCGCCGCCTTGATGCGGTCGAGACCGACCCGCTCGACCCACGGCGCGGTGCGCTCCAGGTAGCGGGCCTCCTCGCGGTAGAGCTGCATGAAGGCGCCGGTGTATTCCAGCACCTCCTCTTCCGTCGCCACCCGGACCAGCAGGTCGCAGGCGCGGACATGCAGGCCGCCGTTGCCGCCGACATGCAGCTCGTAGCCGCTGTCGATGCAGACCACGCCCAAATCCTTGATGGTCGCCTCGGCACAGTTGCGCGGGCAGCCGGACACCGCCAGCTTGACCTTGTGCGGGGTCCAGGTGCCCCAGGTCATCCGCTCCAGCTTCACGCCCAGCCCGGTCGAGTCCTGCGTGCCGAAGCGGCACCATTCCGACCCGACGCAGGTCTTCACCGTGCGCAGCCCCTTGGCGTAGGCGTGGCCCGACACCATGCCGGCGGCGTTCAGATCGGCCCACACCGCCGGCAGATCCTCCTTCTTCACCCCGAACAGGTCGATGCGCTGGCCGCCGGTGACCTTCACCGTGGGGATGGCGAACTTGTCGACCACGTCGGCAATGGCGCGCAGCTCCGCCGCACTGGTCAGGCCACCCCACATGCGCGGCACCACCGAATAGGTGCCGTCCTTCTGGATGTTGGCGTGGGCGCGCTCGTTGATGTAGCGCGACTGGTAGTCGTCCTTGTATTCGCCCGGCCAGGCGCACAGCAGGTAATAGTTCAGCGCCGGCCGGCACGACGCGCAGCCGTCGGGCGTCGTCCAGTCCATCGCCTGGAACACGTCGGCCATGGTCCTCAGCCCGCGCTCCACGATGGATGCCCGCACCGCATCATGGCCGTGGTGGGTGCATTTGCACATCGGCTTGACCGTCGGCGCGGCCTTGAAGCCGTCGCCCAGCGTCGCCGCCAGCAGCGCCTCGACCGTGCCCGAACAGCCGCCGCAGGAGGCCGAGGCCTTGGTGTGCGCCTTGACCTCGTCCAGGCTGGTCAGGCCCTTCTCGGTGATCGCCTTGACGATGGTGCCCTTGCACACCCCGTTGCAGCCGCAGATCTCCGCGCTGTCGGGCAGCGCGGCAACCGCGGCGTTGGGGTCTCCACCATCGGCGCTGCCGAAACCCTGCCCGAAGATCATGGTGTCGCGCTCGGCCGACACATCCGCGCCGTCCTTCAGCAGCGAGAAGTACCAGGCGCCGTCCTTGGTGTCGCCGTACAGCACGGCGCCCAGCAGCCGGTTGTCCTTCAGCACGAGGCGCTTGTAGACGCCGCGGGCGGCGTCGCGGAACACGATGTCCTCGGTCCCCTCGCCGCCCGAGAAATCGCCGGCCGAGAACACGTCGACGCCCGTCACCTTCAGCTTGGTCGAGGTGACGGAGCCGGTGTAGGCGCCATCCTCCCCGCCGGCGAGGTCGTGGGCCAGCACCTTCGCCATCTCGAACAGCGGGGCGACGAGGCCATAGGTCAGGCCGCGATGCTCGACGCATTCGCCGACCGCGAAGATCGACGGGTCGCTGGTGCGCATGCGGTCGTCGACGCGGATGCCGCGCCCGCACTCCAGCCCGGCCGCCTTGCCCAGCGCCATGTTCGGGCGGATGCCGACCGCCATGACGACGATGTCGGCCGGCAGCTCGCGCCCGTCCTTCAGCCGGACCGCGCTGACCCGCTCCTCGCCGCCCTGCCTGTCTCCAACGATCTCCGCGGTGTCGGCGCCGGTCAGCACCGCGATGCCGCGGCGCTCCAGCTCGCGTTGCAGCAGCATGCCGGCCGACGGGTCGAGCTGGCGTTCCATCAGCGTCGGCATCAGGTGGATGACGGTGACGTCCATCCCCTTGACCCGCAGCCCGTTGGCCGCCTCCAGCCCCAGCAGGCCGCCGCCGATCACCACGGCGCGGCCGCCCTTCGCCGCCGCCGCCAGCATGGCGTCGACGTCGGCCAGGTCGCGGAAGCCGACGACGCCCGGCAGGGTCGAGCCCGGCACCGGGATGATGAAGGGCATCGAGCCGGTGGCGATCAGCAGCCTGTCGTAGGGAACGACGCGGCCGGACTGCGAAACCACGGTCTTTGCCTCGCGGTCGATCCCCTCCACCGCCTCGCCGGTCAGCAGCGCGATGCCGTTGGCGTCGTACCACTCGCGGCTGTTCAGCACGATCTGGTCGAAGGTCTTCTCCCCCGCCAGCACCGGCGACAGCATGATGCGGTTGTAGTTCGGGTGCGGCTCGGCCCCGAAGACGGTGATCTCGAAGCGGCCGGGCGCCTTGGCCAGCAGCTCCTCCACCGTCTTCATGCCGGCCATGCCGTTGCCGACCACCACCAGCCGCTCCTTGGCGGGATCGGGGGTGCGCAGTGCGGCCTCGTTCAGTTCGACGGCATCAGGTTGGGCGGCATCAGGTTCGGCGGCGGGCCCGTTGTTCGATGAGAGATGCATGTCCATGGCGCGTCTGCCTCGTCTCCAGTCCGGCCTGCCGCAGGGTCAGGCACGGGGCCAAAAAGAAAGGCGTCCGAACGGGCCGCGACTCCGCCCCCGCGAAGTCTCGCGACGGTCAGGCTGCAGACCTGTTCGGACGCCGTTGTCCGGGCGGTTCGTCGTCGAACCAGGGCCGATCCCGCGCATCGTCGCGCGGTGTCGGCCGGTGTCGCGGGAACCGGCGACGTTGCCGGTGCCCGCTGATGTCTCGCCGCTCCCTTCGCAATCCGCGTGCCAATCGCCGCAAAATCCCCGCCGTCCCGCCCGGCCCCAACGATTCCGCCGGGCCCGGCCCCTCCACCGCCCCCATACCAAGGTGCCTGTTTTCATACCATCCCAAGGTATTGCCTATGGGATGGTCACACCGGCTTGTGTGCGCCGCAAAAAGCGGCAGGCACGGTGGGGACATGGCCGGCGCCTCATACCTTCCGCCGGGTCTTGCCCAGAGGAATCAAGCTCTCCGGCCCATCTTTCGGCAAAACCCATCCTTTGGCATGAGGCTTGCGAAGGATGGGGCCAGAGACGCGCCAACGACGGTGCGTGCATCCCAAGCGTCCAATGATGGGCCAGCCCCCGGCAGTGTTGCCGACCCGGTATCGACAGGCCTTTTCCCAAGGCTTTTCAGGTCGATCCCGCTGGACCCGTTCGACGGCCGAGATGCCCGCAAAGCCATCTGCCCAAAGAACAGCCAGTCCGGGACTTGCCCAGAAAATCGACACCGGTGTCGCCCCACCCGCCCGCTGGTCCGGTTATCAGCGCCGGCTCTCGGAGCCGGCCATCAGAGATGGAGCAACCGACGTGGCCCAGACCTCCCGCACCCTCCGCCAGCTTCTCGCCTCCGCTGCCGCCACCATCGCTCTGACCGCGGCGGCCTCCGCCCTCGCCGCCCCGCTCGACGTGGAGAAGGAGCAGCTGAAGCTCGGCTTCATCAAGCTGACCGACATGGCGCCGCTCGCCATCGCCGCCGAAAAGGGCTTCTTCGAGGATGAGGGGCTGTCCGTCACGCTGGAGCCGCAGGCGAACTGGAAGGTCCTGCTCGACCGGGTGATCTCCGGCGAGCTGGACGGCGCCCACATGCTGGCCGGCCAGCCGCTGGGCGCGACCATCGGCTTCGGCACCAAGGCGCACATCGTCACCGCCTTCTCGATGGACCTGAACGGCAACGGCATCACCCTGTCGAACGACGTCTGGCGGAAGATGAAGGCCAACGTTCCGATGGGGGCCGACGGCAAGCCGGTCCACCCGATCAAGGCCGACGCGCTGAAGCCGGTGATCGCCCAGTACAAGGCCGAGGGCAAGCCCTTCAACATGGGCATGGTCTTCCCGGTCTCGACCCACAATTACGAGCTGCGCTACTGGCTTGCGGCCGGCGGCATCAACCCCGGCTATTACAGCCCGACCGACGTGTCGGGCCAGATCGGCGCCGACGCGCTGCTGTCGGTCACCCCGCCGCCGCAGATGCCGGCGACGCTGGAGGCCGGCACCATCTACGGCTACAGCGTCGGCGAGCCGTGGAACCAGCAGGCGGTGATGAAGGGCATCGGCGTGCCGGTCATCACCGACACCGAGATCTGGAAGAACAACCCCGAGAAGGTGTTCGGCGTCACCGACGAGTGGGCGAAGAAGAATCCCAAGACCCATCTGGCCGTCGTCAAGGCGCTGATCCGCGCCGCCCAGTGGCTGGACGAGAACAACAACGCCAACCGCGCCGAGGCGGTGAAGATCCTCGCCAAGTCCGAGTATGTCGGGGCCGACGCCGCGGTGATCGCCAATTCGATGACCGGCACCTTCGAGTATGAGAAGGGCGACAAGCGCGAGGTTCCCGACTTCAACGTCTTCTTCCGCTACAACGCGACCTACCCCTTCTATTCCGACGCCGTGTGGTATCTGACCCAGATGCGCCGCTGGGGCCAGATCGCCGAGCCCAGGCCCGACGCCTGGTACGACGAGACCGCGCGCAAGGTCTACAAGCCGGACGTCTATCTCCAGGCCGCGAAGCTTCTGGTCGAGGAGGGCAAATCGAAAGAGGCCGACTTCCCGTGGAAGAGCGACGGCTACAAGCCGGTCGACACCGGCTTCATCGACGGCATCCCCTATGACGGCCGCAAGCCGAACGACTACCTCGCCAAGCAGCCCATCGGCCTGAAGGGCGAACAGAAGGTCGAGGGCGGTCAGGTGGTGGGCGGCTGAGCAGTATCGCCCCCTCCCTAACCCTCCCCCGCTTTGCGGGAGAGGGGACTGCCGCCGCCTCCCCATTAGGCCCCCTCTCCCGCCATCGGATCGGCCTTCGGCCGACCGAGGGCGGGGGAGGGTCGGGGAGGGGGCAACGCGCAGCCGACGCTCCCACGCCCGCCGACAGCTCAGGACACCCCGCCATGACCAGCCTGACCGACAGCTCCGCCGACCTCGCCCGCGCCGAGCGCAAGGCCCGCCGCGCCCATTCCCTGAACCGCATCGCCTCCGCCCTGACCGCCGTCGGGCTCGGCTGGCTGGCGCCGCTGCTGCGGCTCGCCGCCGGCGAGAACCCGCGCCAGCAGGGCGTCGAGCTGTGGCGCCAGATGGGCATCCCGCTGACCGCCATCCTGCTGTTCCTCGCCGCCTGGGGCTGGGCCGCCCCGCAGGTGCAGACCAGCCTCGGCGCCATCCCCGGCCCGGCCCAGGTGTGGGAGCAGGCGACCAACCTCTACGCCGACCACAAGGCCGAACGCGCCAAGGAGGCCGCCTTCTACGACCGGCAGGCCAAGCGCAACGCCGAGATCCTGGCCAAGGACCCGAAGGCGGAGGTGAAGACCCGCCCCTATGCCGGCAAGCCGACCTATCTCGACCAGATCCTGACCAGCCTGAAGACGGTCTTCACCGGCTTCCTGCTGGGCGCGCTGGTGGCGGTGCCGCTCGGCGTCGCCAGCGGCCTGTCGCCGACCGTCAACGCCGCGCTCAACCCGCTGATCCAGATCTTCAAGCCGGTGTCGCCGCTGGCCTGGCTGCCGCTGGTCACCATGGTGGTCAGCGCCACCGTGTCGGGCAGCGACCCGCTGTTCGAGAAGTCCTTCCTGACCTCGGCCATCACCGTCACGCTGTGCTCGCTGTGGCCGACGCTGATCAACACCGCGGTCGGCGTGTCCTCCATCGACCGCGACCTGATGAATGTCGGCAAGGTGCTCCAGCTCTCGGGCTTCACCATGGTCCGCCGCCTCGTGCTGCCGTCGGCACTGCCCTACATCTTCACCGGCCTGCGGCTGTCGCTGGGCGTGGGCTGGATGGTGCTGATCGCGGCGGAGATGCTGGCCCAGAACCCCGGCCTCGGCAAGTTCGTCTGGGACGAGTTCCAGAACGGCTCCTCCAGCTCGCTGGCCAAGATCATGGTGGCCGTCTTCACCATCGGCCTGATCGGCTTCCTGCTCGACCGCGTGATGCTGGCGTTCCAGTCCGCCGTCAGCCACAGCCCCGCCCGCTGACCCCGTCATCATAGGAGACGACGACCATGGCGATCCTGGACCTGAAGGGTGTGTCGAAATCCTACGGCGGCACGACCATCCTGCGCGACATCGACCTGTCGATCGAAGAGGGCGAGTTCGTCGCCATCGTCGGCTTCTCCGGCTCCGGCAAGTCGACGCTGATCAACCTGATCGCCGGGCTGGCGATGCCCGATGCCGGCGAGCTGCTCTACCGCGGCAAGCCGGTCAGCGGCCCCGGCCCGGAGCGCGGGCTGGTCTTCCAGTCCTATTCGCTGATGCCCTGGCTCAGCGTGAAGGAGAATGTCGCGCTCGCCGTCGATGCCGTCCACAAGGACAGGATCGGGTCGGAGCGCGGCGTGCTGACCCGCCGGGCGGTTGAGACGGTGGGCCTGGGCCACGCCGCCGACCGCCGGCCGAAGGAGCTGTCGGGCGGCATGCGCCAGCGCGTCGGCTTCGCCCGCGCGCTCGCCATGAGCCCGGAGATGCTGCTGCTCGACGAGCCGCTGTCGGCGCTCGACGCGCTGACCCGCGCCAAGCTGCAGGACGAGATCGAGGCGATCTGGCGCAAGGACCGCAAGACCGTCATCCTCATCACCAACGATGTGGACGAGGCGATCCTGCTGGCCGACCGCATCATCCCGCTGACCCCCGGCCCAAACGCCACGCTCGGCCCCGCCTTCGCGGTCGACCTGCCGCGCCCGCGCGACCGCACCGCCGTCAACCATGACGAGGATTTCAAGCGCCTGCGCGCCGCCGTCACCGCCTACCTGATGGAGGTCGGCGTCGCCCGCGCCACCGGCGGCGGCGAAGATCTCGCCCTGCCCGACCTGAAGCCCATCACCGCCGCCCCTCCTCCCAAGGCCTACATCGAGGCGATGGGTGGGCGCGGGATGGAGGACCGCTATCTCGAATTCACCCGCCTGACCAAGACCTTCGCCACGCCGAAGGGGCCGCTGACCGTGGTCGACGGCTTCGACCTGAAGATGCGCAAGGGCGAGTTCGTGTCGTTGATCGGCCATTCCGGCTGCGGCAAGTCCACCGTGCTGTCGATGGTCGCCGGGTTGGCCGACGTGACCAGCGGCGGCATCGTGCTGGACGGCCGCGAGGTCGACGGCGCCGGCCCCGACCGCGCCGTGGTGTTCCAGGCCCCCAGCCTGTTCCCCTGGCTGACCGCGTTCGAAAACGTCATGCTCGGCGTCGACCGCGTCTTCCCCCATGCGAGCAAGGGCGAGCGCGCCGACGTCGCCCGCTATTACCTCGCCCGCGTCGGGCTTGGCCATGCCATGGACCGCAAGGCGTCGGAGCTGTCCAACGGCATGAAGCAGCGGGTCGGCATCGCCCGCGCCTTCGCCCTGTCGCCCAAGCTGCTGCTGCTGGACGAGCCGTTCGGCATGCTCGACAGCCTGACCCGCTGGGAGTTGCAGGAGGTGCTGATGGAGGTGTGGGCGCGCACCAAGGTCACGGCGGTCTGCGTCACCCACGACGTCGACGAGGCGCTTCTGCTGGCCGACCGGGTGGTGATGATGACCAACGGCCCGAACGCGAAGATCGGCCATATCCTGGAGGTCGACATCCCCCACCCGCGCACCCGTCAGGCCCTGCTGGAGCACCCGCGCTATTACGAGTACCGCGAGGAGCTGCTGAACTTCCTGGAAGGCGGCCACGCCGGAGCGCCGAAGAAGGCGGCCTGACCGCCCTCTCCTGCGTCCCCCCGCGGTCGGCGGAGCTTGGGGTCACTGCATGATGGTGCGCAATCGTCCGGGACGTGAGGGCACGGCATCGGCGTGAGTTCGGCCGGCCCTCCGGCAGTCCTTTTCACGACCCTCCGATCCCGTCGGATCGGGGGGTCCGCTTTGCCGCCCCTTGACGGACAGGGCCATCACGCTTCCGCTGTTGACTGGGAGCGGACCATCGTACAGGACCGCAAAGCGCCAGAAGCGGACCTTCAAAGCCATTGATTGATGACCGACATCCAGTTTTGGCTCCTCTTCTGGACGGTTCAGGCAGCCCGTTGAGGGTCGTAGGACCGGATCAGGATCTCGGGAGGAATCTGGAGCGCTTCGGACAGCCGCCGGAGCATCGAAACCGAAAGCGCCCAACGCCGGTTCATGAAAAAATGTCCTAAACGTCGTGTGAAAGGGCCCCTCAGATGACATGTTGCATGAGATGCGCTTGCCACATCAGATGGCCCAACACCATTTTCCAAGATTTGTCTCTGTTTTGGAATGAGCCTATATAATTACAATGTGGTTAGAAAACTTCCGATATGTTGCAGAGTTCGATTTCTTAGTTGCTTGAACTAGACTCCTGAATTTTAGAATCGCTCCCTTTGCCTTTTCAGGACTTTTGAGGCCATAAGTGAAAGCTTCTTCGAGGTAGATACATAGCGGCATATTCACCTCTATTAACTCCATCCATATTTGCTGCGCACGCTTAGGGGCAATTTTTGAACCAAAAGAGACTCTCGCCAGATTAGAAATCTTCTTGTCAAGAAATGTTTCAAGACATGCAGCTAGGGCTGCAACCATGAGGTAGGTCGATCCTCGCTTTCTAAAAAAGGAAAGCTGCTGGTTATCATCTTCCGTCAGTGTATCGGGCTCTTTTTTCGCTCGGGTTACCAGCGCCATTTTCGTGCTCTCAACTGCCTTCAACAGCGAGTATGCGAACACAATGTGGCTGCCTGTGACACTCTCGGTGAAATACCGAGCGTATAGACGGTCCACTGCCCAAATATCAGCACGCTGATTATAAGCAACCACGGGATCGCCATGCAAAGCCGCTAGGGCTTGACCGACAGTGTAGGAAGGAAGCAGGTTCGACCGTCGACGGATCGCGTCAGCAAGGCCCCCGCGTCTACCACCCTCATATTCTGCAGAAGGGATTTGCTTGATCTCCTCCCTAAGCCGACGTTGTGTTGCGTCAGTGCTCCGAAAGTCTGAGGCAGTGACCTTGTTCTGCGAATTATTATAGCGAATGATGCTGTACAAAAGCTGCTGGTCACTAGTTTGCACAAAGCGGGCAGCTACTTTCGCGGCTGCATCGAGACGCCCACCGGTGGAGGCAATTGCCCCGGTCGTCTGAGCTCCGTTTACAATAGACATGCCCTTAAACTGAAATACCCGGCGCTTTGCTGTCGGACTCGGCGGCTCAAATGAATGGACGAGTATAGTCAGCCCGTTGTTATAAGCCCAAAAATTCTGCGGCTCTGATTCTGCAGTCTTTTTTATTCCGTGGTTAATGTTGTTATCGGATTCCTTGGAACCAAGATAGTCCCGAACGTTTGCAGAGAACAACTTGACGTTATACTTCTTAAACTCCGCTCGAAGGAAGGCAAGAGGGATAGCCGTGACGTATGCCTTCCATTCCGGACCAGCAATCTCGAAGCCATCGCTAACTTGAAGGGAGAAGTCTTCATTCACGAGGATTGGAGATTGAGTGTCGTTATACCACTCATTGAACTGACCGGCACCCACCTCCAACACCTGAACGCGAACGTTATCGTCCGGATGGTGGTGCTTCAAGGCCGCAATAGCTGTTGCTTCAACCGACCGCAGTTCGTTACGAACGTTCTCCGACTCAGGAAGATTATGAATGTACCAGATATAGAGTTGGGTTACTTCACCACCACTGATCGCTTCACGTAAATCTTGTGCAGCTACACTGATTCGATCAGGAAGGTCCTTTAACTCTCTTTGGAGAAGCCAAGCAACAGCGGTATTGAGATCGGAAGCTTTGTTAGCTGGCGCAGACTGCTTTACCTTAGTAGAGTAGTAGCATTGAGCAATAACAGCAACGCCGTCTTCCTTACTGATATGAAGAAGATCGCACTTCTTGTCATCATGTCCGTCTGTAATTGACTCGGCAGCGACTGTCTCAAGGTCGTCTAGTCCGAACTTGAGCGCCAGAGCGAACAAGCCGATCGCGTTATCACCATAGACTTCGAGGTCGGAACGCTCACGGAAGGCTGAGAGCCAAGGATCTGAAGCGGACTGAGCGACGGTAGGCATATACACTTCCATTTATTGCAGTTGTGTATTGTGTGTTCGATAACCCTGAAACCGAGCGCAAGTCAACATGTATAGCTAGTTTTTTATATCTCTGACACCCCACCTTCCGTTTAGGATATATAATGGTTTCCTGCAAGTAATGAGTGTTATTGGAGAATTTATCCTCTCTTGCGCACATAAAGATCGAGTGAGCGCCCGTTTTTTTGAGAACTATGTCTGAAAATATTAGAATAATCACGCGTACTGTAGTCAACAAAGAATTTTGATCGCTCATATCTGTTGACCTGCGACCGGATGTTCCTCCGGTCGTTTTCAGATTCTCTGTGAGTTGTGATGCTCTAATCAGGCGGTGATGGCAAGCTGAACCGCAACAGCGATCTCAGCCAGCGTGGCTCCACCGAGACCGGAATGCGGCCGGACGTGGTTGTTAGTCCTCCTTCCAGGCGGCAAGGACGACCCGGGCGTGAGACAGCGACGTGAACAGCATCTCGTTCAGCTTTTCATCCCGAAGCCGCCCATTGAAGCTTTTCACGAATCTGTTCTGCATCGGCTTGCTGGGGGCGATGTAGTGCCACTCGACCTGATGCTCCTGGCTCCAGCGCAGGAGCGCCATGCTGGTCAATTCGGTCCCATCGTCGCTGACCATCAACCGCGGCTTGCCGCGCCGAGCGATCAAGGCATCGAGTTCACGGGCTGCGCGGATTCCCGATGGTGAGGCGTCGGCTACTGCCGCACACCGCGCCCTGACCATCGGTCCGCTCATCATCTGTCGGCAAGCGGCCTGCCTTGACGGCAGTCCCTTGGAGAGATCCCGAACGAGCGGCGGAAGGCATGGCCGAAAGCGCTCTGCGAGGTGTATCCGACTTTGCTCGCGATGCTGGCGACATCGGCGTCACCCCGTCCCAACGCTGCACGGGCGAGGGTAAGACGCCAGGCCCGCACATAGGCGAGCGGCGCCTGCCCCACGCGGCGGGTGAAGTGCGCGGAGAAGGCGGCGCGCGACATGTTGGCGACGGAGGCGAGCTGCGCCACGGTCCACTGTCGCGCAATGTCGTCATGGACGGCGCGCAGCACCCGGCCGAGCCGGGGATCGGACAGGGCGCCGAGCCAGCCCATCCCGACCGCCTCGCCACCGTCGGCATGGGCTCGGACCGCCTCGACCAGCAGCACGTCGGCAAGGCGGGCGGTCACGATGCCACGGCCCAGGCGGGCCTGGGCCATCTCGTCCCCCAGCAGGGCGAGGATCGTCGCCACCGATCCCGATCCGGGGGAGGATCGCGGGATCGGCAGGAAATCCGGCAGCATGTCGAGCAGGAAATCGGCGTTCCCCTCGGCGAAGGAGACACTGCCGCCGATCGAGATCATATCGCTGCCGCCAAGCTGCACGGCGTCGCGGCCGGGACTGCCGAAGAGGCTCCGGCCATCGGTGCGGGGCAACGCCGGATCGCTGGCGACCGCATAGGGCGTGCGTCCGATGAGACAGACATCCCCGGCGCCCATCAACAAGGGGGCATGATCCGGAAGGATCAACCAGCTCGTGCCCTTCAGCAGCGCCACGAACTTCAGCCGGTCGAGCGCCGGAAATTCCAGCGACCAGTCGTTCGCGGCTTCCAGCCGCGTCAGGCGGCTGATCCTGGGGCCGAGGACGTCGAGGACGTCCGACAGGGGATCGGCGGCCTCCCGAGACGATTGCGACAAAATCACGGACCCTCTCCCACAGACAATCCTGCAGCATCCCTGAACTGTGCATGCGAAGGAGAAGGACAATGGGTATCGAAGGCAAGGTCGTCGTCATCACCGGCGCAAGCAGCGGCATAGGCCGCGCCACCGCGAGGCTGCTGGCTGACCGGGGTGCGGTCGTCGTCCTGGGCGCCCGCCGGGAAAGCGTGCTGGCCGACGTGTCGGGCGAGATCGCCGCCGCCGGCGGGACGGCCGTCCACAAGGTGACCGACGTTCGCCGGCGCGACGATCTCGACGAACTCGTCGAGCTTGCCGTCACCCGGGGCGGCAGGCTCGACGTCTGGGTGAACAGCGCGGGGATCGGACCGATCTCCCGCTTCGACGCGCTCCGTGTCGAGGATTGGGATGCCATGATCGACGTCAATCTGCGCGGCACGCTCTATGGGATCGCTGCCGTGCTGCCGGTCTTCCAGCGTCAACGGTCCGGCCACATCATCAACATCGTTTCGACTGCCGGCCTCAAGATCCTTCCGACGATGGGGGTCTATGCCGCGACGAAGAACGCGGTGCGCACCGTCACCGAAGCCCTGCGGCAGGAAGCGGGGCCGCATCTGAGGGTGACCGAGGTTTCCCCGGGCTTCGTTGCAACCGATTTCGCAAGCTCCATGACCGATGCCGCGATGAGGGAGGCGATTGCAAAGCGCGCCGCCGATATCGCGATCCCGCCGGAGGCGATCGCCCGCGGCATCGCCTATGCAATCGAGCAGCCGGACGATGTCGATGTCGGCAGCATCGTGATCCGGCCGACGGCGCAGGACTGACCGTCCCTAATCCCTGTCCGCCCCTGCGCGCCATCCGGTCTCGGAGAGCACCGCCATCCGGAAACCCCACCGAAGCACCATCGACAAGCCGGCCCCGCGGGGCCAGCTTATCGTCTTTCGACCTTCAGGACAGACGGGGGGACAGGAGATGAAGCGCGTGACCCTGCCGGACGGCACCGACGTCCCGGCTCTCGGCCAGGGCACCTGGATGATGGCGGAGGGGATGATGGCGGAGGGGCGGGGCAACCGCGCCGCCGAGATCGCCGCGCTCCGGGCCGGCATCGACCATGGCCTGACCCTGATCGACACCGCCGAGATGTATGGCGACGGCGCCTCGGAGTCGCTGGTGGGCGAGGCGATTGCCGGCCGGCGCGACGGGCTGTTCATCGTGACCAAGGTGCTGCCCAGCAACGCGTCGCGCACCGGCACGGTGAAGGCGTGCGAGCGCAGCCTGAAGCGGCTGGGGATCGACCGCATCGACCTCTATCTGCTGCACTGGCGCGGCGGCGTGCCGCTGGCCGAAACGGTGGAGGCGTTCGAGACCCTGCGCGCCACCGGCAAGATCGCCCGCTGGGGCGTCTCCAACTTCGACGTCGACGACCTGGAGGAGTTGGCCGAGGTCGCCGACCTGCACGGCTGCGCCGTCAACCAGGTGCTCTACAATCCCGAACACCGCGGCATCGAATACGATTTGCTGCCCTTCCAGCACACCGCGCGCATGCCGGCGATGGCCTATTCCCCCATCGGCCAGGGCGGCGGCCTGTTGCGCTCCCCGGCGCTGCTGGCGGTGGCGAAGCGCCATGACGCCAGCCCGGCGCAGGTTGCGCTGGCCTGGGCATTGCGGCAGCAGGGCGTGATCGCCATCCCCAAGGCAGGCACCGCCGCCCATGCCGTCGAAAATGCCGCGGCCCTGCGCCTGACCCTGACCGCCCAGGATCTGGCGGAGATCGACCGGGCCTACCCGCCGCCGCGCCGCAAGCAGCCGCTGGCGATGATCTGAGGGGAGGGGCGGCCTCCCGCCCCCACACCCCGCCCCGCCCCGCCGTGCGCCTGCGTGCCTGCATGCCTGCCGCCACCCCTATGGACCGCATGCCGCAGCGTTCCGGCACGTATCATGCCGGCGGCAGGGACACGCGCTCGCGGGCTCGCGGAATTCCCGATTTATTTATTTTAAAAGATCAGAGTTTCACATTTTTTCCCTTGGGAAATCCTGAAAATTCCATCAGACAGTCTACAATGCACTTTGCTTACAATAAGATATTGAATGCAAATTTTTCCATAGCGAAATATTTACACCATGGAACCATGGGCTTGTTTTCGGCTATAAGCCGATTCTCGTCCATGACTTTTGACGAACGCACTTTATGAGGGAGTTTCTTGAATGGACATCCACCCCGACCGTCTCGGCAAGATCGCTATTCTTGCAGCGATCAGTTCCCGGGAGGAAGAGGATATATTCAAGGAGCACATTGCCAAGAACACGAAGGTCAAGCTGGGCTTCACCATGGTTTCCGGATCAAGATCCGACGTGACCCGGACATTCGTCAAGTCGATCGTCGGGTGTGCCTTGCAGACGAACCTCATCCACCACCACCACAACGAGATTCATGCCGTGATCCATGCCGGGCTGGAGTGCCTGAAGGGCCTCAGCTCGGACGTCGCCGCCGAATCGAGCCTGAAGGTGAAGGTCGCCATCGCGACGGATGGCCGCTGGCTCGTCGTCGCCGCCTATGGCGAATCCGCCTTCCACCCGGAAACCAACCATGAGCGGGTCGGCTTCGGCGTCATGCACATCTGACCGGCCAGCCTCCTAGCCCCGGCGGATCGAGGCCAGGAAGCCGTCGACCTCCCCCTGCAGCCTGTCGGATTGCCGGGCCAGGGTCCGGGCCGCGGCGAGAACCGATCCGGCCGCGTCCCCGACCTCGGCCGAGGATCGGGTGACGCCGGCGATGTTGGCCGACACCTCGCCCGTGCCCTCGGCGGCCTGGCTGACGTTCCGGGCGATTTCGTGGGTCGCGGCGGCCTGCTCCTCGACCGCCGACGCGATGGTCGACGCGATGCCGTTCAGTTCGGCGATGGTGCCGCCGATGCCGCGGATGGCGCCCACCACGTCCTTCGAGATCCCCTGGACGGCGGCGATCCGCTGGGCGATGTCGCCGCTGGCCTGGGAGGCCTGGCGGGCCAGCGCCTTGACCTCGTTCGCGACCACGGCGAAGCCCTTGCCATGCACGCCGGCGCGGGCGGCCTCGATGGTCGCGTTCAAGGCCAGCAGGTCGGTCTGCGAGGCGATGGACTGGATCAGGCCGATGATCTCGCCGATCTTGCCGGCGGCAGCCGACAGCTCCTCGACCGTCGCGTCGGTGCGGCGGGTCTCCTCGACCGCCTTGCCGGCGATCTGCGCCGACCGGGCGACCTGCTGGCCGATCTCGCCGATGGAGGCGGTCAGCTCCTCGGACGCCGCGGCGACCGTCTGCACGTTCGTCGTCGCCTGCGCCGCCGCTGCCGCCACCGCGGTCGCCTGTTCGCTGGCCCGGCCGGAGCTGAGCGACATCGCCTGCGCGGTGTCCTGCATCTCCGACGCGGCGGCGCTCAGGGTGCGGGAGATGGCGCCGACGCTCTCCTCGAACTCCCGGGCGACGCGCTCCATCTCCTCCCGCTGCCGCTCGACCGCCTGCCGCTTGGCGTCCTCCTGCTCCCCGCGCAGCCGGTCGGCCTCCTGCGCGCTCGTCTTCAGCACCTCCACCGCCCGGGCGATGCGCCCGATCTCGTTGCGGCGGTCGGTGAAGGGGACCGGCGCCGTGCGGTCGCCATGGGCCAGCCTGTCCAGCGTGCCGCACAGGGCGGACAAGGGCCGGGTGATGCCGCGCCCGAGAAGGGCCGCGCCGCCGCCGGTCAGCAGAAGCGCCACCAGGCCGGTGCCGGCGAGGTCGACGGCCCGCTTGCGCACCGCCGCATCCACGTCGTCGACATAGACGCCGGCCTGGATCGCCCATTGCCACGGCGCATAGCCGCCGACATAGCTCAGCTTGGGCAGCGCTTCGGTGCCACCGCCGCGCGGAACCGCATATTCGGTGAAGCCGCTGCCCTGCCGGGCGATCCCGATCATGTCATGGACCAGCCGCCGGCCGCTCGAATCGGTGTAGTCCATCCGATTGACGCCCTCGTTCCGCGGATTGCTGTGGACGAGGGTGACGCCGTCGAACCGGTAGACGCCGTAATAGTCGCCATCCCCCCACCGCATCGACCGCAGGGCGCGCTTGGCGAGATCCTGTGCCTGCTCCGTCGTCAGGCGGCCGGCCGCCACGTCCTCGTCATAGGTTCCGACCATCTTGAGGACGCTGCCGACCATGTCGCGCAGCTTCTCCTGGCGCTCCGTCAGGATGGTCTGCCGCAGGCTCATGATTTCGCCGGCCGAGACGGCGCAGAAGGCGACCGCCGAAATCCCGATGATCGCGGCGAGGCGCCAGAACACGGACAGGTGCTTCATGTCGAATGATCCCGATAAGAGCGCCGTTCAGCGGCGGTCGAGCGTGATGAAGCTCTCGATCCGGTGGCACACGATGGCCGCGAGGATGGCCTTGACGATGTCGCCGGGCACGAACAGCAGCGTTCCGGACAGGGCCTTCCACCAGCCCAGCCCGACGACCAGCGAGAGCCAGGCCACCCCGCAGGCGTGGATGACGATCACCCCGCCGAGCAGGCAGGCGGCGAGATTGCCCAGGCCGCGCGTCACAGGACTGCCGATCCCCGCGAAGCGGCGGGCGAGGACGCCGATGAGGAAGGCGGCCGGGATCCAGCCATAGAGGAACCCGGCGGTCGGCCCGACGAGCACGCCGAAGCCGCCGCGGCCGCCGGCAAGGACGGGCAGCCCGATGGCGACCAGCGCGACGAACACCGCCATCGCCGTCGCCCCCCGGCGCGGGCCGAGCAGCAGGCCGGCCAGCATCACGCCGAAGGTCTGCAAGGTTATCGGAACCGGCAGGATGCCGAGCGGGATCGGCGGCGTGGCGCCGAGCGCCACCACCAGTCCGGCGCCCAGCGCCGCCAGGGTCAGGTCACGGAAACCGAGGGAGGGGGCGACGCTGGTCATGGGACGGCTCGCGGGGAAAGGGGTTGCGCCGCGACGGACCTGCGCCCGTCGCGACGGCCGGTGCCCACCGGGGATATGGAACGCAGGTCGACCGCGTCGGCGATCTCCCCGGCACGCAGCAGGATGCGCAGCCCGAGCGGAACCGCCAGGGCAAGGACAAGGGCAAGGACGGAGCGGTTGCGCCCGCGCAGCGCCTGGGCCTCGCGGATCTCCGCGATCTCCTCCGCCATCACCGGCACGAAGCGGACCGCGAGCATCAGGGTGAAGGCGCACCGCCCGGCATCGAGCAGGCCGATACGCTCCAGCGGGCGCAGCAGCGCGGCCAGCGCGGCGCAGAGCTCGGCCCAGCTCCACAGCGTGGTGACGATCTGGGCGGCGCAGACCAGCGCCGAAAAGCGCAGGAAGAGGCGCAGGCCGCTGAGCCCGTCCCCCGTCGCCGCATCGAACAGCGCGGTGACGGCGACGACCAGCAGCGCGGCCCTGACCTGCCGGAACGCATCCCGGACCGAGCCGTCGGCGACGGCCAGCCCGGCGGCGGCGGCGGCCGCGACCATCGCCAGCAGCTCGAAGCGGTCGATCCAGGCCAGCAGCGTGCCCAGGCCGGCGAGGATGCACAGCGCGGCGACCGCTCCCGACCCTCCGGCCGGCTTGCCGCAGGATGTGCCGGAAAATGTGCCGGAAATTCCGCTCATCCGTACCTCCGCCGATAGAAGGCGACCGCCTCGGCCGGATCGCCGTCGGCGACGATGCGGCCGTCGCCGACCACCAGCACCCGGTCGAACCCGGCGACGAGGTCGAGGTCGTGGGTGACGACGACCGCCTGCTGCGGCAGGCCGTCGAGAACGCCGCACAGCCGGTTGCGGTTGGCGAGGTCGAGCTGCGAGGTCGGCTCGTCGAACAGGATGGTGCGCGGGTCGCGCGCCATGACGCCGGCCAGCGCGACCAGCTGGCGCTCGCCGCCCGAAAGCTCGTGGATGCGCCGGCCCGCCAGCGTGCCGATGCCGAGCCGGCCGAGCGCCCCGGCGATGGCAGCGGCGACCGCCTCGGCATCGCCCTCCAGGCCGAAGGCCAGATCCTCCCGCACGATGGGATAGACGATCTGGTTGTCGGCGCTCTGGAACAGGAAGCCGGTGCGCCTCCGGACCGCCGCGGCATCGGCCATGGGCGAAAGCCCGTCGATGCTGACGCTGCCCGACGTCGGCGCGAGCAGCCCCACCATCAGTTTCAGCAGGCTCGACTTGCCCGAGCCGTTGAGGCCGAGCAGGCCGATGCGACGCTCGCCGAGCACCAGATCGATCCCGGCAAGCGTCCTCATGCCGCCGCGGTCCAGCCGGACGCCGGAGAAGACGATGGTCTGGCCGGCGGAACCGGGCTCGCAAGGCATTTCGGCGGCGGGCATCCCGGCCATTTCCGGGACGGCCTCGGCCGTCTTCAGCGGCGGCACCGGGTAGAAGGCCACATGGCGGATCGATCCCCGGCTGAGCAGGACCGACCCGCCGCCACCCCCGCCGGCAACCGCGGTCCGGCCGACGCCCTCGCCGAAGGCTTTGGGCAGGCGGCGCAGCAGGTCCGGCAATCGATGCATCAGGCTCATGGTGACTTTCCTCCCGGTTGGCGTCGGGACACACCAACCGCCGCGGGTCGGCAACTCTCAGGAACGGAACTCTCGGGAACGGAACTCTCGGGACCGGGATCTCAGCCGAAGATCGCCTTCATCGCGATGAAGCCGACCGACGGGCAGACCAGGCAGCCGAAGCCGGTGTAGAAGGTCGCGGTCAGCGCGCCGTAGGGCACGAGGCGCGAGTCGGTGGCGGCCAGGCCGGCGGCGACGCCGCTGGTGGTTCCCATCAGTCCGCCATAGACCATCGCCGAGGCCGGGTTGGTCAGGCCGAAGGGCTTGGCCAGGAACGGCGTCAGGATCATCACCGCGATGGACTTCACGACGCCGGCGGCGACGGACAGCGCGATGACGGTCGAGGAGGCGCCGACCGCCGTGCCGGTCACCGGGCCGACGATGAAGGTCACCGCCCCGGCGCCGATGGTGGTCAGCGAGGCGGTGTCGCGGTAGCCGAAGCCATAGGCGACGGCGACGCCGATCACGAAGGCGATGCTGGTCCCGATGACCAGCGACAGGACGCCGCCCAGGCCGGCCTTCTTCAGCTCTTCCAGATTGACGCCGTAGGCGGTCGAGACGATGCAGAAGTCGCGCAGCATGGCGCCGCCCATCAGGGCGAAGCCGGCGAACATCGAGAGGTCGGCGATGCCCTTCTTGCCGCCGGTGGAGATGCCGCCGACATAGGCGAGGATCAGGCCGATGATGATCGCCACCGCCGACCCGTGGATGCGGCCCTTGGTGATGTTCTTGGAAAAGGCGTAGCAGAGCCAGGTCAGGATGCCGACGACCACGAAGGCGAAGATCAGCGGACGGTCGCCGATCAGGGAGGTTAGGAATGCGTTGCTCATGGCGATTGCTCCCCGACTAGGCTTTCTTGGCTTCGGCGTCGTCGCCGAATGTTGAGGTCGAGGATCCTGCGAGCGCCGCGAGCGGGCGGATCAGCACGAAGCATGCGACGACGGAGAGAATTCCCGCGAGGAAGGCGATCCAGCCCCCCGACAGGGCTGCCGCGACGTTCTGGGTCGCCGCCATGGCGATGACGACCGGAATGTACATGGCGTTCCAGAACATGATGCCGTCTTCGGACGCCTTGGGCAGCCAGCCCTTCTTCTTCATCCATGGCGTCACAAAGACGAGCAGAAGCATCGCGAAGCCGACACCGCCGATGTCGCCGGGAATTCCGAGCAGAATACCGAGAGTAAGGCCGATGGATGTTCCAATGAACATGCACAGGCCCAGGACCATCACACCGTAGATGATCATTTGGCGTATTCCTCGAAGAGAATGGCGGCATGGGCCCCGAAGGGTTGGTGGCCGACATTCAAGGGTGGTTTATTTTCTGTGAAACCACATCGACTTCACCGCTCGCCAATTCTGTCAGAACTGTTCGATGGAAGCCGGGCTTCCGGGACGTGCCGAAACAGGCCCCGGAAGCGCTTTGCTCAGCTCACTCGACGACCATCAGCAGGGCGCCCGGCTTGACGCGGTCGCCGACCGCGACGGCGATCGACTTGACGGTGCCGTCGACCGGGGAGATCAGCGGGTTCTTCATCTTCATCGCTTCCAGCACCGCCAGCTCGGTGCCCTTGGTCACGGCGTCGCCGACCGCGACCTTGATGGCTTCGATCTTCGACGGCATCTTCGACTTGAGTTCCATGGTGTCTTTTCCTTGGCTGATGACGGGCCTCGCGGCCCTGGTTGGTTGGATGAGGGGCCTCGCGGCCCCGGTTGGTTGGATGACGGGCCTCGCGGCCCTGGTTCACGGCGCCGGGCCGATGGGGGGCATCGTGTCGATCTCGTCGAGCACCCGGCGCCGCTCGACGAGACGGACGCCGTCCATGCCGCGGCCTGCGACCGCGGTGACGTCCGACACGAGTTCTTTGAGCTTGATGCCGAGGCCGCCGGGGGTGGCGACCTCGACGTCGCAGGATCGGTCGTGCCGGCTTGCGAACCCCGCAAGCGCGGCATGGAAGGAGCGCAGTCCGGCAACCGAGCGGGCGATGACGACCGCGTCGATGTCGGAGCACGGCTCCATGTAGGGCAGGCCGGTCAGCGCCTGGAGCGCCGCCGATCCGAACAGGCCGACGGCGACGCCGTGGGCGCGGCCGAGTTCGGCCAGTTCCAGCAGTTGGTCCGCTTCCGGGAAGGCGCCCGCCGCGATGCGGCCGGCGACTTCCCAGGGCGTATGGACCGCGCCGACGCCGCCGAAAGGCAACGTCACGGCGGAGCGCACCCGCACCCCGTCCTCGCGGAAGGGGAAGGAGACGCCGATCTGGATCGACCCTGCCGGCAACGGCGCCTTGGGCGCGCAGACGATTCCGGGAATCGCCGTTGCGAGAAAGACGTCATGGATGCGCTCCGCCACATCGGGGCGGCGATGCATCGGCAACAGGCCGTCGCGGAGCGCATCGGCGACGGGACGGCGGTGGGCCGGCCCGATGTCGATCATGACGTGCCGGGTCAGCGCCGGCAGGGTCGATGGGGTTGTCGACAGGGCTGTCATCGCGTCTTCGTCCAGGTCGGATCGGTCTTCGCCATCGCCTGGACGTCGGTCTGGGCGCGGACGAGATCGTCGAAGGCACGGGTGGCGACCGGGCCGCGCACCTCGAAGGGTTCCGCCCCCTGCCCGCCACCGATGCCGGGAACCAGATGCAGGACCGTGGCCGGGGCCGAGGTCTGCAGGTCGGCCTCCACCTTCACCACCCGGCTCTTGATGCGCAGGATGGTGCGGGCGGCCCGTTCGACGGTCTCGCGGTTGGCAAGGGTCGTGGCCCGGACGAAGACCTCGTATTCCGGATGGGTGCGGCGGCGGCGATAGGTGACGATCCGCCCGGTCGGGGAGCAGGCATGGCCGGTCTCCGAGATCGGGAAACTGTCGCCCGTCGGCAATCCGCCGACCACCAGCTCCGCCCATCCCTCGCCGGCCGGCGACGGCGCGAGCGTGAGATCGTCGCGCACGGGATGGCCGTCGAGGGTGAGCCAGCCGAACTCCTGGCAGCCGTAGAGGTCGTGGACCGGCCAGCCGAAGGGCTCGACCCGGCTCAGAAGGTCGAGATCCAGCGGCGTGCCCGCCACGACGATGCGGCACCGTTCGGGGAGGTCGGCGGCGAGGCCGAGGGACAGCGCCTCGCCGATGCTGGCCCGGATGAAGGAGGATTCCCCCAGCACGATGTCCGGACGCTGCCGGCAGAAGGCGGTGATGAAGGCGCCGCGGCTCGACCGGTCGAGAAAGGACCATTCGATGCCGCAGCGCTCCAGCGCCAGGCGGGAGAAGACGTTGACCAGCGGCGGGTAGGTGACGAGCATCCGGTCGCCCGGCTTCGCCCCGATGGCCTCCATCACCCGGCGGGTCGCGTCGCAGCGTGCCTCGAGCTCGCTGTGGGCGACGCCGACGATGTTCTGGAACGCCGACGATCCCGTCGTGAAGGTCAGGTAGGCGAGGTTGAAGGGGGTGTGCACCTCCTCGACGATGTGCGCGGCCGTCGGGCCGGCGATGCCCTTTTCCGCCAGCGTGCGGCGCGGCATCTCGGCGAAGGTCGGCACGGTCGAGAAGGCGTCGGCGACCGCCGCGTATTGTTCGAAGATCTCGGACATGACACACCCCTTTCCTCTACGCCCCGTTGCGCGTCGTCAGCCGGCCTGCGGACGGAAGCGGTCCTCGACGGCGGCGAACTCCGTGCGCAGCAGCGCCTGGACCGTCGGGCGCACCGTGCGTCCGCCCCGCTCGGCGCCGAGGGCGCCGCGGCCGCGCGGACCGGTCAGCGCCGTGGCATCGGACTTGGCCTTGCGGATGTCGGCGATCTGGGCGGCGATGGCCGGGCGCATGCCGGCGATGGTCTCGACCAGCTGCTCCACCCCGCCGAGCTTGAAGAAGAAGGCCGGGCCGGCGGCGAAGACCGGGTTCGCCTTCGCCAGCTCCTCCAGCAGCTCGACGTCCTTCTTGATGATCCGCGACACCGAGCTGATCGGCATGACGTGGATCATCGTCTGGAATTCGGAGGTCAGCGACAGGATGCGGTCGGCCTGCAGGCCATGGCAGAGGAAGGCGCCGGAGATGGCCCGTCCCACCACCATGGCGACGATCGGATGGCCGGCGAGCCGGGCCTCGGCCAGCGCCAGCTGATAGGCGCCGGTCGCCTTGTTCATGCCGAAGATCTCCTCGACCTTGCCCGGACCGTTGCCCGGGGTGTCGACGATCAGCACGATGGCGCGCTTCTTGGCCGCTTCCTTTTCCGCATCGGCGGCAAGGGTGGCGTAGACGGCCTGCGCCATCTTGTAGCCTTCCTCCAGCCCGATGATGCCCGAATAGACGACCGGGAACTTCTCGTTGAAGGCCTCGGCGTCAGAGGCGATGACGGTGACCGTCTCCCCCTCCAGCAGGGCGGTGCCGACCACCGCGCCGGGGCCGAAATCCGGGTCCTCGAAGGTCCGGGCGCCGACGGTGCCCTCGGTGAAGCTGCCGGCGTCGACGATCAGGTCGATGGCCGCGCGGCCTTGTCCCAAAAGTGTTTCCATGGGGTCTTTCTCCCGATCACAGGGCCAGACGGCGGACGGACTTGCGGAAGTCCGCGAGCGGTCCGTCGGCGAGGCCGACGGGGTCGTTGTTGCCGGCATGGCGCCAGACGTCGCGCGCATCGTCCGGCTTCAGCTCCGCGGCCAGCGCGACGCCGCGCAGCTGCTTCTCGACCAGCTCCGGCGACCCGATCCGGCGCATCGCCTCGAAGGACGAAACCGGCAGGGCGCAGAGATCGGCGAGCTGGGCGCGGAAGGCGGCGACGCTGTCGTCCACAAGGAAATTGGCGTCGCCCATCACGTATTTGTGACGGCCGCCGGTGGTGCGGTACACCAGGGCGCGGTTCGAGGCGTCGAACTCGTCCTTGCCCATCTCCTGCTCGATCACCTCCGGGCCGGTCAGGCCGAGGCGGCCGAACTCGCTCATCACGATGGCGTCGGTGGCGGCGGCGACGAAGCCCATGCCGCCGAAGCAGCCGATGCGCGAGCCGATCAGCGCCACGACCGGCACCTTGTGGCGGGCGCGCTGCAGGGCGTCCATCACCTCGGCATGGGCGAGCAGGCCGGCATTGGCCTCGTGCAGGCGAACGCCGCCGGTCTCGAAGGAGATGGCGACCAGCGGACGCGCCGACGCCGGCAGGCCGGGGTTCTCGGCGACGAGGCGGTCGTTGAACTCGATGGCCATGTCGATGATGCCGACCATCTTGGCGCCGCCGACCTCGCCGACCGACCCGCCGATGAAGCGGCCTTCCTGCGAGATGACGAAGACCGGGCGGGTGCCGATGCGGCCGACGCCGGTGACGATGCCGTCATCGTTCTCCACCGCTTCGCCGAGAGCGACGAGGTGGGGGCTGACCAGACGGTCGAACGGACCGCCGAGCTCGACGAAGCTCCCCTCGTCGACAAGGCCGACGGCGCGGTCGCGGGCGCTGGATTCCAGGAAGGAATTCGTCTGGAGTCTGCTCCAGTTGGGCATGCTCTGAACTCCCGGCTTCAGGCCCGCGCCTCGGCCAGCGCCTGACGCAGGCGCAGGGCGACGATGGCGGGCGAGGCGTTGTTGTCGTTGATCTCGATGGACAGGCCGGCAAGCCCGGTCTCGGCGACGAAATGCTCGACCACGCGCTTCCACAGCGCGTCGAAGCCCTTGACCGGGGTCACGATCCGCACCGACACGGCGCTGCCGGCGGCCTTGGGTTCGAGCAGCACTTCAAGGTCGCCGGAGCCGACCACGCCGCAATGGGCCCGGCCGGGAAGGGAGACCGACCGGCCATCCCCGTCGACGGTGAATTCGATTGTTTCCAGAGACATGAGGGACTCCGATCACCAGTTGCGGAAGCGGGCCGGCGGGTTGTAGAGGCCGCCCGAGATGTCGACGAGGTCGCGCATCGAGCGGGCCGCGAGCAGGTCGCGGTTGGCGCGGTTGCGGTCGATGCCGAGGTCTTCCGGGGTCTTGAAGATGTTCGCCTCGCGCAGGCGCCTGGTTTCGGCCGGATCGGCCTTCATGCCGACCTCGGTGTAGCCGGCGGCGGCGCGGATGGCGGCCATGCGGGCGGCCATGTCCGGCGCGCGGTTGAGGTAGGCGACGCCTTCCTCGGTGACGATGTGGGTGACGTCGTCGCCGTAGATCATCACCGGCGGCAGCTCGAGGCCGGCATTCTCGGCCAGCTGCCAGGCGTCGAGCTTCTCGACGAAGGTCGGGGCGCGGGCCTCGCCGAAGGTCTCGGCGCCCTGCACGACAAGCCGCTTGCCGCGCGGCATGGTGCCGATCTGGTCGGCCATGTGCGGGACTTCCTGGCCGCATTTCAGCCAGCTCTCGGTCACATGGCGGCGGCCCTTGGCGTCGCAGCCCATGTTCGGCGCGCCGCCGAAGCCGGAGACGCGGTTGGCCGTCGCGGTGGAGGAGTTGCCCCACGGGTCGATCTGCAACGTGCCGCCGATGAACATGTCCAGCGCGTAATGGCCGGCGGTCTGGGCGAAGGCGCGGTTGGAGCGCAGCGAGCCGTCCGGCCCGGTGAAGAAGATGTCGGAGCGTGCCTTGACATACTCCTCCATCCCCAGCTCGCCGCCGAAGCAGTGGATGGTGTCGACCCAGCCGTCCTCGATCGCCGGGATCATCGTCGGGTGCGGGTTCAGCACCATGTGGGTGCAGACCTCGCCCTTGAGGCCCAGCTCGGCGCCGTAGGTCGGCAGGATCAGCTCGATGGCCGAGGTGAGGAAGCCGATGCCGTGGTTGATCCGCTTGACCTTGTACTCGGCGTAGATGCCCTTCAGGGCCAGCATGCCGAGCAGGATGTGGTTGTCGGTGACCAGGCCGGGGTCGCGGGTGAACAGCGGCTCGATGAAGAAGGGCTTCGGGCTCTCGACCACCGCGTCGACCCAGCCGGCCGGGATGTCGACGCGCGGCAGCTTGTCGACGATCTTGTTCACCTGGGCGATGACGATGCCCTGGCGGAACTTGGTCGCCTCGACGATGACCGGCGTGTCCTCGGTGTTGAAGCCGGTGTAGAGGTTGCCTTCGCGGTCGGCCTCATAGGCGCAGATCAGCGAGACGCGCGGCGTCAGGTCGAGGAAGTAGCGGCCGAACAGCTCGAGATAGGTGTGGATGGCGCCGAGCTGGATCTTGCCTTCGCGGATGAACTTGGCGACGCGGCCCGACTGCGGCCCGCCGAAGGCGAAGTCGAGCTTCTTGGCGATGCCGCGCTCGAACATGTCCAGGTGCGAGGCCAGCGGCACGCAGGATTGGACCATGTGCAGGTCGTGGATCTCGGCCGGGTCGACCTTGTTCAGGCAGTCGGCGAGGAAGTCGGCCTGCTTCTGGTTGTTGCCTTCGATGTTGACGCGGTCGCCGGAGCGGATCACCGCCTTCAGCAGGGAGACGGTGTCCTCCGGCTTCACCCGCTTGCCGGCGCCGATATAGGGCGCGGCGGCCTCCATGCGCTGGCGGGTGTCGGCTGCGAGCTTGTCCCACCGTTGTTCGGTCTTCATGAGAATGCCCCCATGTGGGTCTTGTGAAGGTGCGGGGGGATCGGGGCCACGGGCGGAGCCGTGCCGATTTCCCCGGAATGGATTTCGCCGGAATGGATGTCGCGGACGGTCCCGGCGGCGTCGCGGATGCGCAGCGCCCCGTCGCCCGCGAGGCCGATGAGGGTGGCGCAGATCTCCTCGTCGCCGTCGTCCAGCCGGACGACCCGTCCGAGATGGAGGGCGTGGTCGGTCCAGGTCGCGGCGAAGGCGGACAGCCCCTGCCGTTCCCAGAGCCTCACCCAGCGGTCGAAGGCCGCACACAGGGCTTCCACGAAGGCGCCGCGGTCGACCGGGCGGCCCGCCAGCGTCGCCAGGGAAACCGCCCTGTCCCGCAGCTCCGCCGGGAAGCCGGCGTCGGGGATGGCAAGGTTGATCCCCATGCCGATCACCGCGAAGTCGAGGTCGCCGTCACCGTCGCAGGCCGCCTCGGCGAGGATGCCGCAGATCTTGCGGCCGCCGGCCAGCAGGTCGTTCGGCCATTTGACGCCGGCCTCGACCCCGGTCGCCGCGAGGATCGCCTCGCGCAGCGCGACCGCGGCCAGCAGCGGCAGCTGGGCCGCCTCGCGCAGGCCGCGCCCGGTCCTGACCAGGACCGACAGGCAGAGGCTGCCGTCGGGGGTGGAGAACCACCCCCGCTCGCCCTTGCCGCGGCCGGCGGTCTGGTCGCGGGCGATCAGCACCGTGCCGTGGGGGGCGCCGGTCCGGCCGGTTTCGACCAGCCGGCGGTTGGTGCTGTCGAGCCGGTCGGCCTCGATGACGATCCGGCCGATGCCGTCGCTCCGCTCGATCGCGGAAAGCCGCGTGGCACCAGGATCTTGGAAGGGAACGGTTGGCATGGGATCGATCTCCGAGGCAAGGCCCGGGTCAGTGCGCGGCGACGAGGCCGATGGTCGAGGCGAAGATGCCGACGGCGATGGCCGAGACGATCAGGCCGCAGACGTTGGCGCCCATGGCGACCGGAAGGACCATCGCGTAGGGGTTGTCCTCGGCGGCGACCTTCTGGGCGAGCTTCGCGGTGGTCGGCACGCAGGACACGCCGGCGATGCCGACCAGCGGGTTGAAGCCGTTCTTGTTGAACATCCACACGACCCAGCCGCCGAGCAGGCCGCCGATGCCGGACACCAGCAGCGCGGTGATGCCGAGGACGAGCAGGATGGCGACGCGGCCGTCCAGCAGGGTCGAGGCTTCGCAGAGCACGCCGAGCACCAGCCCGAGCATCAGGGTCGAGGAGTAGGTGATCGTCTTTTCCAGCAGCTCCTGGTACGGCTCGATCTCCGCTTCCTTGATGGCGACGCCGAGGAAGAAGGACATGATCAGCGGCGCTGCGACCGGCAGCAGCAGGCAGAGCAGGGCGGCGGCGACGATGGTGAAGATGAACTTCGACTTGGACGAGACTTCCGGGAAGCTCATCTCGACGTCGATGGCCCGGTACTTGGCCGGCACCAGCAGCTTCATCAGGTACGGATAGCCGGCGTAGGTCAGCGACAGGTACAGGTAGGCGATGATCGAGATCGGAACGAAGAGTTCCTTGGCCATCATCAGCGAGGCGAACAGCACCATCGGGCCGTCGGCGCCGCCGATGGAGCCGACCGCGGCCGCTTCGCCGGGGGTCAGGCCGCAGTAATAGCCGATCACCAGCGTGACGAAGGTGCCCATCTCGGCGAAGATCGCGCAGGTCATCGCCGCCCACGGACGGGCGAGGATGAAGGAGATGTCCGCCATGGTGCCGATGCCGAAGAACAGCATGCAGGCGACCAGCGAATTGGAGAAGGCGAAGTTGTAGATCGGCTGCAGGAAGTAGATCTGCATGTCGTTGACGAGCTGGATCGGGTCCGAGATCATCGGATCCAGCATCAGCGTGCCGATCTTCTGGGCCTGCAGGAACATGACGCCGGCGTTGACGCACATCATCGCGATGCCCATCGGCACCATGATGAGCGGCTCCAGCGTGCGCTTGAAGCCGAGATAGGCCAGGAAGAAGCCGAAGGCGATCAGGGCGATGCGGGCGAAGGCAATCGTCGGATCCTGGACGAACAGCGTGCCGATGCCGGGAAAGACGGTGAAAAGTTGCTGTAGCATGGGGGTGATCTCCTCAGCGCACGGCTTATTCGGCCGAACCAGCCATGGTTTTGTTGAGCAGAACGATCACCCCGATGACGGCGTAGGCGATCACCGCGGTGAGGCCGTAGGCCATCAGCGCGTAGGTGACGACGTTCATGGATTTTCTCCGGGAACAGGGGCGGGGGGCGGGTCGAAGCGGGAGGTGGCCGAAGCCGGGAAGCTCTCCGCTTCGAGCAGATGGACGGCGGCGGTGACCGCCAGCAGGTCGGCGGCGCCGCCGGGGCTGAGCCGGCGGGCGACGCAGTCGTCGGCGAAGCGGTCGATCTCGGCGAGGCCGCGCCCGGTGAGCGCGCCGCCGAGATCGCGCACGGCGGCGGCGCGCTCGCGGACGAAGGCGAGGCCATCGGGTCCGCCGCGCCACAGGACGGTGGTGTCCTCGGCCTCGGCGGCGATGGCGACGAGCGCATGGAGAAGGGCACGATTGAGCCCGGCTTCCTGCGCCAGGGCGGCGCGCAGGGCCGGCAGGCCGTGCTTGGCGACGGTCGGGAAACCCGCCTCGGCCTCGCCGCGGATGCCGGTGGCGCCATGCCGGGCATAGAGGATCTCGCCGGCGGTCAGGCGCTCGCGGTCGCAGCCTTCCAGTTCGCGTTCGACGATCCCGCGGGTGATGGCGGCGGCGGCGGCGAACAGGCGGTCGGGCGAACAGGGGCGGTGGCCGTCATTGGAAAGGCCGGCGGCGGCGGCGGTGAGGCCGAGCGCGAAGAGCGCGCCGCGCTGGGTGTTGACGCCGTTGGAGGCGGCGAACAGGCGCCGGTCATAATCGCGGCCGACGGCGCGGATCAGCGGCAGCACGGCCGCCGCGCCGGAAGGGGCCGCCCCGGAATGGGCCAGCCCGATGGCGGCGCAGCGATGGAAACAGGGGGCGATGGCTGCGGACGTCAGCATGAACGTCTGCAAATCCATGTCGGCATGCGATCCCATCGAGCGCGGCGTGACGAGGCCGGGCTTGGGATGGACGGAAACCTCGAGGAGAATGCCGGTCAGGCAGGCCGAACCGATGGTCCATACGGCGGATGCCGTCTCGTCATGCCGGTGCGGGGAGGGTCTGTGTCCGGCAAGGCCGGCAAGAGGTGACAAATACATGATGGCAATCCATCAGGCATCGTCCGCCGGAGGCACGCTCCGCAGACGAACCCAATAACGACGTCCATGTCATCCGACACGGGTCGTTGGGAGATCACCGTCACGCAGTCACTGTATCACTTGGTGAATACCCGGCGAGCCCTCCATCATCTCATACGATGCGAGGCGGGCCGGAGTCCGATTTGGTCGATCACTTGTCTCTTTGCCAACCTCGCGACCTCGAAGACTGGCTGGCGAACGAATGACATGGCGGATCGGGCAAGTCAATGGACCAAAGTCATGCCTGAAGGCTCGATTGAGCGAATAATAGCCATAACCCGATTGATTCCTAAGCACATAGCCGGCGACCTGCGGCGGCATGCCGCATCCATTCAACGACATCTGCTGCGATCTCGACTGATGGCTGAATCAACTTGTCAGTCTCTGACCGATAATGGCGCGGGCAGCGAATTTCGCCTTCGGCACCGCAATCTTGAAGCGTGCGAGATATCGTCGGCACGATCAACGCGAGACAGCGCCGACCGCCCTTCGCCGTCGCGGGAAACGCCAAAATGTCGCAAACGCCAACATCGACAATGTACCGGCGACCAAGTACCGTTTTACCGATTAATATATAAGATCGCTCCCCATCCCGCCCAAGAGTTGCCCCCGCCCCAGGTGGATGGAGCCTCGCTCCCCTCTTCCCCAGGACATCGCGAATACATTCCACCAGGAACAAAAACAAAGAAAGGTTGCATCATGAAAGCAGCCACCATGGCGGCGTTTCCGGTCCTGCTGCTGCCCTCCCCCACGCTTGCGGCCGAGGCCGGGCATGTCGCCTACGCCACCGGCGGCGGCGCCCAGGCGACCGTCGGGCTGCTGCTCGTCGCGCTGTTCGGGCTGCTGATAGCCGAGGTCTGCCACAAGACCCTGGCCGCCGCCGCGGTGGTTGGAACGATGCTGGCCATCTCCGCGGCGACGCCCTTGAAGATCATGGATTTCACCACGGCCGCCCAGGCGGTCGACTGGAACGTGATCTTCCTGCTCGGCAGCATGATGGCCATCGTCTCGATCCTGATCGAGACGCGGGTGTTCGACTGGCTGAACGCCCGCATGGTGCGCTGGGCCGGGGGGCGACCCGGCGTGCTCGCCAACATCGTCATCGCCGCCACCGCCCTGCTCTCCGCCTTTGCCGACAACGTCACCACCGTGCTGTTCCTGGCTCCGGTCGTTTCCAAGGCGGCGAAGAGCCTGCGCCTGTCGGTGTGGGCGCTGGCGATGCCGATGATCATGGCGGCGAACATCGGCGGCACCGCCACGCTGATCGGCGACCCGCCCAACGTCATCGTCGGGGTGGCCAGCGGCCTGACCTTCATGGACTTCATCGCCTTCCTGGCCGTGCCGATCGTCGTCATGATCGTGGCGCTCTGCGCGCTGTCCGCCGTCTGGTACCGCCGCGACCTCGCCGGTTCCCATGCCGACGAGGCGGCCGGCGATGAGGTGGAACTGCGCGACCCCGACGTGCTGGCCTGGACGCTGGGCATGGTCGGGCTGACCTTCCTGGGCTTCTTCACCCACAGCCTGACGCACCTGCCGGTCGGCGTCATCGCCTTCGGCGGCGCGGTGCTGGCCATGCTGGGACGCCATGCGATCCTGCGGCGGCGGCTCGGCGCGAAGGCGGCGGACCACGCCTTCGCCCATTGCTTCGAGCGCGGCATCGAGTGGCTGACGCTGGGCTTCTTCATCTTCCTGTTCATGGCCATCAGCGCGGCCGAGCACACCGGGCTGATCGCCAGCGCCGCCGCCCGGCTGCAGGATCTGGTGGAGGCGGTGTCGGCCGGCCTCGGGCTCGGGCTCCAGGCGAAGCTGGTGATGGCCGGGCTGCTGATCCTGCTGTTCAGCGCGGTCGCGTCGGCGGTGGTCGACAACATCCCCTACACCATCGCGGCGGTGACCATCGTGCGGGTCCTGGTGGCGGGCTTCTCGGCGGAGTTCGAGGAGACCGGAATGGCCGCGGCGGACATCGGGCTGATGACCGACATGCTGTGGTGGTCGCTGGCGCTGGGGGCCTGCCTGGGCGGCAACGGGACGCTGATCGGGGCGAGCGCCAACGTGACGACCGTCGGGATCCTGGAGAAGGACGGCCACCACATGCCCTTCGTCGCCTTCCTGACGTTCGGCCTGCCGGTGATGGCGATGACGGTGCTGATCGCGGCCGTCTATCTCGCCTGCTACGTCTATGTCGGGCCGGTCAGGACCAACGTGACCGGGGCGGCAGCCCTGGCCCTGCTGGCTGCGCTGGCCGCTGCCCGGCACCTCGCCCGCCGCCCGCTGCGGTCCCTGCCGGCGACGGTGGAACAGCCGGACTGAACAGGTTTCTCTACTCCCGAAGGGTTGGCGCAGGGGCCTTGAGAACCCCCCGCCGCCGCCCTATCGTCCTTGTTGCCACGGACAGACCGCGGCAGTCCTTCAGCAAGGAGCTTGCTGAGCATGTCCCAGTCCGAGAGCACCGGGCGCGAGTCCGGCACCCTGTCCCTGCCCAGGAAGACCGCGGCCCCAGGCGCAGCAGCCCAAGGCGCCGCGCCCTATGATTTCATGGTCTTCATCGGCCGCTTCCGCCCCTTGCATCTCGGCCATCTCGCCGTGATGCGGCAGGCCCTGGCGCTGGGGCGGCATCTCATCCTGCTGGTCGGCTCGTCGCGCCAGGCGCGCAGCCACCGCAACCCCTTCCGCTTCGAGGAGGTCCGCGCCTGCATCCTCGGCGCCATCCCGCCGGAGGAGCATGGGCGCATCGCGATCCTGCCCCTGATCGACCGTTACAACGACCTGGAATGGATCCGCGATGTCCAGGCCGCCGTCCAGGACGTCATCCATGGCGTTGTCGGGCAGCACCACCGTCCCGCCGATGGCCCGGGGCCCGCGGTCGGCCTGATCGGCCATTCCAAGGACCGCAGCAGCTACTGCCTGCGCATGTTCCCGCAATGGGGCGCGGTGGACTGCGCGAATGTCGGCGGAATTTCGGCCACGCCGATCCGCGACGCCTATTTCGCCGACGCCGCGGCGGCGCTGGAGGCGTGGAAGGACGCGCTGCCGGCGAACGTCGCCGCCTTCATGGCGGACTTCGCCCACGGCGCGGACTACCGGCGGCTGGCGGAGGAAAGCGCCTACATCGCCCGATACAAGGCCGGCTGGGCCGCCGCGCCCTATCCCCCCACCTTCCTCACCGTGGACGCCGTGGTCGTCCTGTCCGGCCATGTCCTGCTCGTCGAGCGCCGGGCGCTGCCCGGACGCGGCCTGCTGGCCCTGCCCGGCGGTTTCGTCGGCCGGCACGAGCGGATCAAGGATGCCATGATCCGGGAGTTGCGCGAGGAAACCAGGCTCAAGGTTCCGGCCGGCTTCCTGGAGGGCGGCATCCGCGCCAGCCGGATCTTCGACCATCCCTACCGCTCGTCGCGCGGGCGCACGGTGACCCAGGCCTTCCTCATCCAGCTCAAGGCGACGGAGGAGGGGTTTCCCAAGGTGCGCGGCGGCGGCGATGCCAAGTCGGCCCGCTGGATGCCGATGGCGGAAATCGATCCCGAACACATGTTCGAAGATCATTTCCACATCATCCAAACACTGATCGCCCAGTCCGACAATTGACCGGAGCATCCGGGCGCTCGATCCATTCGCCATTTACACGAATGAACCCGTGACCTACCCTGCCTTCCAAGCCCGCCGGACAGACCGGCGGCAGTGGGCAAAGGAGCTTTGCCATCATGCTCGTCAATTTCAGCGGCCGCGCCCACAACCACAATTTCGCGACCGATTTCATCGTCCGCTCGCTGCTGGACACGGACTGGTACAAGCTGGCGATGCTGCAATTCATCTGGCGGCATTTCCGCGAGGTGAAGGTGCGCTTCAGCCTGATCAACCGCACGAAGTCGGTGAAGCTGGCCCGCATCGTCGACGAGGCCGAACTGCGCCGCCAGCTCGACAATGTGCGGTCGCTGCGGCTGAAGCGCTCGGAAGCGGTCTGGCTCCAGGGCAACACCTTCTACGGCCAGCGCGGCATCTTCCGGCCCGAGTTCGTCGCCTGGCTGTCCGAGGATTTCGCCCTGCCCGACTACCGGCTGTCCGAGGAGGACGGCCAGTGGCGCCTGGATTTCGAAGGGTCGTGGCCGGAAACGACCATGTGGGAGATCTACGCGCTCAGCATCGTCAACGAGTTGAAGACCCGCGCCGCGCTGGCCGGCATGACCGAGACGGAGCTCGACATCCTCTATGCCCGCGCCAAGGTCCGGCTCTGGGACAAGATCGAGATGCTGCGCCCGCTGGCCGACCTCAGCCTCTCGGATTTCGGCACCCGGCGGCGCCACAGCTTCCTCTGGCAGGAATATGTCGTGGAGACGATGGCGGCCGAGCTCGGCCCGCGCTTCATCGGCACCTCCAACACCCATCTTGCGATGAAGCACGACCTGGAGGCCATCGGCACCAACGCGCACGAGCTGCCGACGACCGTCGCCGCGCTGGCCTGCCGCGGGGACGACCTGCGCGCGGCGCAATATGACGTGCTGCGGCTGTGGCAGGAGACCTATGGCGGCGCCATGCTGGTGTTCCTGCCCGACACCTTCGGCTCGACCCAGTTCCTGAAGAACGCGCCGGGCTGGGTGGCGGACTGGACCGGCATGCGGGTGGACAGCAAGGATCCGGTGGCGGCGGGCGAGGAATACATCGCCTGGCTGGAAAGGCTCGGCCGCGATCCCCGGGAAAAGCGCGTGCTGTTCAGCGACGGGCTGGATGTCGAGACCATCCTGCGGCTGCACCGGACCTTCCGCGGCCGCATCCGCGACGGCTATGGCTGGGGCACCCTGCTGACCTCGGATTTCCGGGATTGCCACCCGCGCAACGGCCAGGGGCTCGATCCGCTGAGCCTGGTCTGCAAGGTGACGGCGGTCGAGGTCGACGGCGCCTGGAAGGATGCGGTCAAGCTCAGCGACAATTACGAGAAGGCCACCGGCCCGGCGTCCGAGATCGCCCGCTACCGCGCCATCTTCGGCACCGAGGGCGTCGCGAACGTCCCGGTGCTGGTCTGAACCGCAGGAGACGCATCATGACCGATACCCGGATCGACAGCCGGATCGAGGTCGAGCTTGCCGGCCCGGCCGCCGCGCTGGCGGCGATTTCCGCCGTCATGCCGGTGCGCAGGGCCTGCTACGCGCTGGCGGGCGGCAGGGTCGGCAAGCTCGACGTCGATCCGGTGAAGGGCTTCGCCGCCGTCGGCGGCGGCAATCTGGCCCCGCCGGCCGCCAACGCCCAGGTCGCCCGCATGATCGCCGAGATCGACCGCACCAACCGGCTGTTCATCGCCGCCGGCCATCCCATCGCGGTGTTCCTCGACACCCATGAGCCGGGCAAGCCCGAACACCCCTACCCGCCCCATTGCGAGGCCGGAACCGGCGAGGAAAATCTGGTCGACGAGCTCGCCTGGCTCGACGGCGCCCCCGGCGTCACGCTGATGCGCAAGGACTGCATCAACGGCGTGGTCGGCACCACCGACCTTGCGACCGGCCGCAACCGGCTGTTCGAGTGGATCGCCGGCAACGGCATCGAAATCCTGGTGGTGGACGGCATCTGCACCGACATCTGCGTGCTCCAGGCGGTGCAGGCCCTGCTGTCGGCGCGCAACCACGGCATGACCGGGCCGCTGCGCGACATCGTCGTCCACGAGCCGGGCTGCGCCACCTACGACCTGCCGCTGGCGACGGCGCAGGCGCTCGGCCTGCCCGACGGCGCCGCCCATCCGCAGATGGTCGCCCACCATATCGGCCTGTACCTGATGCAGGCGAGCGGCGCGATCGTCGCCGACGAGCTCCTGTTCCCCCAGCGCTGACCGGGGCCGCCACCGTCGTCTCCCGCTTGCCGGTATCGGGGAGAACCGGCGGCGATGGCCCGGAACTGGAGAAGGCCGGCAACCCTTTGGGGGTTCCGGCCTTCATGGATGGTGGTCCCGACTGGGATTGAACCAGTGACCCCTACGATGTCAACGTAGTGCTCTCCCGCTGAGCTACAGGACCCCCGAACTCTACAAACTTCCGCTCCGGAAACTGGAGCGGGCGAAGGGATTCGAACCCTCGACCCCAACCTTGGCAAGGTTGTGCTCTACCCCTGAGCTACGCCCGCAATGTGGCGCGAGTGACGGGACTTGAACCCGCGGCCTCCGGCGTGACAGGCCGGCGCTCTAACCAACTGAGCTACACCCGCGCTGAGGAGCGGCGCCTTATACAAGGCATCACCCCGATAGACAAGACCTAAATATTCAGAAGTGGTGGAGCCAATCGGGATCGAACCGATGACCTCTACAATGCCATTGTAGCGCTCTCCCAGCTGAGCTATGGCCCCACTATACTTCTGTTACCCTACACCAACACTTGGGGTGTTGGTGCGCTCGGAGGGAGTCGAACCCCCACGGCCTTGCGGCCACTAGGACCTGAACCTAGCGCGTCTACCAGTTCCGCCACGAGCGCTTCCCCCTGCACCGCGTTGGGTGCCGCGGGGAGCGCTTATGTAGCGGGATGGACGGCGGCCGGCAAGCACAGAATTCACCTCTGCCGAAAATTTTTTCTCCGCCCCTCAGACCGTCAGAAACCGCAACCGCATGGTGTGCCGGCGGGTCTCGCCGGGATCCAGCCGCGCCGACGAGAAATGGCCGATGTTGGGGCTGCCGGGAAAGCGCTGGGTCTCCAGCGCCAGGCCGGCGAAGGGGCCATAGGTCCGTCCGCCCTTCCCCACCACCTGCCCGCCGGACGTAGCGCCGATATAGCCGCCGCTGTAGACCTGAAGCCCCGGCTGGTCGGTTTCCAGCTCCATCCGGCGGCCCGACGCCGGATGCTCCAGCCAGGCCGCCGGGCGCAGTTCGCCGGCCGGACCCTCCAGGCACCAATTGTGGTCGAAGCCGAAGCCGCCGGCCCGCTCCAGCGCCGCGCCCAGATCGACGCCGCCAAAATCGATGCCGCGCAGGTCGAAGGCGGTGCCGTCGACCGGCCGCACCTCCCCGGTCGGGATCAGGTCGGGGCCGACCGGGGTGGTGAAGCCGCCATGCACCGCCAGCCGGTGGCCGCGCACGTCACCCAGATCGGGGGCCGGGCCATGGCCGCCGAGATTCCAATAGCTGTGATGGACGAGGTTGACGACGGTCGGCCGGTCGCTGGCCGCCGTCATCTCGATGTCCAGCACCCCGTCCGCGGTCAGCCGGTAGCGGGTGGTGGCGGTCAGGGTGCCGGGATAGCCCTGGTCGCCATCGGGCGAAACCAGCATGAAGGTGACGGCGTTGTCCGCCTCCTCCACCGCCGCCCGCCAAACCCGCCGGTCGAAGCCGTCGGCCCCGCCATGCAGGTGGTTGGGCGGCTCGTTGGCGCTCAGCGCATACCGCACGCCGTCGAGCGTGAAGGCCGCCCCGCCGATGCGGTTGCCGTAGCGGCCGCAGGTCGCGCCGAAATAGGCGTCGCTCGCCAGATAGCCGGCCAGCCGGTCGAAGCCGAGCACGACGTCGGCCGTCCTGCCGTCGCGGTCCGGCACCATCATCCGCACCAGGCGGGCGCCATGGGCGATCACCGTCGCCTCCAGCCCGCCGGCGGACAGGACGAACCCCTCCACCGGCTGGCCATCGACCATGTCGAACAGGAAACTCTCGATGGGCATCACGCCTCCGCCGGTTCGCCGCCGCGGCCGGACCAGACCGTCAGCAGCCCTTTCTGCAACAGGATGAAGACGAACAGCAGCACGCCGATGGCGATCTTTGTCCACCAGCTGCTCAAGGTGCCGTCGAAGGTGATGTAGGTCTGGATCAGCCCCTGGATCAGCACGCCGACGAAGGTGCCGACGACATAGCCGTAGCCGCCGGTCAGCTGGGTGCCGCCGATCACCACCGCGGTGATGGTGTCCAGCTCCACCCCGGTCGCCGCCAGCGAATAGCCCGCTCCGGTGTAGAGCGAGAAGACGATCCCGGCCAGTCCGGCCAGCAGCCCGGACAGGGCATAGACCGCGACCGTCGTCCGCCCGACCGGCACCCCCATCAGCTCCGCCGACTGGCGGTTGCCGCCCAGCGCATAGAGGTTGGCGCCGAAGCGGGTCCAGTGCGCCAGCACCACCGCACCGGCGACCACCCCCAGCATCAGCATCGCCGGCAGGGTCAGCTTGCCGCCGGCACCGAAGCGCAGCGCGATGTCGTTCAGCTCGCCATAGAGCGGGTGGTCGATCGGCACCGAATCGGTGGTCAGGACGAAGCCCAGGCCGCGGGCGATGAACATGCCGGCCAGCGTGACGATGAAGGGCGGCATCCGGAAGACATGGATCACGCCCCCCATCGCCGCGCCGAAGCCGCCGGCCGCCAGCAGCGCCACGGCGAAGGCGGCAAGGGGATGCCAGCCGCCCTGCTCGATCAGCACCGCCAGCAGCACGGTGGTGAAGCCGATCACCGCCCCGACCGACAAATCGATCCCGCCGGACAGGATGACGAAGGTCATGCCGACCGCGGCGATCCCCAGAAAGGCATTGTCGGTCAGAAGGTTGCCCACCACCCGCCAGGAGGCGAAGTTGGGGAACTGCGCGGCGCACAGCAGGAACCCGACCACCAGCACCGCGCTGGTGACGACCAGGGGAAGGAAGCGCTGGAGCGCACCGGTTGTATGGCTTCCCCTCATGGCTTCACCCCTCCGCTTGTCGGCGCCACCGGCGGCTTGACGGTCCCGGTCCGCGGCCCGGCCTTCGGCGCCGGCAGGAACAGGGTCAGGGTCGGCGATTGCAGCAGCAGGACCAGCATCAGGACGCCCGCCTTGACGATCAGGTTGAATTCCGGCTTGAAGCCGCTCAGCAGGATGCCGGTGTTCATCGCCTGGATGATCAGCGCCCCCACCACCGACAGTGGCAGCCCGAACCGCCCGCCGAGCAGCGAGGTGCCGCCGACCACCACCGCCAGGATGGCGTCCAGCTCCAGCCACAGCCCGGCATTGTTGGCGTCGGCGCCGCGGATGTCGGCGGTGACGATCAGCCCGGCGACAGCGGCGCACAGCCCGCACCAGGCATAGACGGCGACCAGCACGACCGGGGTGTTGACCCCGGCCCCGGCGCTCGACAGCCGGTTGACGCCGACCGCCTCGATCATCAGCCCCAGCGCGGTCGCCCGCACCAGCAGCGCCGTCACCGCCAGCACCGCGGCGGCGATGACCACCGGCATCGGCACGGTCAGGAAGGATCCGCCGCCGATGAAGGCGAGCGCCGGGCTGGTGAAGGTGACGATCTGCCCCTCGGTGATCAGCTGGGCGATGCCGCGCCCGGCGACCATCAGGATCAGGGTTGCGATGATCGGCTGGATGCGCAGCACCGCCACCAAGAGCCCGTTCCACAGCCCGCACAGCAGGCCGGCGGCCAGCGACGCCGCCAGCACCGCCGGCAGCCCCCATCCGGCCCCGGTCATGGTGGCGGCGACCGCGCCGGAGATCGCCATCACCGCGCCGACCGACAGGTCGACGCCGCGGGTGGCGATGACCATGGTCATGCCGATGGCGAGCAGCGCCACCGGGGCGCCGCGGTTCAGCACGTCGATCAGGCTGCCGAAAAGCCGGCCGTCCTGCAGGCGGATGGCGAAGAAATCGGGGAACAGCAGCCAGTTGACCAGCAGCACGGCGGCCAGCGCGCCATATTGCGGCAGGGTGCGCGCCGCGCCGGGAACGGACAGGCTCATTGCCGCGCCTCCGCGGCAGGTCCGGCTCCGGCAGTCGTTCCCGATCCGGTTTCAGACGCGATGGCGGCGACGATGCGCTCCACGCTGACCTCCCCTCCCCTCAGTTCCGCCACATGGCGGCGGTCGCGCAGCACGACGACGCGGCGGCTGTAGGCGACGATCTCCTCCAGCTCCGACGAGACCACCAGCAGCGCCATGCCGTCGGCGCACAGCCGCTCGATCAGGCGGATGATCTCGGCGTGCGCCCCGACGTCGATGCCGCGCGTCGGCTCGTCCAGGATCAGCAGCCGCGGTTCGGTCGCCAGCCAGCGCGCCAGCAGCGCCTTCTGCTGGTTGCCGCCCGACAGGAACTGGATCGGCCGCTCGGCGTCGGGCGTGCGGATGTCGAGCAGGCGGATGAAGCGGTCGGCGATCTCCTCCTGGCGGCGGCGCGGGATCGGCTTCAGCCAGCCCTGCCGCGCCTGGAGCGCCAGGATGATGTTCTCGCGCACCGACAGCTCGCCGACGATGCCCTCCTTCTTGCGGTCCTCCGGGCAGAAGCCGAAGCCGAGCCGCACGGCGTCGCGCGGCCCCTTCAGCCGCGCCGGCCGCCCGTCCACCGTCGCCTCGCCGCTGTCGGCGCGGTCCATGCCGAAGACCAGCCGCACCGTCTCGGTCCGCCCCGATCCCAGCAGCCCGGCCAGCGCCACCACCTCGCCGGGGCGGATGTCGAGGTCGAAGGGCTCGACGCTGCGCGCCTTGCCGAACGCCTTGAAGCTCGCCAGCGGCGGCTGGCCGTCCAGCTCCTCCGGGCCGCGCTCGATCCGGTGGGCCGCCGCCTCCAGCTCCCGCCCCAGCATCATGGCGACGAGATCGAGGCGCGGCAGCTCGGCCGTGCGCCGCTCGCCCACCAGCCGGCCGTTGCGCAGCACGGTGATGCGGTCGCAGACCTCATAGACCTGATCGAGGAAATGGGTGACGAAGACGATGCCGATGCCGCGCGCGCGCAAGGACCGCATCACCCGGAACAGCACCGCCACCTCCTGCGCGTCGAGGCTGGCGGTCGGCTCGTCGAGGATCAGCACCTTGGCCGACATGTCGACCGCGCGCGCGATGGCGACGATCTGCTGCGTCGCCACCGAAAAGCGCCCGAGCGGAGCCGTGACGTCGAGGGACAGGCCGTAGGGCATCAGGATGGCCCGCGCCCGCCGCCGCATGGCGCCGCGGTCGACCAGTCCCCAGCGCATCGGCTGGCGCCCCAGGAACAGGTTTTCCGCCACCGACAGGTTGGGCAGCAGGTTGACCTCCTGATAGACGGTGCCGATGTGCAGGCGCTGGGCCTCCTCGACGCCGCGCGGCGCGATCTCCCGCCCCTCCAGCGCGACGGTGCCGGCGTCGCGCTGATAGACGCCGGTCAGCGTCTTGATCAGCGTCGACTTGCCGGCGCCGTTCTCGCCGAGCAGGGCATGGATCTCGCCGTGGCGCAGGGTGAAATCGACGCCGTCGAGCGCCTGGACGCCGAGGAAGCCCTTGGACAGCCCGCGGATCGCCAGCAGCGGCGCCGAGGGGGAAGGAGCGGTGGACGCCGTCATGACGGACCTCGCCGGATGCGCGATAACATTTTAGGGCCGCCGAAGAGCCCTCTCCCGCCCCGGGAGAGGGAGGGGACCCACGAAGTGGGGAGGGTGAGGGGTGGGGCAAGGATCCCGAACCGCATGGCTTCGTGCCTACCCCCTCACCCTTCCCACCGCTTCACGGCGGGCCCCTTCCCTCTCCCGGGACGGGAGAGGGAACCCTCCCGGCCTCTCACCCCCCCGGTCAGTAGGCGTCCTTGCGGCGCTCATACTCGGCCTTGGCGGTGTCGGGGGTGAACAGCGCCGACTGGGTCTGGATCCATTTCGGCGGCAGCTTGCCGTCCTTCTTGAAGGCGACCAGCGCGTCATAGGCCGGGCCGGCCATGTTCGGCGTCAGCTCCACCGTGGCGTTCGCCTCGCCCTCGGCCATCGCCTTGAAGATGTCGGGCACGCCGTCGATGGAGACGACCAGGATGTCCTTGCCCGGCTTCAGCCCGGCCTCCTTGATCGCCTGGATGGCGCCGACCGCCATGTCGTCGTTGTGGGCGTAGACGGCGCAGATGCCCTTGCCGCCGTTCTCGGCCTTGATGAAGCTCTCCATCACCTCCTTGCCCTTGGCGCGGGTGAAGTCGCCGGACTGGGTGCGGACGATCTTCATGCCGGGGTTCTTGGCGACGACCTCGTCGAAGCCCTTCTTGCGGTTGATGGCGGGCGACGAGCCCACCGTGCCCTGCAGTTCCACCACCGCGCACTTGCCGCCGGTCTGCTTGGCCAGCCATTCGCCGGCCACCCGGCCCTCATGCACGGTGTCCGAGGTGACGGCGGTCATGTAGAGGCTCTGGTCCTTGGTCTCGATCTGGCGGTCGAGCAGCATGACCGGGATCTTCGCCTCCTTGGCCTCCTTCAGCACCGAATCCCAGCCGGTCGCCACCACCGGCGCGATGAAGATCGCATCGACGCCCTGGGCGACGAAGGAGCGCACCGCCTTGATCTGGTTCTCCTGCTTCTGCTGGGCGTCGGAGATCTTCAGATCGATGCCGCGCTTGTCGGCCTCGGCCTTGGCGGTCTTGGTCTCGGCGGCACGCCAGCCGGACTCCGAGCCGATCTGCGAGAAGCCGACGACCAGCTTCTTGCCGTCGGCGGCCTGGACGGTGCCGAGACCGATCAGCAGCGCCGCGGCGGCGGCCATGGCGGTTGCGGCGGCCCTGGTGGCGGCCCTAGTGGCGGCGGAATTCACCCAAGTCCTGGACATCCGTTTCACTCCCTGAAGGATTGTGCCGTGCTTTTTGAATGGGGCAGGCCGCTGGACGGGGCGCGGAAAGAAGGGGACCGCCGCCCGGTCCGATTTGTTCGTATCGTCTACATTAAGTGCCGGGAACCATAACTGTCCAATACGATTCTCGGCCGGTCCGATGCTGAAAAGGATATGTCCGCGCAAAGAAACGGCCGGACGGCGGGAAGCCGACCGGCCGCGAGGTGACCCCGGTTGGCCGGGGCCGACGCACCCGAGGGAGAGCGCGCCGGGACGCGCCGCCGCGGCGGGATGGAAAAACGCCGCGGCGGCGCGAAGCGGTCAGAATGCGAAGTTGGTCTGGATCAGGAAGATGTCTCCCTTGTCGCTGTTGGCGGCGACGTCGGAGCTGAGCTTGAAGTGGTTGTATTCCGGGTTGATGCTGAAGCCGGGGGCGACGACATATTTGGCGCCGACGGAGATCAGCTCGAACTTGGTGCGGCCGCGCACCGTCAGGTCGCCGGCATCGCGGGCGTTCAGATAGCCGAAGCCGAGCGTGGTGGCCCCGAAGGTGTATTGCGCGCCGGCCGTCCACACATCCTGCTTCTCGCGGCTGACGATGCCGGCGGTGCCGGACTTGGCATAGCCGCTGTCGCCCGACCAGGCATAGCTGCCGCCGACCTTCAGCCCGCCATAGGCCACGGTCAGGCCGGCATGGGTCGAGGACAGATCGTCGAAGGTCGCCGCCGAGACGCTGGAATCCTTGGCCGTGCCGCCGAGATAGAACAGGCTGGCATTGACCGTCGCCCCGCCGACGCTGTTGGCATAGGTGCCGCCGACCTCGTAGACGTCGCGATAGGCGCCGGTACGGTTGGCCGTCGGCAGGCTGACCTTGCGGCGGTTGACGTCGGTGTTGCTGCTCTCCGAATCCGGCTGGTAGGAGACGCCGAGCTTGAAGCCGGCGATCTCCGGCGTCCAGTAGGAGGCGCGGGTGGCGCTGTTGCCGGAGATCAGGGCGCGGATGTTGCCGATGGTGATCGGGGCGTTGGCGCCGCTGTCGCCGAGCCAGGACGGGAAGGAGCCGTCGACGCCGCCGGTTCCCCAGTCGGACGGTGCGAAGACGCCGCTGTCGTCGGACGGGCCGTTCTCCACGCCGAGATGGAAGACGCCGAAGCTGCCGTTGACGAAGATGAAGGCGCGGTCGTTGGTGGTGGTGCGGGCGTTCCCGGCGCCGTTCTCGGCCAGCAGGCGCAGGCGGGCGCCATATTCCAGCCCGTTGTCGGCCTTGGCCTTCGGCGTCACCAGCAGGCGGTAGCGGTTGCGGAACTCGGTGTTGCGCAGGCCGCTGTCGCGGTCCTGGTCGACATAGCCGGCCTCGAAATAGACGTCGCCGCCGAGGATGACGTCGAACTTCGCCTGGGCGAAGGCCGGCGCGGACAGCGCCATGGCGGAGACGAGCGACAGGGTGGCTGCGCCAAGCAGCAATGCGGATCTGACCATCTGCGTTTCCTCAAGTGATGTTGACTTGTTGTTGTTTATCGGTCCCTTGGCAGGGCCCCGGGTGGGAGCGCCCCTGTTGGCCGTGCCCGGAAGACGGGCGCGCGGCCCCGCCCGCGTCAGCGCTCCCCCTGACGCGGCGGTAACGGATCGGTGTGAAAGCCCTCAGTCCCGGCCGAGCGTCCCGTCGACCCGCCGCCACAGCCCCAGCGGGTTGCCGTCGCGCAAGGCCTCCGGCAGCAGCCCCGCCGGCAGATCCTGGTAGCAGACCGGGCGCAGGAAGCGCCGGACCGCCAGCGTGCCGACCGAGGTCGAGCGGCTGTCGGACGTCGCGGGGAACGGGCCGCCATGCACCATCGCGTGGCAGACCTCCACCCCGGTCGGCCAGCCATTGGCGAGGATGCGGCCGGCCTTGCGCTCCAGCACCGGGATCAGCGCCGCCACCGCGGCCTCGTCCGCCGCCTCCATCTGCAGCGTCGCGGTCAGCTGCCCCTCCAGCCGTTCGGCAACCGTCCTCATCGCCGCCGCGTCCGGGCAGCGGATCAGCAGCGAGGCGGCGCCGAACACCTCCTCCTGCAAGCGGGTGTCGGCCAGGAACGCCTCTGCGGTGGTGGCGAAGAAGGCCGCCTGCGCCTGGTTCGGCCCGTTGCAGGCCAGCCCGCGCGCCAGCGTGGTCACCGCCCCGCTGCCGGCCAGCGCCGTCACCCCGGCGTCATAGGCGGCATGGATGCCGGGCGTCAGCATGGTCGCGGCGGTGCTGCCGCCCAGCGCCGCCACCGCCGCCGCGGCGAAGCGGTCGAGCTCCGGCCCCTCGACGCCGAGCAGGATGCCGGGATTGGTGCAGAACTGCCCGGCCCCCATGGTCAGCGACGCGACGAATCCCGTGCCCAGCGCTTCCGCCCTTGCGGCCAGCGCGGCGGGCATCAGGAACACCGGGTTGATGCTGCTCATCTCGGCATAGACCGGAATCGGCTCCGGCCGCCTGGCCGCCACCTCCATCAGCGCCAGCCCGCCGCGGCGCGAGCCGGTGAAGCCGACCGCCTTGATCCTAGGGTCGGCGACCAGCGCGGTGCCGATCTCGTTCCCCGTGCCGAACAGCAGCGAGAACACGCCCTCGGGCAGGCCGCAATCCGCCACCGCCGCTCGGATGGCGCGGCCGACCAGCTCCGAGGTGCCGGGATGGGCGTTGTGCCCCTTGACCACCACCGGGCAGCCGGCGGCGAGCGCCGAGGCGGTGTCGCCGCCGGCCACCGAGAAGGCGAGCGGAAAGTTCGACGCGCCGAACACCGCGACCGGCCCCAGCGGGATATGGCGCTGGCGGATGTCGGCGCGCGGCAGCGGGGTGCGGCCGGGCTGGGCGGGATCGATGCGCGCCTCGACCCAGCTTCCCTCGCGCACCATCTGGGCGAACAGGCGGAGCTGGCCGACGGTGCGGCCGCGCTCGCCCTCCAGCCGGGGCCGCGGCAGCCCGCTCTCGGCCATGGCGCGGACGATCAGGTCGTCGCCGATGTCGAGGATCTTCTGCGCGACGGCCTCCAGGAAGGCGGCGCGCTGCTCCAGCCCGGTTTCGCGGAAGGCGTCGAAGGCGGCCTGGGCCAGTGCGCAGGCGCGCTCCACCTCGGCCGCGCCGCCGCCGCCATAGACGGGGTCGAGCGCCGCGCCGCTGGCGGGGTCGACGGCGCGGAACCCGCCCTGGCCGCCGCGAAGGCTTTCGGCACCGATCAGCATCTCGCCGGTGATGGTCATGGGGTGTCTCTCCTTGATGGGGGCGTTTTGCCCCCTCCCCATCCCTCCCCCGCTTCGCGGGAGAGGGGGCGGGATGCTTGCAGGGGGTATGCAACAGAGCGGCGGCAGTCCCCTCTCCCGCAAAGCGGGGGAGGGTTAGGGAGGGGGCACCGCCCCCAACCACTCACCGCCCCCAGCGCAGCACCAGCGGATCGAGCCGCCGCGCCGCATCCAGCAGCCCCTCGCGGCTGATCGGGTGCGGGTCGGCCATCGGGTGGCGCATCGCGTCGGACGCGATGACCCCGCCCTCCTTCATCAGGATCTTGGCGGTGGCGATGCCGCACTGGCGGTTCTCGTGGTTGATCAGCGGCAGCCAGCGCCCATAGGCCGCCACCGCCGCCTCGCGGTCTCCCGCCAGATACGGGTCGACGATCTGCCGGATGCCGTCCGGATAGCCGCCGCCGGTCATCGCCCCCGTCGCCCCGGCGTCGAGGTCGGCCAGCAGGGTGATCGCCTCCTCGCCGTCCCACGGCCCCTCGATGGCGTCGCCGCCCAGTTCGATCAGCGTGCGCAGCTTGGCGGCGGCCTGCGGCACCTCGATCTTGAAGTAGGAGACGTTGGCGATCTCGCGCGCCATCCGCGCCAGCAGCGGCGCCGGCAGCGCGGTGCCGCTGACGGGGGCGTCCTGGATCATGATCGGGATGTCGATGGCGTCGGACACCCTTTGGAAGAACTCGACGATCCCGGCCTCCGGCACGCGGATGGTGGCGCCATGGTAGGGCGGCATCACCATCACCATGGCGGCGCCGAGTTCCTGGGCGCGGCGGCTGCGTTCGGCACAGGCGCGGGTGCTGAAATGGGTGGTGGTGACGATCGCCGGCACCCGGCCGGCGACATGGGCCAGGATCGTCTCCATCAGCACCGTGCGCTCGTCGTCGGTCAGCACGAACTGTTCGGAGAAGTTGGCGAGGATGCACAGCCCGGTCGAGCCGGCATCGATCATGAAATCGACGCAGCGCTTCTGCCCGTCGAGATCCAAATCCCCCGCCGCGGTGAAGATGGTGGGGACGACGGGGAAGACTCCGCGATAGGGGCGGGCGCTGGACGGCATGGCGGTGTGGTCCTTCATCGAAAACGGATCCTGACTCATAATGGCGGGGCGCCGAACCGGCCGCAGGCCAGGCCGCGGACGCCCGGATCGCACTCGAACAGCGCGCCGGCCAGCGGTTCCTCCGGCCGGCCGTGCGCCGCGGTGGTGACGAACAGCCGGTCGAGGTCCCGGCCGGCGAAGACGCAGGAGGTGACGCGGGAGGCCGGCAGCGGGATCGCCCGGTCCAGCCGGCCGTCTGGGCGGAAGCGGCTGACCCGCCCGCCGTCCCAATGGGCGATCCACAGTCCGCCCTCGGCATCGCAGGTCATGCCGTCGGGATAGCCGTCGGCCTCGGCGAAGCGGATGTGGGCGCGCTTGCCCGACAGCCCGCCGTCGTCTGCGACATCGAAGGCGTAGACGGTCCGCGCCGCGCTGTCGGTGTGGTAGAGGGTGCGCCCGTCCGGCGACAGCGCCGGGCCGTTGGCGACGGTATACCCCCCATCGACCAGGGTAACGGTGCCGTCGCCGTCGATGCGGTAGAGGCTGCCGGCCGGCGCCTCCTCGGCATCGTCCATGCTGCCGACCCACAGCCGGCCCTGGGCATCGGCCTTGGCGTCGTTCAGCCGGTTGCCCGGCTGCTCCGGCTCGATCCGCGCCAGCTCGTCTCCGGCCGCGGCCCCGACCATGGCCCGGCCTGGCTCCGGCCGCAGCCGCACCACCCGGCGCGAGCGCAGGCCGGCGACAAAGCCGTCGCCATCCGCGCTCTCCACCAGCCAGCAGGCGGCATCGTCGAGCGCCCATTCCGCCTGCACGCCATCGGCCAGCCCGTGGCGCAGGATGCGGGATCCGCGGATGTCGACGAAATACACGGCCTCCTGCCGCGGCGACCACAGCGGCCCCTCGCCCAGCAGCGCCCCGGCCTGCCAGACGCAACGCGCTTCCTGCGGCATGCCTCCCCGTCCCCCCATAATCGTCCCGAACTCTGAATCGGCCGCCAGCGCGGCCATCGTTTTTTAAGGCCATTTTTAAAAAATGTTGACGGCACAAACGATAAGGGGCCACTTGATAATCGTCCAATACGAAGATCGGCAATCGCGATACCAAATCTCGTATCCCGGCGCCGCCTCCCGCTCGGAGACAGCCTTCCCGTGACTCCCCCCCGCTTTTCCCCCAACTGGTTCCAGAAGGCGCGGCTGAAGCTGCGCCACCTGCAACTCTTCGCCGCGCTCGACGAGCACCGCAACCTGCACCGGGCCGCCGCCAGCCTGACCATGTCGCAGCCCGCCGCCTCCAAGCTGCTGGGCGACCTGGAGGAGACGCTGGGGATCGAGCTGTTCGACCGCCATGGCCGCGGCATCGAGCCGAACTGGTACGGCAGCCTGATGATCCGCCATGCCCGGATGATCCTCAGCGAGTTGCAGGAAACCGGCGAGGAGCTGAATGCGCTGCTGGCCGGGCACAGCGGCCGGGTCTCCATCGGCACGGTGATGGCCCCGGCGGTGGAGCTGGTGGTGCCGGTGATCAGCAGCCTGACCCGTGAGCATCCCGGCCTGAAGATCGCGGTGGCGGTGGAAACCAGCGACGTGCTGGCCGAGCGGGTCCACCAGGGCGTGATGGATTTCGCCATCGGCCGGCTGCCCGGCCATTTCGACCCCACCGCCTTCGAGTACCAGGAGATCAGCAGCGAGGAGCTGTGCTTCATCTGCCATGACCGCAACCCGCTGCTGGCGCTCGGCCGGCCGCTGCTCGCCGCCGACCTGTCGGACGCCACCTGGATTCTCCAGCCGGTCGGCACCCTGCTGCGCGACCGGGTGGAGGCGCTGTTCCGGGCCGAGGGCGCCCGGCTGCCGCACCGGGTGATCGAAAGCGCCTCCCCCGTCATCTCGATGGCGATGGTGGCGGAAACCGATTCGATCACCGTCTTCGCCCATGCCCTGGCGCGGGTGTTCACCCCCAGCGGCTGCTGCGTGGTGATGCCCTTCCACAAGCGCTTCAGCGTCGAGCCCTACGGCATCTTCTGGCTGAAGGACCGGCCGCTGTCGCCGGGGGCCCGCACGGTGCTGTCGGCGGTGCGCGCGGCGTCGGAACGCAAGATGCGCGGGCTGCCCGACCCGGCAACCGCAACCGCCGCAACCGCCGCCCCAACCCCTGCCGATACATGAAACGGTATCGATCTGGCGAATATTCGTATTTGACAGTTATGTCAATTCGGGGGATTGCTAGTGGCACAAACCATCGCGCCACACGCCGTCCGCCACACGGAACGCGGGTACGGCCAAGCGCGCGTCGCGGAATCTGGGAGGATTCGGGTCCATGTCGTCTCGTAAAGGGCATTTCAAGGCGTCGTTCCTCATGGCCGGCATCGCCGGGCTGGCCTGCGGCCTGCTGGTCGCCGCCGGCGGCGCCGTCCCGGCCATGGCGCAGGGCAAGCCGACCGTCGGCATCGCCATGCCGACCAAGTCGTCGGCGCGCTGGATCGACGACGGCAACAACATGGTCAAGTATTTCCAGGAAAAGGGCTACAAGACCGACCTGCAATATGCAGAGGACGACATCCCCAACCAGCTCGCCCAGATCGAGAACATGGTCACCAAGAACGACAAGGTTCTGGTGATCGCCGCCATCGACGGGACGACGCTGACCGACGTGCTGCAGAAGGCGGCGGAGCAGGGGGTCAAGGTCATCGCCTACGACCGCCTGATCCGCGGCTCGGCCAACGTCGACTATTACGCCACCTTCGACAATTTCCAGGTCGGCGTCCTCCAGGCCGCCTACATCGAAAAGGCGCTCGGGCTGAAGGAGGGCAAGGGCCCCTTCAACATCGAGCTGTTCGGCGGCTCGCCCGACGACAACAACGCCTATTTCTTCTACAACGGCGCCATGTCGGTGCTTCAGCCCTACATCGACAGCGGCAAGCTGAAGGTGCAGAGCGGGCAGGTCGGCATGGACAAGGTGTCGACCCTGCGCTGGGACGGCGCGGTCGCCCAGGCCCGCATGGACAACCTGCTGAGCGCCTATTACGGCGGCAAGAAGATCGACGCGGTGCTGTCGCCCTATGACGGGCTCAGCATCGGCATCATCTCGTCGCTGAAGGGCGTCGGCTACGGCACCGCCGGGCAGCCGATGCCGGTGGTGACCGGCCAGGATGCCGAGGTCCAGTCGGTCAAGTCGATCCTGGCGGGCGAGCAGCGCTCCACCGTCTTCAAGGACACCCGCGAGCTGGCGAAGATCACGGTCGGCATGGTCGACGACCTGCTGGCCGGCCGCACCCCGCAGGTCAACGACACCAAGACCTACGACAACGGCAAGAAGGTCGTTCCGTCATACCTGCTGAAGCCGGTCAGCGTCGACGCCTCCAACTGGAAACAGGTGCTGGTCGACGGCGGCTACTACAAGGAATCGCAGATCAAGTGAGCAGGCGGGCGCCGGGAGGGGGCTCCCCCCGGCGCTTCCCCGGCGCGTCCGCCGGGGCGACAGCGGGGTATCATGGACAGCATTCTTGAGATGCGCGGCATCACCAAGACGTTTCCGGGCGTCAAGGCGCTCGACGACGTCAACCTCTCGGTCCGCGAGGGCGAGATCCACGCGCTGATCGGCGAGAACGGCGCCGGCAAATCGACGCTGATGAAGGTGCTGAGCGGCGTCTATCCGCATGGGAGCTACGACGGCGAAATCCGCTTCCGCGGGCAGCCGGTCTCCTTCCGCGGCATCGCCGACAGCGAGAAGCTGGGCATCATCATCATCCACCAGGAGCTGGCGCTGGTCCCGCTGCTGTCGATCGCCGAGAACCTGTTCCTCGGCAACGAGCAGGCCCACAAGGGATTTTTCGGGCGTGGCGTGATCGACTGGGTCGCCGCCACCGCGCGGGCGCGCGATCTGCTGCGCACGGTCGGCCTGACCGACTCTCCGGAAACCCTGATCACCGACATCGGCGTCGGCAAGCAGCAGCTGGTCGAGATCGCCAAGGCGCTGTCCAAGCAGGTCAAGCTGCTGATCCTGGACGAGCCGACCGCCAGCCTGAACGAGAGCGACAGCGACGCCCTGCTGGCCCTGCTGCTGCGCTTCCGGGAGCAGGGCATCTCCTCCATCCTGATCTCGCACAAGCTGAACGAGATCGCCAAGGTCGCCGACCGCGTCACCATCCTGCGCGACGGCACCACGGTGGAGACGCTCGACTGCCACCACGGCCCGATCAGCCAGGACCGCATCATCAAAGGCATGGTCGGCCGCGACCTCGCCGACCGCTATCCCCGCCGGACCGGCACTCCCGGCGACATCCGCTCCAGGGACATCCTGTTCGAGGTGAAGGGCTGGAGCGCCGACCACCCCATCCATCCCGGCCGCCGCGTCGTCAAGGACGTCGACCTGCATGTGCGCCGGGGCGAGGTGGTGGGCATCGCCGGGCTGATGGGGGCGGGCCGCACCGAATTCGCCATGAGCCTGTTCGGCCGCTCTTACGGCCGCAACATCCGCGGCCGCGCCTTCCTCGGCGGGCGCGAGGTCGACCTGTCGACCATCCGCAAGGCGATGGACGCCGGCCTTGCCTACGCCACCGAGGACCGCAAGCATTACGGCCTCGTGCTCGACAACGACATCCGCCACAACGTGACGCTGGCCAACCTCGACGGCGTCGCCAAGCGCGGCGTCATCCACCACGAGCGCGAGATCGAGGTCGCCAACGACTTCCGCCGCCGCCTGCGCATCCGCTGTTCGGACGTGTTCCAGCACACCGTCAACCTGTCCGGCGGCAACCAGCAGAAGGTCGTGCTCAGCAAATGGCTGTTCGCCGACCCGCAGGTGCTGATCCTGGACGAGCCGACCCGCGGCATCGACGTCGGCGCCAAATACGAGATCTACACCATCGTCAACCAGCTGGTGGCCGAGGGCCGCGGCGTCATCCTGATCTCGTCGGAACTGCCGGAGCTGCTCGGCGTCGCCGACCGCATCTATGTGATGAACGAGGGTGCGCTCGTCGCCGAGATGCCGGCGGCCGAGGCCAGCCAGGAAAAGATCATGCACGCCATCATGTCGTCGTCGTCGCGCGGCGCCACCATCGACGCCGCCGCCGCCACCTCTGCCGCCACCGCCACCGCCACCGCCGCCGCCGGGGAGTCCCTGCAATGAGCGCCGAACTGAACCTGCCCGCGCAGCAGCCCCGCCAGGCCTCGATGGCCCGCTTCCTGAAAAGCCACATGCGCGATTACGGCATGCTGATTTCGCTGCTGGCGATCGTGGCCTTCTTCCAGTACATGACCGGCGGCACGCTGCTGCAGCCGCTGAACCTGACCAATCTCGTTCTCCAGAACAGCTACATCGTCATCATGGCGCTGGGCATGCTGCTGGTGATCGTCGCCGGCCACATCGACCTGTCGGTCGGTTCCATCGTCGGCTTCATCGGCGCGCTCGCCGCCATCCTGATGGTGCAGTTCCACCTGCATTTCATCCCGACCGCCATCCTCTGCCTGCTGGCCGGCGCCGCCATCGGCGCGGCCCAGGGCTATTGGGTCGCCTATTTCCGCATTCCCTCCTTCATCGTGACGCTGGCCGGCATGCTGGTGTTCCGCGGCCTCAGCCTCGCGCTGCTGGCCGGCCAGTCGGTCGGCCCCTTCCCGGTGGAGTTCCAGCGCCTCAGCTCCGGCTTCATCCCCGACCTCTTCGGCACCGCCGGCTTCCACACCACGACGCTGCTGCTCTGCCTGGCGACGCCGGCGATCATGATCGGCTTCAGCATCGCCGCCCGCCTGCGCCGCCAGCGCTTCTCCATCGAGCAGGAGCCGCTGCCGCTGTTCGCGCTGAAGAGCGCCGGGCTGTTCGCGGTGGTCGCCTACATCGGCTGGCTGCTGGCCTCCTACAAGGGGCTGCCGAACGTCCTGATCATCATGGCGCTGCTGATCGGCATCTATGCCTTCGTCACCCGCGACACCACCATCGGCCGGCGCGTCTACGCGCTGGGCGGCAACGAGAAGGCGGCCAAGCTGTCGGGCATCGACACCCGCCGGCTGTCCTTCTACACCTTCGTCAACATGGGCGTCCTGGCCGCGCTCGCCGGCCTGATCTTCGCAGCCCGCCTCAACACCGCCACGCCGAAGGCCGGCGTCTCGTTCGAGCTCGACGTGATCGCCGCCTGCTTCATCGGCGGCGCCTCGGCCTCGGGCGGCGTCGGCCGGGTGACGGGTGCGGTGATCGGCGCCTTCATCATGGGCGTGATGAACAACGGCATGTCGATCGTCGGCATCGGCATCGACTGGCAGCAGGTGATCAAGGGTCTGGTGCTGCTCGCCGCCGTCTGCTTCGACGTCTACAACAAGGGCAAGGCCTGACGCGGCCCCCCGGGACAAGGTTCCAGGACCGCGCCTTCCCTTCCCCGACCGGACATATCGCCATGACGCTCCCCACCCTCGGACTTGTCGGTCTGGGAAAGATCGCCCGCGACCAGCATATCCCCGCCATCGCCGCCACCGGCCTGTTCGATCTCGCCGCCGTGGTCAGCCCGGATGGCGCCGCCACCGACGGCGCTCCCACCTTCCGCTCCCAGGCGGAGATGCTGGCGGCGCTGCCCGGCCTCGACGCGGTGGCGCTCTGCACGCCGCCCGCCGTCCGCCACGGCCTGACGGTCGAGGCTCTGCGCGCCGGCAAACATGTCCTGATCGAGAAGCCGCCCGCCGCCACCCTGTCGGAGCTTCACGATCTGGTGGCCGAGGCGCAGGCCGCCGGGCGCACCCTGTTCACCGCCTGGCATTCCCGCTTCAACCCGGCGGTGGAGGAGACGCGGGCGCGGCTGGCGGATGCCGACATCCGCGGCGTCGCCATCACCTGGAAGGAGGATGTGCGGCGCTGGCACCCCGGCCAGGACTGGATCTTCGCGGCCGGCGGCTTCGGCGTCTTCGATCCCGGCATCAACGCCCTGTCGATCCTGACCGCGATCCTGCCGGCCCCGGTCTTCGTGCGCGCCGCCGAGCTGCATGTCCCCGCCAACCGCGACACCCCCATCGCCGCGACGCTGGAGATGGCGGCCGCCCCAACTGGCGCCCCTGGCTCCCGCATCGGCCGGGTGACCGCCGACTTCGACTTCCTCCAGCAGGGCGAGCAGAGCTGGTCCATCGCCATCGACACGGCGGACGGGCGCCTCGACCTGACCCATGGCGGCACCCGCCTGACGGTGGACGGCGTGCCGGCGCTGGCCGAGCCCGACACCGAGTACCAGCGCATCTACCGCCATTTCCACCGGCTGATCGCCGACGGGACGAGCGACGTCGACGCCCGCCCGCTGTCGCTGGTGGCCGACGCCTGCCTGGTCGGGCGCTGGCGCAGCACCGCCGCCTTCGACTGGTGACGCCGCCGCCGCGGCCTCCTTCCCCACACTCCGGCGCCGGCGGCCACCGCCCCGCGCCCCAACCCGAACCGGTGTCGCCATGACCGATCCGACCCCCACCTCCCCCGCCCCCTTCGCCGACCCGGCCGCCGGTCCGGCCGCCGGTCCGGCCCCCGGTCCCGAGCGGCGGCTGCGGTCGCGCGCGTGGTTCGACAACCCCGCCAACCCCGACATGACGGCGCTCTACCTGGAACGCTACCTGAATTTCGGCCTGACCCGGGAGGAGCTGCAGTCCGGTGCGCCGATCATCGGCATCGCCCAGACCGGGTCCGACCTCAGCCCGTGCAACCGCCACCACATCGTGCTGGCCGAGCGGCTGCGCGAGGGCATCCGCACCGCCGGCGGCATCGCCATCGAGTTTCCCGTCCACCCGATCCAGGAGACCGGCAAGCGGCCGACCGCCTCCATCGACCGCAACCTCGCCTATCTCGGCCTCGTGGAGGTGCTGCACGGCTATCCGCTCGACGGCGTGGTGCTGACCATCGGCTGCGACAAGACCACGCCGGCCTGCCTGATGGCGGCGGCGACCGTCAACATCCCGGCCATCGCGCTGTCGGTCGGCCCGATGCTGAACGGCTGGTTCCGCGGCGAGCGCACCGGCTCGGGCACCATCGTGTGGAAGGCCCGCCAGATGATGGCGGCCGGCGAGATCGACTATCAGGGCTTCATCGAGCTGGTGGCGTCGTCGGCCCCCTCGACCGGCTACTGCAACACGATGGGCACCGCCTCCACCATGAATTCGCTGGCGGAGGTGCTGGGCATGCAGCTCCCCGGATCGGCCGCGATCCCCGCCCCCTACCGCGAGCGCCAGCAGGCCGCCTACGAGACCGGCAAGCGCATCGTCGAGATGGTGCGCCAGGACATCAAGCCGTCGGACATCCTGACCCGCGACGCCTTCCTCAACGCCATCGTCGTCAATTCGGCCATCGGCGGCTCGACCAACGCGCCGATCCACATCAACGCCATCGCCAAGCACATCGGCGTGCCGCTGACGGTGGACGACTGGCAGACCCACGGGCTGGATGTGCCGCTGCTGGTCAACCTCCAGCCGGCCGGCGAATATCTCGGCGAGGATTTCCACCGGGCCGGCGGCGTCCCGGCGGTGGTGTCGCAGCTGATGCGCCAGGGCCTGATCCGCGAGGACGCGCCCAACGTCAACGGCCGGACCATCGGCGAGAATTGCCGGACCGCCGAAACCCTCGACACCCGGGTGATCTACCCCATCGACGAGCCGATGAAGATCAACGCCGGCTTCGTCGTGCTGCGCGGCAACCTGTTCAACGCCGCCATCATGAAGACCAGCGTGATCTCCGAGGAGTTCCGCGAGCGCTACCTCTCCAATCCGAAGGATCCGGAGGCGTTCGAGGGCAAGGTCGTCGTCTTCGACGGCCCGGAGGACTACCATCACCGCATCGACGATCCCACGCTCGGCATCGACGCCTACACCATCCTGGTGATCCGCGGCGCCGGCCCGCTGGGATATCCGGGAGCGGCTGAGGTGGTGAACATGCGCCCGCCCGCCGAGCTGATCAAACAGGGCGTCCATTCGCTGCCCTGCATCGGCGACGGGCGGCAGTCCGGCACCTCGGGCTCGCCCTCGATCCTCAACGCGTCGCCGGAGGCGGCGGCCAATGGCGGCCTCGCCCTGCTGCGCAGCGGCGACCGGGTGCGCATCGACCTGCGGCGCGGCAGCGCCGACATCCTGCTGCCGGAGGCGGAGCTGGCCGACCGCCGCGCCGCGCTGGAGGCGGCGGGCGGCTACCCCTCCCCGCCGTCGCAGACTCCGTGGCAGGAGATCCAGCGCGGCATCGTCGACCAGCTCGACGAGGGCATGGTGCTGAAGCCGGCGGTGAAGTACCAGCGCGTCGCCCAGACCATGGGCATCCCGCGCGACAACCACTGAGCCGCGACCGCCAGCCTCCCCCTCTCCCCCCCCGGGGAGAGGGTCGGGGTGAGGGGGACGCACCGCGTGACCGCCCCGAGAATCCCCGCCGCGCCCCCCGCTCTCAATCTCCCGGGGCCCCCAAAGCCGCAGCCGACGCCCCGGCACCCCTGCGGCCATAGAGCCGCGGCGAGCAGCCCATCACCCGCTTGAAGGCGGCGCTGAAGGCGCTTTCCGAGTCATAGCCGAGCGACAGCGCGATGCCTGACACCGGCTCGGCCGTGCCGGCCAGCCGGTCGCCGGCCAGCAGCATGCGCCAGCGCGTGAGATACTCCATCGGCGAGGCGCCCACCGTCTCCTTGAACCGCAATGCGAAGGTGGAGCGCGACATCCCCACCCGGCCGGCCAGCTCCTGCAGGGTCCAGCGGTGCGCCGGGTCGCCGTGCAGGGCGCCGATGGCCGCCGCCATCCGCTTGTCGGCCAGCGCGAACAGCCAGCCGACACCGCCGCCGGCCGCCCCGCCGTTCAGATGCTGGCGCAGCGCCTGGATCAGCATCATGTGGGCGAGATGGCGGATGGTCAGCACGCCGCCGGGCTGCCCGTCGCGCAGTTCCAGCATCATCCGTTCCACCGACCAGCGCATGGCGCCGCCGTCGGCGCCCGCGCGGATGTGCAGGACGGGCGGCAGCATCCGCAACAGGATCCCGGCATGCTCGCCGGCCACCAGGAACCGGCTGCTGACGACCAGGCATCCGCCGCCGCCATTGTAGGTGACCACGCCGCCCGCCCGCGCCGGCCGGAAGATCCCGGCCACGTCGACCGGCGGCACGGCGGGATCGCTGGCCATCCGGAACGCCCGCCCGCCGGGCAGCAAAAACCCGTCGCCCGGCTCCAGCAGCAGCGGCTCGGGCTGCCCGTCCACCATCAGCCAGCAGCGCCCCGTCACCACCGCCCCGCATTTGATCGCGCGCTCCTGCAGGGGAAAGCGGATCGACCAGTCGCCCCCGGCGTCCAGCCCGGCGGACATGAGGTTTTCCGGCTTCAGCAGCGACAGCACATCGGACAGCGGGTCGGACAGCGGTTCCATGGCACATTCCGGACGATCACGACAGTATTCCAGACGTTACAGCATGGATCGTATCGCGCAAATCCGTATCGTCAGCTTCAGGGCAACGAGGTCAGGTTAACAGGACTGGTTGTAAGCCCTCTCCCCCCCGGGGAGAGGGTTGGGTGAGGGGGCAGCGCGGTCGGAACGACTGCGCCAGGGGATTGCCAAGGGGCAGTATGCCCCTTGGCGGCGCGCGATCCGCGCGCCGGCCCCCTCACCCTCCCCACGCCTGCGGCGCGGGTCCCCTCCCTCTCCCCGGGGGAGAGAGGGCAATCCGCCGCTGCCGTCAACCTGACGTCGCTCTGCCGTCAGCCAAGCGCCGCAGATGCGGCGATACCGCAAGGACCATGAGGAGAGGACGATGCGCGTATTCGTAACGGGGGCCACGGGATTCGTCGGCTCGGCAGTCGTCGCGGAGCTGGTTGCCGCCGGCCACCGGGTGCTCGGGCTTGCCCGCACCGAGGCGGCGGCGAGCGCCCTGGAGGCGGCGGGAGCCGAGCCGCACCGGGGCGGCCTGGACGACCTCGACAGCCTGCGCGCCGGAGCCGCCGCGGCGGACGGCGTGATCCACACCGCCTTCAACCATGATTTCTCGCGCTACAAGGAGAGTTGCGAGGCCGACCGCCACGTGATCGACGCCTTCGGCGACGTGCTCGCCGGGTCGGGCCGCCCGCTGATCGTGACCTCCGCGGTCGGGCTGCTCGGCTCGGTCCGGCTGGCGACCGAGGAGATGGTCCCGCCCTCCGGCCCCGGCGCCCTGCCCCGCGTCGCGTCGGAGGAGGCTGCCGCCTCGGTCGCGGCGCGGGGTGTGCGGGTGTCGGTGATGCGCCTGCCGCCGTCGGTGCATGGCGACGGCGACCACGGCTTCGTTCCCCTGCTGATCGGCATGGCGCGCGAAAAGGGGGTTTCCGCCCATATCGGCGAGGGTCTGAACCGCTGGTCCGCCGTGCACCGGCTGGACGCCGCCCGCCTCTACCGCCTGGCGCTGGAACGGGCAGAGGGCGGGGGCGAGGGCGGAGCCTGCTACCATGCCGCCGCCGAGGAGGGCGTTTCCTTCCGGGAGATCGCCGCGGTGATCGGCCGCCGGCTGGGCGTGCCGGTTGTCGCCAAGTCCGGCGAGGAGGCCGCCGCCCATTTCGGCTGGTTCGCCCATTTCGCCGCGCTGGACTGCCCGACCTCCAGCGCCTGGACGCGCGCCCGGCTGGGCTGGCAGCCGGCCGGACCGGGGCTGATCACCGATCTCGACCACGACCGCTATTTCGGCGGGTGACATCGTTGCGCCGCCTGGGTGGCCACGCCATCGGGAGGACGGCGCGACAGGAGTTCGCTGAACAACGCTGGGATTGAACGGGATGAGGACACGGGCGTCCATCGCCTTTTCCGTCATCCCGTCCGTCATTCGGCCCGTCCGGAAACCCTTGGGGAGCGGGTAATTCCGGACGGCTTCCGACGCGGCCACCAAAAATCCGTTTGGTGGTCGGATGTGGGAGCGTCCGCTTCTGACCCATAGCGGACCGTCGACCGAGCCGTCCTGTCGGCGGTGCTGGCGCAGCGCGGCTTCCGCGGCTCTTCCTGGCACGGGATGCGGGTAACACAGGGCTCCGGCGGCCTAGTCGATAGAGTGGATGCTACGCACAGGTTGCCTATATTGAGAAGACATCCGCACCAGTCCGCTGCTGTGGCCGGGACCTGAGCGGAACGGCGACGTCGGCCGGGTGGCCGACACCGACAGTGCCGCCCATCCACCTCGATCTCGACCGGTGAGAGGCTGCATGATCACCACCAGCTTCTAATTTTACGTGTTAGTTGTCCTGCCGTCCAACAGCTTCAATGGACCACTCTGCCAGACACTGCCTAGGTATCGGACCGGTGTCCCGAGAAAAAGAACATCCGCTACCTCCGAGCGGCTTCGGTGACTGAGTTTTGGGATTGCGGTTCGCGTGCACTCCGCTTGTCGGCTTCTCTGAATGCTCGTATCTTGAGAGTGATGAGTACCGAAGCCGATACCTGCCGGAAGTTCGTGGTGCCCAAGCTGCAGGCGGTCGGCTGGGATGACGACCCGCACGCGATCAACGAGCAGCGCAGCATCACCGACGGTCGGATCATCCCGCGTGGCTCCGGCTTCGTTCGCAAGCCGCCGAAGCGACCGGACTACATCCTCAAATACACACGGGATTTCCCGATTGCCGTCGTCGAGGCCAAGGCCAGGCACATGGTGGCAGCTGCCGGTCTGGGGCAGGCGAAACAATACGCTGAAATGCTTGGGCTGAAATTCGCCTACGCCACCAACGGGCGGGAGATCGTCGAGTTCGACTACACCACCGGCCGGGAAGCGCCGGTCGCCGATTTCCCCACGCCGGAACAGCTGTGGGCTCGTTATCGGGCGGCGGAAGGGCTGGCGGATGATACCATGGCCGGCCGGCTGCTCACGCCGTACCGGCACTCTAGCGGTCACGACGAGCGCTACTATCAGCAGATTGCCATCAACCGTGTGGTGGAACGCGTGCTGAAAGGCGACCGGCGCCTACTTCTGACAATGGCGACCGGCACCGGCAAGACCGCGGTCGCCTTCCAGATCTGCTGGAAGCTATGGTCGGCCATGTGGAACCGGACGGGTGAGCACCGCAAGCCCAAGATCCTGTTCCTGGCCGACCGCAACATCCTGGTCGATCAGCCGAAGGACGGCATCTTCGCGGTGTTCGGCGACGCGCGTCACAAGATCGGCGACGGCCCGCTGTCGTTCGGCCGCGAGATCTACTTCGGCATCTATCAGGCTCTGGCAGAGGACGAGCGGCGCGACGGCCTGTTCCGCCAATTCCGGCCGGACTTTTTCGATCTGATCATCGTCGACGAATGCCACCGCGGCAGCGCCCGCGACCACAGCTCCTGGCGCCGCATCCTCGAATATTTCGAGCCGGTGGTTCAACTGGGCCTGACCGCCACGCCGCTGCGCGAAGACAACCGTGACACCTACGCTTACTTCGGCGACGCGATCTATGAATACAGCCTGCGCCAGGGCATTGAGGACGGCTTCCTGGCACCCTACCGTGTGCATCAGGTGGTCTCCACGGTGGACGCAACGGGCTGGCGCCCCAGCCGGGACGAGTTGGACCGTTATGGTCGCCGCATCCCGGACGAGGAGTACCTGACCAAGGACTTCGATCGGACGGTCGCCCTGCTCGCCCGGACCGAGGCCATCGCCCGCCATTTGACCGACTTCCTGAAGGCGTCCAACCGCACCGACAAGACCATCGTCTTCTGCGTGGACCAGGAACATGCGCTGGAAATGCGCAAGGCGCTGATCAACCTGAACAGCGACATGGTCAGGCGGAACCCGGACTATGTATGCCGCGTGACTGCGGACGACGGTGCCATCGGACGCACCCACCTGGGCCGGTTCAAGGACGTGGAGCCGAAGCCGGATGCGCCGATCATCCTGACCACCAGCCAGCTCCTCACCACCGGCGTGGACGCGCCGACCTGCAAGAACGTCGTGCTGGCCCGCGTCGTCGGCAGCATGAGCGAGTTCAAGCAGATCATCGGCCGCGGTACCCGCGTGCGCCACGACTACGGCAAGCTATGGTTCAACATCATCGACTACACCGGCAGCGCCATGCGGAAGTTCGCCGACCCCGCCTTCGACGGCGACCCGGTCGCCGTGACCGAGGAGACGGTGGACGAGGAAGGAACCGTCGTCACAGTGACCGGGCAGCCCGTGGCCGAACCACCGGAGCCGGACGACACGATCCATCCTGGCAATCCAGGCATCCTGGGCGGTGACAACGACGCGGAGCCGCGCAAATACTACGTCGATGGCGGGGAGGTGGAGATCGCCGTCCACGTCGTCCATGAGATGGACCCGGACGGCCATCGCCTGCGCACCATCAGCTACACTGATTACGCGGCGGAGAAGGTTCGCGGCCTTGTCCCCGACGTGCGCGAACTCCATCGGCGCTGGGGCGATGCGCGCGAAAGAGCCGATATCATCGAGGCGCTCGCCGAGCGCGGCATCGACTTCGCCGCCCTGGCGGAGGAGGCCGGGCAGCCCGAGGCCGATCCCTTCGACCTGCTGTGCCACCTTGCCTTCAACGCGCCGCTGCTGACACGGCGGGAACGGGCGCAGCGCCTAAAGTCGCGCCGCAAGGACTTCTTCGACCAGTACGGTCCGGAGGCCAGGCAGATCCTCGACGAGCTCCTGGAGAAATACGCCGACCACGGTGCAGCACAGTTTAAGCTGCCCGACATCCTGGACGTGCCGCCCATTTCCACCCACGGCAACAAGGCGGAGATCGTCCGTCTGTTCGGCGGACCGGACAAGCTGAGGGAGGCTGTGGTACAGCTCCAGTCCCTTCTCTACGTCGCTTGATCCACACCTGAAAATACTATGACAAGACCTCGGAAAGCCGCTGCGACCGCACCGCAGACGACCGCGCAGATGCTCGGCTCCCTGCTCAAGACGGCGCGCGATATCATGCGCAAGGACAAGGGCCTGAACGGGGACCTCGATCGCCTGCCCATGCTGACCTGGATCATGTTCCTGAAATTCATGGACGATCTGGAACGTCAGAGGGAGATCGACGCGGAACTGTCCGAGAAGCGCTTCCGCCCGGCGATCGAACCTCCCTATCGCTGGCGCGACTGGGCGGCACGGGAGGACGGCATCACCGGCGACGAGCTGCTGGCCTTCGTCAACCAGGACACCTGCATCCGTCCGGACGGAACCAAGGGTCAGGGACTGTTCCGCTACCTGCGCGGTCTGTCCGGCCGGGGTGACCGATACGACCGGCGCGACGTGATCGCCACCGTCTTCCGCGGCATCGACAACCGCATGCGTAGCGGCTACCTACTGCGCGACATCGTCAACAAGGTCGATGGCATCCATTTCACAGCGTCGGACGAGCTTCACACGCTGGGCGCCCTGTACGAGAGCATGCTGCGCGAGATGCGCGACGCTGCCGGCGATTCGGGCGAGTTCTACACGCCACGCGCCGTCGTGCGCTTCATGGTCAAGGTCACCAACCCGCGGTTGGGCGAGTCGGTGCTGGATCCGGCCTGCGGCACCGCCGGTTTCCTGGTCGAGACGTTCGAACATCTGAAGGCCCAGGTCCGAACGGTGGAGGATCGCGAGACCCTGCAGAACAGCAGCCTGTACGGAACCGAGCCCAAGTCCCTGCCCTATCTGCTAGCGCAGATGAACCTGCTGCTACACGGGTTGGAGGCGCCGAACATCGATCCCGGCAACGCGCTGGACGTTAAGTTGTCGGAGATCGGCGAAGACGACCGGGTCGACGTGATCCTGACGAACCCGCCCTTCGGGGGGGAGGAGGAGCGCGGCATCCAGAACAACTTCCCCGACGACAAGCGGACGTCGGAAACCGCGCTGCTGTTCCTCCAGCTCATCATGCGATCCCTGCGGCGCACCAAGGGGCAGTTCGGCCCGTCCCGCGCCGCCGTGGTGGTGCCCAACGGCATGCTGTTTGCCGAGGGCGTCTGCGCCCGCATCAAGGCGGAACTGCTGCGCGACTTCAACCTGCACACCGTGGTACGGCTGCCGGAAGGTGTCTTTGCGCCCTATACCGGCATTCCCGCCAACATCCTGTTCTTCGACACTATCGGGCCCACCAGGGATATCTGGTTCTACCAACAGCCTCTGCCGACGGGGCGCAGGAACTACACCAAGACCCAGCCCATCCAGTTCGACGAGTTCGCCGGCTGCATCGCGTGGTGGACCGCGCGCGAACCCAGTGAAAACGCCTGGGCGGTCAACGCCGAGGAAATCGCGGCGGCCGGATACAACCTGGACCGCAAGAACCCCAATGCCAAGGCCGACCTGGAACACCTGCCGCCGGAAGAGTTGGTACGCAGCATCATCGACAAGGAGAAGCGGATCCTAACGCTGATGGCGGAGATCGAGCAGGCGCTAGGGGCGAAGGAATGAGTGTTTGGCCGTTGGTGAAGCTGAGTACCGTGGCACCAATCCAGCGGCGCCCGGTAGAGGCGATGGATAATCTCAGCTATCCAATCATAGCCGTGCGTTCATTTGGGCGAGGCACATTCCATCACCCTGATCTTCACGGCAGTGACATCACTTGGCAGAAGCTGTTCCAGGTCCGAGCCGGGGATCTTTTGATCAGCAACATCAAGGCATGGGAGGGGGCGGTCGCAGTTGTTGGCTCTGAAGACGATGGGCGGTTTTGTTCCCATCGTTACCTGACGTGCGTGGCTGACCAAGCTCAGGTGCTGCCCAAATGGCTTGGCCTTTATTTTTCTACGGCAGAAGGGGTAGCAAAACTTGCGGAGGCATCCCCCGGAACTGCGGATCGAAACCGAACGCTCAGCCAGAAAAAACTAGCCGCTATTGAAGTTCCGCTTCCGTCTCTAGATGAGCAGCGCAGGATTGTGGGGCGGATCGAAAAAGTACGTTTGAGCATGTGCTATGCACAAATGGAAAGCGCGAACGCAGACAAGCAGGTCGCAGGGCTTGAGCGCAGGGCTGCGGCTAGCCTTGTAGATTCCTCCGTTATAGCATCGCCAATTCGGCGCCTGGGAGACCTCGTTGTGGTGCGAGGTGGTGGCACGCCATCCAAAAGTAACCCGTTGTTCTGGGATGGCTCGGTTCCATGGATCACGCCAAAAGACATGAAGGTGCGAAGGATTAGCGATGCCATCGACCACATATCAGATGCAGCGACATTGCAATCTCCTGCAAAATTGATTGATTCTGGTGCGGTGCTCATTGTTGTTCGTGGCATGATATTGGCTCATACCGTGCCATCTGCCGTGCTGTTGCGGCAATGCGCCATTAATCAGGACATGAAGGCATTAATCCCATCTTCGGACCTTTCGCCGGAGTTTCTATGCTATATACTTTGGGCATGGAATGACCGTCTTCTTGAGATGGTAGAAAAATCCACACATGACACACGCAAGCTTGAGACACCTAAGCTGCTCAACTTCTCGATTCCTCTTCCTTCACTCTCCGAACAACAAAGTATTGTCTCCAAATTGGATGCGCTAAGGGCTAGGGTCAACGCCGTGAAGGCCGTCCAGGCCGAACGTACCAAGGCTCTGGACGCGCTCCTTCCCGCCATCCTTGATCGTGCATTCCGGGGCGAATTGTAGCCATCGCGATCCACCGATACGACATCGCGCATGTGCGTGCATTTTTAGATGGAACAACCCGCCATTGAAGCGACCATTGAATCTTCCTACGGTTCAATCTAGAAGTCGAAAGGAGGAAAACAGGTCAGGGTTGCCGAGATGCCGGGTATCGACCGCAAGGGGCCGATGATCTTCTTCAACATCGGCTGGATGAAACGCTACGGCGGACCGGCCAGCAACGATCCGACCCTCGGGACGCACGGCTACCTGCAGGGTAAGTTCGACAAAAAAAGACGGCGTCCCCAGCATGGCCACGAAGCGGCCAACTTTCTACCGCTGGATGGCCGGTTGCGGGGCTACGCGCCCCTCAGTGCTAGCCGGGGCATTAGGCTGACGCGCCTGGGTGCCGAGAAAGATGTGGAGTGGATGGAGGGCGTTCTGGTCGTCTGGTTCGCGCGCAATCCGAACGACCAACGTTCGTATGTGGTGGGTTGGTACAGGGATGCTCTTTTGCATCGGTATGAACAGAACACCGATGGCGAAACCGCATGGATTGTCAACGGCGATCCCATTCGTCACATTGTCGAAACCTTGACGGAAAATGGCGTGTGCCTTCCGGTGGAGGACCGCACCCTTCCGGTTCCAAGCGCTCAGACGGAAGAGGGCGGATTCGGCCAGAACTGCATCTGGTACTGCGACAATCATCCCTCATTCCGCAAACGGGTTCTCGACTTCATCGACCGTTACGAAGGGGGCGGGCCGACGCCATCCAGCCGGCGACCGCCGCGCAATTATGATCCGGCGAAGCGGATTGCCGTGGAGAACGAGGCGATGGAGCGGGCCAGGGCTCACTTCGAGTCGGCGGCCGGCGGCAGGCTTCGCATCGACGATGTTTCACTGAAAGCGCGTGGCTGGGACCTTGAGGGCTTCCCGGAGCGGGGAAACCCGCTGCTGATCGAGGTGAAAGGGGTGAGCGGCGCTGATGTCGTGGTCGAACTCACGCCCAACGAGTTCGAGAAGATGCGGACTCCGGGTTTGCGCGACCGGTATGTCATCTTCGTCAGCACCGGCTGCCTGAGCAACGGCGTCGCCGATCACATCTTTCGCTATGATATCGGTTCGGACAGTTGGAAAGATGACCGTGGACGCCGCCTCAAGGAAGAACAACGGATCGGCGTGATCTTGAGGCACGGGTGAGGCCCGAATACGGAGCCTGATCAAGACACTCTGCGGACGCCGGAAATCCCTCGACACATCCACCCAGGGCTGCCTGCCATGTCCACTCAACGCTACTCCGCCGTCCCGCATGCCATCGAGAAAATCTAGAGCATTTTCCTATCGGTTGGAATCGAAGGGGGATTCCCGTGACGGGTGAAATCTGATTCAAGATGGGGGCTGGTGAAGGAGGCCAGCCCGCATGACAGCACCTCTTTCTCTGGATCTGCGTGAGCGGCTGATCGCGGCGGTAGACGGCGGGCAATCCTGCCGCTCGGCGGCGAAACGGTTCGGGGTGGCGCCCTCGACGGCGATCAAGTGGGTGGCTCTATGGCGCCGGGACGGTCACGTGCAGCCCAAACCGATGGGCGGCGACCGGCACTCGCACCGCATGGAGGTCCATGCGCCGGAGATCCTGGACCTGATCGAGACCACCCCCGACCTCACGCTGGCCGAGATCGCGGCTCATCTGGAGAGCCGGCACGGGCTGCGGGTTGCGGTGAGCACGGTCTGGCGCCTGCTGGCCCGGCACGGCCTGTCGGTCAAAAAAAACCGCGCACGCCGCCGAGCAGCAACGCCCCGACGTGCTGCGCCGTCGGCGCGCGTGGTTCGACCTCCAGCCCGACCTTGATCCTGAGCGCCTGGTGTTCATCGACGAAACCGGTGCCTCCACCAAGATGGCGCGTCTGTGGGGCCGCGCCCCGCGCGGTGAGCGCTGCCGTGCTCCGGTGCCGCACGGGCATTGGAAGACCACCACCTTCGTCGGCGGGCTCCGGCTGGGCGGTATGACCGCGCCCATGGTGCTGGACGGGGCGATGAACGGCCCGGCCTTCGTGGCCTACGTCGAGCAGGTGCTGGCGCCGACGCTGAGGCCGGGCGACGTCGTGGTGATGGACAATCTGCCCGCCCACAAGCTGGTGGCGGCGCGCGAGGCCATCGAGCGCGCCGGCGCCGAACTGCACTTCCTGCCGCCTTACAGCCCCGACTTCAATCCAATCGAGATGGCCTTCTCCAAACTCAAGGCATTCCTGAAGAAGGTTGCGGCGCGGACGAAGGACGCTCTCTGGGAGGCCATTCGACAGGGCATCGACGCAATCACGCCGTCGGAATGGGGGTCACTACACGAAAGTGCGCAAATTGTCCGGGATCTGAGAACGCGGCATGAACGTGAGCTCAGCCGTGCTCTACCTCTGCCCGTTGCCCACCTCCGAGTTCGTCTAGAACATGCTGGTATTCGCCTGGTGGAAGGGCGCGTGCATCCTCGGCCATGTGCCGTAAGCAGCGAGGCCGGCCTCGGTAAAGCGAGCCCGCAGCCAATGGCGTCATCCCGCAACTCCAGCAGCCCACGCTCCAGCATCCCCTGAATGACCGTTCCCGGCTTCGGCTGGTTCTTGCTCGGCCCGGTGGCCCACCGCTTCACCAAGATGCCGCTCTCCAGCCGCGGTGCCTGCCCAAAGCGCACCATGAATTCGTTACGGATCAGAGCCCGCTCTCGCGGCGTCAAGGTGATGTCGCTCACCGGTTCATCTCCCTCAATCCTCTCCCCGCGATACGCGGAACCAATGCTCAGCATATTGCCGACACAGTTCAGCCTCCACGCTATCTCCGGTGCGTTCGGCATCGGCTGCGCGGGCGAGCCACTGAGACTGTTTCTGAAGCGCTGATCCATTCACACGGGCGGGTGATGGTCGAACTCCGGCCAAAGCGGCAGTAGGCGAGCGAGGCTTGCTGAAATTCGGTCGCGGCGCTGGTACACGGGGCCTGGAGGGTGGCATTGGGCCTACTGACTTCCTTGAATAGAGTGGAGGGTCATCTTCTGCCCCCCGGCAGAGTCTACGCCGTGCATCGCTACGCTGTGCAGGATTTTTCCGGTGCGGCGGTGGAGGCGACGTCTGCCGGCGCGCTGACCGACATCGAGGGCGCGGCCGATCAGCCGGCTCGGTGGCCAGCAGCCTGGTCGACCCCCTCAGCGCCGGCGGCGCCTGGCCTTACCGCCCCTTTCGCGACAGCGGGCGGACGCTCCCGGCCGCTCCCTTTCGCTACAGACGGACAGCAGCCTTCGCAGTTGTGCCCGGTTAAGAACCACGACCAAAGAAGGCCGCCTCATTCGCCAATCGCTGTTGCTTCGCCACTCTTGCAGAGTTGACTACCGGTTGAATGTAAAGGAGGGTGAAATCGGCCTCTGAGATATCACTCAAGACCTTTGATGAAAGCCTTCTGTCTGCACAGCCAGACTCAAAGGGTTCTGTAACGACCCATTCGGATGCTGAACGGTCCCACCAAAAACCGACCTTATGGGTTTCGGCGACTTTGTTCGCTTGATTGCGATTCAATCTGACCTCCTTTTCGCGACAAGGGCGGCCGACGCCGCCCCCCAGGTTTCAGGCGGCGTTGAGGGTGGGAATCTCAGCGAGATCGGCGGCCATCTCGCGGCCAAGCCGCTCAAGGTCATGCTTGGCTTGAAGGTTGAGCCACAGCTCCGGCCCGTTGCCGCACAGCTTGCCGAGCCGCAGGGCCATAGCCGGGGTGACCGGCTGTTCTTCCCGCAGAAGGGCATGCAAGGTCTGGCGCGACACGCGCAAGAGCTTGGCAACGTCAGTAACGGGCCGATCCAAAGCCGGGAGTACGTCCTCCCGCAGGAGGGCGCCGGGGTGGAGCGGGGCAAGGCCCCGCCGCAGAGGGGTTTCAGTCATCAGTGATAATCCTCCAGATCGACAGCGATGGCGTCGGGCGCGTCCCAGGCGAAGGTGACGCGCCAGTTGGCGGTGACCCGCACGGACCAGCGCGGCGGAGTGCCTTCCAGCCCATGGAAGTAGAAGCCGGGCAGGTTCAGATCTTCCGGCTTCCCGGCGGCATCGAGCGCCAGCAGGACGCGGCCAAGGCGGGCAATGTTGGCTGCCCCCTGGATCGACAGCTTATCCGCCTTGCCGGTCTCGAAGAAGCGTCGGAGCGCCTTGTTTTGAATGGAGCGGATCATGGGTGTAAGGTATCGGTTTACACCCGGCCCGTCAACAAAATTCTGTAAGGTCGCGCTTTACACCTTGGTCGTGGAACCGCCCCGACCACTCCCTTTTGCGACAACATCAGTGCAGGCGAGGCCGGCCCCTCATGATGGCGGTCAGGCAGTGGGGCCGCCTGTCATCAAGACCCTTCTGGCTCCTGGAGACTAGCCGTCATTGTCCAATCACGCTCATAGGGCATAAGTCCATCATGATCGTATAGTTTTATTGCCTGCAATCTATGTTCTTCCTTCAAAGCAACCAATTGCTTCCCTCGCTCCAATTCTTCATCAGAAATATCTTTTCTCATTATGTTTTCATATGCAAGTTCAGCCCTCCGATTGACTCCCTCAAAAGTGAAGTCGTTATGCCAACCCTTTTTAATGGCGTATTGTAGCAGCTTGTTTGAGTTTTCACCTAGCGCTTTACCATTAAGCATTTGTCGGAATAGCCAAAGCACAACGTCAGCGATCTGGATTCCAGGGCTTGCATCTGAAGCAGATATCTCAAACTGTGAACCATGAAGTTTCTGGAGTACTACTGTCTCCCCAATTAGCTTGATCGGTTCAGGAGAAGCATTTGAGTGCATACGATGCCATTCCTGAAGTGTACCTTCGAATTGAGATTGGCGGTCGTGAACCATCTTCTTAAGAGGGCGGCCCCATCGTTTCGAATATTGCTCCAATCCTTCCATCAAGTTTACGAAAGCGACCATATTGGGCATGTGCCCGTTCTTGGCCTGACGACCAGGGATGAATATGTCAAGTGCTTCTGGATGGCTGCGGCTCCATTCGAGCGTTTGTATGATAATTTCTTGAGACCGTTTATCAACTATCAATGGAACTCGTGCCAAGAGTGCCTCGCAGATATCGGGGATCATCGCTCTGGCTGTTGCTTCCCTCTTAGCCATGAGCATGTCCCAAAATTTGCGCGCAATATCGTCAGTAATAATAGTAGAGACCTTAAGACAAAGCATAAGGCGCATCAGGCGAACGTTGTACGCAAGCCATGATGCGGCGGGATTCTCGCCAGCGTCAAAAAAAGTGTCAAATAATTTTGTTGCGAGCAAATAGCGCTTCTCGACGCGAGATATAAAGAAGCGCGCATCAGATTTCTTAAGTATATTAACAAGAGAGTCTGCTATATCCTCCACCTTATCTGGCCCGATGACAGATGCATGAATCCCTACAATTCCATGCCTCTTGCACAGATTTTTAATATTATTTCTCTGGATAATGTCGAAATTTGTTTTTGTAATCATTGCTCCAGTGAAAAAGTCCGGCTGTTTCTCATCAAATAGGTTTGCTCCAGTGTTCCCTGTCTCATCAACGAATGCGTACATAGCAAATACTCCAGTATTTTATGTTGTTCTCGCGACGTTGTCGGTAGTCACGTAGCGCCGGGTAGAGGGTGCCTCTATGGACGCCGAACTCATCAGCAACCTGCTGACCCGTGATCGTTGGATTGGTCAACATGGCTTCAGCCACGGCAAGTCCTTTTCGCGATACCCCTTCACGGGAGAATTCTACCGCGCGCATCGCTGGATGCGCGAAAAATATGATCGCCGCCGGCACGCCGACGAGGTGGCCATCCCGCCCCTTTCGCGACACTCTCAAGCGTCCGCTTCTGACCCTTTGCGGACATCTTGAAAGTCCCATCCGGCATTGGCCGGGATTTTGCAGAATGAAAGGGTATCTGCTTGATAATTATAGATATTTAACCAATAATATTCAAAATTCTTCGAACATCTTCAAATGGCGGTATTTTTGATCGAGTTGGCTCTATGTCAATTTTGGGATTCTGAGTAATCCAGAGCACAGGAACAGCGCCTGGCGGTGAATCGATTGCCTTGAGAAGTTCATTTAGGCACAAAGAAGCATAATTGAGTTTATCTTTTTCTATTTCAATAAAACTACAAAACAGTTTTTTTATACAGATAGCGTGTTCATTAATTATAGGAAGTAAGTTAATCCTATCTGGTAATTCAGATAACTCCTTTTCCATCCGTGCGCCCCACTTTCCCCATCCATTAAGGAGTTCCTTGCGTTCAGCTATAATACTGACACAGTGCTTTGGTTTATTAGAGTCATTCTGTTGCTCAACATTTATGTTGAAAACAGAAATTGGCAGCATCACATGTTGCGAAATAGTGCGTAACTTACTCATGAATCGGTACGAAAAGTGATTGTCGTAAAGATAATTTGTTTCCTTTATAAAGTTGTTGTGTATTGAAGAATTTTCTTTATATTTTCTTTTGATCTTAGTCTCCGCGTGATCTAAAAAAGACTTAAACGATGAGAGAAAAGTCATCGTTCTATGAATGAAGAGAACTTTCGCGTCGTAAATAATTGGCATCCCACCAAAATCAGAATTAATTAATCTCCCATGCATATCCTGAATATCGTCAATTGCAGAATTAATTTCTGTGTGGCTTAGCTCAAATACTTCATAGGCGCGCAGAATTGGCTGCAAATCAAATACAACGCTTATTGCCTCTTCAAATTCCTCCACTTCATCCTGATTAAGAGGACGATAGCATACATGAATGTCTATAGTGCCATCAGGTTGCAGAATGTAGTACCCTGGCCACTGAAATTCCTCTCCCTCTCTCATTGAGAACTTCCTTATATAGAAAATGGTAATTTTATTACCGTAAATGCCATCGTGCGGTAACTTATTAACATTTTGCGTCATTTGGAATGGTAACATCGTCAAGTCTGGATGTACAATCCTGACCTTATTTCCGCTCCTGGCGCTTTGCGGACGTTCCAAGACGAACGGTCGGGACCCCCGTCCTGCCAGACCGGCACCGAGGGGGCTGCCAGCCTGATCTGCGAAACTGCGCCGGCTGGCGGGCTGATTGACGAGATGGCGCCGGCGGTGCCTCTTTACGACGAAGGAGCTTCGACGGGCCGTGCTCCAAGTTCACGGAATAATGTCCGCCTCGACACCTTCATCTGTTCGGCAATGTCTTCAACGGTGAACTCTGGATTGCTCCATAGCGCTCGCGCGAGGTCGAGTGTCTTGCCTTCTAGTTTCTTTTTACGCCCACCGCGCCGTCCCCGCTCGCGAGCGGCTCGTAGGCCGGCCTGTGTGCGCTCTCGGATCAGTGCCAGCTCGAACTCGGCCAATGCACCGATGATGTGGAACGTGAGCCGGCCGACTGGAGTCCCCGTATCGATGCCGGCATCCAGCACGCGCAGTGCCGCCCCCTTTCCTTGGATTGCCTCCCCCAGTTCGATCAGGTGCTTCATCGACCGGGCCAGGCGATCCAGCTTGACGACTACGAGTGTGTCTCCTTCACGCAGGGCTTTCAACACAGCGACCAACCCTGGGCGGTCGGAATTTGCCCCTGTGGCCTTGTCAGTATAAATCCTATCCACATCAACTCCATCGGCCTTTAAGGCATCGAGTTGTGGTTCAAGGTGTTGATCTTGCGTTGAGACGCGCGCGTAGCCGAGCAGCATGGGTGCCTGATAGTGCCAAAACTCAACTAGGGCACCATCACATGGCACACCCATTTTGTCACTTCATTTGTCACTACTCCGAGCGCAGCCGGCGGCCCTGCCGCCCTGCCCGTCTGCCGTAGTGCCAAAAACGACCGTTTTTGGCACTGATGGGGCGGGCGGTCCGCTCAAGCTCTCGCATCCTGGGCGATCCGGTCATTTTCCTGCTCTGGCCCTGAACTGGCGCGGCGGGGCACTCACCCGCCGGGGCAGGGACGCATCCCGTGGCGTCAACCCAGCAATGGAAGTGGCCGAAATCCGATGGCATTTGACCGAACCACCCATCAACCTCCCTTCATGGTTGTTTCAGACCATCGGTCAATCCATTTAATCGCGGTAAGGCCGAGCTTGCTCTATTCAGGGAAATCGGAGGGGTCATGGTGCAGTTGCGGATCCGGTTGACCGACGACATCCTGCTTTGCCTGGACGGCACCACCGTCACCCGCAAGCCCCTCGGTTTCGGCGGGCTGGACCGTATGAAGGGCTGGACCACCGCCTTTGACGCGGCGGTACGGACGCGGCAGCCGGACCGTTTGTCGGCGATCGGCCAGGACATCGCCACGCTGCTCAACGCCGGCGATGGCTGGCTCGACGAGCGCCTGACCGGGACTGGTCCGGTATCTCTGGAAATCCAGGCCGACGACGATCGGAACGAGGGTGCGCAGACCCTGTTCGCCGTGCCCTGGGAGCTTCTGGCGTCCAGCGGGCGGTTTCTGGCGGCGAACCCCCACCGGCTCTTCCTGGTCGCCCGCCGCCTGGGCAGGTCCGAGCCCACCGACGCGCCCGAGCATGGCGACCTCGCCGTGCTGTTCATGGCGGCCGAGGTCGAGGGCCAGCACGTGCTCGACTACGAACGCGAGGAGGTCGCCTTTCTCGACGCCACGCGCGGTTTGAACGCCCACCTCGCAATCGAAGAGAGCGGCAGCGCGGCGGGCCTTGCTCTGCGCCTGAAGCAAACCCGGCGCTGGGAGGCGCTCCACCTCACCGGGCATGGCGATTTGGGCGCGAGCGGCCCCTATCTGGCGCTGGAAACCGAAGAGGGCGCCTGCGATCCGGTCGATGCCGGGCGGCTCTGTGCCTTGCTCGGCGACGAGGAGCGGATGCCTCGGCTTGTCTTCCTGTCGGCCTGCCGCACCGCCGAGCGGCCGGGCAGCGGCGCCGCCTGTTTCGTCCAGGCGCTGGTTGGCGCCGGCGTCGCCAACGCGGTGGGTTGGGACGGTTCGGTCCAGGATGGCGACGCCATCCGCTTCGCCGAAACCTTCTACGGCGAACTCGCCGGTGGCCGGCCGGTGGTCCACGCGGCGGCACTGGCTCGATGCGCGTTGCTGACGGCCCAAGAGTCCAGAAGGACACAGCCGGATGGATCGGCGGCGGATGGCGCCCATTGGCATCTGGCGCGGGTCTGGCTCGGGCCGCGCGGTGGCGGCTCCCTGTGCGAGCCGGGCAAGCCGACACGGCCTGCCCGCCGCAACGGGGCTGACAAGGCTTATCTCGACAAAGCCAAGGGACGGGTGCCGGTGGCGACGGCCGAGCAGTTCGTCGGGCGCCGCCGAGCAATCCAGCAAGCGTTGCGGGCCTGGAGCGCCGGCAGTCCCGGTGTGCTGATCCAGGGGATGGGCAATCTCGGCAAATCGAGCTTGGCCGAGCGGATCGCCAGCCGTGTTGACGGACATACGGTGGTTGTGGTGTTCGAACGCTACGACGCCCACGCGGTTTTCCATGCTCTGGTCGCCGCACTGCCCGAGGATGACCAGGCTGCCATCGTCACGGCGCATGAGGCGACGATCGTCGACAATCCCGCGGCGTTGAAGCTGGTGCTGCAAAAGCTGTTGAAGGGGCCGTTCAGCGGCCATGGCGGCAGCCGGCCGATCCTGCTGATCATCGACGATCTCGAACGGATTCTGGCCGACCCGAAGCCGGGCGAGCGAGCCACCCCGTTCAAGACCCCGGCCGCTGGCGCCGTCATGGGCGCGGTGATCGCCTCCTTCCGCGACGCCGGGCGGGACAGCGCCTCGCGGCTGCTGATCACCAGCCGGTATGAGTTCGCCTTGACCGACGCGCGGGGCGACGATCTGGCCGGGCGCCTCAGCGTGGTTGCGCTGCCGCCGATGGACGTGGCGCAGCGGACCAAGCAGATGCGCACGGCGGCGCGGCTGAACGGGCGGCTGCGCGCGCCCGGCGTCGACCCCGCTCTCGACCGGTTGGAGGAGCGCATCCGCGCGGCGGCCGGCGGCAATCCCGGCTTGCAGGAGGTCCTGACCCGGCCCCTGCTGACGGTCCGCGACCGCGCCGCCGGGATGACCGCCGCGACACGGGCGGTGGCGGCGGTGGAGAGCTATCTGGCCAGCGGCCAAAGGCCGGCGGAGGACAGCGCGGCGCAGGAGTTCTTCCAGCGGGTGTCGCTGGAGGCGTTCCGGGCGATGCTGACACCGACCGAGACGATCCAGCTTCGCGCCGCGACGCTGTTCCCACTGGCGGTGCCGGTGACGGCGCTGGAGGCGGCGGGGCGTGCCGCCGGGATCGCCGAGCCCGGCCCGGCGGTGGAGCGTCTCCAGGGACTGGGGCTGCTCGACCGCTTCCGCGGTCCCAGCGGCAGGCCCGACGGGGCGGTCAATCCGCTGGCCCGGCCGCTGGTGTCGCCCTTGTCTCCGGCCGATCAAGCCATGCTGGCGGTCGCGGTGGTTGGCGACCTGTACGCCGCTTGGGCGAAGGACGACGGGCAACTGCCGGCGAACCTCCAGGCTGCAACGCTCGCCAATCTCGCGCTGCTGGCTGAAGGCCCTCCGGGCATCGTGCAGGCGGCAGTCCTGTCGGGCGGGCGTTTCCTGTTCAATACCGCTCATGAGGTCGAACAGGCGCTGGATCTGGTGACGCGGGCCGTCAGCCTGCTCGACCGCGACGGAACGCTGCCCATTCCCCCGCTGCTGCGGCTTGGAGCGGAATGCGCCGGGCGGCTCGGCCGAGGAGAGGAGCAAGACAGCTTCCTGGCGCGGGCGACCTCGGCAACGGACATCGATCCGCAGCTTGCTGCGATGATTCTATACGATCGCGCCGTACGACTGATCCAGATCGGCCAGCCGGAGGAGGCTGAAACCTTGCTGTGCGAGGCGTCCGAACGGTTCCAGAGCCTGGGCGACGTGCGCGCTCGCGCGGTGACCATGGGCAAGATCGCCGACATCCTCACCACCCGCGGCCAGACCGACGAGGCCCTGCGCATCCGACGCGAGGAGGAACTCCCCGTCCATGAGCGCCTGGGCGACGTGCGCGAGCGCGCGGTGACCATGGGCAAGATCGCCGACATCCTCACCACCCGCGGCCAGACCGACGAGGCCCTGCGCATCCGACGCGAGGAGCAAATCCCCGTCTATGAGCGCCTGGGCGACGTGCGCTCGCGCGCGGTGACCATGGGCAAGATCGCCGACATCCTCACCACCCGCGGCCAGACCGACGAGGCCCTGCGCCTTTGGCGCGAGGAGGTTCTGCCGGCCTTTGAGCGCCTGGGCGACGTGCGCTCGCGCGCGGTTGCCATGGGCAAGATCGCCGACATCCTCACCACCCGCGGCCAGACCGACGAGGCCCTGCGCATCCGACGCGAGGAGGAACTCCCCGTCCATGAGCGCCTGGGCGACGTGCGCGAGCGCGCGGTGACCATGGGCAAGATCGCCGACATCCTCACCACCCGCGGCCAGACCGACGAGGCCCTGCGCATCCGACGCGAGGAGCAAATCCCCGTCTATGAGCGCCTGGGCGACGTGCGCTCGCGCGCGGTGACCATGGGCAAGATCGCCGACATCCTCACCACCCGCGGCCAGACCGACGAGGCCCTGCGCATCCGACGCGAGGAGGAACTCCCCGTCTATGAGCGCCTGGGCGACGTGCGCTCGCGCGCGGTGACCATGGGCAAGATCGCCGACATCCTCACCACCCGCGGCCAGACCGACGAGGCCCTGCGCATCCGACGCGAGGAGGAACTCCCCGTCTATGAGCGCCTGGGCGACGTGCGCTCGCGCGCGGTGACCATGGGCAAGATCGCCGACATCCTCACCACCCGCGGCCAGACCGACGAGGCCCTGCGCATCCGACGCGAGGAGGAACTCCCCGTCTATGAGCGTCTGGGCGACGTCCGCTCGCGCGCGGTGACCATGGGCAAGATCGCCGACATCCTCACCACCAGCGGCGAAAGCGACAAGGCCCTGCGCATCCGACGCGAGGAGGAACTCCCCGTCTATGAGCGCCTGGGCGACGTGCGCGAGCGCGCGGTGACCATGGGGAAGATCGCCGACATCCTCACCACCCGCGGCCAGACCGACGAGGCCCTGCGCATCCGACGCGAGGAGGAACTCCCCGTCCATGAGCGCCTGGGCGACGTGCGCGAGCGCGCGGTGACCATGGGCAAGATCGCCGACATCCTCACCACCCGCGGCCAGACCGACGAGGCCCTGCGCATCCGACGCGAGGAGCAAATCCCCGTCTATGAGCGCCTGGGCGACGTGCGCTCGCGCGCGGTGACCATGGGCAAGATCGCCGACATCCTCACCACCCGCGGCCAGACCGACGAGGCCCTGCGCATCCGACGCGAGGAGGAACTCCCCGTCTATGAGCGCCTGGGCGACGTGCGCTCGCGCGCGGTGACCATGGGCAAGATCGCCGACATCCTCACCACCCGCGGCCAGACCGACGAGGCCCTGCGCATCCGACGCGAGGAGGAACTCCCCGTCTATGAGCGTCTGGGCGACGTCCGCTCGCGCGCGGTGACCATGGGCAAGATCGCCGACATCCTCACCACCCGCGGCGAAAGCGACAAGGCCCTGCGCATCCGACGCGAGGAGCAACTCCCCGTCTATGAGCGCCTGGGCGACGTGCGCGAGCGCGCGGTGACCATGGGCAAGATCGCCGACATCCTCACCACCCGCGGCCAGACCGACGAGGCCCTGCGCATCCGACGCGAGGAGCAACTCCCCGTCCATGAGCGCCTGGGCGACGTGCGCTCGCGCGCGGTGACCATGGGCAAGATCGCCGACATCCTCACCACCCGCGGCCAGACCGACGAGGCCCTGCGCATCCACCTGATCGAGCGTTTGCCGGTGGCCCAGCAGATGCAAGACCTGGACAGCCTCGCCCACATCCGTTTCTCCTGCGCCACCATCCGCCTTCAGCGGGGTGGGCTGCAAAACGGCGAGGCCGTGACCATCGCCGAGGAACTCGCCGAGAGTTTCGGCCTCTTCCAACGGATCGGGCGGGTCGAAGGCGTCGGCGTGGTTGGTGCGTTGTTCGGTCAAATTCTTGCGGCGGCCGGGCAGACGGAGGCGGCGCTGAGTGTGCTCGATCAGGCCGCCGATGCCTTCACCACGCTCGGGCACAGCCAGGGTGTCGGGCAAGTCCGAAGCATCCAGGATTTCATCCGAAAGGCAGTGAAATGAGCATCACCATCACCATCGCCGGACCCAAAGCCCCGGCGCTCGCCGCCGAGGTCGAGGAGTTCCTCGCCGACGCCCTCGGCACCGATGCGGAGCGTCTTCCGCCATCGCAAGACCAAGCTATCCAGCGCGGCGATCCGCTCGCCGTCGCCGCGCTGGTGCTGGCGGTCCCCAGCGCCATCGTCGCCACGCTCGACCTCGCCGCACGTGCCCGGCTGGCCGAGCGGATCGACCGATTGCTGGAGCGTGTGCGCGGCACGGCGGCACCTGCCGACAGCGTGCGTCTGACCAGCGGCGCGGCGCCCGAACTCGATCTGATCACCGCCAAGCGCGACGCGGTGCTCGACCGGCTCGAACAGGCGTCGGATGGGACGACCAGCGATCCGACCAAGGGGTAAAGGCCATCCGCTCCCCCAGAGAGCCGGCCGAGGAGCGATGCCAGCCAGATACGGCCTTATGTTGGCCCGATGCGTGATGAATCTCCCGCTCAACCTGTCAGGAGCAGGGCGATGGGGGGTTGGCGATGCCATAACACGCACCTTTTAGCAGAGTGAGAAAACGTCATGGGGGAATGATGAGGATTGGGATCTGCCGCATTTCGGGCCTAAGTCTCGCAATCCTGGCCATTTGCTGGATGCTGACAGCGTGCATGGCACAGCAGAGGGCCGCTTTGGCGCCAATCGTAGTGTCCAGCGCCGTGCCGACAGTGAAGCCCCTCGTGTGGGATGGCCGCCTGCATGGCGAAGCCAAGTTATATGCCTTGGTTATCGGGGTGGGCGACTACGCCAACCTGCCCGAGAAGAGCCGGGAACTGCCGAACTCCAAGGTCGATGCCCGAGCGATGGCAAAGACCTTGAAGACCTATGGCTATCAGCTCATCGGCGGCGGGCCGTTGATCAACCCCAAGGCCCGGGAGATTCGCCGCTGGCTGCAGGAGGTGCGGCGGCTGGGCAAAGGCGCCGACCGGGTCCTCATCTACCTTTCCGGCCACGGCATCCAGAAGGATTACACCAACCTGTATCTGCCGGCCGATGCGGAACTTTCCCAGACCGCGACGATGATCTCGGTGAACGAGATCATCGCCTCGGTCGAGGGCAACAAGGCGGGCAGCGTGCTCATCTTCGACATGTGCCGCGATACCCGGGGCGAACTTCCAGCCGAGCGCATGACCTACGCCCGGCTGCCGGAGCCTCCGGAGAGGACCATGATCGGCTTCTCGGCCCGCCCCGGCACCAAGTCCTGGGGGGCGCTGCAGGGCGGCGGATCCTACTACACCACCGAGCTGATCAAGCAGATCGAGGCGGATCCCTTCGACAACGTCGAACGGATTTTTCACCGGACCAGCCAGAACGTGGTGGCACAGAGCCGGACCGACGGCGATGTCGCGCGGGTGCAGGGTGTTCAGGAGCCGGTGTTCAGCGGTGGCATGGGATCCCTCGGCGCGCTCCAGTTGGTGCCCGGCCGGTTCGGAACGGTGAACGAGCGGGCGATCGTGCAGCGCCCGCCTTACTGCAACCAGATTCACGTCTCGTATCGCGACATCTGCTATCTCGCCATGAACGGCTATGCGAGCTTCCAGTTCAGTCTCGGCGAAATGTTCCATTTCGGAGACCTGGCGCCTGTCAACGAGGCCGAATCCCACCGCTGGCAGGAATTGGCCGCCCATCAAGGGAATTTCGCGGCACTTCTGCAGATGGGAATGGACAATCTCAACAAGGATTACGCGAAGGTCGTCCGCTATCTCACGCCGGTTGCCGATGCCGGCTTTCCGATGGCGGCATTCGTCCTATCGAACGCTCACACCTTCGGAGAGCACGGCGTTTCCGAAAACGACACGCTTTCGGTGAAGTACCTGCGCCTTGCCGCGGACCAGGGATATACCCTCGCTTTGAGCATGCTGGCGAAGCGGTATTATCTCGGTGAGGGAGTTCCGCGGGATCTCGCCGTCGCGCTGGATTTGGCCAGTGACGGCGCCAGCCGAGGAGACGCCGATGCGCTGTCGATGCTCGGTCGAATGTACTACGAAGACAAAGGCATTCCCAAGGATGATGCCCTCGCCCGGCGGTATTTCACGAAGGCATTCGCGATCATGATTGACCACTCATCGACCGGCGCAGTAGGGCGCAGGACCATGACCATGGAAATCTGGCGGACCATCAGCGAACCGTTTCGTGTCCTCGCCATCATGATGGAGCGCGGCATCGGCGGCCCCGTCGATCACAACGGAGCCGAGCGCGTCCGGACGACGATCAACGGCTGGCGGCCATGACCCGCCGCCCGGCGCCGCCGCCTCAGCGCGGCGGCGCCCATTCCCCGGCCAGCACGCTGTGCAGCAGACGGGCGGCGACGAAATCGCCGTTAACGCGCGCCGACTGGGCCAGCCGACCCAGCGCCTGCACCCGCCATTCCGGCCCGGCGTGCAGCAGCAGCCACACCCCCTGAGCCGTCAGCGACGCCGGGTCGCCGGTTGCCGAGGACGGCTTCAACGACGGCGCCCTGGGCTCTCGGTCGATCTCGACGACGGACAGCGGGATGTTGAGGACGGTGCGCTCCTTCCCGCTCACCACGATGGCGGCCGGTACATCCGCTTGAAGCGGCTGCTCGATACGCATGACGCTGTCCAGTCCGGCGGCGGAGCGGGCGGAGGCTTTCACCTTCGTACCCTGACGCACCACAAGCTGATGCGCATCATTGGGAATACCGTCCCAAAACACTGCCAGGTCCGCAAGATCGGTGGTTACCATCTGCGGCGTGCCCTGCAGCCGGATGCGCGGCTGGGCTGGAGCGGCGGCCAGCATGTCGGTCGAGGTTGACATGCTGCGACTGCGCGTCTCGACGAAGCGGGGTACGGGTTCCCGGCGGCCGATGAAGTTCAGCCAGTTCAGAAGGTCGTCGAGGGTGATGCTGTCGGACGGCGGAGACGGCACGTCGATGCGGCGCATGCAACCGGGGTCCGGCAGATAGGTGTTCTGTATTCGCGAGTCGCCCTGCTTGGCGAAGATGATCTCCAGACTTGGCTGGCAGGATTCGAGCTGAACAACATCGCCGGCAAACAGCGGCATCCCAGGGCTGGCCAGCTCGATTCGCCCATCGCTCCGCTGTACCTTGCTGGTGTTGCGGATGTTCTGGGTCATGTGTCCGATCTGCGCCACCGGAGGCCGGTTTTCGGCCACCGCGTCGTTCAGGCTCAGAGCGACGAAAAGCGCCAAGAGTCCCACGCCGCGGAGATGGTGAAGGTGCGTCCGCACGTTCGCTCTCCTATCCCCTATTATGCTGGGTTGCTGGGGCGACCGTGCGCTGCGCACGCCTCCCCTTGTCGAGCAGGTGCGCCACCCCGTGCTCGATGCGATGGATCACCGTCGCCATCCCATCGACGATGCCGTCCAGCATGGTCCCAAGGATTGGCGTGATCATGTCCAGGCTTGGCGCCTTGTGCCCGAGCAGACCGACCGTACCCCAGCCGATGGCCAGGATGCATAAGCAGGCGAACGCGATGGCGACGACGAAGCCCAGCCCCGACACGACCGAGCGCCACGCGCGCGCGAAAAGCGACCGGTGGCCTTGGACCGACAGGTATTTGTAGTGAACCCACCAGAACAGGCCGAAGATCAGCGCGGCGACGAAGATCATGGCGATTTTCAGCACGATCTTGCCGAATTTCGATTTTTCCGTCCCGCTGTATTCCACATGGAAGCGGATCGCGTTCAGGACCACCTCGGCGCCGCTCATGACGCCGAGCGGGGTGGGGTGCAGGTCGCTTGGGCCATAGCTGGAGCCGATGACGACGATGGCGTCCTTTAGTAGGTGCGGCGACCCGAAGTTGAAGCCACCCTTCCCATCGGGCGTCAGTTCCCGCGACGCCGGCAGGTGCCAGAGGATTCCGGCCTGCCGCAGCCAGTTCGGCAACCATTGCTGCTGCCCCCACCCCTCTACCTGGTCGTGGATCATCGGCAGCGAGTAGAGCACGCGGGTGTGCAGATCCGTTTCGGGTGGCGTTGCGCATGCGTCCGCGTTTCCCGCCTGGGTCACCAGGCAGGCCGCGAGGCCCGGCAGGGTCCAGAATGGCGTCAGCGGTTCCGCAGGTGTAGCGCCGAAGGCGCGCAGGGCGGCCGGGTAGACGCGCAGGATGCCGTCCGGCAGGGAGTTCGTCTGGTCGGCCGCCGCCGGCAGGGCGAAGCGCACGCCGTGATCCTTGCCGATCAACCCCGCACCCGAAGCGATCGGCAGGATGCCGGGAAGATCGTTGCCGCTGTCCGGATCCCGCCGCAGATCGAACTGCATCGGCATGACGACCGGCGTCTCACCCGGCCGGGTGAGGGCCTCCATCAGCGGATCGTCCTTGGGGCCGGGCCAGGGCGCGACAAGGTCGAACACCGCCACCTTGGCGCCGTGGCTCCGCGCCGCCTCGACGAGCGCGGCGGTCACCCGCCGGTCAACCCCCTGGGACGGCGCACACGCCGTCCGCTCCTGCATCGGCAGGGCGTGGCACCAATTGCGGTCGGCATCGAGAAACACGTAACGTTGCGAGCCATCGGTGAGCCGCTGGCTCGCGGCGGCGACTCGCAGCCCGATGTCGGTGCCACGGGCCTCGATCAGTTGGACATAGGGACCAACCCCCCACAGCCCGCCCAGCAAGGTCAGCAGCGCATAGATCAATAGGCCTATGGCAAAGGCAGTGATCCCTTTGACGAGGGCCTTCGCTGTCGGCGTCCCCAAGCGCTCAGAGCGTTGATGCCTGACCGTCATGCCGCCCATCTCCCACAACCTCATGGTTATGACATGAAGGCATCTTCTCATATTTTTGTTATAATGTGTTTTCAAATTCTATAAAAATACAAGTTAATATAAATGCTTGCGCCCAAAGTTGCGTACTTCGCGATATTTTGTGCGCATTAGTTGTTCAGATAAAAAGCAATAGACCGTCGCAAACCTGGGGGTGGAGATCGCCAAGGAGGTAAAATTCGCGGTGACAGCCCTGACCGCCGGGCTTCCGGTGCTGGCGACCGCCTCCTACGGCATCCGCGTCATCGCGGACTTCGAGGGAAACGCCCACCGATCCGGGCGAATGGCACAGCAGCTCGCCACCCTGATCGCGGCCATCCGCAGCGACGACGCCACCAACCCGTGGGCGGCGCGTGACCGCGCCCGGCAAGCGGCGGAGATCATGCTGGGCGACGTTGCCAACTGGCGCCTGACCGCCGAGGGACGCGGCTTGGCCATTCCCGGCTGATCGATCCGCCACCCTGCCGACCATCGAACGCCTCATGGGCTTTACGCAGAGCTCACGTTTCCTTGCAGCAGGCCGGGGCCATTCCAGGGAACTGGGCGATGCCAGAACACGCACCCTTCCGCGACATCGAGGCTGCCGGCGCCCAGCCGGCGGCCTTTGTCGTTTTCAGGGCGTGGGCTGACCGTTTTTGGCAAAACGGCATGGATTGTTCCAACGCTATTCTCTCGATCACCGCCATTTTGCGAGAGGGGGCTCGGTGAACGGCCTCTCGCCTTACTTGAGGCTTTGATGAATGACAGTTTTGTCTTTAATCGCCAGGGCGCGGGCAAAGAGCGGGGCAGCCTCCTCGGACCGGCCCTGCGCCCGATACACCTCTGCCAGATTGCTAAGGCTGGTTGCTGTATTAGGGTGATCGAGGCCGTACACCTTCTCATGGATTGCCAGGGCGCGGGCAAAGAGCGGAGCGGCCTCCCCCAACCGGCTCTGATCCTGGTACAGCGCTGCCAAATTATTGAGGCTGCCGGTGGTGTCAGGATGGTTGGGGCCAAGCGCCTTCTCACGGATTGCCAAAGCGCGAGTGAAGAGCGGGGCCGCCTCGTCCAGCCGGCCCTGATCCCGGTACAGCGCTGCCAGATTGTTGAGGCTGCCGGCGGTGTCGGGATGGTCGGGGCCAAGCGCCTTCTCGAAAATCGCTAGGGCGCGGGCGAAGAGCTGGGTAGCCACCTCAATTCGACGCTGCTCCCAATACAGTAGGCCCAGATTGTTGAGGCTACCGGCAGTGATAGGATGATCAGGGCCGAGTACCTTCTCCCGGATCGCCAGAGCCCGAGTCAGATACGGTATAGCCTCTTTGAGTCGGTGCTGCGATAAATAAAACAGCCCTAAGTTGTTTAGGCTGCCGGCGGTGACGGGATGATCAGGGCCAAGTGCCCTTTCCCGGATCTCCAAGGCGCGAGCCAGAAGTTGCACAGCTTCCTCTAGTCGACGCTGCTCCCAGTATAGCCCGGCAAGATTGTTGAGGCTAACGGCAGTGACGGGGTGATCGGAGCCAAGAGTCTTTTCTTGGATCGCCAAGGCGCGGACATAAAGCGGCTCAGCCTCTTTCAGCCGACTCTGTGCTCGGTATAACTCGGCCAGACTATTAAGACCGCTTGCAGTGCCTGGGTGATCTGGGCCGAGCGCGTTCTCGTAGATCGCTAGAGCACGAACCAGAAGGGGCGCGGCCTCATCCAACCGACCCTGATCCTGATATAACCCAGCCAGATTGTTCAAGCTGTTAGCGGTATCGGGATGATTGGGGCCGAGCCTCTTCTCTCGAATCAACATCGCACGGACATGGAGCGGTACTGCCTCATCCAGGCGGCTTTGCACCCGATACAACTCTGCCAGATTGTTAAGACTGCTTGCGGTTTCAGGATAATCGGGACCAAACACCTTCTCATAGATTGCCAAAGCCTCTGCCAAGAAGGGCTCTGCCGCTGCGAAATTTCCAGCATGCTGTTCTGCTATTCCAGCCCCGTTTAGATAACGAGCCTTCAACGATAGCTCGCTTTCCGGAACAAGGTTGACCGCTTCGGCGAAGGCTACGGCGCCCTCCAGATAATTCAAGCGCGTATTGGCAAGCCCGCCCAGTGCCGCCGCCTTCTCCGCCGCTCGTCGCTTGCGCTTTTCCGCCGCTTCCATCATTCGGCGCGCCGCTGCAATCTCGGTATCTCTAGCATGGGTCAGTAACTCTCGCGCCGTATTGTAGCGGCCATCCGTGATTGCTGCTTCGGCCAGCACGCTAAGGCGAACAATATCCTCGTCATCCTCTCCACGAAAGCTTGCCACTTCCTGCAATAACGCTTTGTGTTTTTGGGCTATCTCAACAAGTCGAATCGTTAATTGTTCAGTTGGAATACTTTTTTCGTCGAGTAACTGAAAGAAAACTGTTACAGCATTCATAGTAACCCCTAGCTCACGACCTACCTCCATGAGTTTACCTTCGTACGCCCCCCGACGGGCTAAGACCTCATCGATTAGGGTCCGCACCTCGACTGGCGTCATTCCCAGATTGACCGTTCCGGTGATGTCTCCTCCCGCAGCGACGCTGTGATCGCCGGCGCCGACGGCCACAGGAGGCGCGGCCATCGCCGTTGGCGACAACAAGGCTGCGCAGAGGAGGCCGGTTCCACCGATCCGAGCCAGAGCAATACCCGAGCGCACCATCGGATCAGGGCTCCTTCACTGGCGGCGCGCCCACCGTCACCGTCCCGGAGATGTCCCCTCCCGCGGCGACGCTACCGTGATCGGCCCACACGGACGCTCGCCCTTGGGCGGGCGGCGATCCGGCCCAGACCCAGGCACCGATGCCGGCAAGCCCCACCAGGGCGGTGAGTACCGCGACCGTGGTCAGCAATCTCGTGACCTTCGCCTGGTCCCGTCCCCCAGCCCCTTTGCGGACAATCTCACGGAACACCAGCAACACGATGCCCAGCGCAAGGCCACCGATGCCGGCTACCTGCCCAAAACTCTTCAGAAGATCGATATCCATGCGCCACCATGGTTGAGCAAATTATATTTGCCATCCATTATGGTGCATTAATACATAAAAAAACAACCTTATGCGCAATCTTACTGAAAATACTCCTGCTACGCGGGTGCGCTCCCATTGCGGTTTGGCGAGTTTGTCATTCGGAAGAAGGAAACGACAAATCTCCACTCTTCCGCGACAGCGAGGTCGCCGGCAGCCAACCGGCGGCCTTCGCCGTTTTCGGGGCATGGGCAGACCGTTTTTGACGCATAGGCTCCCGGCCGCGCGTTCCACTCACGTTCTCAGATCCCGGACAATCTGATCACTTTCGTGTAGTGACCCCGAATGCGTGAACTTCTTCGCGGCCGCCGGATATGACCGTGATTGAGCGGAAAACGCTCTAGAAGCGGGTCACTGGAGGGGCTTTCGGGCGAGATTGGAATGTCCGCTCCTGGCGCAAAGCAGCCTACCCCCGTTGCCCGCCCTCACCATCCCCCCAACTCCCCGTCCTCATTGACGCACGCGCCGCCCCTCCTGGCATAGTCGGCCCCACACCCACCGCCAGGAGCGTCCCCCGCCCATGTCCGCCAAGCTGGACTTCCGCCGCCTGCGCTATTTCGTCGCCGTCTGCGAACTCGGCAGCTTTTCCAGGGCCAGCGAGTTCCTGAACGTCGCGCAGTCGGCGCTCAGCCAGCATGTCGCGTCGCTGGAGCAGGATCTGGGCGTCCAGCTGCTGGTCCGGCAGCCCCGCGGCGTCAGCCGGACCGAGGCCGGCGACCGGCTGCACGCCCATGCGCGCGGCGTGCTGCACGCGCTGGAACAGGCGGAGCTCGACGTGGTGTCGCTGGCGCGCTCGGCGGTCGGGCCGGTGATGGTCGGCTTCAACTACACCGCCATGGAGGCCATCGGCCTGCCCTTCATCCGCCGCGTCGCCGCCACCCTGACCGAGGTCAAGCTGCGCGTGATCGAGGCGCACAGCGAGATCATGCATGACTGGATGCTCTCCGGGCAGGCCGACATCGCCCTGACCCTGGTGCGGCCGAACGACGACCGGCTGGAGGCGGTGCCGCTGCTCGACGAGGAGCTGGTCTGCCTCGGCACCCGCGCGATGATCGGCGACGGCGGCCCCATCGACCTCGCCGACGTGCTGCGCCTGCCGCTGATCATGCCGGGGCGGACCGCCGTGCTCCAGGCGCTGGCCAGCGACGCGGCGGTGCGGCGCGCCATCGCCGAGAAGGTCCATCTGGAGATCGAATCCGCCATCCCGCTGAAACGCGCGGTCAGCGCCGGGCTGGGCGTGACCGTCCAGTCGGCGGCGCTGGCCGGCGACGAGATCGCCTCCGGCGAACTGGTCGCCCGGCCGGTGGTCAACCCGTCGATGGGACGCACCCTGTATCTGGTGTCGTCGCGCATCAAGACCGCCTCCCGCGCGGTGATGGAGGCGCGGCGGCTGATGGTCGACGTGGTGCGCGAGGCCCATGCGGCCGGCCGCTGGCCGGGGCGCTGGCGCGACAGCCATCTGGAAACCAGATAGCTCCCTTCATTTATTTGTATTTTTACGACACCCCCTCCCCATGCTGTTCTGTTTTGCAGACGAACAATCCGAAAGCCCGCAATCGACAAGGGCTTGGCGTCCGGCCCGCGCATCCGCCGGCCGGACCGCCGCAACGGACAGCCACCGGGAGGGACAGGACATGACGACCGACACGACGACCCAACAGATGGCCCAACAGATGGCCGGCATCGCGGCCAGCCGCGGCTCCACCATCGCCAGGGGCGCGCTGGTGCTGCTCGCCGCCGGCTCCGCCATGGCGCTGACGGCGCTGCCGACCACGGGGGCGGAGGCGGCGACGCGGATGCGCTGCAGCCACCAGCTGCCGCCGGGCCACCACATCGCCAAGGTCGTCGACCGCTGGGCGGCGGAGGTCAAGGCGCTGTCGGACGGCAACCTCGACGTCCAGGTCTTCGGGTCGGACAGCCTGATCAAGGCCAACGACAACATCCTGGCGGTCGCCAAGGGCGACATCGAATGCGCCTTCTCGCTGAATTTCCAGTGGGGCAAGACGCTGCCGCTGATGAACGTCACCGTCGGCCCCTACACCATGTCCTCGATCGAGGCGTGGAAGAAATGGCCGACCTCCGAGGCGGCGGCCTTCCTCGAGGAGCGCCTGCTGAAGAAGGGCGTCAAGAACGTCGTCTGGATGTTCCAGACCAACACCAGCGTCTTCACCTCCAAGGGCAAGCCGCTGCTGAAGCCGGAGGATTTCCAGGGCCAGAAGATGCGCGGCATCGGCCCGGCCTTCGACCGCGGGCTGAAGGCGATGGGCGCCACCCCGGTCGCGATCCCCGGCAGCGAGGTCTACCAGGCGCTGGCGACCGGCGTGATCGACGCCGCCATCACCGACGTCGCCGCCGCCTGGTCGCGCAAATACTACGAGGTGCAGGACCACATGACGGTGGTCCCGGTGCTGGCCGCCTACCTGCACGGCTACGTCAATCCCGGCTGGTACGGCAAGCTGACCGACAAGGACAAGGCCGCCCTGAAGAAGGCCGGCGAGGACGCCGCCGGCTGGGCGATCCAGGCCTCGCAGGAGGCCGCCGCCAGCGCCCCGGCCGAGCTGGAATCGAAGGGCGTCAAGGTCCATGTCGCGACGCCGGAGGAGAATGCCGCCTTCAAGGCCGCCATGGCGCCGGCCTTCGCCGAGGGCTTCGCCGACGAGACCGGCGCCGACGGCCGCAAGCTGCTGGACCTCATCGCCAAGATCCAGTGACGGGGGCGGCGCCATGAGCAGCATGTCCACCCCCGACGCGGTGCCCCGAAGCGGCAGCAAGGGAACCGCCCTGCCCCTGCGCCTGCTCGATGGCGCCGCCACCGCCCTGTCACGCACCGGCGGGGCGCTCAGCGTCCTGCTGATCGTCGTCGTGCTGGGGCTGACCACCGCCGGCGTCGTCGCCCGCTATGTCGTCGGCCACCCGCTGGAGGGCATCGACGAGGCCTGCGGCTATCTGGTGGTCGCCATGGTGATGGCCGGCGCGGCGGAGGCGCTGCGGACCGGCCACCATATCCGCATCGACCTGATCATGGGCTTCGCCGGGCCGCGCGGCCGGCGCTGGCTCGACGCCTGGGCGCATCTGGCGGTGCTGGTCTTCGCCGTCCTGCTGTTCCGCACCGGCTGGCATTCCGCCCTGTTCTCCTACGAGTTCGAGGCCTATTCGTCGGGCCAGCTCGAACTGCCGCTGTGGATCCCGCAGGCCACCCTGCCGGCCGGCGCGGTCCTGCTCGGCATCACGGCGCTGGCCCGGCTGATCCGCAGCTTCACCGGCGACTTGGCCGACGAGCGGACGGGAGGCCATTGATGACATTCCTCATCCTCGCCCTGCTGCTGGTCCTGCTGATGAGCGGCATGCCGATCTTCGCGGCGCTGGGGCTCACCTCGCTCGGCGTGCTGGCGCTGTTCGAGGGCAGCATCGACAGCATGGCGGACTCGGTGTTCGCCAGCCTGAACAACCCGCTGCTCGCCACCATCCCGATGTTCGCCTTCATGGCGCATGTCATGATCAAGGCCAAGGTGGTCGACGACCTCTACGAGATGTCGAACACGCTGGTCGGCCACATCAAGGGCGGGCTCAGCTTCGCCACCATCCTCTCATGCACCATCTTCTCGACCATCTCCGGCTCGTCGGTGGCGACCGCGCTGACCATCGGCTCGATCTCCATCCCGCAGATGAAGCGCTACGGCTACCGCCAGCGCGACACCTATGGGCTGATCGCCGCCGGCGGCACGCTGGGCATCCTGATCCCGCCGTCCGGGCCGATGATCCTCTATGCCATCGTCACCGACGCCTCCATCGGCGCCCTGTTCCTGGCCGGCATCGTCCCCGGCCTGCTGATGGCGGCGGTCTTCGCCGGCTACAGCTGGCTCCAGGCCAAGCGGCAGGACGGCGTGCGGTCGCAGCCCTGGCCCGGCTTCGGCGCCGTCGCCGCCGCCTTCCGCAAGTCGATCTGGGCGGTGCTGATGCCGCCGCTGATCCTGGGCGGCATCTATCTCGGCGTCTTCACGGCGGGCGAGGCCGCGGCGGTCGGCGCCGTCTACGCGCTCGCGGTGGCGCTGCTGGTCTACCGCAACCTGTCGGTCGCCGACCTGCTGGATTGCGGGGTGCAGACGATGCGGACCAGCGCGATGCTGTTCATGATCATCGCCGCCGCCGGCATGTTCGGCCACGCCATCACCATCATCCGCCTGCCGGCCCAGATCATGGAGACGGTGACGGCGCTCGGCCTGTCGCAGGGCGGCTTCATCCTGGCGGTGATGGCGGCGATCTTCATCCTCGGCATGTTCCTGGAGACCATCGCCATCATCCTGATCACCACGCCGATCATCCTGCCGGTGATGGCCGCGCTGGGCATCAACCCGGTCTGGTACGGGGTGATGCTGATGATCAACCTGGAACTGGCGCTGATCACCCCGCCGGTCGGCATGAACCTGTTCGTCATCAAGGGCATCACCAGCTCGTCGCTCGGCGAGGTGACGCGCGGCGCCCTGCCCTATGTGCTGCTGATGATGGCCGGCCTCTTCATCGTCTGGCTGTTCCCGGCCCTGTCGCTCTGGCTGCCGCAAGCCGCCGGCTTCGGCATCTGATCCGCCGGCCCCGACCGGTTTCCCCCCTCCCCGCTTTGCACCGGGGGCGCGTCGACCCCCGCGCCCCCGAACGAGGACCCCTTGCCATGACGAGAGACCCCGTGACCATCGTCGAGGTCGGCCTGCGCGACGGGCTCCAGATCCTCGACCGCGTGGTGCCGACCGCCGACAAGCTGCGCTGGCTGGCCGCCGAGCACCGCGCCGGAGTCCGCCGCTTCGAGGCCGCCTCCTTCGTTCCGCCCAGGCTGCTCCCCCAGATGGCCGACGCCGCCGAGGTGGTTGCCGGCGCCCGCGCCGTGCCGGGCGTCATCGTCCACACGCTGGCCCCCAACCTGCGGGGCGCCACGGCGGCGCTCGCCGCCGGCTCCGACGTCATCGTCCTGCCGCTGTCGGCCAGCGAGGCGCACAGCCGGGCCAACATCCGCAAGACCCGCGCGGAGTCGGTGGAGGAGCTGGCCCGCGTCTGCCGCGCCCGCAACGAGGGCAACCATGCGGCCCGCATCGACGCCGGCATCTCGACCGCGTTCGGCTGCACCATCCAGGGCGCGGTGCCGGAGGACGAGGTGGTCCGCCTCTGCGAAGCCTGCCTGGAGGCCGGGGCCGACCGCGTGGCGCTGGCCGACACCGTCGGCTATGCCGACCCCGCGCAGGTCCGCCGCCTCTACAAGCGGGTGAAGGAGCTGGCCGGCGACCGGCTGCAGGGCGCCCATTTCCACGACACCCGCGGGCTCGGCCTCGCCAACTGCCTGGCGGTGCTCGATCTCGGCATCCGCGAGTTCGACGCCTCGCTCGGCGGGCTCGGCGGCTGTCCGCATGCGCCGGGCGCCAGCGGCAACGTCGCCACCGAGGATCTGGTCTTCATGCTGGAGGCGATGGGCTTCGACACCGGCATCGACCTGGACGCCCTGATCGAGGCGCAGCGCCTGCTCGCCGTCCTCCTTCCCGGCCAGCCGCTGCACGGCAAGATCGCCGCCGCCGGCCTGCCCAAGCGTTTTTCCCCAAGCAATTCTTCCCCAAGCACCTCTTCCGGGAGCACCGTCCATGCCTGACGCCCCCACTCCCACCCCCACCCTGCCGCTGGCCGGCATCCGCGTCGTCGAGTTCTCCCACATGGTGATGGGGCCGAGCTGCGGCATGATCCTGGGCGATCTCGGCGCCGACGTCATCAAGGTGGAGCCGGTGGGCGGCGACAAGACCCGCGCCCTGCCGGGGGCCGCCGCCGGCTTCTTCCGCACCTTCAACCGCAACAAGACGTCGCTGGCCGTCGACCTGAACGATCCCGAGGGGCTGGCCGCCGTCCACCGGCTGGTCGACACCGCCGACGTGGTGCTGGAGAATTTCCGCCCCGGCATGATGGCGCGCTACGGGCTCGACCATGCCAGCCTCGCGGTGAAGAACCCGCGCATCGTCTGCCTGTCGCTGAAGGGCTTCCTGCCCGGCCCCTACGAGAAGCGCACCGCGCTGGACGAGGTGGTACAGATGATGGCCGGGCTGGCCTACATGACCGGCCCCAGCGGCCGGCCGCTGCGCGCCGGCAGCTCGGTCAACGACATCATGGGCGGCATGTTCGGGGTGATCGGCATCCTGGCGGCGCTGCGCATCCGCGACGCCACCGGCCGCGGCCAGGAGATCCAGTCCGGCCTGTTCGAGACCTGCGTCCTGCTGTCGGCCCAGCACATGCAGCAGTTCGCCGTGACCGGCGAGGCGCCGCCGCCCTTCCCCGAGCGCATCGCCGCCTTCAGCATCTACGACACCTTCGAGGTGAAGGACGGCGAGCAGATCTTCCTGGGCGCGGTCAGCGACATGCAGTGGCGGACCTTCTGCACCGCCTTCGGCTTCGACGATTTGCTGGCCGACCCGCGGCTGGACGGCAACACCAGGCGCTGCCTCGCCCGCGACTGGATGCTGCCGGAGATCCGCCGCCGGCTGGCCGCCTACAGCAAGGCCGAGATCGCGGATCTGTTCGAGCGCAACGGCCTGCCCTACGCCCCGATCAACCGGCCGGAGGAGCTGTTCGACGACCCCCACCTGACGGCGAGCGGCGGCCTCGTCCCCATCGTCACCGAGACGGGTGGCGAGACGCGGGTGCCGCTGCTACCGCTGACGCTGGACGGCCGGCGGCTTGGGCCGCGGATGGCGCTGCCGCCCATCGGTGCGCAGAGCGCGGCGCTGCTGGCCGAACTGGGCTACAGTGCGGCGGACATCGACCGTCTGGCGGCGGCCGGCGTGATCGCCACCCCGGCCGCGGGCCAGGATGCGGAGGCCGAACGGCTCGCCTCCTGACCCGGCGGCATCAGGAAAGGAAAAGAAGCGAATGACCTCCGAGAGCGCGCCCGAAGCATCCCCTGAAACCGCTTACGAGACCGGCCCGGCCCTGGCCGCCCGCCATCCCGGCGCCATCATCCAGCCCTTCCGGGGGGTGTGGCCGCGCATCGCCGCCGATGCCTACGTCGCGCCGGGCGCGGTGGTGGTGGGCGACGTCGCCATCGGGGCCGGGGCCAGCGTCTGGTACGGCTGCGTGCTGCGCGGCGACGACCACAGCATCACGGTGGGGCCGCGCACCAACATCCAGGACGGCACCATCATCCACGTCATGCTGAACGAGTACCCCACCGTCATCGGCGCCGACGTGGTGATCGGCCATGGCGTGCGCATGCATGGCTGCACGCTGGCCGACGGCTGCCTGATCGGCATCGGCTCCATCGTGCTCGACGGGGCGGCGGTGGAGAGCGGCGCCATGCTGGCGGCCGGCGCGGTGCTGACCCCGCGCAAGCGGATTCCCGCCCGCCAGCTCTGGGCCGGCAGCCCGGCCCGGCATCTGCGCGACGTCACCGATGCCGAGGTCGAGTTCATCGCCTTCGACATCCGCCACTATGCCGGCCTCGCCCGCACCTACCGCGAGGCGGCGCAGGGCTGACGGTCAGCCCGCTGCCCTGCCCCGCCGCGCCAGATGAAGGATCTGCGCCGCCAGCCCGACCGCCAGCAGGACCGCCAGCCCGCCCTGGGCGCCGAGCAGCAGCGGCGATTTCAGGTCGGTGACCAGCGGGTGCCCGTCGGGAACGCGGCGCAGGATTTCGCTGACGGTCGGCACCATCAGGAGAAAGGCGCTGATGCTCAGCAGGATGGTTTCGATGTAGCGGGCCGCACGCCCCAGCCCCGCAACCCGGCCGACCCCATAGCCGGCGAGCAGGATCAGGATCGTCACCGCGCCGATGACGTTGCTCGCCGGCTGGTGCGCCACCAGGAAGACCGTCGCGGCGCCGACCAGCATGCAGACGAAATAGACCGCGCCCGGCACCGAGCGCGGGACGATCCGGCCATGGCGGGCGAACATGTAGAGGGCCACGGGGATCGCCGGCAGGCTGCCGAGCGTATGGACCCAGCCAAGCGAAGAGATTCCGAACATCGGCGTATTTCCTTGTTGATCCGAGTTTCCAGGGAGACCTGTCATCCCCGAGAAGGCGTTCATGCGCTGGCGTTGCCCCCCACCCCAACCCTCCCCCGCTCTCAGCGGACCTATGGTCCGCCTGTCGCGTCAGCACAAAGCGGAGCTTTGTGCGAGAGCTGGGCGGGGGAGGGAGCAAGTGCTTAGGCGGAAAAGTGGCGGCAGTCCCTCCCCCGCGAGAGCGGGGGAGGTTAGGAGGGGGCAAAGGCGGCAAAATATGCGATTACCCCGGAAGCCTACCCTGAACAGACACTCTATCTACCAATCGGTAGGCTTCCAAAGCCCAAGCCGGACCCCCGCCGCAGGCCCGGCCGTCAGACGGCGATACGCTCCAGCAGGGGACGGGTTACGGCGCCGAAGGCCGCGGGGTCGCCATAGGCGCGGGCGGACAGCATCGCGCCATGCACGGCGGCCATCAGCAGCTCTGCGTCGCCCTTGGCCGTCCCGGCCAGCCGGAGCCGGCCCTGCGCCGCGCCCTGTTCCAGGACCGAGGCGAGCCAGTCCGACAGCATCCGGAAATGCGCCCGGACCTCGACGGCGACCGCCTCGGGAAGAACCGGACTCTCGCCCGCGAGCAGCGCGCAGACGCAGAACGGATCCTCCATGGTGGCGAAACAGCCTTCCCAATAGCCGAGATAGGCGCGAAGCCGGTCATACGGATCGGGGACGGCCTGTTCCAGCTGGGCGATCCCGGCCGCCGCCTCTTCGCGATACTGCGCGACGAGGGTGCGGACCAGATCCGCCTTGCCGGGAAAATGATGATGGATGCTGGCGGTACGGATGCCGACGACCTTGGAGATGTCGGCATAGCTGAAGCTGTTGTAGCCGCCCCTGGCGATCAGGGACCGCGCACAGCGGAGAATGTCATCGGCTCGGGTCGACAGGTTGCTCATGCCTCACCCTACCAACTGGTAGGGAGGCTGTCAACACGGAGCGTGATGCGCCCGGGGCGCTCGCATTTGAGGGTAAACGCCCTCTCCCGTCCCGGGAGAGGGAGGGGACCCACGAAGTGGGGAGGGTGAGGGGTGGGGCAAGACTCCTGAACCGCATGGCTTCGTGCCTGGCCCCTCACCCTTCCCACCGCTTCGCGGCGGGCCCCTTCCCTCTCCCGGGGCGGGAGAGGGAGTCCGGACCGCCGACCGCGCAGCGACTAAGATTTTCATCCTCATATTGCCGCCAACCGCTCCGCATTATAGGAATAATGCCTTATTCTACCCCATGGAGCCTCGCCATGCCCCCCGATTGCCTGCACCCCGCCGACCACGCAGCCCCCCACACCGCCCCCGCCAGCCTCCCTCATTGGGCCGGGGAACCGCCGGTGGCGCCCGACGGGCTGGTGCCCGGATCGCGCTTCCACGAGGAGCAATGGATCATGGCCGCCGGCATGCTGGCGCGCGGCGCGTCCTTCCTCGGCGTGTCGCGGGCGATGGGCTGCAGCCGCACCACCCTGTGGCGGGCCTATTACGGCTCGCAGGCGTTCCGTCAGCGTGTGTGGTGGGAACGGCAGGCGCTGAACCGCGAGGCCGACCTGCGGCTCTCGTCGTTGCGCGGCCTGGTGACGGAGCAGATCGAACGGCTGGTCTCGGCCGGCGATGGCGCGACCGTGCGCTGGCTGGCCGACAAGCTCGGCCTGTTCGCCGACCCCGGCGAGGGAACCGCCCCCCTCCCCGAACCGCCGCCGGCCGGCATCCCCGCCGACGCCCTGGACGAAGACCCCGACGACGACCTCATCCCCGGCGCCCTGCGCGAGCGGGTGCCGCCCGATGCGGCGACCATCGCCGCCATCCTCGCCCAGCCGGAGGCCGAGGGGCCGAAGGGCGTCTATCCCTGGACCTTCAACCCCGACGACCCCTTCCCCAACCTCGGCACGGCGAAGGAGCGCAAGGGCGACCGCGGCGCCTTCGGCCGGCGCGGCTGAGCCGGCGGCCCGCCGGCCCGCCGACGGGTGGAACGCTGAACAGGGTCGCCCGCGATGGTTCACCCGGTTTCAAACGTTCCACTCATCGCGAAGGCCGCCGCCCTCAGTGGCTGATCATCCACGGCCTCGCGGTCGGGAAGCCCTTGGCCCCGTCGGGGGTGCGCAGGACCGAGCGTCCCTTCTTGGTCCCGCCGCCGCAACAGCCGCAGCCGGGACCGTGCTTGCCCTTCGGCCCGACCTCCGACAGCAGGCTCGGCCGGTCGGCGCTGCGCTCGTTGGTGGCGTGCGCCGCCCGCGTCGCGGCGGAGACGCCGGAGAAGGCCGGCGCCACCCGGATCACCCGCGGCGACGGCGTCTCGCAGTGGGGACAGAGCTGCGGCAGGCTGCATTCCGCCATCGGCCGCATCTCGGTGAAATCGCCGCAGGTCGGGCACTCATAGTCGTACATCGGCATGGCGCAGCCTCCCCTTCCTTCTTCCGGTTACACGCGGTCCTGCGCGATCGGCATGTCGACGTCGCCGCTGATGAACTTGGTCGGGCCGTCGGCGTTCGGCGTGATGTCGAAGTCGAAGATCTGGGTCGGCAGGAACAGGGTGGCGCAGGCGTTGGGGACGTCGACCACGCCGCTGATGTGGCCCTGCACCGGCGCGGTGCCGAGGATCGAATAGGCCTGGGCGCCGGAATAGCCGAACTTCTTCAGATACTCGATGGCGTTCAGGCAGGCCTGGCGGTAGGCGACATGGACGTCCAGGTAATGCTGCTCGCCGGCCTCGTCGACCGAGATGCCCTCGAAGATCAGATAGTCATTGTAGTTGGGCACGATGGGGCTCGGCTTGAAGATCGGGTTCCTGATCCCGTACTTGGCCATGCCGTCCTTGATCAGGTTCACCTTCAGATGGGCCCAGCCGGCCATCTCGATGGCGCCGCAGAAGGTGATCTCGCCGTCGCCCTGGCTGAAATGCAGGTCGCCCATCGACAGGCCGGCGCCCTTCACATAGACCGGGAAATAGATCTTGGAGCCGCGCGACAGGTCCTTGATGTCGCAGTTGCCGCCATGCTCGCGCGGCGGCACGGTGCGGGCGCCCTCCGCCGCCGCCTTGTCGCGGGCGTCGCCCTTCAGCCGGCCCATATGGGCGGTCGGCGCATAGGGCGGGTTGGCGAGGCCGGGGACGCGGGTCGGGTTGGTGTCGATCAGCGCCTGTTCCCGCTTGTTCCACTTGGCCAGCAGGTCGTGCGAGGGCAGGCAGCCGATCAGGCCGGGATGGATCAGCCCGGCGAAGCGCACGCCGGGGATGTGGCGCGACTTGGTGAACATGCCCTCGAAGTCCCAGATCGACTTCTGGGCCAGCGGGAAATGCTCGGTCAGGAAGCCGCCGCCGTTCTGCTTGGAGAAGAAGCCGTTGAAGCCCCATTGCTGCTGCGGGAAGGCGCCGATGTCGAGCAGGTCGACGACCAGCAGGTCGCCCGGCTCGGCCCCCTCGACCCCGACCGGGCCGGACAGGAAATGGACCTGGCTGAGGTCGACGTCGCGGACGTCGGCGGCATCGTCGTCGTTTTTGATCTGGCCGCCGGTCCAGTCGTAGCATTCCAGGATGAAATCGTCGCCCGGCTTGACCGTCACCGCCATCGGGATGTCCGGATGCCAGCGGTTGTGGATCATGTCGTTCTCGTAGGGAGACTGCGACAGATCGGCCTTGATCAGGGTGTCAGCCATGGTTTGCTCTTCCTTTTTTGTGGACTGATTGGTGACGGGGGGAAGTGGATGACGTGCTTGCCCCCTCCCTAACCCTCCCCCGCTCTCGCGGGAGAGGGGACTGCCGCCGCTCCGGGGCGTTCTCCCTCTCCCGCGAAGCGGGGGAGGGTCGGGGAGGGGGCACCGGAGAGAGACCTAAGCCGCCAGCTCGCGGAACCCCTCCGGGAAGGGGTTCGGCTCGATCAGGTCGCGGGTCTCGAACACGACGTCGAACTGGCCGTCGCGCCGGGCGCGGCCGATGCGGGTCCGGGTCCACAGGTGATGGTTCTCGTGGATGCGGGTCTCGCCGCCGGGCGCGTCCGCGAAGACGATGCCGGGCGACGCGGCGGCGACGCGGGCCACGTCGAAGCTGCCGGCCTTCTCGACCGCCAGCTTCCACAGCCAGGGGCCGACATAGGCGTTGTGGGTGACGTCGCCGATGACGCTGTCGGCCCCCCACATCGCCTTGAAGGCGGCGACGAAGGCGCGGTTTGCCGGCAGGTCCAGGCTTTGGAAATATTTGGCACAGGTGAAGGCCCCGGCGATATACTCGCCGCCGATGCCCAGCATCTCGTCCTCGGTGACGCTGTTGGTCAGCAGGATCTGGGTGCCGAGGTTGATCCCCGCCGCCTTCAGCTGCTTGTAGAAGGCGACGTTGGAACCGCCGACGACGATCGGGTAGATGACGTCCGGCTTGCTCGCCTTGATCTTGGCGACGATCGCCTCGAACCGGGTGTGGCCGAGCTCGACATACTCCTCGCCGACGACGCGGCAGCCCTTGCGCTCGATGTGGCGGCGGGCGATGGCGTTGGACGCGCGCGGCCAGATATAGTCCGAGCCGATCAGGAAGAAGGATTTGGCCCCCTTCTCCCGCATCACCCAGTCCAGCCCGGCGAGGATCTGCTGGGTCGCCTCCTGGCCGGTGTAGATGACGTGGCTGGACTGCTCCAGCCCTTCGTAGAAGGTCGGGTAATAGAGCAGGCCGTTGTGCCGTTCCAGCATCGGCAGCACCGCCTTGCGCGAGGCCGAGGTCCAGCAGCCGAAGATCGCCGCCACCTTGTCCCCGGCCAGCAGCTTGGCCGTCCGGTCGGCGAAGGTCGGCCAGTCGCTGGCGCCGTCCTCCTGCGCGATGACGATCTGGCGGCCGAGCACGCCGCCCCGCTCGTTGATCTGCTGGATCGCCATCATTTCCGCCTGGATCGAGCCGCCCTCGCTCAACGCCATGGTGCCGGTGGCGGAATGCAGGATGCCGACGGTCACGCTGTCGTCGGTGACCGCCAGCCCGGTGCCGTTGACCGCCGCCGTCGCCGGTCCGCTGGCGGCGCTCCGCCGGACCGGCGCGGCGCCGCCCGTCATCCGGCCGGATGCGGCGGCGCGGCGGCGCAGCGCGGACTGCAGGCTGACCTCGGCCAGGAAGTTGTTGACCTCCTGGCTCAGCTGGTCGGCGCGCTGCGACACCTCGCCCGCGGCGTCGAGCACCTGCCCAGCCGCCATGCCGGTGTCGGCCGCCGCCTCGGTCACGCCGGCGATGTTGCGGGCGACCTCCTCGGTGCCGCGCGCGGCCTCCTGGACGCTGCGGGAGATCTCGGCGGTGGCAGCGCCCTGCTGCTGGACGGCGGCGGCGATGGTCGCGGCGATCTCGTTGATGTCGGCGATGGTGCCGGCGATGCCGCGGATGGCGTCGACCGCCTCCGCCGTGGCCGACTGGATGGCGCCGACCTGGGTGGAGATGTCCTCCGTCGCCTTGGCCGTCTGGTTGGCCAGCGCCTTCACCTCGGTGGCGACGACGGCGAAGCCCTTGCCGGCCTCCCCGGCGCGGGCCGCCTCGATGGTGGCGTTCAACGCCAGGAGGTTGGTCTGGCCGGCGATGCCGTGGATCATCGACACCACCTGACCGATCCGGTTGGCGCTCTCGGCCAGCCCCTGGACCACCGAATCGGTGCGCCGCGTGTCCTCCACCGCCTTGCCGGCGATGCCGGCCGACACCGCGACCTGACGGCCGATCTCCTGGATCGAGACCGACAGCTCCTCGGTGGCCGTCGCCACCGTCTGGACGTTGACCGAGGCCTGGCCGGACGCCGCCGCCATCGTCGCCGACAGCCGGTTGCTGCGGTCGGCGGTGCCGGTCATCGCGGTCGCCGTCCCGGTCATCTCGCCGGCCGCCGTGGAGACGGTCTGCACCAGATGGCCGACCTTGTTCTCGAAGGCGCGGGTCAGGGTCTCCAGCCGCACCGCGCGTTCCTCCATCGCCTTGCGCTCGACCTCGCGCTCGGCCTCATGGGCGGCGCGGGCCTCGGCGGCGGCGGCGATGCGGTCGAGCGCGTCGGCAAGCTCCCGCACCGGATCGCCGCCAGCTTCGCCAGCCGCACCGGACAGCGCCGCGGCGCGGGCGCCGAGCGGGCCGAGCGCGGCATCCCGCCGGTGGGTCAGGGCGGCGGCGGCGGCGGCCAGCGCCGCGGAAACGACGAGGCCGGCGGTCGCCACTCCGGTCGAGCCGGTCAGCGGCACCGCCATGGCGGACAGCAGGGCGACCACGGCGCAGGCGGTGGCACAGGCGGTGGATCCGGACTTGGCAGGGCTCATGGCGCTTCCCTCTGTGGTGGAGAGGCAGGGTGCGGGGACGGGGGGAGCCGGCGCCGGTCAGACCGACAGCAGCCGCGCGACCTTCGCCTCGTCGACCTGATCGCGGCTGTCCTCATGGACGATCTCGCCGTTCTCGATCACCAGCACCCGGTCGGCGATGTCGAGCGCGAAGCTCAGCACCTGTTCCGACACGATGATGCTGAGCCCCTTCTCGTCGCGGATGCGGCGGAGCGTGCGGGCCATCTCGCGGATGATCGACGGCTGGATGCCCTCGGTCGGCTCGTCCAGCAGCAGCACCTTCGGCCTGGTCGCCAGGGCGCGCGCGATGGCGAGCTGCTGCTGCTGCCCGCCCGACAGGTTGCCGCCGCGCCGGCCCTTCATCTCCAGCAGCACCGGGAACAGCTCGTAGAGGTCCCCCGGCACGCTGCGGCCGCCATGGACGCTCAGCCCCGTCTCGATGTTCTCCTGCACCGTCATGGTCGGGAAGATCATGCGGCCCTGCGGGACATAGGCGACGCCCTTGGCCACCCGCTCGTAGCTCTTCAGGCCGGTGATCTCGGTGTCGCCAATGCGGATGGCGCCCGACCGGGTCGGCACGATCCCCATCAGCGACTTCATCAGCGTGGTCTTGCCCATGCCGTTGCGGCCCATGATGGCGACGATCTCGTTGGGCGCCACCGCGAAGTCCAGCCCGTGCAGGACCTCGCTCTCGCCATAGGACACGCGGAGTTGATTGACCGACAGCATCTCTTGATCCCCCGCTCAGTGGCCTGGATAGACTCAATGGCCCAGATAGACTTCGACGACCTTGGGATCGTTCTTCACCCGCTCCATGCTGCCTTCCGACAGGATCTTGCCCTGGTGCAGGACGGTGACGCGGTGGGCGATGTCCTCGACGAACTTCATGTCGTGCTCGATCACCAGCACCGAGCGGTTCTGGATGATGCGGTTCAGCAGCTCGGCGGTCTTCCTGCGCTCGTTGACGCTCATCCCGGCGACCGGCTCGTCCAGCATCAGCAGCTCGGGGTCCTGGATCAGCAGCATCCCGATCTCCAGCCACTGCTTCTGCCCGTGGCTGAGATACTCGGCGCGCTGGTCGAGATGGTCGGCCAGGAAGATCATCTCGGCGATCTCCGCCACCCGCTCACGCACCGCGGCGTCGCGCTTGAAGGCGAGCGCGCCGAACACGCTGCGGCCGCGGGGATAGGAGATTTCCAGATTCTCGAACACGGTGAGGTCGTCGTAGATCGACGGGTTCTGGAACTTGCGCCCGACCCCGGCGGTGACGATTTGGTGCTCCTTCATCGCCGTCAGTTCCTTGTTGCGGAACTTGATGGAGCCGCCGGACGCCTTGGTCCGTCCGCAGATCAGGTCGAGCACCGTGGTCTTGCCGGCGCCGTTGGGGCCGATGATGACGTGGATCTCGTTGCTGTCGACGTAGAAGGACAGGTCGTTGACCGCCTTGAACCCGTCGAAGGACACAGTCAGCCCTTCGACCGCCAGCAGGTAATCGGTGGGATTCGCCATGGGTTTGCTCCCTCCTCAATCGGCGGCGGTGTGGGGCGGGATGATCGGGGCGGCGGTGGCGGCCGCACCGCTTGCCCGCCGGCTGGTCAGCCGGCGCAGCTGCGGGGCGATGAACTGCTGGTAGAGGCCGGCAAGGCCGTTGGGGAACACCATCACCACGCCGATGAACAGCGCGCCCATGGCGAACAGCCACAGCTCGGGGAAGCTCTCCGACAGCATCGTCTTGGCCCAGTTGACCAGCAGCGTGCCGTAGACCGCGCCCAGCAGCGACAGCCGGCCGCCAACCGCGCAGTAGATCACCATCTCGATCGACGGCACGATGCCGACGAAGGACGGCGACATGAAGCCGACCTGGAGCGTGAACATCGCGCCGCCCACCGCCGACAGCGACGCCGCGAAGCAGAAGACGAAAATCTTGAAGTTGGCGACGTCGTAGCCGGAGAAGCGGACCCGGTCCTCCTTGTCGCGCAGCGCCACCAGGATGCGCCCCAGCTTGGAGCGGCGGACATAGAGGCACAGCAGGATGCAGCCGATCAGCAGGGCCGCGTTGACGAAGTACAGCACCAGCTTCGCCTCGTCGGTGCGGATGTCCCAACCCTTCAGGGTGCGCAGGTCGGTGATGCCGTTGATGCCGCCGGTGTAGCCCTGCTGGCCGACGATCAGGATGGTCAGGATGGCGGCGAAGGCCTGGGTGATGATGGCGAAATAGACACCGCCGACCCGCCGCTTGAACATCGCCAGCCCGACGATGAAGGCCAGCAGAGCCGGGACCGCCACCACCGCGATGCTGGCGAAGGTCAGGCTGTGGAACGGCTCCCAGAACCAGGGCAGCGCCTTCAGCTGGTTCCAGTCCATGAAGTCGGGAATGCCGGGAGTCGACTGGATCTTGGTGGCTTCCGGGCTGGACGCCTCCAGCTTCAGGAACATCGCCATGCAATAGCCGCCGATGCCGAAGAAGATGCCCTGCCCCAGCGACAGGATGCCGGCACTGCCCCAGCACAGCACGAGGCCGAGCGCCACGAAGGCATAGGTCAGGTATTTGCCGACCATGTTCAGGCGGAAGATGTCGAGCCCCAGCGGCAGGACGATCACCAGCAGGGCGGCCAGCAGCAGGATGCCCGCGATGTCGCCGTCGATGCGCCCGAGAAGGCGGCCCGGAGGTGGAGTTTGAGGGGTGCGCGTCATGGACGTCATGGGAAAGGCTCCTCAGCGGCGGACTTTGAGGACGAACAGGCCCTGCGGGCGCAGCATCAGGATCACGACGACGGTCAGCAGCGTCAGCACCTTGGCGGTCGAACCGCTCAGGAAGAACTCCATCGTCGACTGGGCCTGGCTGATGGTGAAGGCCGACGCGATGGTGCCGATCAGGCTCTGGGCGCCGCCGAACACCACCACCAGGAAGGTGTCGACGATGTAGAGCTGGCCGGAGGTCGGGCCGGTGGACCCCACCATGGTGAAGGCGCTGCCCGCCACCCCGGCGATGCCGCAGCCCAGCCCGAAGGTGTAGCGGTCGACCTTCTCGGTGTTGATGCCGACGGCGCCGGCCATCACCCGGTTCTGCATCACCGCGCGGACGCCCTGGCCCCAGCGCGAGCGGAACATCACGGCATAGATGACGACTGTGATGGCGATGGTCAGGCCCATCACGAACAGGCCGTTGATCGGCACCTCGATGGTGTCGGTGACGGCGACCGAGCCCATCAGCCAGTCGGGCAGCACCACGCCGACCTCGCGCGCACCGAAGACCGAGCGGAAGACCTGCTGGAGGATCAGGCTCAGCCCCCAGGTCGCCAGCAGCGTGTCGAGCGGCCGCCGGTAGAGGAAGCGGATCATCCCCCATTCGACCAGCATGCCCAGCGCCCCGCTGGCGATGAAGGCCAGCACCATGGCGATGAAGAAATAGGCCGGGAACAGGGCCGGCGCGGTGCTGGAGATGAAGTTGGAGCAGAGATAGGTCACATAGGCGCCGAGGATCATGAACTCCCCATGCGCCATGTTGATGACGCCCATCTGCCCGAAGATGATGGCGAGGCCAAGCGCCATCAGCACGAAGACGGAAAACAGAATGAGCCCCGCAAATCCCTGCATCGCAAAGATCGACCCGAGCTCGGCCAGGCTGTAGCCCTCGAACATGATGGGAACTCCTGTGACGCTTGCCCCCGCCCCGCCCCTCCCCCGCTGGGCGGGGGAGGGGGACAGGAGCCTTGTCGGCGTTCGGCAGCCGTTCCCTCCCCCGCCCAGCGGGGGAGGGTTAGGGTGGGGGCAAGTCCAAGTGCCCCCCGCCCCTTACTGGTAGCCCTTCGGGAACGGGTTCGGCTCGATCAGGTCCGCGGTCTCGTAGACCACCTCGAACTGCCCGTCGGTGCGGGCGCGGCCGACACGGGTCTTGCTCCACAGGTGATGGTTCTCGTGGACACGGACATAGCCTTCCGGCGCCCCGGTGAACTCGATGCCGGCCGATGCGGCGGCGATCTTGTCGACATCGAAGCTCTTGGCCTTCTCCGCCGTCAACTTCCACAGCCAGGGGCCGAGATAGCCCGCCTGGGTCACGTCGCCGATCACGCTTTCCCCGCCCCACATCTTCTTGAAGGCGGCGACGAACTTCTCGTTGTTGGGGTTCTTCAGCGACTGGAAATACTTCATGCAGGCATAGGCGCCGGCGATGTTCTCGCCGCCGATGCCCAGCAGCTCGTCCTCGGTGACGGAGATGGTCATCAGCGTCTGCTTGTTCAGGTCGATGCCGGCGGCCTTCATCTGCTTGTAGAAGGCGACGTTCGACCCGCCGACGACCGAGGCGTAGATCACGTCCGGCTTGGTCAGCTTGATCTTGTTGATGACGGAGTTGAACTGCGTATGGCCGAGCGGGAAATACTCCTCGCCCACCACCTTTTGCCCATGCATCTCGATGTGCTTGCGGGCGATCTTGTTGGAGGTGCGCGGCCAGATATAGTCGGAGCCGATCAGGAAGAAGGTCTTCGCCCCCTTCTCCTTCGTCACCCAGTCCAGCCCGGCGAGGATCTGCTGCGTCGCCTCCTGGCCGGTGTAGATGACGTTCTTCGACTGCTCCAACCCTTCATAGAAGGTCGGGTAATAGAGCATGCCGTTATACTGCTCGAACACCGGCAGCACCGCCTTGCGGGAGGCGGAGGTCCAGCAGCCGAACACCGCCGCCACCTTGTCCTCGACCAGCAGCTTGCGCGCCTTTTCGGCGAAGGTCGGCCAGTCGCTGGCGCCGTCCTCCTGGATGACCTCGATCTTGCGGCCCAGCACGCCGCCCATCTCGTTGATCTGGGCGATGGCGAGCTTTTCGGCCTGGACCGAGCCGGTCTCCGAGATCGCCATGGTGCCGGTGGTGGAATGCAGGATGCCGACCTTCACCGTGCTGTCGGTGACCGCCAGCTTCGTCGTGTTCACCGCATCGGTCGGCAGCGCCTGGGCCAGCGCGCCGCGCGGCAGCAGGCCGACGGCGGGCAGCACCGCCATGCCGAGGAGGAGCTTGCGGCGGAGCGGCGAAGGCAGGCCACCGTTGATCTTGTCCGCATTGATCTTGTCCGAGGACATGAAACCTCCTGATGTTGGCCGTTGCCGCCCTGAAAAAGGTCGCCTGCGACGGAGCCGGGCCTTTTTGAAAGGCGGGATTTTTTGGGGAGTTGGCGGAGCGTTCCGCGATAGGACGTGCCGATGGTTGGCCGAACGGTGCGGCGCAGCAATACGTGGATTTGCGTATAGGGGCGAAAGCCCGCAAATCGTTATAAACTGTCAGCAGTCCGGGAATGGCAAGCCACTCGCAACCACCGAAAAGCGAGTGATGCACTCATGTGCTCTCGCAGAAAACATGCGGGATTCCATTTTTCTTGGTCTGTGGAATTCTTTTTGTCAGACTGGGACACGATGGATATTACTGTGCAAACTGGTCCTTGAACGACCTTGGAGAATGGTCAGCACAACAAACAAACAGCCGGAGGACGGACGGGGGTGAAGGGCAAGCGCCAGAGGGTCGTCGCGGTCCGGCGGACCTACAACAGGTGGGTCGCGAACCAGACGCTCGAAGATTACGCGCTGCGCTTCACCGCGCGCAAAGCGCGGCGCTGGTCGCCCTCACGGGTCGCGAACACGGCGCTCGGTTCGATCTCCTTCCTGGCGCTGGAGGCCATCGGCGGCGCGATCACGCTGAATTACGGCTTCTCCAACGCGGTCTTCGCCATTTTGGCCGCCGCCGTCCTGATCTTCGCCAGCGCGCTGCCCATCAGCTATTATGCCAGCCGCTACGGCGTCGACATGGACCTGCTGACGCGCGGCGCCGGCTTCGGCTATATCGGTTCGACCATCACCTCGCTGATCTACGCCTCCTTCACCTTCATCTTCTTCGCCATCGAGGCGGCGATCATGGCAACCGCCCTGGAGATGGTGTTCGGCCTGCCGCTGGCCGCCGGCTATGTGGTCAGCTCGCTCCTGGTGATCCCGCTGGTCGCCTACGGCTTCACGGTGATCAGCCGCATCCAGCTGTGGACGCAGCCGCTGTGGCTGGCCCTGCACGCGCTGCCCTTCCTGTTCATAGCGCTCGACGATGGCGACGCCTTCGCCACCTGGACCCGCTTCACCGGCCAGTCGGCGGAGACCGGTGCCGGCGGCTTCGACCTGATGCTGTTCGGCGCCGCGGCGTCGGTGGTGTTCTCGCTGCTGGCACAGATCGGCGAACAGGTCGACTTCATCCGCTTCCTGCCCTACGACCCCGACGCCAGGGGCCGCAAGCGGTTGAACTGGTGGGTGGCGCTGGTGGCGGCAGGGCCGGGCTGGATCGTCATCGGCACGATCAAGCTCCTGCTGGGCTCCTTCCTCGTGGTGCTGGCCCTGCAGAACGCGGTGCCGCTGGAGCTCGCGGCGGAACCGACCCGCATGTATCTGGTCGCCTTCCAGTATGTGACGCCCTCTCCGCAGTTGGCTCTGGGCCTGACCGGGCTGTTCGTCGTCCTGTCGCAATTGAAGATCAACGTCACCAACACCTATGCCGGCTCCATCGCCTGGTCCAACTTCTTCTCGCGCCTGACCCACAGCCATCCGGGCCGGGTGGTCTGGGTGGTGTTCAACGTCGTCATCGGCCTGATGCTGATGGAGTTGGGCATCTACAAGACGCTGGAGCCGGTGCTGGGGCTCTATTCCAGCGTCGCCGCCTCCTGGATCGGGGCGCTGGTGGCCGATCTGGTGGTGAACAAGCCGCTCGGGCTCAGTCCGCGCCATGTCGAGTTCAAGCGCGCCCACCTCTACGACATCAACCCGGTCGGTGTCGGCGCAATGCTGCTGGCGACGCTGCTGTCGATGCTGGCCTTTCTGGGCGCGCTGGGACCGACGCTGAAGGTCTGCGCGCCCTTCCTCGCCTTCGCCACCGCCTTCCTTGCTGCTCCGGCCATCGCCTGGGCGACCCGCGGCGAGTATTACATCGCGCGCCGCCCCTTCGAGGGCTGGAACGGGGAGGAGGCGATCCGCTGCCGCATCTGCCAGCATGCGTTCGAGCCGGACGACATGGCCTTTTGCCCGGTCTATGCCGGCGCCATCTGCTCGCTCTGCTGTTCGCTGGACGCCCGCTGCGGCGACGGCTGCAAGAGCGACGCCCGGGTGGGCGTGCAGTTGCGCCACGCGCTGGACGCCATCCTGCCGCCACGGGCGGCGACGGCGCTGAAGGCCCGGCTCGGCCATTATCTGGCCGTCCTGTTCATGCTGGCGCTCGCCATCGGCGCCGTGCTGTCCCTGGTCTATGTCGAGGTCGCCTCGGTCAATGCCGAGGCGCAGGCGCTGATCCGCAGCACGCTGTGGAAGGTTTTCTTCATCCTGATGATCGTCGCCGGCGTCGCCACCTGGCTGTTCGTGCTGGCCCGCGAAAGCCGCAAGGTGGCGCAGGAGGAGACGCAGAAGCAGACCGCGCTGCTGATGCAGGAGATCGAGGCCCATGACCGCACCGACGCCCAGCTCCAGAAGGCCAAGGAGGCGGCGGAGACCGCGAACCTCGCCAAGAGCCGCTATCTGGTCGGCATCGGCCATGAATTCCGCACGCCGCTCAGCGCCATCTTCGGCTATTCGCAGATGCTGGAGCGCGACCCCGCCATGCCGCCGCACCGCATCGACGCCGTCCGCGTCATCCGGCGCAGCGCGGAGCATCTGTCCGGGCTGCTCGACGGGCTGCTCGACGTGTCGAAGATCGAAAGCGGCCGTCTCCAGCTGAACCGGGCCGAGGTGCGGTTCGGCGACCTGCTCGACCAGCTCGTCGGCATGTTCCGCCTGCAGGCGGAGGCCAAGGGCATCGTCTTCAGCTTCGAGGCGCCGGAAGACCTGCCGCCGGTGGTCTTCACCGACGAGGGGCGCATCCGCCAGATCCTGATCAACCTGTTGTCCAACGCCATCAAGTTCACCGACACCGGCACGGTGTGCCTGCGCGTACGCCACCGCAGCCAGATCGCCGAGTTCGAGGTGGAGGATACCGGCCCCGGCATCGCGCCCGACGACCGCGAGCGGATCTTCCAGCCTTTCGAACGCGGGTCCGCCGCCAACCCGATGGTACCGGGCATGGGCTTGGGCCTCACCATCACCAAGCTGCTGACCCAGGTGATGGGCGGCGAGATCACCGTGACCAGCACCCCCGGCAAGGGCAGCCTGTTCCGGGTGCGGCTGATGATGTCGGCCGCCATGCTGTCCACCGCGCCTGCCCAGCCGGACCACCTGATCCGCGGCTATCGCGGGCCGCGCCTGACCGTGCTGGTGACCGACGACGACCTCGCCCACCGCAACCTGCTGGCCGACATCCTGGGAGAGCTGGGCTTCACGGTGGTGAAGGCGACCGACGGACCGAACTGCCTCGCCATGGCGGATCTGTACCGGCCGGACATCCTGCTGCTCGACATCTCGATGCCCGGCATGAACGGGCTGGAGGTGGCGCGGCGCCTGCGCGACGCCGGCCATGTCGAGACCACCATCGTCCTGGTGTCCGCCGACACGCGGGAGGACCGCTCATCGCCCGTCCCGGATCGGCCCTATGACGGCTTCGTCGCCAAGCCGGTGTCGATCCCCAAGCTTCTGGCCTGCATCGGCCGGCTGCGCGGCATCGACTGGGAGTATGAGGAGCCGGCCGGCACCGAGTCCGGCCCGCCCGTCTTCACCCCGTCGGAGCTGCCGCCGCAGCACCACATCGCCGAATTGATCCATCTGGGCCGCATCGGCTATGTCCGCGGCATGCAGGCCAAGCTGGCGGAGATCGCCGCCGCCCATCCCGAGCTGGAGCGCTTCGTCGGCCGCATGCGCGCGCTCGTCAGCAATTACGACCTGAACCAGTATATGGCCGCGCTGGAGGCGGTGTACCGCGATGACAGCCATGACGAAAGCAGCCGTAACCAAACCGCGTGACGTCGTTCTCGTCGTCGACGATTCCCCCGAAGCCCTCAGCTTCCTGACCGACGCACTGGAAGAGGCCGGAGTGACCGTGCTGGTTGCGCTGGACGGCCGAAAGGCCCTGGCGCTGCTGGAGCAGGTGACGCCCGACGTCATCCTGATGGACGCCATCATGCCGGGGCTAGACGGCTTCGAGACCTGCCGCCAGCTGAAGCGCAACAGCCAGGTCGCCCATGTCCCCGTCCTCTTCATGACCGGCCTGACCGAGACCGAGCATATCCTGAAGGCCTTCGCCGCCGGCGGCGTCGATTACGTCACCAAGCCGATCGTGGCGGAGACTCTGATCGCCCGCATGTACGCCCATCTCGCCAACGCCCGCGTCGCCCAGAGCACGCGGGCGGCGCTGGACGTCACCGGCCGCACCCTGCTAGCAGCCAACCACAAGGGCGAGGTGCTGTGGTGCACGCCGCAGACCACCCGCATGCTGGAGGCGGCGTTCGGCACCGATGGCGGAACCGCGGGAGGGGCCGGCGTCTCGCTGCCGGAGGAGGCGCGGCGCTGGCTGGCGGACCGGCAGGCCGGCGGTCCGGGGCGCAAGCCTGACAGCGTGACGATCGCCACCGGCCTGGACGGCCGAAGCCTGCGCCTGAGTCCGGTTGGCCAGACCGGCCCCGACGAGATCCTGCTGCAACTGGCCGAGGAGAGCGGGGCCGGCGAGGATGCCCTGCTGAAGGACAGGCTGTCCCTGACCACGCGGGAAGCCGAAGTGCTGATGTGGGTCGCCAACGGCAAGCCCAACCGCGACATCGCCGAAATCCTTGGCCTCAGCCCGCGCACCGTCGACAAGCACCTGGAGCAGATCTACGCCAAGCTCGGCGTGGAGAACCGGGCCGCCGCCGCCGCGATGGCGGTGCGGGCGCTGAACGGACGGTAGGAGGTTGCACCCCCGCCCGCGTCACCCGGTCAGCCGCACATAGACCGCCGGCAGGATCTCCGGCAGCCGCTCCACCCGGTCGACGGGCAGCACGTTGCAAAGCCCGAAGATGCGGTGGAGCGTCGGCCGGTCGCCGCCCAACGCCACGCAGGCCACGTCGATGCCGCGGCCGGAGAGCTCCTGCACCGCCTTGCGTGCGTCCTCCACCAGATGGCGCGGATCGGGGCAGTCGATGTCGGACGGCTCGCCATCGGTGACCAGCAGCAACAGACGGCGCAGCGTCGGCTGGCCGGCGAGTTCCCTGCCGCCATGGCGCAGCGCAGCGCCCATGCGCGTCGACCAGCGCCCATCCAGACCGGCGAGCCGGCCGCGCGCCGCCTCGTCATAGGGATCGCCGAAGCGCTTGACCGGCAGCCACTGTACCGCTTCCCTGCCGTCGGACCGGAAGCCGGCCAGCGCGAAACGGTCCCCCGCCGCAGCCAGCGCGCCGGCCAGCAGATCCGCCGACCGGCGCTCCAGCTCCAGCACCGTGCCCTTGCCGGCCTCATCGTTCGTAGAGTGCGAGGCGTCGAGCAGCAGCAGGACCGACAGGTCGCGCCCTTCGCGCCTCACTCGCTGGTAGACGCGGGCGTCCGGTGCGTGGCCGTGGCGCTGGGCGGCAGCCGCGCCGATGCAGGCGTCGAGGTCGAGCCGGTCGCCCTCCCTCTGCCGCCGCAACCGCTCCGGCCGTGCCACCACGGCGTGACGGACCAAGGCGCGCACGCGGCCCGCCAACCACGGATCGGCAGCCATGTCCAATGGCGGCGCCGGCACCGGATCACACTCCACCAGCTGGACGAAGTCGGGCCGGTGCAGGCCGATGCGGTAATCCCATTCCGGATAGCGCGCCACCGGCCGCAATGCCGCGGTTTCGGCAACGGCGAGCGGTACCAGGGCAGGCACAGGCTCGGGCGGCCCATCGCGCCGATCCGCGCAGTCGTCCTCCACCCGCTCCGGCTGCGCCGCCTCCAGCGGGTCGTCGGCATCGCGCGGCGGCTCGGGCGGAGTGTCGTACAGCCACAAGCCGGCATTGTCATCACGATAGGGCGGGTCGACGCGGTGCCCCTTGGCGTTGATCTGCACCCGCGTCTTGCCAAGCTCGTTGGCGAGGATGCCGCCGACCGTCAGGCTGAAGGCCGGGTCGTCCCAACGATCCGGCCGCTCGAAGAACAGGTGTTGGCCCTTGTCGACCCAGGCGTTGCCGTCGCGGTGCTCCGCATCGAACAGCGCCCGCGCCAGCCGCTCCATCAGGTCGGCAGCCATCAGCGAGCCGGAAGGCTCGACCCGGTGGAACGGTGCCCACAGCCGGCGCAGACCGGGAAAGCGGCGCATCGCCAGATGCTCGACCCGCGCGTCCTCGACCAGCGACACCACGATGGTCAGCAGCGGCTTCAGCCCCTTGGCCGGCCAGGGATGCGAGAACACCCGGTGCGCCGCGACATGGGCCAGCGCTGCCCGATAGACATCCATGCCGGGCCAGACCGCCGGCAGCCGGACGAGGTCGGCATCGAAGCCGGGCCGCGCCGCCATCGGGTCGCCGTCCTCCGCCAGCGCCCGCAACGGCGGATCGAAGCCCCACAGCGCGGTGACATAGGCCTTCAGCCGGCGTTCGGCATCGGCCAGCGCAATCCCCTCCGTCATCGCCGCTCAGAAGCAGGCACCGACCGCCGCCGCCAGCGCGTCGCGCAGGTCGGGATCGTCGGTCAGCGGCAGCACGATGGCCATGCGGCAGGCGGCCTCGGGCGCCACCCCGCGGGCGATGAGGCGGCCGGCATGGATCAGCATGCGGGTAGACGCCCCCTCCTCCAACCCACGGCCGCGCAGGTTGCGGCTGCGCTCGCCGACCGCCACCACCTGGCGTGCCAACTCCGGTCCGATCCCCGCCTCGTGCGCGACGATGTCCGCCTCGATCCCGGTGGCTGGATAGCCGAACTCCAGCGCAGCGAACCGTTGCTTGGTGGATTCCTTCAGATCCTTCACCACGCTCTGGTATCCGGGATTGTAGGCGACTACGAGCTGGAAATCGGGATGTGCCGCCACCAGTTCGTTGCGCTTGTCGAGCGGAAGCGCCCGGCGCTCGTCGGTCAGGGGATGGATGACGACGGTGGTGTCGGCCCGCGCCTCCACGATCTCATCCAGATAGCAGATTGCGCCATGGCGGACCGCCAGCGTCAGCGGCCCGTCCTGCCACACCGTTCCCTCCGCCTCCAGCAAATAGCGGCCAACGAGGTCGGACGCCGTCAGATCCTCGTTGCAGGCGACGGTGACCAGCGGCCGGCCGAGCCGCCAGGCCATATGCTCGATGAAGCGGGTCTTGCCGCAGCCGGTCGGCCCCTTCAGCATCACCGGCATGCGATCGGCATGGGCCGCCTCGAACAGCGCGATCTCATCGCCGGTCGGGCAGTAATAGGGTTCCCGGTCCAACCGGTAGGTCTGGAGCGCCATGCCGCCGCCTCTTGCCATGGATCCGGGCGCCGCCGGTCAGCGGTGCGCCGGCTCTTCCGACGGAATGCCGTCGATCGGGCATTCGGGCGTGCCCACGGTCGGCCGGGTGAAGGATTCCACCATCGCCCGCGTTCCTTCCGGGTCGCTCACCCACTGGCGATAGAAGTCGTAGGGGCAGGCCGCCTCGCCCTTCACCCCGTCATGGCTGTTGATCATGCCGGTGTAGCCGCGGTGCACCAGCTTGAAGAGATGGTTTTCCGACTGGCCGTTCCTGCGGAAATCGCGGATCAGCGACTTGGACAGCTGGGCGTACTGGATGCCGTACTCCTCCTCGCCGCATTCGCCAAGCGTGCGGCCGTCGAAACCCACCAGCGCCGAATGGCCGAAGTAGGAATAGACCCCGTCGAAGCCGGCGGCATTCGCCACCGCGACATAGACGTTGTTGGCCCAGGCCATCGCCTTGGCCATCAGCACCTGCTGGTCCTTGGCCGGATACATGTAGCCCTGGCAACGCACGATCAGCTCGGCTCCCTTCATGGCGCAGTCGCGCCATATTTCCGGGTAGTTGCCGTCGTCGCAGATGATCAGGCTGACCTTCAGCCCCTTCGGGCCTTCCGACACATAGGTGCAGTTGCCGGGGTACCAGCCCTCGATGGGAACCCACGGCATGATCTTGCGGTATTTCTGCACGATCTCACCCTGGTCGTTCATCAGGATGAGCGTGTTGTAGGGAGCCTTGTGCGGGTGCTCCTCATGCCGTTCGCCGGTCAGAGAGAAGACACCCCATACCTTGGCCTTGCGGCAGGCGGCAGCGAAGATCTCGGTCTCGTCGCCGGGGATGGTGGCGGCCGTCTCGTACATCTCCTTGGAATCATACATGATTCCGTGGGTCGAATATTCGGGGAAGATCACGAGATCGAGGCCCGGCAGGCCGGTCTTCATGCCGATCAGCATATCGGCGATCTTCTGCGCGTTCTCCAGCACCTCCGCCTTGGTGTGAAGGCGCGGCATCTTGTAATTGACGACGGCAACGCCGACGGTGTCGTTGCTGCTGGTGATGTCGCCATGGATCATCGCGATCTCCCTGGGTTTGGCAGGCGTATGGACGGGACCCGGCCGGCCGGGTGCGAAGACGGGACGAGGGGGCGGCGCAACCGGACGCCGCCGGAGCCGCCTGATCGGCAGCCGTTTCCCTTTGCTTTCATCGATCTTCGAAGAGCCGTCGATAATCGGGAATACGCGATTCCCCGTATGGCCCCGCGGTTCAGCCTTTCAGCGGCTTCTGCCTTGCGGCTTCCGGCGGTTTGCGGACAGGGACCGGGGGCGCGGCCTTCTCCATCCCGCCGTCTCCCAGATAGGTCTGCGCCGCAGCCACGACCGAGCGCCATGGACGTTGCAGCGGCCATTCCGGCCAGCCCCCGGCAAACAGGCCGGAAATCATCCAACCCGCCATCAGCGTCACCGCCAGCTGTTCGGAAAAGCCGCCGGTCTTCAAGATCGGCAGGGCGAAGTTGCGCCGCCGCTTGATCGGCCACAACAGCGGCAAACCAGCCGGGGTCAGCAGGTCGCCCGCCAGATGGGTGAGATAGCCGACGATGAAGGGAATCAGCAGGTGCTGATAGGCCGCATGCTCATGCACCACCCACAGGCAGCCGGCGATGGCGAGCGCCGAATGGGTGACGCCGCGGTGGCCGAAGATGTTGGAGATTGCGGTGGACAGCGGCTTCACCAACTGACCCAGCATGGATTTCGGATGGTCGATGTCCGGCGCCAGCGCCCCCACGATGGCCGCACCGAAGGCGACCGCGTCGAATCCCACGCCATACCGGCTCGACAGGTAGAACCAGGTGGCGCCACCGACGATTATGTGAGAAGACGCCATCACCGTCGGTCACCGCGGGGCCTGAAGCTGGGGTCTGTCGGGACGGCGTCGGCGCCAAACCCGAAATTGGGGGAGCCTGACATTAGGACACTCTCCGCCTCCAGAACAATAGAGATGGAAGAACGGAGGGATTCCCTAAATGCATAACCTCCATGCGTTCATCAACGGCGGGTTGCCGAACAGCACCATTCGGCAGTCTGACGCCCTCAGGCTGATCTGCCAGCCTATGGAAAGGCTCGGCTTCATCCTGCCAGAATCTGCCTTCTGAATCGGCAGGGTGCCGTCCAGCCCATCGGCTGCTCACATTTCGTGCAATGCCCACGCTACACTCTTCCGCCCGCACCCCCGGCGCGCCTCCGCATCGCTCCGCTCAGCATCCCCCTCATCGATGGCCCACTGTTTGCAGAGCGGTAAGCCCATGGAATGGCTGCCGGATCGCTTTCAGCCGCGGCAATGGCAAAACAGCCGGCGGGACCTGAACGGCAGCCGGCCAAAAAAACGGGATTGACAGGGGGCATCAGCCCTCATTAACGTTGGTCAAAGAATTAATTGATCGAATAATAAAATTGATCAACGATCTGAAAAACAGACACATAAGCACCCCGAATGGGGGCTGCCGCCACGCTCGGCTTCACTACGGAGACAAGGCCGGGCAGGGCGGCCGGGCGATATGCGTGGACACCACGAAATCCGCCCGCGGCCAAATCCACACTCGAACAGGAGGGTTGAGATGAACCGGTACGTTCTGGGATGCGCTCTGGCGGCCCTTACCGCGACCCTTGCCGCGGCCGGCCCGGCCGATGCGCAGGACAGCGTCAGGATCGGCCTCGTCGAGCCGCTGACAGGCTCCGTCGCCTACAACGGCAAATCGGTGGTCGAGGGCGCCAGGCTGGCGATCGAGCAGATCAACGCCAAGGGCGGCGTGCTCGGCAAGCCGGTGGAACTGGTGATCGAGGACGGGCAATGCGCGCCGGCCAACTCGGTCAACGCCGTCGAGAAGCTGGTGCAGAAGGACAAGGTCGCGGTCCTCGTCGGCGCCTTCTGCAGTTCCGCCACCGCGGCGATCATGCCGGTGGCGGCGAAATACAAGATCCCGCTGGTCACCGGCGTGTCGTCGAGCGCGGCATTGACCGAGCAGAACAACCCCTGGTTTTTCCGCGCCGCCGAGACGGACGCGCTGATGGCCAAGGCCTTCGCCAAGATCCTCGCCACCGACCTGAAGCTGAAGAGCGTCGCCTATGTCGGCGTCAACGACGACTGGGGCCGCGGCGGAGTGGAGGAATTCTCCCGCGACCTCTCGGCGCTCGGCGTCAAGACCGCGCTGACCGAGTATTTCGACCACGGCACCACCGATTTCTTCACGCTGCTGACCAAGCTGCGCGCAGCCAAGCCCGACGGCATCTTCGTCGCGGCGGAAACGCAGGACGGCTCGATCCTGGTCAAGCAGTTCCAGGAGATGGGCCTGCAGAGCAAGGTGTTCGGCGTCGGATCCTGGGCCACCGCCGACTTCATCAACCTGACCGGCGACGCGGCGGAGGGCATCCACGCCGCCGTCCCCTACGTCTCCAGCGTCGAGACCCCGCGCAACCAGGACTTCGTGAAGGCCTATCAAGCCAAATACAACGTGAAGCCGGGCAAGTACGGCGCCGCCGGCTACAACGCGCTGAACATCGTCGTCCAGGCCGTGGCGCGCGCCGGCAGCACCGATGCGGAAGCGATCCGCGCCGCGCTCGCCAAGACCAGCTACGAGGCCCCCAACGGCGTCTACCGCTTCACGGCCAAGGGGCAGGCCTACGGCTTCGACGCCGTGCTGGTGCGGATCGAAGGCGGGACGCCGAAGGTCATCGCATCCTCGCCCGTCGAGGCCCCGCAGTGACGCCGTCCTCCGCCACGCCATACTGAGGCGAGACCGCAATGGATCTGTTCCTGCAATTCCTGGCGAACGGGCTGGTCGTCGGCGTCTTCTATGCGCTGTCGGCGCTCGGGCTGACGCTGATCTTCGGGCTGATGCGGGTGGTGAACTTCGCCCATGGCGAGTTCTACATGCTGGGCGGGGTGGTGGGCTGGTTCGTCACCACCCACCTCGGGCTCGACTTCTTCTCCGGCCTCGTGGTGGTCGCGCTGGTCATCGGCGGCTTCGGCTGGGCGGTCGACCGCTTCCTGATCGAGCGCGTCCGCGGCCAGGGGGAGGAGCCGGGCATCCTGCTGACCATCGGCCTGTCGATCTTCCTGGTGAACATAACCCTGCTGGCGGTCGGCCCCGCCCCGATGAAGGTCGCCCGCGCCATCACCGAAGGGCCGATCTTCCTCGGCCCGGTCACCATCACCAAGATGCGCCTGCTCGCCATGGTCATCGGCGTGGCGCTGATCGTCGGCGCCCATGCCATCATCCACCGCACACGGCTGGGCAGCGCCATGCGGGCGACCTTCCAGGATCCGATGGCGGCCAGCCTCGCCGGCATCCGCACCGGGCAGATCTATGCCGCCACCTTCGCACTCGGCTGCACCCTGTCGGCGCTGTCGGGCATGCTGCTCGCCAGCATTTATTCGGCCCAGGCGTCGGTCGGCGGGCTGGTCAGCCTGAAGAGCTTCGTCGTGGTGATCCTGGGCGGCATGGGCAGCTTTCCCGGCGCCATCGCCGGCGGCCTGCTGCTGGGTGTCGCGGAGGCGTTGTGGGGCGGCTACGTCGCCACCGGCATGGTCGACATCATCGGCTTCATCCTGGTCATCCTGATCCTGGTGCTGCGGCCGCAGGGTCTCTTCTCGATCCGGGCGGAGAGGGCCTGACATGACGCTCGAACGCAACATCCTCCTGGGCTTCCTGGGACTGGCGGCGCTGCTGCCCTTCGCGGTCACCGACCAGTACATCCTACACCTCGCCGTCATGGCGCTGTTCTACGCCATTCTCGCCAACAGCCTGAACCTGGTGGTGGGCTATGTCGGCGAGTTCTCGCTCGGCCACACCGCCTTCCTCGGCACCGGCGCCTATACCGCGGCGCTGCTGTCGGTGAATGCCGGTTGGCCGATGTGGGCCGCGGTTCCGGCGGCGGGAGCGGTCGCCGCCCTGTTCGGGCTCGCCATCGGCGCCGTCACGCTGCGGCTGCAAGGCCCCTATTTCGTGATCGTCACCCTGTCCTTCGCCGAGGTGCTGCGGCTGATCGCCAACAACTGGATCGGCGTCACCAACGGCCCGATGGGGCTGGCCGGCATCGGGCAGGGCGGCATCGCCGACAAGCGCGCCTTCTTCGCCATCGTGCTGGGGCTGGCGGCGCTGACCTTCTACCTGTCCTACCGCTTCGTCTATTCCAATGCCGGCCGCGCCGCGGTGGCGGTTCGCGAGAACCGCTACGTCGCGCAGTCCATCGGCGTGAACCCCTTCGGCACCGCCATGCAGGCCTTCGTGCTGGGGGCCTTCCTGGCCGGCTTGGCCGGCGGCTTCTACGCCTTCTACATCTCCTTCGTCGGGCCCGAGGTGTTCCGCTTCTCCTTCATGGCGACGATCATCATCATGGTGCTGATGGGCGGCAAGGGCACGCTGGTCGGCCCGGTGGTCGGGGCGGTCATCGTGACGCTGCTGGAGGAGTACCTGCGCGAGTTGCAGGAACTGCGCCTGTCGCTGTTCGGCCTGATCGTGATGGCGATCGTCCTCTTCCTGCCCAACGGCCTGATGGGCTTCATCGCCCAGCGCCGCGAGCAGCGCGGCGCCCGCCCCGCCCTCTCCCCCGTCATAGAGGAGCGCACCGTATGACCGCCTCCCCCCTGGCCGGGCCGCTGCTGCGCGCCGAGAACCTGACCATGCGCTTCGGCGGCATCACCGCGGTGAAGCAGGTCGCGCTCACCGTGAACCCCGGCGAGATCGTCGGGCTGATCGGCCCCAACGGCGCCGGCAAGACCACCTGCTTCAACATGCTGACCGGCTTCTACACGCCGACCGAGGGCCGGGTCTTTTTCAGGGGCACCGACATCACCAGCCACAAGCCGCACGCCATCGCGCGGCTCGGCCTGATCCGCAGCTTCCAGAAGACCAACGTGATGAAGCGGCTGACGGTGTTCGAGAATGTGCTGACCGGCCATTACATGGCGGGCCGCCAGTCGCTGCTCGCCACCTTCTTCCCCGGCGCGACTGTCCGCCGGGCGGAACGCGAGGCGCGGGAAAGCGCATCCGCCATCGTCGAGACGATGGGTCTGTCCCGCCGCATGAACGCCCCGGCCAGCCTGCTGTCCTGCGGCGAGCTGCGCCTGCTGGAGGTCGCGGTGGCGCTGGCCGCCAAGCCGACGCTTCTGATGCTGGATGAGCCGGCCGCCGGCCTGAACAGCCACGAGGCCGGCGTGTTCGGCGAGACGCTGAAGACGCTGGTCGGCACCGCGGTGCAGTCGCTGCTGATCGTGGAGCACAACATGGAGCTGGTGATGGGCGTGTGCGACCGCATCGTCGTCCTCAATTTCGGCCAGATGCTGGCGGAAGGGGAGCCGCGCGCAATCCTGAGCAATCCGAAGGTCGCCGAGGCCTATCTGGGAAAGGCGGCAGCATGAGCATCGACACGATGACCACGCCGGTCAGGACGTCCTCTTCCGGCGGGCCGGTGCTGCAAGTGCAGGATCTGCATGTGTCCTACGGCAGCACCGCGGCACTGCACGGCATCTCGCTGGAGGTCCATGCCGGCGAGACGGTGGCCCTGATCGGCGCCAACGGCGCCGGCAAGAGCACCACGCTGCGCGCGATCTCCGGCCTGCTGAAGGCACGGTCGGGCAGCATCCTGTGGAATGGGCAGCCGATCGCCAACCGCCCGCCGGAAGAGATCGTCGCCGCCGGCATCGCCCATTGCCCGGAGGAGCGCCATGTCTGGCCCGGCATGACGGTGGATGAGAACATCGCGCTCGGCGCCTATCTCTGCCGTTCCAAGGACGAGGTCCAAACCCGCATGGGCATGGCCTTCCACCGTTTCCCACGGTTGCGCGAACGGGCCAAACAGATGGCCGGGACGCTCAGCGGCGGCGAGCAGCAGATGCTGGCCATCGCCCGCGCCCTGATGTCGGAACCCCGCCTGCTGATGCTGGACGAACCCAGCCTGGGCCTCAGCCCCCGCATGGCCGAGGAGGTGTTCGAGGTGGTGCGCGCCATCAACGCCCATGGCGTGACGGTGCTGCTGGTCGAACAGAACATCCACAACGCGCTGTCGGTCGCCAGCCGTGCCTACGTCGTCCAGACCGGCCGCATCACCACCGCCCGGCCCTCCGCCGAGCTGCGCGGCGATCCGGAGCTGCTGAAGGCCTATCTGGGCGGGTGAGCGGCGGGAGCGGCGGCCCCCTCCCCATCCCTCCCCCGCCTCTGGCGGGAGAGGGGGCAGGACACCTGAAGGGTTAAGCGAAGGACGGCGGCAGTCCCCTTCTCCCTCGAAGAGGGGGAGGGATGGGGAGGGGCAGCCTGCCGCCAAATCCACGGCGTCCCAGACCGACATCAATTAAACGACCGACCGATTAATAATCGGCAACTCCCTTGGAGGGACAGAGTGAGAACCAAACCGCGTATCGGAATCGTCGGCGGCGGCATCGGCGGCGTCGCGCTGGCCGGCTGCCTGCTGCAACGGGGCTTCGAGGTGCGCCTGTTCGAGCGCGCCGCCGGCTTCGGCGAGATCGGTGCCGGCATCCAGATGACGCCGAACGCCGTCAAGGTCATCAGGACGCTGGGCCTGCTCGACAAGATGCTGGAGGCAGGCTTCCTGCCGCAGGCGCTGGCCGGCCGCAACTGGCGGACGGCGCGGGAGAATTTCCGCACGCCGCTGACCGACTGCCAGACGCTGTACGACGCACCCTTCATCCACATCCACCGCGCCGACCTGCATGCCATCCTGGCTTCGGTGGTGCCGGACGGCGTCGCGACCTTCGGCGTCGGCTGCACCGGGGTCCGGCAGGATGCCGACGTCGCCGTAGCCGCTTTCGACGACGGCAGCGAATACGAGGCCGACCTGATCGTCGGCGCGGACGGTGTGCGTTCCGCCGTGCGGGCGTCGCTGTTCGGGCCGGAGGCGCCGCGCTTCACCGGACACATGTGCTACCGCGCGGTGGTGCCGGTCGGCGGCCCGGTGGATTTCGTGGCGCCCGAGGCGTCCTTCTGGTTCGGCCCCAAGAGCCACGTCGTCACCTATTACGTCCGCGGCGGCAAGGCGGTGAACATCGTCGCGGTCGCCGAGACCAGCGAATGGGTGGAGGAGAACTGGAACGCCCCCAGCAGCCGGACCGAGCTGCTGAACGCCTTCCAGGGCTGGCACCGCAATGTCGAGACTCTCTTCCAGCGGGTCGACACCGTCTACAAATGGGGGCTGTTCGACCGCGACCCGATGACCGGCTGGTCGAAGGGCCGCGTCACGCTGATGGGCGACGCCGCGCACCCGATGCTGCCCTTCCTGTCGCAGGGCGCCGCCATGGCGATCGAGGACGCCTATGTCCTGGCCGCCTCGCTGGACGGCCATGGCCGCGACGTCGCCTCCGCCCTGCGCGACTACGAGCGCGAGCGCCTGCCCCGCACCAGCCGCGTGCAACTGGAAGCGCGGGAGCGCGGGCGCACCTACCACCTGCCCTCGCCGCTGGCCCAGGCCAAGCGCGACCTCGTCTATTGGCTGCGCGGCCTGATCAACCCGCAGGCCACCGGCATCCAGGCCAACTGGGTCTACGAATACGACGCCCGCAAGTTCCGCCCGGCCGTCGCCGCCACCTCCGAACTCGCTGCCTGAGGGACCGTTCACGATGACTTCCAAGACCTACCGCATCGGCCAGATCGTCCCCAGCTCCAACACGACGATGGAGACCGAGATCCCGGCGATGCTGACCGCGCACGCGCTGGCGCACGGCACCCGCTTCACCTTCCATTCCAGCCGCATGCGCATGAAGACCGTCGCCAAGGAGGAGCTGGCGGCGATGGACGCCGAATCCGACCGCTGCGCGCTTGAGCTGACCGACGCCCGCGTCGATGTGCTGGGCTACGCCTGCCTCGTCGCGATCATGAGCATGGGCCGCGGCTATCACCGCATCTCGCAGGAGCGCCTGCAAGGCCGCACCAGGGAGAACGGGGCGCCCGCGCCCGTCATCACCAGCGCCGGCGCGCTGGTCGACGCGCTCCCCGTCATCGGCGCCAGGCGCATCGCCCTGGTCGCCCCCTACATGAAGCCGCTGACGAAGCTCGTCATCGACTACATCGAGCATGAAGGGGTGGAGGTCGCCGACTGGCGGGCGCTGGAGATCCCCGACAACATCGCCGTCGGCCGCCATGACCCGGAACGCCTGCCCGAAATCGTCGCCGGCATGGACACCAGGACCGTCGACGCCATCGTGCTGTCGGCCTGCGTCCAGATGCCGTCGCTGCCGGTGATCGCCAAGGTCGAGGCGATGTCCGGCAAGCCCGTCATCACCGCCGCCGTCGCCACCACCTACGCCATGCTGAAGGCGCTGGACCTGAAGCCGGCGGTGCCCGGCGCCGGCGCCCTGCTGTCCGGCGCCTACTGAGGGAGGACGACATGGCCAACGGATCGGACAACAGCTTCCAATACGGCGCCAACATCCGCGCCAACGGCATCCGCCAGCACTACCTGCGCTACGGCGGTTCCGGCCACCCGGTGGTGATCGTGCCGGGCATCACCAGCCCGGCGGTGACCTGGGGCTTCGTCGCCGAGCGCTTCGGCCGCAGCTTCGACACCTATGTGCTGGACATCCGCGGCCGCGGCCTGTCGGAGGCGTCCGACAGCCTCGACTACGGGCTGGACGCCATGGCCGCGGACGTCGCCGCCTTCGCCACGGCGCTGGGGCTTGAGGACTACGCCCTGGTTGGCCATTCCATGGGCGCCCGCATCGGCCTGCGCGCGGTCAGCCGCCACGGTGCCGCACCGGGCCGCCTCGTCATGGTTGATCCGCCGGTATCGGGACCGGGCCGCCGTCCCTATCCGGCGCAACTTCCCTGGTACGTCGATTCCATCCGGCTGATGGCGCAGGGCACCGATCTGGAGGCGATGCGCCCCTTCTGTCCGACCTGGACCGACGATCAGCTCCGCCTGCGCGCCGAATGGCTGCACACCTGCGACGAGCGGGCCATCGTCACCGCCTATGACGGCTTCAGCACCGACGACATCCACGCCGACCTTCCCCGCATCCCCTGCCCCGCCCTGCTGATCGCCGCCGGCCGCGGCGACGTGATCCTGCCGGAGGAGGAAGAGGAAATCCGCGGCCTCAACCCGGCCATCGAAATCGTCCGGGTGGAGAAGGCCGGCCACATGATCCCCTGGGACGACGAGGAGGGCTTCTACCGCGCCTTCGGCGATTTCCTCGGCAAGCCGGTCTGAGGCACGGCGTTCCGCCCCCTCCCCGACCCTCCCCCGTTTCACGGGAGAGGGAGCACGCGCCAGATCGGCGGCAGTCCCCTCTCCCGCGTCAGCGGGGGAGGGCCAGGGAGGAGGCAGAAGGTCAAGCAGCCCAATCACTCCCCCACACCAAAAGGACCCCCACGATGTCCGTCAGCGACGCCGACATGGTCCGTGCCTGGACCCATGTCCTCACCCTGTCCAACCTGAAGCCCGGCAACACCGTCACCCTGCTGACCAGCGCCGGCACCCACCCGCAGACCCTGCGCACCGCCGGGATCGCCGCCGGGCTGATGGGCGCGATGGTGAACCGGCTCGACCTGCCGCCGATGAACGCGGAGCACGCGCACAGCCGCGACAGCCTGGCCTATCTCGGCACCACGCCGCTGACCGGAAACCGCGCCGCCATCGCGGCGCTGAAGGAAAGCGACATCGTGCTGGACCTGATGACGCTGCTCTTCTCGCCCGAACAGGCGGAGATCCTGGAGAGCGGCACCCGCATCCTGCTGGCCGTCGAGCCGCCGGAGGTGCTGGTCCGCCTGCTCCCCAGCCTGGAGGACAAGGAGCGTGTCGGCCGCGCCACCGCCCTGATGGCGGCTGCAAAGGAAATGACGGTGACCTCGAAGGCCGGCACCGACCTGCGCCTGCCGCTGGGCGAGTTCCCGGCTGTCCAGGAATACGGCTTCGTCGACGCGCCCGGGCGCTGGGACCATTGGCCGAGCGGCTTCGGCCTGACCTTCCCCAACGAGGGCAAGGCGGAGGGCCGCGTCGTGCTGGAGCGCGGCGACATCCTGCTGCCGATGAAGTCCTATGTCACCGACCGCATCGAGATGACGGTGGAGAAGGGCTATGTCACCGCGATCACCGGCGGCATGGATGCCGACCTGCTGAACGACTACATGGAGGTCTTCGCCGATCCGGAGGCCTACGCCGTCTCCCACGTCGGCTGGGGCCTGCAACGGCGGGCGCGCTGGTCGACGCTCGGCCTCTACGACCGCGAGGGCACCATCGGCATGGATGCCCGCGCCTTCGCCGGCAACTTCCTGTTCTCGATGGGACCGAACAACGAGGGCGGCGGATCGCGCACCACCGCCTGCCACATCGACATCCCCATGCGCAACTGCACCGTGGCGCTCGACGGCCGCGAAATGGTCCGCGAGGGCCGCATTCTTGAAGAGGAGAACGTGTCATGAGCGACAGGACCGAAGCGGTCTACGAGCGCCAGGGCTTCGGCCGGTCGCTCGGCCTCCAGGGGCGGATCGGCCTGCTGATCGTCGATTTCGTCAACGGCTTCGCCGACCCCGCCATATTCGGCGGCGGCAACATCCCCGCCGCCATCGACCGCACGGTGACGGTGCTGGCCGAGGCGCGCAGCCGCAGCTGGCCGGTCGCCCACAGCAGGATCGTCTATGCCGACGACGGGTCCGACGCGACCATCTTCTCGGTCAAGGTTCCCGGCATGCTGACCCTGACCGAGGCCGCGCCCGCCAGCGCCATCGTCCCGCAGCTGACCCCGGCGGCGGGCGAGCTGGTGGTGCGCAAGACCAACCCGTCCGCCTTCTTCGGCACCAGCCTCGCGCCCTGGCTGACGCAGAAGGGGGTGGAGACGCTGCTGGTCGCCGGCTGCACCACGTCGGGCTGCGTGCGGGCCAGCGTGGTGGACGCCATGGGCCACGGTTTCCGCCCGGTGGTGCTGTCGGACTGCGTCGGCGACCGTGCGCTCGCCCCGCACGAGGCCAACCTGTTCGACATCGCCCAGAAATACGGCGACGTCGTGCCCGCGGACCGTGTGCTGAACCTGTAAAAGGACTGGATGCGCCTTTGTCCAACGGTGATATACGTGTCCGCGACGGGGAAGAACCCTCTACGGACACCATGAAATCAACGAGTTCACAGTCGAAGGCGGTTGCCAAGGGTCCGGATGACGGAGCCGAATCCCGGACGGCAGGCAAGCGGGGACGCCCGGCGCAACGCCGCCGGGCCGGCCCCGGCCGGCCGGAGGGCGTCAGCAACGTCCGTGACGAGATCCTCGACGCCGCCGAGATCGAGTTCGCCAACCTCGGCTATGCCGGCACCAGCCTGCGCAACGTCGCCGATGCCGCCCAGGTGACGCAGGCGCTGATCAACTATTATTTCGGCTCCAAATACGGCCTGTTCGAAGAGGTCTTCCTGCGCCGCGGCCGCCAGATCGCCGAGGACCGGGTGCAGCGGATGGACGCCCTGCGCCGCTCCGGCACGCCGCCATCGGTCGAGAACATCGTCCGCGCCTTCCTGATGCCGGCGCTGTCGATACGGGCCACGGCGGCCGGCCGCACCTTCATGCGCCTCCAGGCCCGGCTGCACACCGAGCCGCCGGAAATCTCCTACAAGCTGCGCAACGAGGCCTACGAGCCCTCCACCCGACTCTTCACCGAGGCGTTGCAGGCGGCACTGCCGCACCTGTCGGGAAAGGACGTCTACTGGCGGATGACGCTGATGATCGGCGCCTATCTCTACGCCTTCTCCGACACCCACCGGCTGGAGGAGATGGCGCCCGGCATCGTCAATCTGGACGATCCCGACGAGATCCTGAACGCCATCACCAGTTTCGTCACCGCCGGCATGCTGGCCCCGTCCCCCGGCGATACCGGCCCTTCGCCCCCCGGTTCCGTGAAGGGCTGATCTGGATCAAGGCACCGTCGCCATCCTCCGGCAATATTAATCGGGTGATTAATTGGAGAACGCCCGCCATGCCGTTTCCAGCTTCCATCCCTCCGAACGCCTCTCCCATTGCCTTCATCCGCAAGGGCTGGTGCGCCACCCTGCTCGACCGCTGGCGCACCGGCCGCCAGCTGGATGCGCTGCTGGCGCTGGAGCCGCTGGACCGCAAGGCCGTCCTGCAGGATGCCGGCCTGACGGAGGCCGATCTGGCCGCCGCCGCGCATGGCGACCATGTCCAGTCCCTTCTGCCTGCCGCGCTCGTCCTGCACGGCATCGACGGCACGTCGCTGGAGGCGGACAGGGCCGACCTGATGCAGGATCTGGTGCGGGTGTGCATGCATTGCCGCAAGGCACGCGCCTGCGCCCGGATCCTGGCGGATGGCGGCGCGGATGGCGGCGCGGATGGCGGCGATTGCGCGGCGCATGGCCGCCTGTGCCCCAATGCCCCCACCCTGGAAACCCTGGGGTAGTCGGCTACCGCTGCGGAGCCATGGCATGTAATGGCGTTACTCCTGTCCGGCACGGGAGGGGCACATTCCCCCGCCTGCGGCCTCTGGCATAGTTTTCCGGTTCGACGGCGGTCGAAGCCGGAAAAGAACGCCAGGGAGTGGTTGCCAAATGAAATCGAAGCCATTCGTGCACGCCGCGGACGGGGTTGCGGAAAGGGGCGCAAGGGCCGCGGCCGGCGCGTCGCCGGGACGTGCCGGCGACCTGGAACGCGCCCATCGTTTCGCTGCCTGGGCGCTTGCCTCCGCCTTCCTGTTCGTCCTGTGCGCCGACACGCTGCTCGGCGTCGTGTTCCGACCCTATCTGGACGGCGGCAGCGGCGATACCACGGTGTGGGACGTCCTGGTCCTGATCTTCGCGGGATCGCCGGAGCGGTTGCCGCTCGATTCCTGGGAACCCATGATGACCGCCTTCGCCTGGCTGCGCGAGCACGGGCTGGGGCGGGGGGAGGGAAACGTCTACGATGCGGTCTTCTTCACCCAGCATGTGAAGTTCCAGTACCCGCTGACCTCCCTTCTGGTGATGGAGGCGATGTCGGCGGTCGGCCTGCTGCATCTGCGCGTCTATGCCCTGATCAACCTGCTGATGGTCGTCGCGACGGCGGCCGGCATGGCGCTGCTGATGCGCGAGTTGGCCGAACGCATGGGGTTCGACCGGACGGCCCGCAACGGCGTCGGCCGACTGACCCTGGCCGCCCTGGGCGCGGTCGCCACCCTGTGCTTCTACCCGATCGTGAAGGCTTTCGCGGTCGGCCAGATCCAGGTGTGGCTGAACATGGCCTTCGTCTTCGCCGCCCTGTTCTTCCTGCGCGACCGGTGCGCGCTGGCCGGCGCACTGCTCGGCGCATCGACGCTGATCAAGCCGCAGATGTCGCTCTTCCTGGTCTGGGCGCTGGTTCGGAAGGAATGGCGCTTCGCGCTCGGCTGGGCAGCGGTGGTCGGGCCCGGCTTCGCGGCGGCCTGCGCCCTCTACGGGCTCCGCCCGTCGCTGCATTATCTCGACGTGCTCTCCTTCCTCGGCCAGCATGGCGAAAGTTATTATTCGAACCAGACCGTCAACGGACTGCTGCATCGCCTGCTCCAGAACGGGCCCAACCTGCTGTCGACCACCAACGGCGATACCGAATGGCGGGGCAGCGCCTTCGCCCCCTACCACCCGCTCGTCCATGCCGCGACCCTGCTGTCCGGCATCCTGTTCGTCCTGTTCGGGCTGCTCTGGCGGATCGGCGGCGGCATGCGCGACCGGATGGCCTCCTTCCTGGTGGCGGGGCTGTGCTTCACCGTCGGTTCCCCCATCTCGTGGGTGCCCCATTACGGCGTGCTGCTGCCGGCCTTCGCCTTCCTGCTGTTCGTCCTGATCGACCGCGCCAGGACGGGCCTGCCCAACGGCCTGCGCGATCTGCTGGTGCTTGGCGTCGCCTTCGCGATCATGAGCAACGATTTTTTCCAGCCGCTGAGCGACCTCGCCGGCACGCCGCTCAACATCCTGCAATCCTACCTGTTCTTCACCGCCCTGGTGCTGCTCCTGCTTCTGGTGACAACCGCCGGCCCGGTACGGGCGGCGGCATGGCAGACGGACGGACGGCGACCCTGTCCGGCTGCGTCGCCCGCGAAAAGGCATTGATCCTCCGACCCTGGGGATCGGGCGCGACCGGCGGCGGAACGCTCCGCCCGCCGGTCCTGTTGCTGTGCATGAAACTCACGCAGCCATCACCGGGGAACCGCCATGAGAGCATTGGTCTGGCACGGCGCCAACGACATCCGCTGCGACACGGTTCCGGATCCGGAGATCGAACATCCGCGCGACGCCATCGTCAGGGTGACGACCTGCGCCATCTGCGGTTCGGACCTCCACCTGCACGACAACGTCATGCCGGGCATGGAGAAGGGCGACATCGTCGGCCATGAATTCATGGGCGAGGTGATGGAGGTCGGCACCGAAGCAAAAAGCGCGCTGAAGGTCGGCGAACGGGTGGTGGTGCCCTTCACCATCTTCTGCGGCGACTGCGACCAGTGCAGGCGGGGCAACTATTCGGTCTGCGAACGCTCCAACCGCAACAAGGCGCTGGCCGACAAGCTGTTCGGCCACACCACCGCCGGGCTGTTCGGCTACACCCACCTGACCGGCGGCTATGCCGGCGGCCAGGCCGAGTATGTGCGGGTGCCCTTCGCCGACCGCACCCACATCAAGATCCCCGACGGGCTGAGCGACGAGCAGGTGCTGTTCCTCGGCGACATCTTCCCCACCGGCTGGCAGGCGGCGGCGCAGTGCGACATCCAGCCGACCGACACGGTGGCGATCTGGGGCTGCGGCCCGGTCGGACAGATGACGATCCGCAGCGCCGTGCTCCTGGGCGCCAAGCAGGTCATCGCCATCGACCGCGTGCCGGAACGCCTCGCCATGGCCAAGGCGGGCGGTGCCATCACCATCGATTTCGAAGAGGAAAGCGTCGTCGAGCGGCTGAACGAGCTGACCGGCGGCAAGGGTCCCGAGAAATGCATCGACGCCGTCGGCATGGAGGCGCACGCCACCGCCACCATCGACAGCATGATGGACCGAGCCAAGCAGGCGCTGATGCTGGAATCCGACCGGGCGCATGTGCTGCGCGAGATGATGTATGTCTGCCGCCCGGCCGGCACCCTGTCGATCCCCGGCGTCTATGGCGGGTTGGTCGACAAGATCCCCTTCGGCATGGCGATGAACAAGGGCCTGACCTTCCGCATGGGCCAGACCCATGTGAAGCGCTGGACCGACGACCTGCTGAACCGCATCCAGGAAGGACAGATCGACCCGTCCTTCGTCATCACCCACACCGTGCCGCTCGACCAGGGCCCCGAGATGTACAAGACCTTCCGCGACAAGCGGGACGGCTGCATCAAAGTGGTCCTCAAGCCCTGAAGGTGATGCCATGGCCTATTACGACCGATCCTCGCCCGCGGACACCCTCGCCCGCGGGCTCGGCTGGTTCAGCATCGGCATCGGCGTCGCCGAACTGATGGCCGGCCGCAGCATCGCCCGCTGGATGGGAATGGAGGACGAGACCACCCTGATCCGCGCCTACGGCGTGCGTGAGATCGTCACCGGCGTCGGCCTGCTGGCGCTCGGCGATCCCAAGCCCTGGATCTGGAGCCGCATCGCCGGCGACGCTGCCGACATGGCGACGCTGGCCGCCGGAATGGCCTCTGGATCGAAAGACAACCCGCGTGCCGACAATGCCCGCATCGCCTTCGGCGCGGTGGTGGCGACGACGGCGCTTGATCTGGTCTGCGCCCGGGCACTGCACCGGGAAGAGGCCCGGTACCGCAGCCTGCCGGTGCCGGACTACAGCGACCGCAGCGGCTTCCCCCGCCCGGTCTCCGCCATGCGCGGAGCCGCAGGCGACGCTCCGATCGCCGAGGACATGCGGACGCCGGCGATCCTCCGCTTCCAACCCGCCGGGCGGCCCCCCGGCTGATCCGGCGGCCCGACGGCGGTCGGCCCGCCGGGGGCGCTCAGTCTGCCCGGCCGCCACGCGGGATGCGGCGGCCGGACAAGCTGGGCGATGTCAGGACGACAGCGTCTTGTTGATCTTCAGGGCCACCAGCGTGCAGACCGCACCGGACAGCAGATAGAGGCCCGACGCGATCAGCCCGAAATGGCTGGACAGGAACAGAGCGACGAAGGGCGCGAAGCCCGCGCCGAACAGCCAGGCCAGATCGGAGGTCATCGCCGACCCGGTGTAGCGGTATTGCTGGGTGAAGCCCGACGCCACCGACCCTGACGACTGGCCGAAGGACAGGCCGAGGATGACAAAGCCCAGCACCATGAACACCAGCTCGCCCACCTTGCCGCCGTCGAGCAGCATCGGGGCGAAGCCGCTGAACACTGCAATCGCCGCGGCACAGGTGCCGAGCAGCGTGCGCCGCCCCACCCGGTCGGCGATGTAGCCCGAGGCGACGATGGCCAGGACGCCGAAAGCGGCGGCGATCACCTCGATCACCAGGAAGGCGCCGGTCTCCTGATTGGCATTCAGGAAGATCCAGGACAGCGGGAAGACGGTGACCATGTGGAACAGGGCGAAGCTCGCCAGCGGGGCGAAGGCGCCGATCACCACGCGCTTGCCTTCCACCTGCAGCGTCTCCACCACGGGGGCGGGCTGCAGCTCGCGGTTCACGAACAGGCGCTCGAACTCCGGGGTCTGTACGAGTCGCAGGCGGGAGAACAGGGCCACCACATTGATGGCGAAGGCCACGAAGAAGGGATAGCGCCAGCCCCAGGCGAAGAAATCCTCCGCCGACAGGCTGTTGACCATGTAGGCGAACAGGCCGCTCGCCACGATCAGGCCGATGGGCGCGCCCAGCTGCGGGATCATGGCGTACCAGCCGCGCCGGCTCTCCGGCGCGTTCATCGCCAGCAGCGAGGCCAGACCGTCCCAGGTGCCGCCCAGCGCAACACCCTGCCCGATGCGCGACAGGGCAAGCAGCCATGCGGCGGCGACGCCGATGGACTCGTATCCCGGCAGGAAGGCCAGCGCCACGGTGGAGATGCCCAGCAGAAACAGGGCGATGGTCAGTTTGGCGCTGCGCCCGTAATTTTCGTCGATGGCCATGAAGATGAAGGTGCCGATCGGCCGCGCGACGAAGGCCAGCGCGAAGATGGCGAAGGACCAGAGCGTCCCGGTCAGCGGATCGACATATGGAAACACCAGCTTCGGAAAGACGATCACGGAAGCAATGGCGTAAACGAAGAAATCGAAGAACTCGGACGTTCGGCCGATGATCACGCCGATGGCGATCTCGCCGGGATTGATCCCGTGATGCCGCGCGTTCACCAGCCTCGCATCCCGTTCGACCGCCGCAATCGATGAAGTCATCATGTCGGCTCCGGCTGCGTTAGATCGGATCGCGTAAAATCGGAATCGATTTGAAGCGTGAATCCGATCGTCAAACAAAGGGATAGAGTTTCGCTTGCGATGATCCGTAGATCATACAATATGTCACCTTAACCTTCGGTGATCTGTCAAGCGCGCAGGCGGGCGCATTGGACAAATTGTCCAATGTCGCAGCTAGGGCATTGTCGCTAGCTGTCTCCCCAAAGCAAACCTTCGATACAGGTCCTGCCTTGAGCCGTTATCGCGCAATCGCCCTGCTGCCACTGATGGCAGCGTTGAGTGGCTGCAACCTGGTCGTGCTGAACCCGTCCGGCGACGTTGCAAGCCAGCAGGGTGACCTCGTGGTCATCTCCACCCTGCTGATGCTCCTGATCATCGTCCCGGTCATGGCGCTAACCGTGCTGTTCGCCTGGCGTTACCGTCAGTCGAATAGCACGGCCCGCTACGAACCGGACTGGGACCATTCGACGCAGCTCGAACTGGTGATCTGGGCAGCCCCGCTGCTGATCATCATCTGCCTGGGTGCCATCACCTGGGTGACCACCCACAAGCTCGACCCCTACCGTCCGCTCGACCGCATCGCGGCCGGCAAGCCGATCCCGGCCGGCACCAAGCCGCTGGACGTGCAGGTGGTGGCGCTCGACTGGAAGTGGCTGTTCGTCTATCCGGAATACGGCATTGCCTCGGTGAACGAGATGGCGGCCCCGGTCGACCGGCCGATCCGCTTCAGCATCACCGCCTCGACGGTGATGAACTCCTTCTATGTTCCGGCGCTGGCGGGCATGATCTACGCCATGCCGGGCATGGAGACGAAGCTTCACGCCGTCATCAACGAGCCGGGGACCTTCAAGGGCTTCTCGTCCAACTACAGCGGCGCCGGCTTCTCGCACATGCGCTTCGCCTTCCTCGGCCTGAACGACGGCGACTTCGACGGCTGGGTGTCCAAGGTGAGGTCGGCGGGCGGCTCGCTCGACCGCAGCGGCTACCTCGCGCTGGAAAAGCCGAGCGAGAACGTGCCGGTCCAGCATTTCGGCGCCGTCGATCCCAAGCTGTTCCAGGCCGTCGTCAACATGTGCGTTCGTCCCGGCACCATGTGCATGAGCGACATGGCCGCCATCGACCGTGCGGGCGGCCTGAGCGCCGGCGGCATGGCCGCCGCCAACGGCGTGCTGCGGGCCAACACGCTGGCCGGCTTCCCCGACGCCGGCCAGACCGGCCTCTGCACCGTCGCCGAGGTGGTCGAAGCGGCCGCCGCCGGCACGGCTGCGTCCGTCGCGGGCGCCACCAACGCGGGCGCCGTGCAGCGCCCCAACGTCACGCCGACCAGCGCGTCCGCCACCGGGTTCCCGGCCGGGCCGCAGCGGCTGGCCAATCCCTGATCGGGCACACCGGCATGCTTGAGACACTGACGACCTTCCTCTTCGGGCGCCTCAGCCTGGAGTCCTTCCCCTACCACGAGCCCATCCTCGTCGCGACCTTCTGCGCGGTCGTGCTCGGCGGCATCGCGCTGGTCGCGGCCCTCAGCTACTTCAAGCTGTGGGGCTACCTGTGGAACGAGTGGTTCACCACCGTCGACCACAAGCGCATCGGCATCATGTACATGGTGCTGGGCCTCATCATGCTGCTGCGCGGCTTCGCCGACGCCATCATGATGCGCGCCCAGCAGGCCATCGCCTTCAACGGCAGCGAGGGCTACCTCAATTCCCACCATTACGATCAGGTCTTCACCGCCCACGGCGTGATCATGATCTTCTTCGTCGCGATGCCCTTCGTGACGGGTCTGATGAACTATGTCGTGCCGCTGCAGATCGGCGCACGCGACGTGTCCTTCCCGTTCCTGAACAATTTCAGCTTCTGGATGACCGTCGGCGGCGCCGTGCTGATCATGACCTCGCTGTTCGTCGGCGAGTTCGCCCGCACCGGCTGGCTGGCCTATCCGCCGCTGTCGGGGTTGGAGGCCAGCCCGGACGTCGGCGTCGATTATTACATCTGGGCCCTGCAGGTGGCGGGCGTCGGAACGACGCTGTCGGGCATCAACCTGATCTGCACGATCATCAAGATGCGCGCGCCCGGCATGACCATGATGAAGATGCCGGTCTTCACCTGGACCTCGCTCTGCACCAACGTGCTGATCGTCGCCTCCTTCCCGATCCTGACCGCGGTGTTGGTGCTGCTGTCGCTCGACCGCTATGCCGGCACCCACTTCTTCACGAACGACATGGGCGGCAACCCCATGATGTACGTGAACCTGATCTGGATCTGGGGCCATCCGGAAGTCTACATCCTGATCCTGCCCTGCTTCGGCATCTTCTCGGAAGTGACCTCCACCTTCACCGGCAAGAGGCTGTTCGGCTACACCTCGATGGTCTATGCGACCGTCGTCATCACCATCCTGTCCTACCTGGTGTGGCTGCACCACTTCTTCACCATGGGGTCGGGCGCCAGCGTGAACTCCTTCTTCGGCATCACGACGATGATCATCTCGATCCCGACGGGTGCGAAGATCTTCAACTGGCTGTTCACCATGTACCGTGGCCGCATCCGGTTCGAGCTGCCGATGATGTGGACCATCGCCTTCATGCTGACCTTCGTGCTCGGCGGCATGACCGGCGTGCTGCTGGCGGTGCCGCCGGCCGACTTCGTGCTGCACAACAGCCTGTTCCTGATCGCCCACTTCCACAACGTCATCATCGGCGGCGTGCTGTTCGGCCTGTTCGCCGGCATCTACTACTGGTGGCCGAAGGCCTTCGGCTTCCGCCTCGACCCGTTCTGGGGCAAGCTGTCCTTCTGGTTCTGGGTGATCGGCTTCTACTTCGCCTTCGTGCCGCTCTATGTCCTGGGCCTGATGGGCGTCACCCGCCGCCTGCGCGTGTTCGACGACCCGTCGCTGCAGATCTGGTTCCAGATCGCCGCCTTCGGCGCCTTCCTGATCGCGCTCGGCATCGGGGCCTTCCTGATCCAGATCGCCGTCAGCATCCTGAAGCGCAAGCAGCTGGTCGACGTCTCCGGCGACCCGTGGGACGGCCGCACCCTGGAATGGGCGACCTCCTCGCCGCCGCCGGACTACAACTTCGCCTTCACCCCCATGATCCACGACAACGACGCGTGGTGGGACATGAAGAAGCGGGGCTACGCCCGTCCGCTCGACGGCTTCCGCCCGATCCACATGCCCAGCAACACCGGGACCGGCGTCATCCTGGCCGGGATCAGCGTGGCGCTCGGCTTCGCCATGGTCTGGCACATCTGGTGGCTGGCCGCGGTGAGCTTCATCGCCCTGCTGGTGGTCGCCATCGGCCATACCTTCAACTACAACCGCGACTTCCACATTCCGGTGGAGGAGGTCGTGGCGACCGAGAACGAGCGGACCCGTCTGCTCTCCGGACAGGTGTAACGCCATGACGACGACCGTTGATGCCATGCATGGCAGCCACGCGGGGCACGATGCCCCGCGCGACGCCACCCCTCCCGTCTTCTATGTCAGGGACGAGCACGCCCACGAGGCCGCCAGCACCGCGCTGGGCTTCTGGATCTACCTGATGAGCGATTGCCTCATCTTCGCGGTCCTGTTCGCCACCTACGGGGTGCTGGGCACCAGCTATGCCGCCGGTCCCACGCCCAAGGAGCTGTTCGACCTGCCGCTGGTGGCGTTGAACACCTCGATGCTGCTGCTCTCCTCCATCACCTACGGCTTCGCCATGCTGGCGATGGAGAAGGGCCGGACCGGCCAGACCCAGGCCTGGCTGGCGATCACGCTGCTGTTCGGCCTCTGCTTCCTCGGGATCGAGCTGTACGAATTCGCCCACCTGATCCACCAGGGGGCCGGCCCCGGCCGCAGCGCCTTCCTGTCGGCCTTCTTCACCCTGGTCGGCACCCACGGGCTGCACGTCACCTTCGGCAGCGTGTGGCTGGTGACGCTGATGGTGCAGGTCTCCCGCCGCGGCCTGATCCCGGCGAACCGCCGGCGCCTGATGTGCCTCAGCATGTTCTGGCACTTCCTGGACGTCATCTGGATCGGTGTCTTCACCTACGTCTATCTGATGGGAATGCTGCGATGAGCACCCACGCGCACAGCGATCATCACGCCCATCAGGGCCAAGGTCATGGTCATGACGGCCACGGGCATGACGACCACGGCCACCCCGCGGGCGCCCACGGCACCTTCGGCAGCTACATGATCGGTTTCGTCCTGTCGGTGATCCTGACGGTCATTCCGTTCTGGCTGGTCATGACCGGCACGCTGGACAACGTGACCACCACGGTCATCATCCTGGCGCTCGCCGTGGTCCAGATCCTGGTCCACATGGTGTATTTCCTCCACATGAACGGCCGCGTCGAAGGCGGCTGGTCGATGCTGGCGATGATCTTCACCCTGATCGTCGTCGTCATCATGTTCGCGGGCTCGCTGTGGGTCATGTACCACCTGAACCACAACATGATGCCGGGCATGACCCCGGACATGAGCAAGCTGCCGTGACATCCGCCGGCCGCAAGAGCCAGCAACCCGCAGCGCCGCCCGCACCTCCCGCGGGCGGCACGCCGAAGGGGGCCCGCCCGGTCTGGGCGCTGGCCCTCTTCGGCCTTCTGGCGCTGGCCGGCATCGCCGGCCTGACCGCGCTCGGCGTCTGGCAGCTCGAACGCCGCGCCTGGAAGCTCGACCTGATCGAGAGGGTGGAGGCCCGCATCCACGCCGCCCCGGTGCCTGTACCCGGGCCGGAGCAATGGCCAGCCATCTCCGCCGCCTCGGACGAATACCGGCGGGTGGCCGCCACCGGCCGCTTCCTCCACGACCGCGAGGCGCTGGTGCAGGCGGTCAGCGATCTCGGCGGCGGATTCTGGGTTCTGACCCCGCTCGTCACCGACCGCGGCTTCACCGTCCTGGTCAACCGCGGCTTCGTCCCTCCCGAGAAGCGCGATCCCGCCAGCCGTGCCGCAGGGCAGCCGCAGGGCGACGTGACCGTCACCGGCCTTCTCCGCCTGACCGAGCCGAAGGGCGGTTTCCTGCGCTCCAACGACCCGGCCGCCGGGCGCTGGTATTCGCGCGACGTCGCCGCCATTGCCGCCGCCAACGGCCTGGAACGGGCCGCCCCCTATTTCATCGACGCCGATTCCGCCCGCAACCCCGGCGGCTTTCCCGTCGGCGGCCTGACGGTGGTCAGCTTCCCCAACAGCCATCTCGGCTACGCGCTGACCTGGTTCGCGCTGGACCTGATGCTGATCGCCGCCGTCCTGTTCGTCGTCCGCAGCGAGACGAGGCGCCGAAGCGCGCAAAGCCGGCGCTCCTAAAACTCCCCACCCGCCGGTAACAGTCTATATAAGTCGGTGGACTGATGACCCGGGCGAGGAACAGGACGTCTTTCGTGCTCGACACCACCGACCGCAAAAACCTGTTCCTGCTCGTCCAGCTGCGTTGGCTCGCCGTCGTCGGACAGATCGTGACGATCCTGATCGTCCATCTGCAGATGGGCATCCGGCTGCCGTTGATGCCGATGGCCGCGGTGATCCTGGTGCTGGTCGCCCTGAACCTCGCCAGCCTGATCCAGATCCGCCGCAGCTCCACCGTCTCCAACACCCAGCTGTTCCTGGAGCTGCTGATCGACGTCTGGGCGCTGACCCTGCAGCTCTATCTCAGCGGCGGCGCGTCCAACCCCTTCATCTCGCTCTACCTGCTTCAGGTGGCGCTGGGGGCCGTGCTGCTGGAGGCATGGTCGGCCTGGGCGCTGGTGCTGGTGGCAACCGCCGGCTTCACCTGGCTGACCGGCACCTACCGCCCGCTTCCGCTGCCCCCCGCCCACGAAGGCGAGCTGTTCAACCTGCATATCCAGGGCATGTTCATCTGCTTCGTCCTGGCCGCGAGCCTGCTGGTTCCCTTCCTCACCCAGATCAACCGCAACCTGCGCGCCCGCGACGCCTATCTGGCCGAGCTGCGCCAGCGCTCGATGGAGGAGGCCCACATCGTCCGCATGGGCCTGCTGGCGTCGGGCGCCGCGCACGAGCTGGGCACGCCGCTCGCCACCCTGTCGGTGATCCTCAACGACTGGCGCCGCATCCCCGCGCTGATGTCCGACCCCGATTTGTCGGAGGAGATGGCGGAGATGCAGAGCCAGATCGACCGCTGCAAGGCCATCGTGTCGGGCATCCTGATGTCGTCCGGCGAGGCGCGCGGCGAGGGCACGGTGCGCACCACGGTGAAGGGCTTCCTCGACGGGCTGGTGGACGACTGGAAATCCGCCCGCTCGCCGGCCCGCTTCGACTACGACAACACCGTCGGCCCCCAGGAGCGGATGATTGCCGACCTCGCCCTGAAGCAGGTGCTGTTCAACGTGCTGGACAACGCGCTGGAGGCGTCGCCGGGCTGGGTCGGCGTCGCGGCGCTGCGCCAGGGCGACAATCTGGTGGTGGCGGTCAACGATTCCGGCCCCGGCTTCGATCCCGCAATCCTGGAGGAGCTGGGCAAGCCCTACCGCTCGACCAAAAGGCGGCCGGGCAGCGGGCTCGGCCTGTTCCTGGTGGTCAACGTGCTGCGCAAGCTGGGCGGTACAGTCTCGGCCAGGAACCGCGCCGGCGGCGGCGCCACCGTGACGCTGACCCTACCGCTGTCCGCCCTGTCGCCCGGAGGCTCCGATGGAGACGACTGAGCTTGAGACGCCTGAATCAGAGGAAGGCGTCCGCACCCTGCTGATCGTCGAGGATGACGCGGCCTTCGCCCGGGCGCTGCGGCGGTCCTTCGAACGCCGCGGCTATGCGGTCCACGGCTGCGCCGGGCTGGAGGAGATGCGCGAGCTGCTGCAGACGGTCGACCCCGATTATGCCGTGGTCGACCTGAAGCTCGCCACCGGCTCCGGCCTGGAATGCGTGAAGGAATTGCACGACGCCGACGAGGAGATGCGCATCGTCGTGCTGACCGGCTTCGCCAGCATCGCCACCGCGGTGGAGGCGATCAAGCTCGGCGCCTGCCACTATCTGGCCAAGCCCTCGAACACCGACGACATCGAGGCGGCCTTCGACCGCACCGAAGGCGACCCCTCCATCGCCCCGTCCGCCCGCACCACCTCGCTGAAGAACCTGGAGTGGGAACGTATCCACGAAACCCTGGTGGAAACCAACTTCAACATCTCCGAGACCGCGCGCCGCCTCGGGATGCACCGGCGCACCCTGGCGCGCAAGCTGGAGAAGAAGCGGGTTCCCTGACGGGAGGCCGTCCTTTTTTCCCACCGCGCCGCAAATCCGACCAATGCCGTCCCGCGTTCAGATGGTCGGTGCTCGCGGGGGAGCCCGAACGGACGGATGGTCGATGCGCAAACCGGCGGAGCCGCATATCCGGGACAGGCGTCGGACGAAGCCCTCCTTGCGCAAGGGGCGGCTGCTCCATGTGCGCTCCGGCCTGTCGGCGGAAAAGACCCTGTTCGTCCGCGTCGCGATCGTCGCCGTCCTGCTCATGCTGGTCGTCGCGGTGTTCTGGTTCGACCGCGACGGGCTGAAGGACCAGATCGACGGCGCCGTCAGTTTCCCCGACATCCTCTATTTCGCCATGATCACGGTGACCACCGTCGGCTATGGCGACATCGTTCCGGTCAGCCACACCGCCCGGCTGATCGACGCCTTCGCGGTTACGCCGATCCGCATCTTCATCTGGTTCATCTTTCTTGGCACCGCCTACGAACTCGTCGTGCAACGGATCGTGGAGGATTTCCGATTGAGCCGGATTCAGAAGCAGCTGAACAGGCACATCGTGCTGTGCGGCTTCGGCCACAGCGGCTTCATCGCCGCACAGGAAACCCTCGCCAAGGGCCATCCCGGCGATCGCATCGTCGTCATCGACGAGTCCGAGGACCGCGTGCATCTGGCCGCCGAAGCCGGCCTCATCGGCCTGCTGGGCGACGCCACCAGCGAGGAGACGCTGGTCAAGGCCTGCGTCGGACAGGCGAAGGCGGTGATCGTCAGCACCGGGCGCGACGACACCACCATCCTGGTGGTACTGACCGTGCGCCACCTGTCAACCGCCGCCAAGATCGTCGCCAGCATCAAGCAGGAGGAGAACATCAAGCTCGCCAATCTCAGCGGCGCCGACCTCGTGGTGTCGCCACCCAAGATCGGCGGCTATCTGATGGCCGACGCGGTGGAGACGCGCTACGCGACCCCCTTCCTGTGCGACCTGATGTCGGCCGGCGGGCGGATGGTGCTGACCGAGCGCCGGGCGGAACCCGGCGAGATCGGCCGGACCATGGCGGAGGTGCCCGCCGGCATCGTCGTGCAGGTCCACACCCACGGCCGCGACATCGCCTTCACCGAGCGCGACCGCTACGTCATCCAGCCGAACGACCTGCTGCTGATCATCAGCCAGCCGCCCCCCGCAAGCTGACGCCCTCCCCCTGCCGGCCGGTTGCCGGCACCACGGATATTTCGCGTACCCCCTCGACGCCTGACAGGTTCATGACAGCTTCGTTTGATAAACAATCGTCAGAACGAACCATAATCTCGGGAGAAACGTCATGGCGGACACCCCCGCTGCAAAGCCGGCGGCGGAAGAGCATGAACCCGCCTTCCGCCCCGCCTTCCATGGCGCCGCGCACGGGGCGGGAGCCGGCGGCTCCATCCTGCTCTCGGATTTTCCGCCCGCCTGCCCGGCGACAAAGCCGGCCAACGATAAATCCAGACGGGAGGGATCCTCATGACTTTCGCCATTCCCGCCAGGGGCGCGCTCGCCGCGGCGATGCTGTTCGCCACGGCGGCCTTCTCCACCCCGGCTTCGGCCCAAAGCAAGCCGGCCGAACTCAAATCCGTTGAGATCATCGCCCCGGCCAATGCCGGCGGCGGCTACGACCAGCATGCCCGCGCGATGCAGCAGGTGCTGCAGAACCACAAGCTGGCCTCCGGCGTCCAGGTGGTCAACATCCCCGGCGCCGGCGGCACCATCGGGCTCAGCCAGTTCGTCACGGCGAAGAAGCGCAACCCCGGCATGATGATCAGCGGCCTCGGCATGATCGGCGCGATCCTGATCAACAAGTCGCCGGTGACGCTCGACCAGGTGACGCCGCTGGCCCGCCTGACCGGCGAATACCAGCCCATCGTCGTCGCCGCGGATTCGCCGCTGAAGACGCTTGACGACCTGATCGCCAAGTTCAAGGCCGATCCCGGCTCGGTGTCCTGGGGCGGTTTCGCCGTCGGCAGCCCCGACCACATCCTCTACGGCCTGATCGTCAAGGCGGTCGGCGGCGACGTCGGCAAGATGAACTACATCGCCGCCGGGGCCGGCGGCGAGATGATGGCGTCGATCCTGGGCGGGCACATCACCGTCGCCACCGGCGGCTACAACGAGATGGCCTCGCAGCTCCAGGCCGGAAAGCTGCGGGCGCTCGCCATCTCGGCGCCGCAGCGCGTCCCCGGCATCGACATCCCGACCTTCAAGGAGCAGGGCGTCGACGTCGAGCTGGTGAACTGGCGGGCCGTGATGGCGCCCGGCACCCTGAAGCCGGAGGAGCTGAAGGCGATGGACGAGGCCGTCGGTGCCATGGTCCGGACCGACGAATGGAAGCAGATCGCCAAGGAACGCGGCTGGATCGACCTCCATCTGCCGTCCGACCGCTTCGCCACCTTCCTGAAGGAGGAACGCACCCGGATCGGCGGCGTCCTCACCGACCTCGGCCTCGTGAAGTAACGGCATCTAGTCACGCGTGTTTCCACGAAAAAACACCACCAGGAGGATTCGCATGGGCTCCCGTCATTCCCGCCTCTTCAAGGGCCTCTTCACCGCTGCGGCGCTGGCCGCCGTCGCCCTCACCGCCACCCCGTCGCTGGCCGAGCTGAAGGGGCTGGAGATCATCGCCCCCGCCAGCCCCGGCGGCGGCTGGGACCAGCATGCCCGCACCCTCCAGCAGGTCTTGCAGAACCAGAAGCTGGCCACCGGCATCCAGGTCGCCAACATCCCCGGCGCCGGCGGCACCATCGGGCTGGCGCAGTTCGTCACCGCCAAGAAGCGCACCCCGGCCATCCTGGTCGGCGGCCAGATCATGCTGGGCGCCATCGTCATGAACAAGTCGGCGGTGACGCTGGACCAGGTGGCGCCGCTGGCCCGGCTGACCGGCGAATACACCGCCATCGTGGTTCCGGCGGACTCGCCCATCAAGTCCTTCGCCGACCTGCTGCAGAAGTTCAAGGCCGATCCCGGCTCGGTGTCCTGGGGCGGCGGGTCGGCCGGCGGCAGCGACCAGATCCTCGCCGGACTGATCGCCAAGACGGTCGGCGTCGATCCGGCCAAGGTCAACTATGTCGCCACCGCCGGCGGCGGCGAGCTGCTGGCCTCGGCGCTCGGCGGCCATGTGACGCTTGGCATGGGCGGCTACAACGAGTTCGCGCCGCAGTTCCAGGCCGGCAAGCTGCGCGCCATCGCCGTCTCGGCGCCGCAGCGCCTGGCCGGCACCGACACCCCGACGCTGAAGGAGCAGGGCGTCGACCTGGAGTTCGTCAACTGGCGCGGCGTCTTCGCCCAGACCGGCGCCAAGCCGGCCGAGATGAAGGAGCTTCAGGAGGCGGTGGCCAAGACGGTCGCCAGCCCGGAATGGCAGGACATCCTGAAGCAGCGCGGCTGGATCGACCAGTACCAGCCGGCCGACCGGTTCGCCGCCTTCCTGAAGGAGGAGCGCGCCCGCATCGAAGGGACGCTGCACGAGATCGGCCTGACCAAGTAAAGCCGCGCGGGCGGGCGCAGGCGACCAGGCCCGACGCCCGCCGCCGGCCAATTGAGAAACCGGGAGGAACGGATGACCACTGCCCGCAGCCTGCGGATCGGCGAAGCCTTGCTCGGCGGCGGCCTGTCCGCCCTCGGCGCGCTGATCGCCATCGAAACCATGCTGACCCCGTCCGTCGGCCGCAGCGTCGTCGGCCCCGCCCTCTTCCCCTACCTGATCTCGGCCGGGCTGGTGCTGATCGGCCTGTCGCTGCTGCGCGAGGCCTTCGCCGGCCACATCGCGCATGAAACCGGGCTGGAGCTGGACCTGCGGGCGGTGGCGCTCGTCGCCGCCGGGCTGGCCGCCCAGTTCCTGCTGATCGAGATCCTCGGCTGGATCCCGTCCGCCGCCCTGCTGTTCGTCGCGGTGGCGCGCGCCTTCGGCAGCCGGCGCTACCTGCCGAACGCCGCGCTCGGGCTGCTGCTCGCCGGCGGCACCTTCGTCGTCTTCAACTACGGCCTCGACCTCAATCTGCCGATCGGCAGCGTCGGCGAGTGGCTCATGCCGGCCGAATAAGCGTCCTTTCGGGAAGGAAACGCATCCATGGACACCCTCGCCGCGCTCGGCCACGGCTTCCTCGTGGCGCTGACGCCGTACAATCTCCTGTGGTCGGCCATCGGCGTCACCGTGGGCACGGCGGTCGGCGTCCTGCCCGGCATCGGCCCGGCACTCACCGTCGCGCTGCTGCTGCCGGTCACCTACCATCTGGAGCCGACCTCCGCCTTCATCATGTTCGCCGGCATCTATTACGGCGCCATGTATGGCGGCTCGACCACCTCGATCCTGCTGAATGCGCCGGGCGAGTCCGGCAGCATCGTCACCGCCATCGACGGCCACGCCATGGCCCGCCAGGGCCGCGGCGCCCAGGCGCTGGCAACCGCCGCCATCGGCTCCTTCGTCGCCGGCACCATCGCCACCGCAGCGCTGACCTTCGTCGCGCCGCTGATGGTGAAGATGGCGCTGCTGTTCGGCCCGGCCGAATATTTCGCGCTGATGGTGCTGGCGCTGACCACCGTCACCGCGGTGCTGGGCAATTCGCTGGCGCGCGGCCTGGGCAGCCTGTTCTTCGGGCTGGCGCTGGGGCTGGTCGGCATCGACATGCAGACCGGGCAGGCCCGCCTCGCCTTCGGCGTGCCGGAACTGCTGGACGGCATCGACACCGTGGTCGTCGCGGTCGGCCTGTTCGCAGTCGGCGAGACGCTCTACGTCGCCTCGCGCTACCGCTTCGAGACCGAGGAGATCTTCGCGCTCAAGGGCTCCAAATGGATGAGCCGGGAGGACTGGTCGCGCTCGTGGAAGCCCTGGCTGCGCGGCACGTTGCTGGGCTTCCCCATCGGCGCCCTGCCGGCCGGCGGCAGCGAGATCCCGACCTTCCTCTCCTATCTGGTCGAAAAGCGCCTCGCGAAGAAGCCTGAGGAGTTCGGCCATGGCGCCATCGAGGCGGTGGCCGGGCCGGAGGCCGCCAACAACGCATCCGCCGCCGGGGTGCTGGCGCCGCTGCTGTCGCTCGGCCTGCCAACCTCGGCCACCGCGGCGATCATGCTGGCCGCCTTCCAGCAATACGGCCTGCAGCCCGGCCCGACGCTGTTCGACAGCAACCCGGAACTGGTCTGGGGCATGATCGCCAGCCTCTATATCGGCAACGTCCTGCTGCTGCTGCTGAACCTGCCGCTGGTGGGCATGTGGGTGAAGCTGCTGCTGATCCCGCGGCCGTGGCTCTATGCCGGCATCCTGGTGTTCTCGACGCTCGGTGCCTACACGCTGAACAACAACGTGATCGATCTGGTCATCCTGTGGGTGATCGGGCTGGTCGGCTTCGGCATGCGGGTGCTGAACGTGCCGGTGGCGCCCTGCGTCGTCGGGCTGATCCTGGGGCCGCTGGCCGAACAGCAGTTCCGCCGGGCGCTCGCCATCAGCCAGGGCGACCCCACGGTGTTCGTCACCCATCCGATCTCGGCGGCGCTGCTCGCCATCGCCGTCCTGCTGGTGGTCGGCCCGCTGCTGATGCGCCGCCGCAGCCGCGCCGCGGCGGCCTGACCGGCCCCGCGCTCCACAGCCTGCATTCCGGCCCGTATTCTGGCCCGCAATCTATAAGGATCCCGGTTCATGGACTCCCTCGATCTCTGGCCCCAGCTCGTCGCGCTGGGGCAGGTCGTCGCGATCGATCTGGTGCTGGCCGGCGACAACGCCATCGTCGTCGGCATGGCCGCCGCCGCGGTGCCGCTGGCCCAGCGCCGCAAGGTCATCTTCTGGGGCATCGCCGCCGCCATCGGTCTGCGCATCTTCTTCGCCCTGATCACCGCACAGCTGCTCGCCATCATCGGGCTGACACTGGCCGGCGGCGTGCTGCTGCTGTGGGTGTGCTGGAAGATGTTCCGCGAGCTGCGCTCCCACGGCACCGACGAGATCGCCCCCGACGAGGCGATGGACGCCCCGGACATCTCCCCGGCAGGCGGCCCGGGAGGCGGCGTTTCCGGTGCCGCCATGGGCACCGCCGCGGCAGCGGCGGCCGGCGGCGCCACGGTCGGGGCCGCCATCTGGCAGATCGTCGTGGCCGACGTGTCGATGTCGCTCGACAATGTGCTGGCGGTGGCCGGCGCGGCCAAGGACCACCCGACCATCCTGGTCATCGGCCTGATCCTGTCGGTGGTGCTGATGGGGGCGGCGGCCAACATGATCGCGCATCTGCTGCACAAGCACCGCTGGATCGGTTGGGTCGGCCTGCTGATCATCACCTACGTCGCCATCGACATGATCTGGCGCGGCAGCCGGGAGGTGCTTCGCCACACCGCCTGGATTCTGTGACCGGACCCCCGCAGGGAGAACACGCCATGAAGAAGGTTCTCGTCCCCCTCACCGGCCGTCCGCTGGACCGCCGCGCCATCGCCGCCGCCTTCCTGGTCGCCGAACGGTTCGGCGCCCGGCTGGAGGGTCTCAGCGTCATGCCGCAGGTCGAGATCCGCACCTCCATCGAGAGCGCCGCCATCCCCAAGGCGCTGGTGGACCAGCTGATGCGCATCGGGCAGGCGGAGCAGGCCGAGGTCGTCGACGCCGCCCACCGCCTGTTCGACGAGTTCGGCAGCCGGCACGGCGGCAGCGTCTCCGCCACCTGGCAGCAGGCGACCGGCCCGCTGGCCGAGACGGTGGCGGAGGAGGCCCGTCTGGCCGACGTCACCGTGATCGCCCAGGCGTCAGACGGCACCAACGCCATGGGTCCGGTGATCGAGGCGGCGCTGTTCGGCTCCGGCCGGCCGCTGCTGCTGGCGCCGCGGGCGGAGCCCTCGACCCTGGGCGGCTCTGTCGCCGTCGCCTGGGACGGCGGCGCGGCGGCGGCCCGCGCGGTCGCCGCGGCCATCCCCTTCCTGCACCGGGCGGAAAAGGTGGTGGTGCTGTCCACCGACACGCCGCAGGACTGCCGCTCGGCCGATCCGGAGCGCCTGACCGGCTATCTCGCCCTGCACGGAATCGCCGCGACCGTCCAGGGCATCGCCCTTTCCGGCCGGGGAGTCGGTCGGGCGCTGCTGGAAAGCGCCCAGGATGTCGGCTGCGACCTGCTGGTGATGGGCGGCTACGGCCACAGCCGCGTCCGCGAACGGGTCTGGGGCGGCGTGACGCTCGACATCCTGCGCGAACCGCCTACCCTGCCGATCCTGATGGCCCATTGAGGCGTCGGACAGGTCCAGACCGGAGGGGCAGCCCATGCGCATTCTCGTCGTCGAGGACACCGAGGATCTGGCCGACGCCATCGTCCACCGCCTGCGCAAGCTGGGCTACGCGGTGGACTGGGTGGCCGACGGCCACGAGGCGGAGGAGCTGCTGCGCCGGGAACCCTACCAGCTCGTCCTGCTCGATATCATGCTGCCGGGCATCGACGGGCAGGCGCTGCTGGGCCAGCTGCGCCGGCGCCGCAACGCCACCCCCGTGCTGATGATGACCGCCCGCTCGCAGGTGGACGTGAAGATCGACCTGCTGGACCTCGGCGCCGACGACTTCATCGTCAAGCCCTTCGACCTGCGCGAGCTGGAGGCGCGCTGCCGGGCGCTGCTGCGCCGCTCCCAGGGCATGGCGTCGTCGCGCACGCAGTTCGGCAACATCCTGTTCGACGCCGCGGCCAAGACGGTGCAGGTGGACGGCCGGCCGGTCGAGCTGGGCGGGCGCGAATTCCGCCTGCTGGAACTCTTCCTCGGCGGACTCGGTGCCGTGATGTCGAAGGAGGATCTGATGGACCGCCTGTTCAGCCTGGACCAGCCCACCGCGCTGAACGCCATCGAGTTGTACGTGTCGCGGCTGCGGCGCAAGATGCAGGGATCGTCCATGGAGATCCGCACGGTTCGGGGGCTGGGGTATGTGGCGGAAATCCGCGTCGGCGACTGACGGCACCTATTCGCTCCGCCGCCGGCTGTTCGTCCGGCTGCTCGGCGTCCTGGCGGTGCTGACCGGCGGGCTGTTCCTGTTCGTCGACGCCTATGCCAGGCGCGCCGCCGACGCCGCCTTCGACCGGCTGCTGGCGGCCTCGGCCCTGTCCATCGCCGACGCAGTGCGGGTGCAGGACGGGCGCTTCCTGGTCGACCTGCCCTATTCCTCGCTCAGCATCCTGGCCCAGGGCGGAGCACAGGATGGAGTGGAGGACGGGCCGCAGGGCGGACGTGACCGCCTCTTCTACCGCATCGCCGCGCCCGACGGCTCGCCGATCACCGGGTACGACGACCTGCCGGTGACCGCCAGGCCCGGCGCCAGCGTGCGCCCGCGCTTCGCCGACGCCACCTACCGCGACGCCCGTGTGCGCATCGCCACCCTCGACCGCTTCGTCGCGCATCCGGGCCTCGCCGGCTGGGTGACCATCGCCGTCGCCCAGACGCGGGAGGAGCGGCAGGCGCTGGCCCGCGACATCCTCGCCAACGCCTTCCTGCCCATCGTCTTCGCCCTGGTCGCCGTGGCCGGGCTGGTGTGGTTCGGCATCCGGCAGGCGCTGGCCCCGCTCGGCACGCTGGAGCGGGCGCTGCGCGACCGGCACGCCCGCGACCTCTCCCCCATCGCCATGCCGCCGCCGCAGGAGGTGTCGCAGCTCGTGCATGCCATCAACCAGTTGATGGAGCGGCTGAAATCCAACCTGGACACCATGCAGACCTTCCTGGCCGACGCCGCGCACCAGATCCGCACGCCGCTCGCCAGCCTGCGCCTCCAGGCCGAGCTGGCGGCGGACGAGGACGACCCAGCCGCCCTGCGCCGCATCGCCCAGCGCGTCCACCGCAACGCGGTGGAGGCCAGCCACCTCACCAGCCAGCTTCTCAACCACGCCATGGTGATGCACCGCAGCGAGGCGTTGAAGCCGGCGGACGTCGATGTCGGCGCCCTGCTGGAACAGGTCATCCAGCGGGCGCGTCCGGTCGCCGGGGAAACCGCGATCCGGCTGGAGATCGAGCCCGAGGCGGAACCGGGGCTGGTGCCCGGCGACGCCATCAGCCTGCGCGAGGCGCTGACCAACCTCGTCGACAATGCGGTGAAATATGCCGGCGCCGAAGCCGCCATCGAGGTGTCGCTGGCCCGCCGCCCCGGCGACCGCGGCCTGCGCATCGAGGTGGCCGACCGCGGCCCCGGCATCCCGGACGCGGAGAAGGCCACCGTGCTGACCCGCTTCGGGCGCGGCAGCTCGGCGGCCGGCGTCGCCGGCAGCGGGCTGGGGCTGGCCATCGTCCATTCGGTGGCGGAGGCGCATGGCGCCGTCCTGTCCCTGCTCGACCGTCCCGGCGGCGGGCTGGTCGCGCGGCTCGACCTCCCCGCTCCCTCCCCTATTTCCACCGGGACAGCGTCCACCGGCGCCGCGCCCGGCCCATCCGCCGGCCGGGCGGCCTTGCTGGCGGCGGCCCTGGCCTTCATCGCCACCCTCTGGCCGCCCACCCAGGCCATGGCGCAAGCGGCGGCCCAGACCACCCTCACCTATCCCGCTCCCGGCACGGCGCGCGAGCGGCTGCGCATCCATGCGGCGACCGACCGTCAGGCGATGGAACCGCTGGTCCTCGACTTCCAGCGCGTCAACCCGGACGTCACCGTCGAGTATGTCGACGTCGGCACCTCCGAGCTGTATGCCCGCGCGGTCAGGGATGCCGACACCGACAAGCCGGACCTGCTGATCAGCTCCGCCGCCGACCTCCAGGTCAAGCTGGTGAATGACGGGCACACCCAGCCCCATGTCCCCGCCGACACCCATTTCCTGCCGGGCTGGGCCAACTGGCGGAACGAGGCCTTCGGCTTCACCTTCGAGCCGGCGGTGATCGCCTACGACCGCAACCGCCTGCCCGACGACCGGGTGCCGCGCACCCGCGACGCGCTGATCCGGCTGCTGCGCGAGGACCGCGCCCATTACGGCCGGCTGGTCGCCACCTATGACGTGGCCGGCAGCGGCATCGGCTATCTGCTGGCCGCCCACGACGCGCTGCTGTTCAGCCAGTACTGGCAGCTGGTGGGGCTGATGGGCAACGCCCAGGTGCGGACGGCCTGCTGCACCGCCGAGCTCCTCGACATGGTGGAGCGGGGCGAGGCACTGATCGCCTACAATGTCCTGGGTTCCTACGCACGGGCGCGCGTCGCGGCGGGAGCGCCCATCGGCATCGTGATGCCGGAGGACTACACACTCGTCATCTCGCGCGTCGCGGCGATCCCGAAATCGGCCCCCCGCCCCGGCCTGGCCGGCCGCTTCATCGATTACCTGCTGTCCACCCGCGGCCAGGAGGTGGTCGCCGGCCGCTCCGCCCTTTACGCGCTCTCCTCCACCGTGACCCGCGAGGCGTCGGCCTCCGGCCTGCGTTCCAGCACCGTTGCGCCGCTCCACCCCATCGCGCTCAGCGCGGCGCTGCTGGTCTTCCTCGACCCGCTGAAGCACCGGCATTTCCTGCAACTGTGGCAATCGGCGATCCAACTGCCCTGAGGCCACCTGCTCCGTCGAGGCCGGCGACAGGCTGCTTCCCCGGCGCGAAATTTTCGGACGCAAAGAAAGTTTTAAAGCATCGCGGTTAATGTGGCGGCGACTCCCAGCATGTGCGCCGACCGGCCGCCCGGGCATCCCGCCCGGCTCCAGCCCCTCGGCGCGGCAATTTTCCCGCGATGACTTCCTGTTCAGACTCCATCCCACATTGTCCGCCGAGAGCCGGGAAGCCGTCGCCGCACGACCGAAAAACCGTCAGCTCAGGAAAGACCGTGGCATGAGGCTGCTTGAAAATCTGACGATCCGCGTGAAGCTGATCGCCCTCGTTTCCGTTTCCGTGTTGGCGTCGCTGATCGTCATCGCCGTCAGCAGCACCGTCTCCCACCAGCGCATGGTGGACGACCGCATCGACACCATCCGCTCCGTGGTGGAAATGGCCGTCGGCCTGGCGAAGGGGTTGAACGCCGAGGTCGAGTCCAAGGCCATCGGCCGGGACGAGGCGCTGACGCGCTTCCGCAACGCCGTGCACGCGATGTCCTACCACAAGGGCGCCGACTATCTGTTCGCCTACGACATGAAGGGCATCGCCGTCGCCAACCCGTCCAACCACAAGGCGGTGGGCACCGACCGCACCCAGCTTCAGGACAAGGCCGGAAAATACTTCGTCCGCGAGATCGTCGACACGATGCGGACGCAGGACGACGCCATCGTCCGCTATGTCTGGCCCAAGCTCGGCTCCGACGTTCCGCTGCTGAAGACCAACTACGTGCAGCGCTTCCAGCCGCTCGGTCTGATCGTCGGCTCCGGCGTCTACACCGACGACATCGATGCCGCCTACCAGGAATTCCTGCTCAGGATCGGCGGCATCACCGCGGCGCTGATCTGCGGCCTGGTGCTGATCGCCGTCCTGATCAACCGCGACATCGTCGGCTCGCTGCACCGCCTGCGCGACAAGATGACCTCGCTCGCCGCCGGCGACCTCGCCGTCACCTTCCCGGAAGCCGCACGGCGCAACGAGATCGGCGGCATGGCCCAGGCGTTGCAGGTCTTCAAGGAGAACGCCGTCGCCAAGGCGGAGCTGGAGTCGCGGCAGGCCGAGCTGGCGCACCGCACAGAGGCGGAGAAGCGTCAGGCCACCGCCCGGCTCGCCGACCAGTTCGAGCAGTCGGTCGGCAACCTGATCCACGACGTCGCCAAGGAGGCGGAAGGGATCGAGCTGCGCGCCCAGGACATGACCCGCGCCGCCGACCAGACCGGCAAGCTGGCCGGCGCCGCCGCCTCGGCGACCGAACAGACCTCCGCCAACGTCCAGACCGTGGCATCCGCCACCGAGGAGCTGTCCAGTTCCATCGGCGAAATCAGCCGTCAGGTCGGCCAGTCCTCGCAGATCGCCCGCGAGGCGGTGGAGAGCGCCGAGCGCGCCAACGGCAAGGTGGAGGGGCTGGCCGGCGCGGTGGAACGCATCGGCGCGGTGGTCGAGCTGATCAACTCCATCGCCAGCCAGACCAACCTGCTGGCCCTGAACGCCACCATCGAGGCCGCAAGGGCGGGTGAAGCGGGGAAAGGCTTCGCCGTGGTGGCGAGCGAGGTCAAGGCGCTGGCCAACCAGACCGCCAAGGCGACCGAGGATATCGCCGCCCAGGTCTCCAACATCCAGAGCGAGACCGCGCAGGCCGTCCAGGAAATCCAGGGCGTAGCCCGCGTCATCGGCCGGGTCAACGACGTCGCCACCTCCATCGCCTCCGCCGTCGAGCAGCAGGGTGCCGCGACCCGCGAGATCAGCCGCAACATCCAGCAGGCCGCCCAGGGCAGCCACGAGGTGTCGACCAGCATCGGCGGCGTGAACACCGCCGCCGGACAGAGCGGCAAGGTCGCCTACGAAGTGCTGGAATGCATCCGCGAGCTGTCGGTCCGCACCGAGGGGCTGCGCGGCGAGGTCCACCGTTTCCTGACCCAGGTGCGCGCCGGCTGACGGCGCAAACGGAAAGGCCCGCCGATCGGAGGAGGCATGTCCCCCGATCGGCGGGCCACCGTTACGCCGAAAGCCGACCGCACGAACGCCGGTCAGGCCGCCCGGTCCGGGATGTCGAGATCGAGCAGGGCCGAGGCCAGGCACTTGCCGTGGGCGTCGAGCGCCAGCGACCGGGTGACGCCACCGCCCAGCGCCTTTTGCATCACGAAGTTCAGCGCGCCGATGCTGGGAACGGTGTAGCGCACCACCTCGCCATGCACGACCTCGCCGAACAGCGCCTTCACGCGCTCCGGCGTGACGGCGGCCTCGATCAGCGGATAGTCCGCCTCGTCGAAGGCGATGACCGAGATGTTGGAGATGTCGCCCTTGTCGCCGGTGCGGGAGTGGGCGATGTCACGGAGTTTCATGTCAGGCCTCCACATGATCGACGGCGGGTTTCGCCAGGGCACGGGGCAGCAGGGCCGACAGCATGGCCACCACCTCCTTCGCCGACTTGGTGGCGCCGCCGCCGCTGGCCGGTCCGTTGGTGTAGAGCGTCTCCACCTCGTTGCCGATGCGCACCGCCTCGGCCATGCTGTCGGCACGGCCGACCACGCGGACCCGCACCTCGTAGGGCTCCTGCCCTCCGGCGGTCGACAGCGCGTCGCCATGGATGGAATCGATGCCGATCAGGTCGAAGCGCAGCTCGGTCGCGCGCACGCCGGTCAGCTCCAGCCGCTCGCGCACGATCTCCAGCGCCAGCCGCCCCCGCGCGACCGCCCCCGGCCCGGCATAGGAGATCTGCCCCTCGCCGATGTAGCTGTCGAGATAGCCGACCGAGACCTTCAGCGTGTCCGGCCGCTTCCTCCCGCTGGCGCCCGCGACCCGCACGCGGTCCGGCCCCTCCTGGGTGAAGGTGACGTGCGAGAAGTCGGCAACCACGTCGGGGGTGACGTAGGCCGACGGGTCGTGGATCTCGTAGAGCAGCTGTTCCTTGCAGGTCGCGGTGGTCACCGCCCCGCCGGAGCCGGTGACCTTGGTGATGACCGCGCTGCCGTCCTCCGCCACCTCGGCAATGGGGAAACCCAGCCGGGCCAGCCCGGCGACGTCCTTGACGCCGGGATCGGCGAAATAGCCGCCGGTGACCTGCCCGGCGCATTCCAGCAGATGGCCGACCGCGGTGCCCTTGCCCAGCCGGTCCCAATCCTCCATCGACCAGCCGAACTCGAAGATCTGCGGGGCGAGGAACAGGGCGGGATCGGCGACGCGGCCGGTGATCACCACGTCGGCGCCGGCCCGCAGCGCCTCGACCAGGGGCGCGGCCCCGAGATAGGCGTTGGCGGAGACCAGCCGGTCGGCCAGCTCTGCCACCGGGGCGCCGGTCTCCTCGATGCGGTGGCCGCCGGAGACCAGCGTCTCCAGCACGTCGTCGCCCGACACCGCGGCGATCTTCAGCCCCTCCAGCCCCAGCGAGCGCGCGATCTCGCGGATCTTCGCCGCCCCGGCCGCCGGATTGGCCGCCCCCATGTTGGTGACGATGCGGATGCCCCGGCTATGGCAGGGCTCCAGCACCGCCCGCATGCGCGCTTCCAGCAGCGGGTCGTAGCCCTTGGCCGGATCCTTGCGCTTGGCGCCCTGGGCGATGGCGATGGTGCGCTCGGCCAGGCATTCGAAGACGAGATACTGGATGTCGCCCTGTTCGGCCAGCTCGACCGCCGGTTCGATGCGGTCGCCCGAATAGCCGGCGCCCGATCCGATACGGATGCTTTTCATGATGTGCTCCTGTCCAGGCAGGGTTCGCAGGATTTCCGGGGCCGCCCATGAGCGGGCGAGGGTCGGAAATCCTGCTTGGCGGATGCCGGAGGGTCAGAACGGAATGACGCCCAGGACCGCAGCGGTGACGGTCATCACCACCGACGCCGCGAAGAGGAAGGGGATGGAGAATTTCTGGTGTTCGCCGAGGCCGATGCCGCACAGCCCGACGACCAGGAAGGTGGCGGGGGTCAGCGGGCTGACCGGGAAGCCGACGGTCATCTGGCCCAGCACGGAGGCCTGCGCGATCTGGATCGGATCGCCGCCCAGCGTCTTGTAGACCTCCGCGATCACCGGCATCATGCCGAAATAATAGGAGTCCGGGTCGAACAGCAGGCTCAGCGGCATCGACAGGATGCCCAGCGCGAAGGGGATGTGCTGCGCCATGTCGGGCGGGACGAAGGCGACGGCGGACTGCGCCATGGCGCTCAGCATCTTGGTGCCGCCCATGATGCCGGTGAAGACGCCGGCGGCCAGCAGGATGCTCGCCATCATCAGCGCCGCCTTGGCGTGCGCGTCGACGCGGTCCTTCTGCATCTTGACGTCGGGATAGTTGATCATCAGCGCCAGCACGGTGCCGATCATGAACATCACCACCGGGTCGACCGCCCCTTCGATCATCACGCCCATGATGAAGAGGGTCAGCACCAGATTGACCCAGAACAGCTTCGGCCGGCGGATCTTCTGCTGTTCGGGCGTCAGCACCCGCGGAGCCGGCCCCGCCGCGGCGGCACTGCCTGCACCCATGGCGCCGCTCCCCATGGCGCCAACCGAGCGCGCCTCGCCGGGGGCCAGCGCCGTGACCGACAGGCCGAGGCGGCGTTCCTCGCGCTTGCCGAGCAGATAGGCGACCGCGAAGATGAAGACCAGCCCGACGCCCTGCACCGCGATCAGCGGATTGAAGATGTCAGTCACCGGCACCTTCAGCGCCGCGGCCGAGCGGATCATCGGCCCGGTCCAGGGCAGGAAATTGACGCCCGCGGCCATCGAGACGCACAGCGCCAGGATGCGCTTGTCCATGCCGAGCCGCTCGTAGAGCGGCAGCATCGCCGGGATGGTGACGAGGAAGCAGACCGCACCCGACCCGTCGAGATGGATCAGCAGCGCCAGCAGCGTCGTGCCGACGGTGATGCGGGCCGGCTTGGTGCCGACCAGCCGCAGGATGCGGTCGATGATCGGGTCCATCATCCCGGCATCGGTGACGACGCCGAAGAAGATGATGGCGAAGACGAACATGCCGGCGGTCGGCGCGATGGCGCGGATGCCGTCGATGATGAACTTGCTCGTGCCGAAGCCGAAGCCGCCGATCAAAGCGGCGATGATCGGTATGGCGATCAGCGCCACCAGGGGCGACATCCGGTTGGACATGATGACCACCAGCAGCACGACGATGGTGGCCAGACCGAGTATGGCAAGCATGGGACCTCCGCTAACCTTGATGTTCTTATTGTTTTCTTCTTGGGCAGACGCATTTTCGCCCTGATCGGCAAGCCGCTCCCGTTGCCGGACCGTCTCCGGTTTCTTCAAGCGGTTCCATCTCTGTCCGATGGCAGCGTCCGTGATTGACATGGTACGAACCGCCAATCAGATTAGAGAAATGAATTTGTTGGATTACGGTATTCCGTTTTCTTTATGGGATTTCGGCCATGCTGCAAGGGGTCAGGCACATCAAGGCTTTCGTCGCAGTGGCCCGCCTGGGCAGCTTCACCCGCGCCGCCGCCGAGGTGAATGTGTCGCAGCCGGCGCTGACCGTGCAGATCCGCCAGCTCGAGGACTCGCTCGGCGTCCGCCTGTTCGACCGCAACAAGCGGCAGGTCGTGCTGACCCAGGCCGGCCGCGACCTGCTCCCGGCGCTCCAGCGCGTGCTCAGCGAGCTGGAGGCGGTGATGGACGCCGGCCACGATCTGGCCGGGCTGCGGCGCGGCTCGGTGTCGGTCGCGACCCTGCCGTCGGTCGCCGCCGGTCTGCTGCCGCTCGCCATCCGCCGCTTCGCCGCCGACCATCCCAACATCGACGTGAAGGTCAGCGACGTCGTCGCCGAGCGGATCATCCAGCTGGTCAAGGCGGAGGAGGTGGATTTCGGCATCGGCAGCCGGGTCGGGCCGGACCGCGACGTCGAGGTGATCGATTTCCTGTCCGACCGCATGTGCGCCTTCTTCCCCGTCGACCATCCCCTGGCCGGACGGCGGCCGCTGCTGCTGAAGGAGGTTGCGGCCTTCCCGCTGATCCTCACCGCCCGCGGCACCAGCGTCCGTTCCCTGCTGGAGCGGGTGTTGGAAAAGGAGGGGCTGGAGATCGGGCTTGCCTGCGAAGCCAACTACATGTCGACGGCGGTCGGCATGGTGCGTGCCGGGTTGGGGGTATCGGTGCTGCCCGAATCCGCGGTCGATTCCGCCAACTGCGACGGCATCGCCGTCGAGCCGATCCGCACGCCGGGGCTGGTGCGGCGGATCGGCTTCATCCGCAAGGCGAATCGCTCGCTGTCGCCGGCCGCGGAGCGCTTCACCCAGCTTCTGACCGAGGTGGCCGGCCTGAACCCGCCCCACTTCTCCAGCCTGCCGCTGCGGCCCTGATGCACATCCCCCGATCTGCGCGGCAGAGACATTCGGCCCAAACGCGCGACAGGAATGCTTGGCCGGAATGCAGGCACGCCATGATTGCACTGCTCAAGATATACTAGTATCCGGATCCTCCGGCCGCGCCCTGCGCCGCCATCCTTCCTTACGTGGCAGTCCTTTCCGATCATGGCCCTCGCCTTCCACATGATGCCGCTCGCCGGCACGATCCTCCTGCTCGCCTCCCGCCGGGTCAGCCTGCTCAATGCCGGACTGGTCGGCATGGCGTTGGCGCTCGCCACGCTGATCGCGGTCCAACCGTCGTTCGACACGGCGCTCGGGGTGGCGGCGGCCAAGGCGGGCGAAGGGGCGTGGCTGGCGTGGCATGCGATGTCGATCATCGCCGCCGGCCTGCTGTTCCACCGCGCCTTCGAGGCGCGCGGCCTGGACGCCGCCGCCGTCCCGCAGGAGAACCGACGCCGCGCCGTCTTCGCCGCCTGCTTCCTGGTCGGCCCCTTCGCCGAATCGGTGACCGGCTTCGGCGTCGGGCTGGTGGTCGCGCTTGCCATGCTGCGGCCGATGCGGCTACCGCCGGTGCATGCCGCAGCGCTCGGCCTGTTCAGCCAGGTGCTGGCACCCTGGGGGGCGATGGGCGTCGGCACCCGGGTCGGGGCCGAACTGGTCGGCGTGTCCTTCGCCGAACTCGGGACGGCGAGCGCCCTGCTGATGGCGGTCGTGCTGCCCTGCCTGCTGCCGGTGTTCTGGGGCCTGATCCACGCGGCGGGACTGCGCTCCACCCTGCGGGACCGGGCGGCCGACCTTGCGCTGGTCCTGGTTTTGGCCGCGCTGATCTGGGCGACCAACCGGTTCGTCGCGCCGGAACTGGGCGGCGGGCTGGCGACGGGCATCCTGCTCGTGCTGGTGGAAGCACCGCGGCTGCTGCGCGGCGATGCCGACCTCCGCGGTCTGTTCGCCCGGCTGTGGCCCTATGTCATGCTGGTCGGCGCCCTGATGGCAACGCGGCTGCTGCCGCCGCTGTCCGACTGGACCGGGCGCTGGCTGGTGCTCGACCCGTTCGGCGGGCTCGCCCCGCTGGCCGTGCTGCGCCATCCGGCGACATGGCTGGTGGTGATCGCCGCCATCCTGCTTGCCCGGTTGCCCCGGGGCGACACCTCCGCGCAATCGGCTCCCCATGCTGCCGACGTCGCCCTCGGCGCCCTTCGCGCCGCCCTGGTGCCGATGGCGGCGACGCTGGTCTTCGTCGAGTTCGCCGCCTTCATGGCCGCGTCCGGCGGGGCGGCGATGTTCGGCCAGGCGTGGCGGGAGGCCGCCGGGCATTTCGCCGTGCTGGCGACCCCGGTGTTCGGCGGGGCGGCGGGGATGCTGACCGGGTCCAACACCGCATCGAACGCCCTGATGATGCACATTCAGCTGAGCCTTGCCGCCGGAAGCGGCCTGCCGGCGATCATGACCGCGGCGATCCAGACGGTCGCCGGCAGCATCTGCACCATGCTGAACCCCGGCCGCATCGTGCTCGCCGCCGGACTCGTCGGGCTGGAGAAGGCGGAGGGATCGATCTACCGGCTGGCCTTGCCGATCGGGCTGGCCTCCGTCCTCTCCCTGCTGGCCGTCATCGTCGTGGCTGCCGGCCTGATGGCGTGGCAGGCAGTGTAGCCGCCCTCCCCCGCCCGCCCCACTCCCCCGGCAGACCGGGATCCGGACAAAACGAAGCGGGCCATGTGGGACGTCCCACATGGCCCGCTTCCTGGTATCACCGCCCCCAGGCAGGGGATCGGGGAAACGTGAACCTTACTCGGCCGGGGTGGCCATCATCGGAGCCATGGCGGCGCGGGCCTGGAACAGCTCCCGCCACTTCTTCAGCGCGGCGACCAGGATCACGAAGCCCAGCACCAGCATGATGATCGAGATGCCGGCGTTGAAGGGGTTGTAGCCCTTGGCCGCCTTGTTCAGGTAGACGTTGGCGATCATCCAGTAGCCGGCGACGTTCACCGTGACGAACAGGTAGGCCAGCGGGATCAGGCAGGTCAGCATGTAGACCCGCTTCTGCGCCAGCCGCAGGATGATGGTCGCGCCGATGATCAGGCCGACCGAGGCCATCAGCTGGTTCGACACACCGAACAGCGCCCAGACCGAGTTGATGTCGCCCGAGGTCAGCAGATACCCCCAGGCCAGGCAGGCCAGCACGCTGGCGAGGATCGAGCCGGGAACCCAGTCGAGCCGCTTCATCGGGGCATAGACGTCGCCGAGCAGGTCCTGCAGCAGGTAGCGGGCGACGCGGGTGCCGCTGTCGACGGCGGTCAGGATGAACACCGCCTCGAACATGACGACGAACTGGAAGAAGTAGGAGGCGAGGTTGCCGAACCACGGCACGCGGGTGAAGATCTCGGTCATGCCGACCGCGAGCGTCACCGCACCGCCGGTGCGGCCGTAGAGGTCGAGGCCGATCTCCTGGCTCAGCCGCGGCAGGTCGACGACGGTCATGCCCAGGGCCTTGAAGGCGGCCGGCGCGGAGTTGATGGCGAAATAATCGGCGGGGTGCAGCGAGGTGGCGGCGATCAGCGCCATGACGCCGACCACGCATTCCGCCAGCATGCCGCCGAAGGCCACCGGACGGATGTCGCTCCACTTGTCGATCAGCTTCGGCGTGGTGCCCGAGCCGATGAAGGCATGGAAGCCGGAGATGGCGCCGCAGGCGATGGTGATCGAGATGAAGGGCCAGACCGGGCCATTCAGCACCGGGCCGCCGCCATGGATGAAGTCGGTCAGGGCCGGGAAGCGGATTTCCGGGTTGATGAAGACAACGCCGACGACCAGCGCACCGAACACGCCGATCTTCATGAAGCTCGACAGGTAGCCGCGCGGGGTCAGCAGCATCCACACCGGCAGGGCGGTGGCGAAGAAGGCATAGACCGGCAGGGCGATTGCCACGGTTTCGGCATGCAGCGTCAGCCACTCGCCGACCATCGTTCCCTGGATGTAGGGGCCGGCGAAGACCGAGGCGGCGATGGCGGCGATGCCGACCTGGGTGGCGCCCTTGGACGAGCCGGTGACCCGCTCGTAGAGGCCGAGCGCGATGGCGATCGGGATCGTCATGAACACCGCGAAGGTGCCCCAGGCGTTGCGTTCCAGCGCATGGACGACGACCATCGACAGGCCGGCCATGGTGATGGTGATGATGAACAGCATCGCCAGACCGGTGCACCAGCCGGCCACCGGGCCGAGCTCGGCCTTGGCGACTTCGGACAGCGACTGGCCCTTGTGCTTCATCGAGGCGAACAGCACGACCGTGTCATGCACGGCGCCGCCGATGACGCAGCCGATCAGCAGCCACAGGAAGCTCGGCAGATAGCCGAACTGGGCGGCCAGCACCGGGCCGACCAGCGGGCCGGCGGCGGCGATCGCCGCGAAGTGCTGACCCGCATTCACCCACTTCTTGGTGGGCACATAGTTCTTCCCGTCGGCCAGGATATGGGACGGGGTGACTTCCGAATCGTCGGCACGGAGAACCTTGCGCACGAAGAACACGCCGTAAAAGCGGTAGCAGAGCGCAAGAATGCAGAGTGTCGCGATCACAAAGGTTAGGGCGTGATCCATGACGGCTCTCCTGAGTAAGGACCTGCCGAAAGGTCTAGGCCGTTCCCCGGCGCCCGTGGGGTGGAATGCCGCGAGCGGCAGCCAGGACGTGGCGAGCGGCAGCCGGCGGGGGGCGAGCGGCGCCGCTCAAGGCGCGATGGGCGCCGCTCGTCCGCTCCAGGCCGCCGCTCGCCGGGAATCGGCCCCTTCCCAGCCCCGGCGGCGCTAGTGTGGGACGTCCCACATCGCCGACACCGCTTCACCCGGAGGCCGCTCCCATGACCACCCAACCCGCACCCTGCCCCCGCACGCCGCTGCGCAAGGCGCTGTCCAACCTGCGCCGGCTGTTCAACGACGATTCCTACGACCGCTACCGCGAGGCCCAGGCCCGCCTCGCCCCGGACGAGCCGCCGCTCGACCGCCGGGCCTTCAAGGCCCGCCAGATCCTGATGACTCTGGGACGCGGCTGCTGCGGCCGGTAGCAGAAGGGTGGCCGGCGGCATGCCCCACGGCGGGATGATGCGACCGGCTGCCGCTGCGTTCCGAATAGGCGCGGGTCAGCTCCGCCCCGAACAGGAAGATGACGGCCGAATAATAGACCCACAGCAGGATCAGCACGAAGGATCCGGCGGCGCCATAGACCGTCACCACGCCGCTGGTGGCAATGTAGAAGCCGATCAGGAACTTCCCCACCGCGAACAGGAAGGCGTTGGCCGCCGCCCCCAGCCAGACGTCGGCCCAGCGGATGCGGGTGTCGGGCAGGATGCGGTAGATCAGCGCGAACAGGCCGGTCAGCACCGTCCAGGACGTCACCACGTCGAGCAGCCACAGCAGCGACGGCATCGCCGGCAGATGGCCGGCTGCCCACCCGCCCGCCCAACTGCCGACCGCCGCCAGGGTCGCGCTGACCACCAGCGAGACGATCAGCAGGAAGCCGATGGCGCCGATCAGCGCCAGCGCCTTCAGCCGGACCCGCACCAGCCACGTAAAGGTCGATTCCTGCGGCGCCCCCACCTTCCAGATGCGGTTCAACGCGGTCTGGAGTTCGACGAAGACGGTGGTGGAGCCGACGACGATGGTGCCGATCCCGATGATGCTCGCCAGGATGCCGGTGTCGCGGTTGCCGGCCCGCGCGATCAGATCCTGCACCGTCTGCCCGGCATCCCGCCCGATCAGGGCCGACAGTTGATCGACCAGCGCGCCCCGCGCCGCCTCGTCGCCGAACACCAGCCCGGCCAGCGCGATGACCAGGATCGCCAGCGGCGCCAGCGAGAAGATGGTGTAGAAGGCGATCGACGCGGCCATGCTCATGGCATCGTGGTCGATCCAGCCATAGGCCGCATCGACGACGATCCCCCATCCCCGCCGCAAGGCTCCCATCGCCGCCTCCGTTCCGGTCCGTGACGTTACGGTCCGTGGCTGGGATAACGCCCGGCGCGGCCATTCGGTCATGCCCGCCGGCTTCGGGGGTACGGATTTGCCGCCCGCGCCTACCCGTCCCCGCCGGTCCGTGGTAGGAAGAAGCCCTCCACACCCGTCGGCCGGCAACGGCCGACGAAGCGTTGGAGATGAAACGATGGAACGGAACGCCGGACACTGTTTCACCCGGTTTCAAACGTTCCATTCAACCCAGGACGGGAGCGCAACCGGTGTCGCAGAAGGTGATCGGCCTGATCGGGGGCATGAGCTGGGAAAGCTCGGCCGAATATTACCGCATCGTCAATGAGCAGGTCCGCGACCGGCTGGGCGGCCTGCGCTCGGCGCGCTGCCTGATGTGGTCCTTCGACTTCGCCGAGATCGAAGCGTTGCAGCATGCCGGCCGATGGGACGACGCCACCGCCCTGATGGTCGACGCCGCCCGCCGGCTGGAGCGCGGCGGCGCCGATTTCCTGCTGATCTGCACCAACACCATGCACCGCATGGCGGCCGACGTGCAGGGCGCCGTCGGCATTCCCCTGCTGCATATCGCCGATCCCACCGCCGACCGCATCCGCGCCGCCGGCCTGCGCCGGGTCGGGCTGCTCGGCACCGCCTTCACCATGGAGCAGGACTTCTACAAGGGCCGGCTGGCCGACCGGCACGGACTGGAGGTGCTGATCCCGGAGGAGGCCGACCGCGCCACCGTCCACCGCATCATCTATGACGAGCTGGTCCAGGGCCGCGTCGAGCCCGCCTCCCGCCAGGCCTACCGCGAGGTCATCGCCCGTCTGGTCGAGCGTGGGGCCGAGGCGGTCATCCTCGGCTGCACCGAGATCATGCTGCTGGTCGGGGCGGAGGACAGCGCCGTTCCCCTCTTCGACACCACGGCGATCCATGCCGAGGCCGCGGTCGAACTGGCGACCGCCGGCATGTGACGGTGCTCAGCCCATCCCCAGCCGTTCCTTCAGCGCGCCCAGGAAGCGCCGGCTGACCGGAACGCCGTGCCCGCCGGTGGTGAGGATTTCCGCCAGCCCGCCATCGGCGAAGCGGATTTCCCGGATGCGGTCCGGATTGACCAGATGCTGGCGGTGGCAGCGGAACAGCGGGCTCTTTTCCTGCAGGGTATGCAGCGTCAGCTCGGTGAAGCGCTCCTGCCCGTCCTCTCCCACCACATAGACGCCGGCCGGGCGGGAAACCACATACTCGACGTCGGCCAGCTTCATCAGGGTGATGCGGTTGACGCCGGTGCAGGGGATGTGGCGCAGCTCGGCCGCTCCCGGCAGGACGCGGACATCCTGCTGCGGGGCCTGCTGCCGGCGCAGCCGCTGCAGGGTCTTCTCCAGCCGCGCCGGGTCGGCCGGCTTCAGCAGATAGTCGAAGGCATGCTCCTCGAAGGCCTGGACGGCATACTCGTCATGGGCGGTCAGGAAGACGATGCGCGGCATGCGCTCGGGGTCGAGCATGCCCAGCATCTCCAACCCGCTGACCCGCGGCATCTGGATGTCGAGGAACACCACGTCGGGCGCCTGCCGGTTGATGGCGCCGATCGCCTCGATGGCGTTGGCGCATTCCCCGGCGATGCGGATGTCGGCGGATTCCTCCAGCATCCGGCGCAGCTCCTCGCGCGCCAGCGGCTCGTCGTCGACGATCAGGACGGTCATCATGGTATAAGGGCCATCATGGGTGGAGCCATCATGCGGGTACGGTTTCTTCCAGGGGCAGGCGCAGGGTGACGCGGGTGGACCGGTCGGGATCGCAGGCGACCGTGACGCCGAAGGCTTCACCGTAGCGGTTGCGGATGCGGCGGTCGACGATGGTCATCCCCAGCCCGTCACCGCCCGGCTTCGCCTCGTAAAGGCCGGCATTGTCCTCCACCGACAGCAGCAGGTCGCCGCCCTCGCGCCGGGCTGCGATGCGGACCTCGCCGTCGCCCAGAAGCTGGGCGGTGCCGTGCTTGATGGCGTTCTCGACCAGCGGCTGGAGCGAGAAGGCCGGCAGCCGGGCATGGCGCAGCTCGTCCGGCACGTCGATCTCCACCCTCAGCCGGCCGGTGAAGCGGGCCAGCTCGATCTGCAGATAGGCGCTGACATGCTCGATCTCGTCGTTCAGCGTCGCGGTCTCGCTGGGCCGCTTCAGGTTCTTGCGGAAGAAGGTCGACAGGTTCTGCACCAGCTGGCGCGCCCGTTCCGGGTCGTTGCGGATGACGGCGGAGATGGTGTTCAGCGCGTTGAACAGGAAATGCGGGTTGACCTGCGCATGCAGCAGCTTGATCTCCGACTGGGCGAGCAGGGCCTTCTGCTGTTCGTAGCGGCCGGCCAGGATCTGGTTGGACAGCAGCCGGGCGACGCCTTCCCCCAGCGTGCGGTTGATGGTGGAGAAGATCTTGGTCTTCGGCTCGTACAGCTTGATGGTGCCGATCACCCCGCCATCCTCGCCGACCAGCGGGATGACCAGCGCCGCCCCCAGCCGGCAGGTCGGGCTGATCGAACAGCGGTAGGCCACCTCGTTGCCGTCGGCATAGATGACCTGGTTGTTGGCGATCGCCTGATGGGTCTGCCGCGAGCTGATCGGCGTGCCGGGCAGGTGATGGTCGTCGCCGATGCCGATGAAGGCCAGCAGCTTCTCGCGGTCGGTGATGGCGACGGCGCCGACACCGGTCTCCTCATAGATGATGCGGGCGACGCGGGTGCTGTTGGCGCTGTTGAAGCCGCCGCGCAGCACGCCGTCGCAGCGGGCGGCGATCTTCAGCGCCTTGGCGGAGAAGGCACTGGACTGCTTCTCGTCCAGCACGCGGCGCTCCAGCAGGATGCGCATGAACAGCGCCGCCCCCAGCGTGTTGGCGACGATCATCGGCGCCGCCACCACCTCGACCAGATGTACCGCCGCCTCGAACGGCCGGGCGACCGCCAGGATGATCAACATCTGGACCACCTCGGCGACGAAGGTGACCGCACCGACGCGCAGCGGGTTGAACAGCGGTTCGATCCGCCCGTGGCGTACCATGTGGCGATGGACCAGCCCGCCGATCAGCCCCTCCGCCATGGTCGAGATGGCGCAGGCCAGCGCCGACATGCCGCCCAGCGAATAGCGGTGCATCCCGCCGGTCAGCCCCACCGCCAGCCCGACCGACGGCCCGCCGAAGATGCCGCCCAGCACCGCGCCGATGGCGCGGGTGTTGGCGATGCTGTCGTCGATGTGGAGACCGAAATAGGTTCCCATGATGCAGAAGATCGAGAAGATCACATAGCAGGCCAGCTTGTGCGGCCAGCGCACCGTCACATGGGTCAGCGGCAGGAACAGCGGCGTCCGGCTCAGCAGATAGGCGATCACCAGATAGACGCACATCTGCTGGAGCAGCGAGAGGATCAGGGTGATGGGCTCGACAGGCATGGCGGCATTCCCGGCAGCGGCCCCGGCAACGGCTGTGGAAACGACTGCGGAGATCGGGCCGGCGCTCGCCCGTATCCTACATCAGCCCGCCGCCGCCTTCGATGGGACATCCTTGCATTTCTGGCAAGGCCAAACCTCACCGCCGCGGGGCAGGGTGGTGCAGCAGGGCCAGCGACGGGCTGACCGCTTGGCGCATCGCCGCGTCCCATTCGCTCATGGTGACGAAGCGGTAGCCCCGGCGCCCGCCCTCCTCCAGGATCGCCGGCAGCGCCGCGACCGAGGCCGCCTTGGTGCTGTGCATCAGGACGACGGCGCCGGGGGCCAGTCGCTCGGTCACCCGGCGGCGGATGATGTCGGTTCCGGTGTCCTTCCAGTCCTGGCTGTCGGCGGTCCACAGCACCGTCGCCATGCCATGGTGGCGGGCCAGCGCCGCCAACGCGTCGTCGACATCGCCATAGGGCGGCCGGAACCAGGCTGCCCGCACCCCGACCGAGGCCAGCGCCGCCTCCGCCTGGGCCAGGTTCCATTCCCGCTGTGCCGGCGGCAGGTCGGTGGTCATCGGATGGGTCTGGGTGTGGCTGCCGACCTCGTTGCCGGACGCGGCGACCAGCCGGGCGATGTCGCGGTGCGCCGGGATCTTGGCGCCGATGTAGAAGAAGGTCGCCTTGGCCCCATGCGCCCGCAGGATGTCGAGGATGCGCGCGTCGTTGTCGTCCGGCCCGTCATCGATGGTCAGCGCCACCACCTGGGCATCCGGCCGGCGGAGATCGACGTCGCCGAGTGCCAAGTCCGATCCGGGGATCAGGTGCCGGGTCTCGAAGGGCGCCGCGCCATGGGTGGCGGCATAGCTGCGCTGCCCGGCAAGCGCGGAGGCCGACAGAAGCGGGCAGGGCAGGGCGAGCAGCGCGACCGCCAGCCCGAGCGGCAGGACGGCACGGCGAAGGAGACTGATCATCGAAGGCACACGCGAAAGATCGGGCCGGCACTCCCCGAACGGGGTAGGCCGGACGGAGCGCGAGCTTTGCGCCGGCCATCGGCCACGGACAAGCGGTTTCTTGTGACCACAGCCAAGCCGGGAACGCGGCGGAGTTCCCTCCCCCGCGCAGCTATCGCACAAAGCTATGCTTTGTGCTGACGCGACAGGCGGACCATAGGTCCGCTGAGAGCGGGGGAGGGTCAGGGTGGGGGCGGCACCGCTCCCGCGCTCACCCCCCGAACGCCCCCTTGTGCGCCTCGCGCAGCAGGTTCTTCTGCACCTTGCCCATGGCGTTGCGCGGCAGCTCGTCCATGAACACCACCAGCTTCGGCACCTTGAAATTCGCGAGCTGCTCCTTGCAGGCGCGGATGATCGCCACCTCGTCCAAGCCCTCATCCACTGCGCCCGGCCGCCGCAGCACCACCGCCGCCACCGCCTCGCCGAAATCGGGATGCGGCACGCCGATCACCGCCGACTCCACAACCCCGTCGATGGCGTCGATCACCGTCTCGACCTCCTTGGGGTAGACGTTGAAGCCGCCGGAGATCACCAGATCCTTGGCCCTGCCGATGATGTGGACATAGCCGCGCCCGTCGATCCGGCCGACATCACCGGTGATGAACCAGCCGCCGGGGCGGAACTCCTGCGCCGTCTTCTCCGGCATCCGCCAATAGCCGGAAAAGACGTTCGGCCCCTTCACCTCCAGCACGCCGACCTCGCCGTCCGGCACCGGCTCGCCGGTTTCCCCGTCGGCCACCCGCAGCGACACCCCGGGCAGGGGGAAGCCGACCGTGCCGGGGATGCGCTCGCCGTCGAGCGGGTTGGAGGCGATCATCCCGGTCTCGGTCATGCCGTAGCGCTCCAGGATGGCATGGCCGGTGCGCGCCTCGAACTCCCGGTGGGTGTCGGCCAGCAGCGGGGCCGAGCCGGAGACGAACAGCCGCATGTGCGCCGCCGCCTCGCGCGTCAGCCGCGCATCGGCCAGCAGGCGGGTGTAGAAGGTCGGCACCCCCATCATCACGGTCGCCCGCGGCAGCAGGCGGAACACGGCGTCGGCATCGAACTTCGCCAGGAACAGCATGGCGCCGCCGTTCATCAGCACGCAGTTGGTGGCGACGAACAGCCCATGGGTGTGGAAGATCGGCAGGGCGTGGAGCAGCACGTCGCCGGGCCGGAACCCCCAATATTCATGCAGCGTGGCGGCGTTGGAGGACAGGTTGCGGTGGCTCATCATCGCCCCCTTCGACCGCCCGGTGGTGCCGGAGGTGTAGAGAATCGCCGCCAGATCGTCCGCCGCGCAGGGCACGCTGTCGAAGTCCGGATCCAGCCCGGCCGCCCGGTCCGGCAGGCTGCCGTCACCGCCTGCGCCCAACGTCAGCAGGGTGCCGACCCCGGCCCCCGCCGCGGTGTCGGCCAGCGCCGCCGCATTGGCCGGGGCGCAGACGAACACCCGCGGTTCCGCATCGCCCAGGAAATAGCCGACCTCCGCCCTGGTGTAGGCGGTGTTCAGCGGCAGATAGGCCGCCCCGGCCCGCAGGCAGGCCAGATAGAGGAAGACCGCCTCCGCCGACTTCTCCACCTGCACGGCGACACGGTCGCCCTTGCCGACGCCCAGACCGGCCAGCAGCCGGGCATAGCGGCCGCTGATGTCCCGCAGGTCGCGGTAGCTGTAGCGCCGGCCGGACTCCAGCTCGATGAAGGGCGCGTCTGCATCGGCGGGGAAGCGCGCGGCGAGGATGTCGAAGAAGTTCTCGGTCATGTCGATCGGGTCCCTGCGGAGCGGATTCATCATCATATACCGGCTTTCGCCCCGATCTCCCGCACCAGATCGACCAGCGCCCGCAGCCCCGCCGGCAGATGGCGCCGGCCGGAATAATAGAGGCAGAGGCCGGGAAAGGGCGGCGTCCACTCCTCCAGCACGCGCACCAGCCGCCCGGCCGCCAGATCCTCGGCGACCTGCCATTCCGTCAGATAGGCCAGCCCGATCCCCGCCCGCGCCGCATCCAGCATCAGCAGGGAATCGTCCAGGATCAGCGGCCCCGCCCCGTCGACGGCGACGGCCTCGCCATGGCGCTCGAACTCCCAGCGATAGAGGCTGCCGCCGGGCATGCGGCTGCGGATGCAGCGGTGGCGGGCAAGGTCGGCCGGCATCGTCGGAATGGGCTTGTCGGCGAAATAGCCGGGCGCGCCGACCACGGCGAAGCGCAGTTCCGGGCCGAGCGGCACCGCGATCATGTCCTGCGGCACCAGCTCCGCCAGACGGACGCCGGCATCGAAGCCCTCCAGCACGACGTCGACCAGCCGCCCTTCGGTGACGATGTCGACGGTCATTTCCGGATAACGGCGCAGAAACTCCAGGACGACCGGCTGCATGATCATCCGCGCCGCCCCGGCCGAGCTGTTGATGCGCAGCGTCCCGCTCGGGGTGATGCGTTCGCCGGCCAGCCGGTCGAGTGCCGCGCGGATGTCCCGCAGGGCAGGGGCGGTGTCGGCGACGAACCGCTCGCCCGCCTGGGTCGGGGCGACACTGCGGGTCGTCCGGTGGAAGAGCCGCACCCCCAGCCGCGCCTCCAGCGCCGCCACCGCGTGGCTGAGGGCGGAGCGCGATACGCCGAGTTCGACCGCCGCGGCGCGGAAGCCGCGATGCCGGGCGACCGCATGCACCGCCTCCAGCTCGGACAGCCCGGTCGTCTCCATTGTCCCGCTCCCTTCACCGCCTCATGCAGGATTGTCCATCTTATTCGATCCATCCCGCCGCGCTACCTGCAAGGCCAACCCCATGACCTTGGTTTGGAAGGCCATCATGCGCATCATCGACACCATCTATATAGACGGCGGCTTCGTCACCCCGCACGGGACCGAGCTGTTCGACCTGCACAACCCGGCGACCGGCGCGGTCACCGGCCAAGTCCGCCTCGCCGACGCGGAGGACGCACGCGCCGCCATCGCCGCGGCCAAGCGCGCCTTTCCCGCCTTCGCCCGCACCGGCAGGGCGGAGCGCATCGCCATGCTGCACCGCCTGCGCGATGCCGTCGCCGCCCGCCGCGCCGACCTGCTCGACGCGGTGATCGACGAGTATGGCGCGCCGGTCTCGCGCGCCGGCTTCATGGTCGACCACCCGGTGAGCCTCTTCGGCGACACCGCGGAGCTGCTGGCCGATTATCCCTTCGTCCGGCGGATGGGAACCTCCCATGTCAGCATGGAGCCGCTGGGCGTCGCCGGGCTGATCACGCCCTGGAACAGCAATGCCGGCTTCATCTGCGGCAAGCTCGCCACCGCGATCGCCGCCGGCTGCACCGCGGTGATCAAGCCGAGCGAGATGAGCGCCCGCCAGACGCGGATCGTGACCGAGGCGCTCCTTGCCGCCGACCTGCCGCCGGGCCTGTTCAACATCGTCACCGGCCGGGGCGATCCGGTCGGGACCGAGATCTCCAGCCATCCCGACGTCGCCAAGATCTCCTTCACCGGCTCGACCGCGACCGGCAAGGCGATCCTGCGCGCCGCCGCCGACACGCTGAAGCGGGTGACGCTGGAGCTGGGCGGCAAGTCGCCGACGATCATCCTCGACGACGCCGACCTGGCGCAGGCGATCCCGCTGGCGGTCAATGCCGCCTTCATGAACAGCGGCCAGGCCTGCATCGCCGGCACCCGCCTGCTGGCCCCGCGCAGCCGCCTCGCCGAGGTCGAGGTGCTGGCCCGGGCGGCGGTCGAGGCGGTGCGGGCCGGCGACCCGCGCGATCCCGCCACCGGTGTCGGCCCGATGGTCAGCCGCACCCAGTGGGAGCGTGTCCAGCGCTACATCCGCATCGGCATCGAGGAGGGCGCCGAACTGCTGGCCGGCGGCGAGGGGCGGCCCGACGGCACCACCGGCTGGTTCGTGCGTCCGACCCTGTTCACCGGCGTGCGCAACGACATGACCATCGCGCGCGACGAGATCTTCGGCCCGGTCCTCTCCATCATCCCTTACGAGGACGAGGAGGAGGCGGTCGCCATCGCCAACGACACCATCTATGGCCTGCAGGCCTATGTGCTGTCGGGCGACACCGCCCGCGCCCGCCGCGTGGCCGAGCGGATCGTCGCCGGGCGCGTGCTGGTCAACAGCCTCGCCCACGATCCCAAGGCACCGTTCGGCGGATTCAAGCAATCGGGCATCGGCCGCGAGTATGGCAGTTTCGGCCTGGAAGCCTTCCTGGAACCGAAGGCGCTGCTGGGGGCGGACGCCTAAACGTCCGCATCCACCCCGGCCAGGATGGCGTCGATCTCCGCCCGCAGCCGCAGCAGCTGCTCGCGGTTGTCGGGATCGAGGTGGCGGCGCTGCTCGCGCACCACCGCGACATCACGAAGAATGCGCTTCACGCTGGCCCGCAGCGCCCGCGCCGCCTCCTGCGGAGCGGTATCCGCCTCTCCGTCGTCCGCAACGGTCTCGCGCGCCCCGCCCTGGGCGTGGTCGCGCTTGGCCTGCCGGACCGCCTTGACGCTGGCGCCCTCCTTGGCCCGCTGCCACAGGCCGGCATGCAGCTCGGCCGGGGCGGCGGCGATCTCGATCATCACCGAGCGGGAGACATGGGCGAAGCCCGCCGCATACTCGTCCCTGATCCCGTCCGGCAGGGTCAGGATCGCCAGCAGCTTGGTGACGTCGGTGCGGTCGCGCCCGACCACGGCGGCCAGCTCGTCATGGGTGTAGCCGTGCTTGTCGATCAGCCGCCCCAGCGCCATGGCATATTCCACCGCGTTCAGGTCGACACGCTGGACATTGTCGATCAGCCCGATCTCGTCCGGGTCGCCGGAGGTCAGGATGGCGAAGACCGTCCTGCGGCCCAGAATCTCATGGGCGCGCACCCGCCGTTCGCCGCCGATCAGCAGATACTCGCCCTGCGGCAGCGGGCGCACCAGGATCGGGTTCTGCAACCCGTGCCGCTCGATGGAGGAGGCGAGGCTGCGCAGCTCCGCCTCGTCGAAATGGCGGCGCGGCTGGTCGGGGTTGCGGTGGACGCGGTCGAGGTCGAGTTCCACCACATGGGGGAAGCCGGCCGAGGTGCCGAACAGCCGGTCGCTGCCCACCGTCAAGCCGCCGCTCAGCCCACCGGCCATCCCGCCATCCGCAGCCGGAGCGGTGCCGAGCAGTTCGCGGGTCTTGCGTTCGAACTTACGCGACATGGGCGGTCTCCCGGCGCTGGGCATAGTCACGGATCTGGCGGGCCACCTCGTGGAAGGTCTCGGCCCCCGGGGCCTTGGGGTCGCCGGCCAGCGTGATCATGCCGGCGGCGGCGGCCTTGCCATAGACGGTGGCGCGCGGGATGGGCGGGAAGACCGGCACCTGCCCGGCATAGGATTCGTGCAGCTCCTGCAGGGTGGCACGGTCCTGGGTCAGCCGGTCGTTGTACATGGTGGGGATGATGCCGGCGATGCGCAGGCCGGGATTCACCCGGCGGCGGATGCGGCCGATGGTGTCGACCAGCCGCTTGACGCCCAGCAGGGCCAGCGCCTCCGTCTGCACCGGCACCACCACCAGCTCGGCCGCCGACAGCGCGTTGGCCGTCACCAGCCCCAGGTTCGGCGCGCAATCCATCACCACGAAATCATAGGCGTGGCGCACCTCCTCCAGCTTCTCCCGCAGGATCAGCCCGCCGGTGGAATCGGCCGCCAGCTCGACGTCGGCGTCGGCCAGCGACAGCCCGGCGGGAACGAGATCCAGCCCGCTTTCCGTCGTCGGCATGATGACCGAGGTCAGCGGCTCTTCGGAGCGCAGGACGTAATAGAGGGTCTTGCGCTGCTGCTCCAGCGCGACGATGGCGGCGTTGCCGACGCCGACATGGACGGTGGCGTTGCTCTGCGAATCGCAGTCGATCAGCAGCACCCGGGCGCCGCCGTCGGTCAGGGCATAGGCGAGGTTGACGGCGGTCGCGGTCTTGCCGACCCCGCCCTTCTGGTTGGCGATGGCCAGGAAGGTGGCCGACCGCGGCTTCTCGTCGGTCCGCTGGCGCATCAGGAAATCCACCAGCTGCTGCGGGATGCGCTCCGCCCCGCTTTCCCAACGGCTGATCCGCGCCTTGGTGTAGCTGCGCCCGAGCTGCGCGTTCAGCCAGTCGGCGAACTGCGTCTGGTTCTCCCCGCGGCGCTCGCGCAGCTGGCGCATGTCGTCGCCCACGATCGACAGCATTCCGATGTCCCCCTCCTGTCCGGTGCGGCGGAGTCTGAGCAAGTTGCCGGAACTTTGTCAATGGAGCCCCATGGGAGTTGCCACAACAATCACCGTGCTGCCTGCCCGATGCAGCGCGCGTCCTGCGCCGGTTCCGACGCGCCGGCCGTCGCATCGTCCCGCACATCGGTGCTGATGGTCCGATCACCGCCACCGGGCCGAGCTGAATGGTCAGCACCTCGTTCACCCGATTCACCGCCGGCTCGTCCAGCAGCAGCGCACGCACGCCGCGAACCAGATCGGGGCGGGCGGATTCGTCGATCGGCAGGCTCTTCGTCTCATGGGCGAGGAAGGCGGCGGCGAAGACCAGCGCCACCACGAAGGTCCAGAAGTAAAGCTCGCGCGCGTAGCCGAACGGGTAACGTTTGTCCGGCGGCCGCCTCGACCGCTTCAGCCCGGCCAGCATCAACGCCCCGCTGCCGGTGTCCACCAGGGAATGGACGGTGTCGCTCAGCATCGAAGCGCTGCCGGCGAAGGCCGCAGCCCCGAACTTGGTGACGGTGATCGTCAGATTGGCCGCGATGACGACGACAACCACCTTTCACCTGCTCTCCCTCCGATCCCAGGGCCGAAGCCGTCGAAGCGTCTTGCGCCATGGGGGCTCCTTTCCCGGCGGTTGCGTGCGGGAGCAACCCGGCGGCGGCCCGGTTCCATCGCGACCGCATGGCTTGAACCTTGGTGACGCCGGGAAGGGGCGGCAGGGGCAGGGAAGGGCGACAGGTTTGAACTTTGGTGACGCCCCCAGCAGCTCCCCAGCCGCTTCCAAGCGGTCCGCCAACAGCATCGACTCGGCGGGACTCATGAACTTTGGTGACGCCGGCCGCCCGTGGGTTTGAACTTTGGTGACGCCCGCCGCAGCCAGACCACCGATAAGCCGCTTGGGATCGACTCGACCGGCGCCTTGAACTTTGGTGACGCTCCGGCCCCCCCGTCACGGTCACCGCCGCAAATGCAGGATTCCGGGCGTTGCAAGCACTGAAGTCGAATGACCGGAACCCCGCCATGCCCACCGGCCCTCGAGCCACGGCACGCACGGTGCTCACGTAACCGCGAAAGCCCCCGATTCTCCACCGAAACTTGAACTTTGGTGACGCTCAATCAAGTAACCCACCGAATCGCCGGCTCGAATCGACGCTTCCGGCGTCACCAAAGTTCAAGCCATCGCCTCCCGGAATGGCGCGATTCGTCCACAGGCGCTCATTTTTCCCCATGAACTCTGGTGACGCCCACCTTGAACTGTGGTGACGCGACTCGCGGTTATCCCCTGAACTTTGGTGACGAATCTAATAGTTGGTTTCAAATAGGTTCCAATTAGCCTGCGTCACCAAGGTTCAAATTGCCTTCGGCGCGATCCCGGGTGTTGTATCCGACATGATCGGTCACAAGGCCGTCATACAGAACCCGCAGTCAGGGGCTCACAGTCAGGAGCTCGCAGTCCGGAGGTCGGCATGGGCAGCATTCACCGTTTGATCGAAACCCACGGGCGCGATGGCGCGCTTGCCCTCGTTTCCGACGAGGAACGGCCGCTCATCGACATCGCCGCGGCGGTCCAGGCTGCGGAAAACAGCAAACTCGGCATCACCTATGCCGGATTCTGCCAAACGGCACTGCCTCACCGCCAGCTTCCAGACGACCAGCATTGGGAACGGCCGGGCCACAAGGTCAAGCTGGTGATCCAACCCGGCGTGATCGAGGACCGGAACGGCGTCACCCGGCGAATCGGCGTGCCCTACGGCAGCCGGGCCCGCATGATCCTGCTCTATCTCCAGACCCGCGCCATCCAGACCGGGAATCCGGAGGTCGAGCTTGGCGGCTCGATGCATGACTGGCTGAAACGGATGGACATTCCGATCTGCGGCAAGGCCTATCGCGACGTCGAGGATCAGGCGGCGCGGCTTTCCGCCTGCCATCTGACCTTCTTCACCGATGCCGACGGCGGCCGGCGGCAGAGCAAGGAATCGATCGTCGCCGACGCCATCCAGCTGCGGCGGCCCGACGACCGGCAGGGCACCCTCTTCACCGACACGGTGCGGCTCAGCGACAGCTTCTTCAAGGCTTTGCGCGAACACCCGGTCCCGGTGGCGGAAGAGGCGCTCAAGGCGATCAGCGGCAAGTCGATGGCGCTCGACGTCTATATCTGGCTGGCCTACCGGCTGCACTCGCTGGACAAGCCGACCCCCATCACCTGGGCGGCGCTGCATGGCCAGTTCGGTGCCGGCTATGCCCTGGTGCGGCAGTTCAAGACCAAGTTCATCCCGAATCTGAAATACGCGCTCGCCGCCTATCCCGACGCCCGGGTGGAGGAATCGGGGGAGGGGCTGATCCTCCATCCCTCGCGCCCGCCGATCAACGAACGGGTGATGGCCCGGATCGCCTGACCTGCATTGCCTGAAAAGCATTTGAACTTTGGTGACGCTGTCCTCTTCGCTTCCTGAACTTTGGTGACACCCTCCACCGCCTCCGCCGGCCGTCACCAAAGTTCAGGCGCCTGTGTCACCCATATGGGCGACATTGCAATCGTCCTTCGCTCCCGGCTTAGCCAACCGCCCTGACTTGTGATAGGAATAATTGCTTTCCTGATCAGGCGAGGAACCCGGACATGGCCGGACGACTGCAATCCTGCAACACCCGTCGTTCCCGCCGCGATTACCAACAGAGATCCCAGCTCCCGCGTCTGGCGCATGCCCCGGCGGATGGGTGCGTGCCCTGCGGATGGAACAGTGGAACAGGACTGAAAACCTGTTTCATACTGTTTCAAACGTTCCATTCCACCTCCGGCCCTCCCTCCGATCGCCGGGCACCGAAGGGAGGGGAACCGGCCGTGGCCCGGCTAGGCCCGTCCAGCCGAAACACCGTGCAGATAGGCCCGCGGCAGCCCGCCGTCCTTTCCCGGCCCACCATCCTGCACCGCGAGGGCAAGGGCGGCGCGGGCCAGGACAACCAGCAGGTCGGTCTGGGTGACCACCCCCAACAGCCGGCGGTTCCGGTCGACGATCACCACATCATGCGTGCGTCCGTCGGACAGGCGGCCGAGCAGCCGGAAGACCGGCGTGTCCGGCCGTTCCACCGCCGCCGGGACCATGACGGCAGCGACATGGGCCGTGTTGCGGGCGAAGTCGCCGTGCGACAGCTGTTCATGGCCGACGACGCCGGCGACCCTGTTCTCCCGGTCCACCACCGGCAGCGTGCGGAATCCATGTTCGATCAGGCGGGCACGGGCGACCTGGGGATGGGTGTCCGGCGTGACCGTGACGACGTCGCGGGACATGACGTCCCGGCAGGTGATGTCGGCATGCAGCCTTTCCAGTGCGTGCAGTTCGGCATTGACCAGCAGGGCACCCAGATCCTCGCGGCTGACGTCCAGCGTCTCGGCCAGGGTGCGGAGCGCATCGTCGACATCGCCCTGGGTGATGCCGGGCCGCAGCTGCGGCGGCGGATCGCCTGTGCGGTGGGTGTTGGCCGCCTTGTGCGGATAGCGGTGGCCGGACAGCCGGTGGAACATCAGCCCGGCGGTGAGCAGCAGGACGGAATTCACCGCGACCGGGAAGAAGGCGAACTTGATGCCCATCTCGGTCACTGCCGGGCCGCCCAGCACCGCGGTCAGGGCGGCGGCGCCGCCCGGCGGGTGGAGGCAGCGGGTCAGCGACATGGTGGCGATGGCGAGCGCCACGGCGGCGGCCCCGGCCAGCATCGGGTCGGGAATGATGCTGGCGACCAGTACCCCGACGACCGCCGAGAGCGTGTTGCCGCCGACGATCGACCAGGGCTGCGCCAGCGGGCTGGCCGGCACCGCGAACAGCAGCACGGCGGACGCCCCCATCGGCGCCACCAGCACCGGTGCGCTGCTCATGTAGGCCAGCATGTTGCGGCAGAGCAGGCCGGTCGCCGCGATCCCCAGCAGGGCGCCGCAACAGGCGATCATGCGGTCGCGCAGGGTGGCGCCGGGCAGGACCGGCCGGAACAGGAACTCCCCCCACCCCTTGGCCCGTCCTGCCGTTTTCCGGCGCAAGGCCGCAAGCTTTCCCCGGATCATTCGGCCCATTCCCCCTGCAATTCCCCCGTCGAGCGCCCGTTCGGGCATCGAAGGTGGCCGAGGCTAAAACCTCAACAGAACTTGAGGTCAAGCGGAAATGGCGCCAGACTGGCGGGACCGAGGGTTGCACGGGGAGGGGCCGGGATGCTGTCGCCGGAGGATTACGACAAGGAGCTGACGGTCGGGGAGGTGGCGCGCCGGTCCGGCGTCGCGGTGTCGACCATCCATTTCTACGAGGCGCAGGGCCTGATCCGCAGCTGGCGCAACCCCGGCAACCAGCGTCGCTTCTCCCGCGACGTGCTGCGCCGGGTGGCGGTGGTCAAGGTGGCGCAGCGGCTGGGCATCTCGCTGGCCTCCATCGCCGAAGCACTCGCCGCCCTGCCGGAGGACCGCTCGCCTACGACTGCCGACTGGCGGCGGATGTCGGAGCGCTGGCGGGCGGAGCTGGACGACCGCATCGCCAAGCTGACGAAGCTGCGCGACAATCTGGATGGCTGCATCGGCTGCGGCTGCCTGTCGATCCGCGACTGCCCGCTGCGCAACCCGTGGGACGAGCTGGGCGACGGCGGTGCCGGTCCGCGGCTGCTGGATCCTGCCTGATGCCCGCCTCCAAATGGAGGCCCGGGCCGGACTGGAACCGGCCCGGGCCTTCCGGAGGGTCAGTCCACCGTCAGTTCGATGGTGCCCATGGTGCCATAGCGTGCGACCGAACGGCTGCCCGGCTCGACGAAAACGGTGCCGGTGCAGGAGCCGGTCGTGACCACATCGCCGGCATGCAGGCCGTCGAAGCTCCGGGTGCCGACATTGGCCATCCATACCAGCAGCCGGACCGGATCGCCGGCGCTGTTGCCGCCGACCGTCTCCACCTTGATCTCGCCATTCACCTCCAGCGTCACCGATTCCTTCAGCGGGTCGAGCGAACGCCAGTCGGCAATGGCGGGACCGACGACCAGCGCGCCGTGGTTGAACTGGTCGGCCATGTGGCTCAGCCCATCCTGGCTGCCGAAGCCGGTGAAGCGGGTATCGACGATCTCCCAGGCCGGATGGACGGAGCCGACGGCGTCCAGCACCTCCTCGCGGCTGTAGGGCTGCTCACGGACCGGCAGGTCGCGGTCGAAGCGGTAGGCGATCTCCGCCTCCACCCCGATGACCTGGAAGAGCTTCGCCGGCAGGCGGTCGGCCCCGTCGAAGACGGTGGCGGCGTTGATCGGGGCCCGGAAGGGCTCGGCGTCGGGGGCGGGGGCGCCGACCTTCCAGGCGGTGACGGGACCCAGACGGCGGGCGACGGTGTCCTGGACGGCATAGGCCTCCGCCTTGTCGGCGGGAGGGGTGGTCAATCCGGTCAGCCACTGGCGGGTTTCGCGCGCCGCGATCAGGGCCTCGACGGTATCGGTCATGACAATTCTCTGTGGTGGAGGGAGGGGGTGAGGGCGCCGCAGGATTCGCGGACGACCAGCCGGCTCGGCAGGATGATCCGCTCGGGCGGCCCCTGCGGATCGGCGATGCGGCGCAGCAGCAGGCGGGCGGCCTCCTGCCCGATCTGCCTTGCCGACGTGGCGACGGTCGTCAGCCCCGGTCGGCTGAGCGCCGCTTCCGGGACGTCGTCGAAGCCGGTCACGGCCAGATCGCGCCCGGCCCGCAGGCCGCGCGCTTCCAACCCCAGCATCAGCCCGAGCGCCACCACGTCATTGTAGCACAGTGCGGCGGTGGGGGGCTGCGGCCGATCGAGCAGGGCTTCCGCTGCATCCGCTCCCGCGCGCCTGGTCAGCGGGCAGCGCAGGACCGGTCCTTCCGGCAACCCGTGACGCCGCAGCGCCGCGGTAAAGCCCGCATGCCGGCCCGCATAGGCGGAATGGTCCAAGGTGCCGCCGACGAAGGCGATCCGCCGGTGGCCCAAGGCCACGAGATGGTCGATCACCGTCTCCATCCCGGCCCCGTAATCGACCCCGGCATAGTCGTGCCCTTCGGCGGAGACGAAGCGCAGGGCCTGGACGCAGGGCAACCGCCATCGATCCAGCAGGTCGGGCAGGTCGGGCGGCGTGCCGGCGGCGGGGCAGAGGATCACGCCGTCGACATCATGCTCACGCATCCGTTGCAGGAAGCGGTCCTGCCGGTCGGGCTGCTCGGCTGTGTTGGCGATGAAGGCGACGTAGCCTTCGGTGTCCAGCACGTCGTCCATGCCGGCGGTCAGCTCGGCATAGAAGGGATTGTTCAGCTCGCAGACCAGCAGCCCGACGGTTTGGGTGCGGGCGGCGCGCAGGGTGGCGGCGCCACGGTTGTAGATGTAGCCCAGAGCCGCCATGGCGGCCTGGACACGCTCCCGCGTGTCCACCGCCACCAACGGGCTGCCCCGCAGCACCAGCGATACGGTCGACCGTGACACCCCGGCATGCTCGGCGACCTCCGTCAGGGTGATGCGGCCGCTTCCGGCAGAGGGGATGTCCGGTCGCCGGGCCATGGGATCTGCGACCTACACCACTGCCGTCGGCAGCGGCCGGCCGGCGAAGAAAGCCTCCAGATTGTCCAGCACCAGCTGGCCCATCGCCGTCCGCGTCTCCACCGTGGCACTGGCCTGGTGCGGCTGGAGGACGACGTTGTCGAGCGCGAAGAAGCCCTCGGGCACATTCGGCTCGTCGGCGAAGACGTCCAGCCCGGCGCCGCCCAGGCGCCCCTCGGTCAAGGCGGCCAGCAGCTCCGGCTCATCCACCACGCTGCCGCGGGCGACATTGACCAGGATGCCGTCCGGCCCCAGCGCGTCGAGCAGGGCGCGGCCGACCATGTTCCGCGAGGCCGGCCCGGCCGACGCGGCAACCACCAGGATGTCGCTTTCCCGCGCGAGATCCTCGGGCGAGGCGATGAAACGGTAGGCCACATCGCTGCGCGGGTTGCGGTTGGTGTAGGCGATGCTCATGCCGAAGGCTTCGGCGCGCTTGGCGATGGCCTCGCCGATGCGGCCCAGCCCCAGGATGCCCATCCGCTTGCCGGTGACCTTGCGGGCCAGCGGCAGCTTGCCCTTCGGCCATTGGCCAGCGCGGACGAAACGGTCGCCCGCTGCCATGCGGCGGGAGGCGGCGATCACCAGCCCCATCGCCAGATCGGCGACGTCGTCTGTCAGCACCCCCGGCGTGTTGGTGACGCGCACGCCGCGGCCGCGGGCATGTTCCAGGTCGACCGCGTCGGTGCCGACGCCGTTGATGGCGACGATCCCCAGATTGGGCAGCGCATCGACCACCGCAGCCTTGACGCCGGTCCCACCACCGGTGACGACGGCCCGCACCCGCGGGGCGACCTCTGCGATCAGCCGGTCGCGATCCGGAGCGGCGGACAGGCGGTGGACGGTGTAGGTCGCATCCAGAGCCTGCTCGATGGCGGGCATCATGGGGTCGACCAGCAGGATTTCGGGCTTCATCGCAATGGGTCCTCAGATAAGGCGAAGGGTCCTCAATGGGACAGAATCTGACCGAGGAAACTCCGGGTCCGCTCCGACTTCGGGGCGGTGAAGAACTCCTCGGGCGTGTTCTGCTCGACGATCTCGCCGCGGTCCATGAAGATCACGCGGTGGGCGACCGATTTGGCGAACCCCATCTCGTGCGTCACGCACAGCATGGTCATCCCGTCTTCCGCCAGGCCGATCATGGTGTCCAGCACCTCCTTGACCATTTCCGGATCGAGCGCGGAGGTCGGCTCGTCGAACAGCATCACCTTCGGGTTCATGCACAGCGACCGCGCGATGGCGACGCGCTGCTGTTGGCCGCCCGACAGCTGGCCCGGATACTTGTCGGCCTGCTCGGGGATGCGGACGCGCTCCAGATACTTGAGGGCGGTGGCTTTCGCCTCGTCCTTGCCGACGCCGCGCACCTTCAGCGGCGCCAGCATGCAGTTTTCCAGCACGGTCAGGTGCGGAAACAGGTTGAAGCTCTGGAACACCATGCCGACCTCCCGCCGCACGGCGTCGAGCTGGCGGTGGTGGGGTCCCAGTTCGACGCCGTTGACGGTGATGCGGCCCTTCTGGTGGCGTTCCAGCTGGTTGATGCAGCGGATCAGGGTCGATTTTCCCGACCCGGACGGGCCGCAGATGACGATGCGCTCACCCCGGCGGACTTCCAGGTCGATGTCCTTCAGCACCTGGAATTGATCGTACCATTTCTGGACGCCTTCCATGCGGATGACGACATCCGTGTTCATCGGCTCAGACGCCACTGCCATGGTCGTACCCTCCACCGGGGAAAATGCGGTTGCCCGAGATCAGGACTTGCCGGCAGTGACCGCCGTCGGCAGGTCGGTGCCCAGCCACTTCTGGTGGATGGCGGTCAGTTCGCCGTTCTTCTTCACGGTGTCGAGGAAGCCGTTGACCCAGGCCAGCAGCTTGTCCTGGCCCTGGCGCATGGCGACGCCCTGCACCTGGCTCTTCAGCACGAACTTCATCTCGTAATTGGCCTGGGGCGCCATCGTCTTGATCTGCTGCGCCACCACGTTGCTGACGCCCAGCGCGTCGACCTGGCCGGACAGCAGGGCCTGCACCGCGCTGGCATCGTCGTCGAAGCGCATGATGCGGGCGTCCTTCGGCGCCACCGCGGTCAGCGACTGGTCCTGGGTACTAGCACGGGCGACGCCCGCGCTCTTGCCCGACAGATCCTCCGCCTTGGCGATCGGTGACTTCTGCGGCGCCAGCAGCCCGATCTCGATGGCAGCATAGGGATCGGAGAAGGCGACCTGCTTGGCCCGTTCCGGCGTGATGCCGAGCGAGGCGACCAGCACGTCCACCTTGCCCGTCAGCAGGTAGGGGATGCGGTTCGGTCCGGTCACCGGAACGATCTCCACCGGCACGCCCATGTGCTTGGCCATCAGCTTGGCGACGTCGGCGTCATAGCCGTCGGGCTTGCCGTCGGCGCTGGTGATGCCGAAGGGCGGGAAGTCGACGAGCATGCCGACGGTCAGCTTGCCCTTGCCCTTGATGTCCTCGACGCTCTGGGCATGGGCCGTTGCGGCGAAACCGCCGAAAGCGGCAATGGCGGCGGCGGTTGTCAGGGCGCCGGCGACGACCAGGCGGCGGGTGGCGGTGAAGGCCATGGGGTTTCCTCCGTGTATCGGGTGTTTCTTGAGTTTGTCGATCGGTTCGGCGAGGGGGGCGGTTCAGCGAGACGGGGCGGCATAGCGTGCTTCGAGCCGGGCGCTCAGCAACGACAGCGGCCAGCACAGCGCGAAATACATGACGGCGACGATGCCGAAGACGAGGAAGGGCTGGAAGGTGGCGTTGTTGACGATCTGGCCGGCGCGGGTCAGCTCGACGAAGCCGATGATGGCGGCCAGCGAGGTGCCCTTGATCACCTGCACCAGATAGCCGACGGTGGGCGGCACCGCAACCTTCACCGCTTGAGGCAGGATGACGTAGCGCATCAGGCCGGGATAGCGCAGGCCGAGCGACGATGCCGCCTCCCATTGGCCCTTGGGCACCGACTGGATGCAGCCGCGCCAGATTTCGCCGAGGAAGGCGCTGGTGTTCAACGTCAGGCCGAGCGCTGCGGCGACCCAGGGGCTCATGTCGATGCCCAGCACGGTGGCGCCGAAGAACACCAGGAACAGCTGCATCAGCAGCGGCGTGCCCTGGAAGATCTGGATGTAGCCGGTCGCGAGCCAGCGGAGCGGCTTGACGTCGGCGGTGCGGCCGAGCGCCACGAACAGTCCGACGATGCCGCCGCCGATGAAGGCAATGGCCGACAGCAGCAGCGTCCACTGCACGGCGCTCAGCAGGAACAGGAACTCGTTGTATCCGAAGACGCGGATCATGCTGTCGCCTCCCTCAGCGCCGGTCGACGGTGTAGGCGAAAGCCAGCCGGTAGATTCCGGCGAACAGGGCCGAGAACAGCATTGCCAGAACCAGATAGATGAGGGTCACTACGATGTAGATCTCGAAGCTGCGGAAGGTCTGCGACTGGATGTTGTTGGCGACCGACGTCAATTCGTCGGCGGAGATGGCCGACACCACGCTGGAACTCAGCATGAGCAGGATGAACTGGCTGGTCAGCGCCGGGTAGACCGTACGCAATGCCGGCTTCAGCACGACGTGGCGGAAGACCTGCAGCGGGCGCAGGCCAAGCGCCAGGCCGGCCTCGACCTGACCCTTGTGGATCGATTCGATGCCGGCGCGGATGATCTCGGTGGCGTAGGCACCGACATTGACCACCATGGCGATGAGCGCCGCCACATCGGGCGACAGCCGCAGGCCGACCGTCGGCAACCCGAAGAAGATCAGGAAGATCTGCACCAGGAAGGGGGTGTTGCGGATGATCTCGATATAGGCGTTGATCAGCCAGCGCACCGGCTTCGGGCCGGAGGTCTTGCCGAGCGCGCAGAGGATGGCGACGGCCAGCCCGATGACCATTGCGCTGAGCGACAGTCTGACGGTCAGCCAAGCCCCGTCCAGCAGATAGTCCCAGGACGCGAACACCGCGTCGAATTGAAAGTCGTAGGTCACGGGCGTTCCTCCGCAACCGCGTCGGGCATGCCCGTTCGTGGGCGGGCGCCGCGCGAATTGCCATTGTCCGCATGGCCGTTGTCCGGACTGCGCCCCTGCAAGGGATCGTCCTCCGGATCGCCGGGCCGTTATGGCGGCGTTCCAGCGAACTGCTTTGGATACCGTAATTGGATCGATCTAAAAGCGCAATGGGAAATGATCGTTCATACGATAGTTTGTATTCTTGATGTTCGCTGTTACGGCCTGTGTTCGAAGCGGCCGAAACCTTCCGTAACCATCCGCCGTTTCAACGGAACCCGGGAATCGTCGCTTTTCCCCGGGATGCCGCTGAAACCGTTGGAGTATCCCCAGTCGTGGCCGTTGGACTACGCGCCGCCGTAACGGATGCCGCCAGAACGAACATCGACGCGGTGAGCAGTCTCGTTCCAGCTCGGAGGCGATCTCCTATTTCTTCGCCATCGCCCAAGTGGTGGGCTCGACCGGACCGCTGCTGTTCGGCTGGCTGGTGGGGGAAGGGATGGAGCGTGATGCGCTGTTCTGGGGCTATGTGTTGGTATCGGTCGTGATGATGTTCGGTGGCGTGGTAGCCCTGGTCTATGGCGTGGATGCCAAAGGCAAGAGCCTGGAGGACATCGTCGAACCGTTGGCCAAGGCCGACCGCGCGGCAAGCCCTGTCGTTATCTGAAGTCGCTTTGGGTCAGTTCTTCGGAGACATCCCAGAGGCGTGTGGCGACCGCCTTGTCCAACGCCTGTGGCGGGACGGTCGAAACGGTCGGGTGGCCGCGCGTTTCGTTCAGCCTGTCCGGGCCATAATAGGCGCCGGGCTTTGCCTCGGGCGACGTTGCGGCAAAAAGCGTCGGGAGCGTGCCCTGCGATGCGGGTTGGAAGAGGAACCATAGCAGGCTTCGCGCCAGGCCGGGTGGACTCCAGCGGCCTGGGGCGTTGTGCAGTAGGTCGGTCCGGGAAATGCCCGGATGCGCGGCGATGCTCGTGATGCCCCATCCGTTGGCTTCGCTGCGCCGTTGCAATTCGAAGGCAAACATCAGGCATGCGAGCTTCGACTGGCTGTAGGCCCGCATCGCCCTGTAGCTCTTCTGCGAGTTCAGATCGTCGAAATTGATCGCACCGCTTCGTGCGGCGATACTTGAAAGTGTGACCGCGCGCGCATCCCTGCCCTTGCGGAGAAGCGGCATCATCTGTGCGGTGAGCGCAAAGTGGCCGAGGTAATTCGTGCCGAACTGCAACTCGAAACCGTCCGACGTGTCGAGCCGTCTTGGCGGGACCATCACGCCGGCATTGTTGATGAGCAAATCGAGACTGTCTCTCCGGTCCCGGAGCCTCGCACCAAATGCCGAGATGGACTCCAGGCTGGCAAGGTCGACCTGCTCGAACCGGACGATGGCGGACGGCACGTCCCGGCGAATTCCCGCGACCGCTGCGGCGCCTTTCTCGGGGTTGCGGCCTGCAACGACGATGTCAGCGCCCGCCCGAGCCAGCGCCAGGGCGCTCTCGTATCCGAGGCCCCCGGTCCCAGTGACCACGGCCGACCGGCCTGTTTGCGAGGGAATGTCCGCAGTTGTCCACGTCGCCATGACTCCGCCTTTTAAAAAAACTGCACTTGGTGTAAAATAATAATGCACCCAGTGCAAATTTCAAGGGACCCTTCGACCATGGAGAGCAAAAACCCGGGCCCGCCCGCCGAAGGCCTGCGGGAACGCAAGCGCCGCGAGACCCTGCAGCGCATCACGAATGCCGGAATGACACTTTTCCTGAAAAAGGGATACGAAGCGACCACCCTTGACGAGATCGCGGCGGAGGCCGGCATCTCGCGAAGGACGTTCTTCCATTATCTGAAATCGAAAGATGATATTCTGCTGTCCCTGCAAAACAGCGTAGGGGACATGCTCGTCGCCGCGCTGCGGGAGCAGCCGCCGGGCAAGCGGCCTCTCCATGCCGTTCGCGACGCGATCCTGAAGGTCTGTGCCTCCATCCCGCCCGACGACATGATTTCCATTGACCGCCTGATGCGCTCCAACGAGGCGGTGCAGGCCCGCAAACAGGCCTCCTACGTCCAGCATGAGAGGATGCTGTTTGCGGCGTTGCGGGAACGCTGGCCGGAACCGGAGCGCGAAACCGGCCTCAGGCTTGTCGTGATGACGGCTATCGGCACGATGCGCCTTGCGTCCGACACCTTCGGCAGCGAGGGCGGCAGACGCCCGTTCGACGAGATATTCCGCGACGCGTTCGATGCGCTGGAGGCCGAAATCTGACAGCGCCCCGGGTCGCTTCCGATCCGGTGCTTCCGGTCCGGCTACGCGTCCGGCGCCCGCGCGCCGTTCAGGAAGAGCCGAACCGCCTGCCGGACATAACGGTCGAGGTCGGGAATCGCAGGGGCGCTTTCCGGCAGGATCAGGCGCCGGATCAGCAGGTTGCCAGTGACCATGCCGAGGAAGGCCTGGGCGGCGGCAGCCGGATCCTCGATCCGCAGGACGCCTGAATCGGACAGGCGCTTCAGGTATTCCGCCAGCCGCCGGATGGCGTTCTCCGGGCCGATGCGGAAGAAGGCTTCGGCGATGTCGGGGATGCGGTCGCCTTCGGAGATCAGGATGCGAACGGTGCCGGTCGTCTCTTCGTTCAGCAGGGCCGTCACCAGATGCAGGGCGAATGCGGTCAAGCCGGCCTCCGGCGTGACGACGCGGTCGTCGGTCTCGGCCGGGGCCAGGCCGGAGAGGATCATGGCGTTGTCCTCCTCCATGATCGCGCGGAACAGGCCTTCCTTGTCGCCGAAATGCTCGTACAGCGTGGCGCGGGAGCCGCCGGCCTCGGCGATGATGTCGCTGAGCGTGGTTTTTTCGAATCCCTTCGCGATGAACAGGTGCCGGGCGGCTGTCAGGATCGCCTGACGCCGCGCCAATCCGCGTGGCCCGACGGTGGGCAATCCGGCAGTGGGGGGCCCGGCGGCGGGACAGTCCTTGTGGGTGGTGCTGGTCATCCTGCGTAATCCTCCGGCGCGGCGGCGTGTGCGGCCGGTTCGTTCGTGTCCGTCTGGCGCCTTGGTGCGCACGCTACTGCAGAACGCCGGCATCGAACAGCCAGACGGCAAAAGGCGTAAAAAGGACGCAGGGTCCGCTCCGGCGATGACATCAGCGCGACAGCAGGATCGGTGTGTCGGCCTTGGCCAGCACCGTGCGCGTCGTACCGCCGAAGACGAACTCGCTGATCCGGGGCCGGCCATAGGCGCCCATCACCAGCATGTCGGCATCGACCGACCGCGCATGGTCGAGCAGCACGGTGCCGGCGTCCGTGCCAGGACGCTGTTCCAGCACCACCTCCACCCCGTTGCGGGCGAGATGGCGGGACATGTCGGCGCCCGGGTCGGCACCGAGCCGGCCGTTCGGGCGTGCTTCCGGTACCACGACCAGATGGACGATGTCGGCCGCGGTCAGGAAGGGCATGGCGAGCGCGATGGCGGTGGAGGCCTCGCGGCTGCCGTTCCAGCCGACGACGATCCGCCGGCCGATCCGATGAGACGGCCAGCCGGCCGGCAGCAGAAGGGTGGGGCGGCCGGACGCGAAGATGACGTCTTCCGACAGGCTCAGCATCCGAACCGGGCGTGTCGGACGCAATGGCGGGCCGACGATGGCAAGGCTGGCATGCCGGGCATGGAGCATCAGCGTCTCGCCATCCTCATGGTCGGACAGGCGCCATTCGCCGCTGATGTCGGCATCGGCGACGATGCGGTCGAACAGCGTCCGTGTCTCCGCCGCGGCCACACGGGCGGCTGCATGGTGCTTGCGCAGCATCGCTTCGACGCCGCCGCCGCGGGCGAAGCTGCTGCTGGGGGTCAGTTCCAGCCGGTTGGCGACGAAGGTGGCGATGAGATGCGCCTGCCAGCGCCGCGCCAGTGCCGCGGCAAAGGCCAGCCGGCCGGCCCGCTCCTCATCCGCTTCGATGAAAACGACGATGTCCTTGGGCATTTCGCAAGCCTCTTGCTCGGCGGTGGGATGGGGATGGAGAGCCGTCAGCGGGATGCCGGCGGCGGAGCGGCGCCGCGCAGGAAAAGGCGGACGCTGGCGCGCACATAGGATTCGACCGCCGTTGCGTCGACCGGCCGGCCGGGCAGGATCAGGCGCTCCATCAGCAGGTTCCCGGTCACCATGCCGCAGAAGGCTTGTGCGGCCATCTCCGGATCGGCGACACGGATGCGGCCTGCCGCTGCCAGGTCGCGGAAGCAGCCGGCCATCCGTGCGCGCGTGCGCTCCGGCCCGACGCGGACGAAGGTTTCGACCAGATCGGGGATTCGGTTTCCCTCGGATATCAACGTGCGCAGGATCGCCGTCGTTTGCGGCTCGGTCAGCGAGGCGGTGATGTGCAGCGCAATGCGGATCAAGCGTTCCTCCGGATCGGCGGCCTCGTCCGCCACCCCTTCGGCTCCCTCCGTCGCGACGTCGGACGCCATGCCGTCCAGCACGCGGGCACAATGCTCCTCCATCATCGCGCGGAAGAGGCCGTCCTTGTCGCCGAAATGTTTGTACAGCGTGGTGCGCGATCCGCCCGCTTCGCGCAGGACGTCGCTGAGCGAGGTGGCGGCGTAGCCCTTCTCCACGAACAGGGCCGCGGCGGCATCCAGCAGGGCACGGCACCGTGTCCAGCCGCGTACTCCCATCGCCGTGCCGTCCATCGTCGGCCCTGCCGTTCCGGCAGCGGCGCGCGTGCCGGCCTTGTGTCCCAGCCCCGTGTCGGGCATCTGCAAAACCCCCTTGCGCGGTGCAGCATTCTGAATGTATCGTCCAGTACACTGTACTGTATGAGACAGTACTAAGCAACGGGGATGTGCCGGACCACCCGAAGCCCGGCTCAACAGGGAGACGGGACCGCAGACAAGCGGCGCCGAGACGAGGAAAGAGATGTCCATATCCAATCCATTCATGCCGGCGGCCGTGGCGGTCCTGTTGATCGTGGCGCTCGCGGGCTGCAACCAGCAGAAACAGGCGGCAGGCCAGCCCCAGGGCGGCCCACCCGAGGTGTCGGTGGCGACCGTCGAGCCGCAGCGACTGACGGTGGCGACCGAACTGCCGGGCCGCACCACCCCCTATCGCGTGGCGGAGATCCGCCCGCAGGTCAGCGGCATCGTGCTGAAACGGTTTTTCCGTGAGGGCAGCGACGTCAAGGCTGGCGACCAGCTCTACCAGATCGACCCGGCGACTTATGAGGCATCGCTGGCCAGCGCCCAGGCCGACGTCCAGAAGGCGGAGGCAAATCTGCAGGCCGCGCGCAACAAGGCCGCCCGCTACGGCGATCTCGTGAAGAACAGCGTGGTCAGCAAGCAGGACTTCGACGATGTCCAGGCTTCGCTGAAGCAGAACGAGGCGCAGGTGGCGGCGGCCAAGGCCGCCTACAACCTCGCCAGCATCAATCTGAACTACACCAAGGTGTTCGCTCCGATCTCCGGCCGGATCGGCAAGTCGGCTGTCACCGAGGGGGCCCTGGTCACCGCCAGCCAGTCGACGGCGCTGGCCACCGTCCAGCAGTTCGACCCGATCTATGTCGACGTGACGCAGACCGCATCCCAGCTGATGAGGCTGCGCGAAGATATGGCGAGCGGCCGCATCCGTCCGGCCGAGCCCGGCAAGATCCCGGTGACGCTGTTCCTGAACAGCAACGCCAACGGCAACGACGCCGCCTATCCGGTGAAGGGCGAACTGCAATTCTCCGACGTCACCGTCGATGCGGGCACCAGTTCGGTCCAGCTCCGCGCCGTCTTCCCCAATCCGAACAAGGATCTGCTGCCCGGCCTGTTCGTCCGCGCCCGCGTCGAGCAGGGCGTGGCGGAGAACGCCATCACCGTGCCGCAGGCTGCGGTCAGCCGCGGGCCGGACGGGTCTGCGCGGGTCTGGGTGGTCGGCGCCGACAACAAGGCGGCGCAGCGCACCATCACGACCGAGCGCGCGGTCGGCAATGTCTGGCTGGTCTCGGACGGGCTGGCCGCCGGCGAACGGGTGGTGGTCGAAGGCCTGCAGAAGGTCAGGCCCGGTGCCGAGGTGAAACCGGTCCCGGCCCAGAACGCCCTCGCTTCATTGCCTGAAAAGGCCGTATCGGCGCGCTGACGCAGGATATCCTCCCATGTCAAAATTCTTCATCGACCGGCCGGTCTTCGCCTGGGTCATCGCCATCGTCATCATGATGGCCGGCGCTCTGGCGATCCTGGGCCTGCCCGTCGAGCAGTATCCGAAGATCGCGCCGCCCACGGTGTCGATCACCGCCAGCTATCCCGGCGCGTCGGCCAAGACGCTGGAGGACACGGTCACCCAGGTCATCGAGCAGAAGATGACCGGGCTCGACCATTTCCGCTACATGTCCTCCAACAGCGACTCCTCCGGCAACGTGACCATCACGCTGACCTTCGAGCCGGAGGCCAATCCCGACATCGCCCAGGTCCAGGTGCAGAACAAGCTGCAGCTGGCCACGCCCCTGCTGCCGCAGGAGGTCCAGCAGCGCGGCCTGCAGGTGTCGAAGGCCGGCAACGACTTCCTTCTGGTGGTGGGTTTCGTGTCGAGTGACGGGCGCCTCAGCCAGGGCGACATCGCCGACTACGTGACCTCCAACCTGCAGGACACGATCAGCCGCGTCGAGGGCGTCGGCGACGTGACCGTCTTCGGCCCGCAGCACGCCATGCGCATCTGGCTCGACCCCGATGCGCTCAACAACTTCAAGCTGACGACCACCGACGTCGCCAACGCGGTCAAGACCCAGAATGCCCAGGTTTCCGCCGGCCAGCTCGGTGGCGCACCGGCGGTGGCGGGTCAGCAGATCAACGCGACCATCACCGCCCAGTCGCGCCTGCAGACGCCCGAGCAGTTCGGCGCCATCCTGCTGCGCGTCAACCCGGACGGCTCGCAGGTGCGGCTGCGCGACGTGGCGCGGATCGAGATCGGCTCCGAAACCTACGAGATCAACGCCAGCTACAACGGCAAGCCGGCGGCCGGCGTCGGCATCAAGCTGGCGACCGGTGCCAATGCGCTCGATACCGCTGCCGCGGTCAAGGCGCGCGTCGCCGAGCTGCAGCCCTTCTTCCCGTCCGGCATCGAGGTCATCTACCCGTTCGACACCACCCCCTTCGTCGAGCTGTCGATCCACGAGGTCATCAAGACGCTGTTCGAGGCCATCGTCCTGGTCTTCGTCGTGATGTACCTGTTCCTGCAGAATTTCCGCGCGACGCTGATCCCGACCATCGCGGTGCCGGTGGTGCTGCTCGGCAGCTTCGGCGTGCTGTCCGCCTTCGGCTTCTCGATCAATGTGCTGACCATGTTCGGCATGGTGCTGGCCATCGGCCTGCTGGTCGACGACGCCATCGTCGTGGTCGAGAATGTCGAGCGCGTGATGAGCGAGGAGGGGCTGTCGCCGCGCGAGGCGACTCGCAAGTCTATGGACCAGATCACCGGCGCGCTTGTCGGCATCGCGCTGGTGCTGTCGGCGGTGTTCGTGCCGATGGCCTTCTTCGGCGGTTCGGCCGGTGCCATCTACCGCCAGTTCTCGCTGACCATCGTGTCGGCGATGGCGTTGTCGGTGCTGGTCGCCCTGGTGCTGACCCCGGCACTGTGCGCCACCATCCTGAAGCCGGTGGCGAACCATGGAGCCGGTCAGGACGGGGGGCACGAGGGGGGCCACGGCCACAAGCGCGGCGGCTTCTTCGGCCTGTTCAACCGGGGCTTCGACGCCGGCAGCCGGGTCTATGTCCGCGGCGTGCGCGGGGCGGTGAACCGGCTGGGCCGCTACTTCATCGCCTATGCCCTGATCCTGGGCGGGCTGGGCTACCTGTTCGTGCAGATGCCGTCCTCCTTCCTGCCGACGGAGGACCGCGGGCAGCTGTATGTGCTGTGGTCGGCGCCGCCGAACGCCAGCAGCCAGCGCACCGCCGAGACCGCCAAGGCCGTCACCACCTATTTCCTGGAGAAGGAGAAGGACAGCGTCGAGGGCCTGTTCACCATCGTCGGCTTCAACTTCTCCGGCCGCGGCCAGAATGCCGGCATGGCCTTCGTCCGGCTGAAGGACTGGAGCGAGCGGCAGTCCCCGGCGCTGAAGCCGCAGGCCATCGCCGGCCGGGCGATGGGCGCCCTGTCGAAGCTGAAGGACGCGGTGGTCTTCGCCTTCCTGCCGCCATCGGTTCCCGGTATGGGCAACGCCACCGGCTTCGACCTGCAGCTGGTCGACCGCGGCGGGCTCGGCCACGACCGGTTGATGCAGGCGCGCAACCAGCTGCTGGGCATGGCGGCGCAGAACCCGAAGCTGGTCGGCGTCCGCCCCAACGGGCTGGAGGACACGCCACAGTTCAAGCTGGAGATCGACCGCGAGAAGGCGAGCGCGCTCGGCCTGTCGCTCAGCGACATCAACACGACGCTGTCGGCCGCCTGGGGCTCGTCCTACGTCAACGACTTCATCGACCAGGGCCGCGTCAAGAAGGTCTATCTCCAGGCCGACGCGCCATACCGCATGCAGCCGAGCGACATCGACCGCTGGTACGTGCGCAACGCCAGCGACCAGATGGTGCCCTTCTCCGCCTTCACCACGGCGCAATGGACCTTCGGCTCGCCCAAGCTGGAGCGCTACAACGGCGCCTCCTCGATCAATATCCAGGGCTCGGCCGCTCCCGGCATCAGCTCTGGCGAGGCGATGACCGAGATGGAGGCGATGATGGCGAAGCTGCCGCAGGGCATCGGCTACGAGTGGACCGGCCTGTCCTACGAGGAGCGGCTCAGCGGCTCGCAGGCACCGGCGCTCTATGCCCTGTCGATGATCATCGTCTTCCTCTGCCTGGCGGCCCTGTACGAGAGCTGGTCGGTGCCGGTGTCGGTCATCATGGTGGTGCCGCTGGGAGTCATCGGCGCCGTCATCGCGGCGACGCTGCGCGGCCTGCCGAGCGACGTCTATTTCCAGGTCGGCCTGCTGACCACCATCGGCCTGTCGGCGAAGAACGCCATCCTGATCGTCGAGTTCGCCAAGTCGCTCTACGACGACGGCATGGAGCTGAAGGAGGCGGCGGCGGAAGCCTGCCGCCAGCGCCTGCGCCCGATCATCATGACGTCGCTGGCCTTCATCCTCGGCGTGCTGCCGCTGGCGATCAGCACCGGCGCCGGGTCGGAGAGCCAGAACGCCATCGGCGTCGGCGTGATGGGCGGCATGATCTCCGCAACCGTCCTGGCGGTGCTGTTCGTGCCGGTCTTCTTCGTCGCGGTCTATCGCCTGTTCGTCCGCCGCCGCCCCGGCCATGGCACCCCCGGCCATGGCTCCATGCCGCAGCCGGCGGCAGGGGACTGACGGCCGGCCCGGCCCGGTCGACGGGGCCGATCACCGACCGATGCGCGCCGGGTCCTTCGTGGACCCGGCGTTCTTTTTTGCCCGGATCCGGCGGCAGGACGGGGCCGCGGGGAGGGCGAATGGAACGTTTGAAACGCTATGGAACAGGAATCCGGACCTGTTCACTGTTCCATTCACCGGACCGGATGCCGGATCGCCCGGCGCCCGTGCCGGCCGTTTCTTGCTATCACGGCAACGGGGGACAGGTAAGGATGGGATGGAAAATCCTCACGGGCGGGGCCGGCAGGGGGTGGCCTTGTGGGATGTCCCACATGTCCAAACCCGGAAAGGGACCTGCCGGATCGCCCGCTTACCGCCCATAGCCGATGGGCGGCGGCGCCAGCTCCAGGATGCGCCGGTAGAGCCGCTCGGCCTCCTCCTTCGGCTTGATGCCGAACAGCGGGTTGTCGTTCTCCCGGAAAGCGGCGTCGATCTCCCGCCAGTCGTCGGCGGTCAGCACCCGTTCGGCCAGCGGCAGCAGCTGTTCCTCCTCGGTCTGGAGATGGCCGTATTCGAGGGTGGCGTAGCGTTCGGCGGTGGCGAAGAAATCCTCAGCCGCGCCCTCGTCACCGGCCTCGTAGCAGACGAGCTGACGCTTCAGCATCTCGATCATCGGGTATCCCAGCGCGTGTTCGCGTTCCAGCCGGGCGATCAGCGCCTCGGCTTCCGGCGCCCGGCGGCGGACGGCGGCGAACAGGAAGCGGTCCTCCTTCGGGTGGTGCCAATGGTCGGGATAGGAGACGATGTAATCGAGGATGGCGTGCAGCAGCGGGAAGTCCGGGGACGCCCCGCCGCGGATGGCGCGGATCTGGTGGCGCAGGGCGTGCAGCACCGCGGCGATGGCGAAATGCTCGTCCTTGACGATGCGGATGGCGTCCATGCTCGGTCGGTCCCCGGACTGTGGTGAATTGGATCAGGACAGTGCGGGCGCGGCGTCGCCCAGCCGGTGATAGGCCCGGTTGAAGTAGACGAGGCCGAGAGTGCCGCCGGCCTCGCGCTGGCGGATGTCGACGACCTCGCAATAGAAGACGCTGTGCGTGCCGACCGCGTGGGTGTCGACGATGCGGCAGTCGAAATTGACCAGCGCGCCGGCCAGCGCCGGGCTGCCGGTCGCCAGCGCCGTCCAGTCGGCGGCGGCGAACCGCTCGTCGGCCGACAGGGCGCGGTTGGAGAAGACCTCCGACAGCGCCTGCTGCTCGCCGCACAGCGGGTTGACGCACAGCATGCCGTTGGTGGCGAAGGCCCGGTGCACGAAGGAGGACTGGTTCAGGCAGACCAGCAGGGTCGGCGGCTGGTCGGTCACGCTGCACACCGCGGTGGCGGTGAAGCCGGCCCGGCCGCCGGGGCCGTCGGTGGTGACGATGTTGACGGCGCCGGTCAGCAGCGACATGCCGTTGCGGAAGCGGGAAACCTCGACCATGGCGATTGTCCTCAAATATCCAGAACGAGCGTGCCGGTCCTGGCGCGCGAGCAGCAGAGCAGGATCTGGTCGTTGTCGGCCTTCTCCTCGTCGGTCAGGAAGACGTCCCGGTGGTCGGGCGTGCCCTCCAGCACCGTGCACAGGCAGGTGCCGCAGACGCCCTGTTCGCAGGACATCTGCACCTTGATGCCGATCCGGCCGAGCGCCTGGACGATGGTCTCGTCCCCCTCCACCCGCACGCGCTTGCCGCTGCGGTTCGCCACCACCTCGAAGGCGTCGCCGCCGGTCGCGGCCTCCGCCTGGAAATATTCGCGGTGGATGCGGTCGTCGGGCAGGCCGAGGCGCGTCGCCTCGCCGATCACCCACTCCATGAAGCCGGTCGGGCCGCAGACATAGAGGTGCGTGCCGGCCGGGCTGCCGCCCAGCAGGGTGGGAAGGTCGAGGCGCTGGCCGGCCGGTCCGTCGTCCAGATGCAGGGCGACGCGGTCGCGGAATGGCGCCCCGGCCAGTTCGTCCAGGAAGGCGCAGGCCTCGCGGCTGCGGCCGCAGTAATGCAGCTCGAAGCTGCGGCCGGCCGCGGCCAGCGCATGGGCCATGGCGATCATCGGCGTGATGCCGATGCCGCCGCCGACCAGCAGCGAATGGGCGGCACTGTCGGCGAGCGGGAACAGGTTGCGCGGCAGCCCGACCGCGACCTCCGTGCCTTCGTCCAGGCCGTCATGGGCGGCGACGGAGCCGCCGCGCGATCCCGGATCGCGCAGGATGCCGAGCCGGTAGCGCCCGCGGTCGGCCGGATCGCCGCACAGCGAATATTGCCGGACCAGCCCCGGCGCCAGATGGAGGTCGACATGCGCCCCGGCCTCGAAGGGCGGCAGCGGCTTGCCGGCGCGGTCGACGAGGTCGAGCAACAGCACCCCGTTGCCTTCGACCCGCCGGCGGGCGACCACCAGCGTCAGCGTCTCTTGCGTCATTGCGATCGTCCTTAAACTCAGCGCATGAAGATGCCGCCGTTGATGTCCCAGGCGGCGCCGGTGGTGAAATCGGCGTCCGGTGAGGCCAGCTCCACCGCCATCCGCGCCACGAAGGCCGGGTTGCCGAGCCGCTTGACCGGGATCATCCCGATCAGCGTCTCCAGCCGCTCGGGCGGGACGGAGGCGCGGACGGAGGGAAGCTCCATCGGGCCGGGGGCGATGGCGTTGACGGTGACGTTGGACGCCGCCAGCTCGCGGGCGAAGATCTTGGTCAGCGTCAGGATGCCGGCCTTGGAGGAGGCGTAGTGAGCGCCCGACGCCGTGCCGCCATTCTGCCCGGCCAGCGAGGCGATGTTGACGATCCGGCCGTAGCCGGCCTTCGCCAGATGTGCGCCGAAGATTTGGCAGCCGAGGAAGGTGCCGCGCAGGTTGACGGTCAGCACCGCGTCGAACTCGTCGGGCGTGATCTGCATGACCGGGGTCATCGGCGTCATCGCCGCGTTGTTGACCGCGACATGCAGCGCACCCCAGCGCGCCAGCACGGCGTCGAGCGCCGTGGCGAAATCGTCCTTGCGGGTGACGTCGAGCGTCAGCGGCAGGACGGCCTCGCCCGACGGGTCGAGCGCCGCCGCCGCCTCGCGCACCGCCGCTTCGGCGACGTCGGTCAGCGCGACGCGGTAGCCGGCAGCCAGGAACTGTTCGGCGATGACGCGGCCCAGCCCCTGGGCAGCGCCGGTGACGAGTGCGACCTGTGCCATCCCGTGGCCTCCTTGTCAGAGGATGTAGCCGATGCTGTGCAGCGCATCGGTCGAGTTCACGAGCCGGACGATCTTGCCTTTCAGCCGGAAGCCGCCGCCCGTGCCGTCATTGGTGCGGGCGAGTTCGTAGGTGACGTCGGCGGTGTAGTCGCGCAGCGTCTCCTTGCGGAACTCGCGCAGATGCTGGGCGGCGCGCACGGTGACGGTGGCGCCGTCGTCGGCCAGGATGCGGAAGCGCGACAGCGAGCGCACGGTGCGCGATGCCGGCTGGGTCGAGACGGACTCGCCGCTGGTCAGGCGGGCGACGCGCTTGGCGCGCATGTCGGCGTCGTCATAGGCGTAGTTCAGCCGGTCGGCGAGGTCGGTCGCCACCGGATCGATCGGCACGATGTAGACGCCGTCTTCGGTCCATTGCGCCAGCCAGTCCTGATATTCGCAGTGGTCGAGCATGTCGGCCTCCTGCCACAGGAAGGCGCTGACCTCGGTGAGGAGTTGGGTGTTCATGGCGTGTGTCTCCGGGGGAGGCAGGGTGGGGCTGTGGGGGAGTTTTGCCCCCTCCCTAACCCTCCCCCGCTTGCGCGGGAGAGGGGACTGCCGCAGCTTCGCGACTTGCTCCCTCTACCGCCGAAGGCGGGGGAGGGAAGGGGCCCACGCTGACAAGCGTGGGAAGGGAGGGGGCACAGGCGGGGACACCCCCTCACGCCGTCATCAGCTTTTTCCACTGCTGGTAGGCGGCGCGCATGCCGGTCTCGGCGCTGACGTCGCCGGCACGGCCGTCCTCGGTGACGCGCTCGCCGGGCAGGCCGCGGTTCAGCAGGATCCACAGATCGGTGCCGGCCTGGGCGCCCTTCTGCACGCGCTCCCACGCTTCGGAATCGTCGGGCGTGCCGAAGCCCATCGGACCCTGGAAATGCTCGTGCAGCCGCAGCCGCGCGCGGTTGGCGGCGGCGGGGCCGCCGTCCATGGTGATGACGGCGTGGTGGATCTCGGTCTCGTTCACCGACACCGGGCGCAGCACGCGGAAGAAGGCCATCGAGCAGGCGATGTTGGGGAACAGGTTCAGGTTGAAGCCCGAGCCACCGACGGCGCGGACGATGCGGCGCACCTTGGCCTCGTCATGGCCCTCCTTGCGCAGTTCCTCGGCCAGCTCCGCGAAGCGGGCGGGGACGGGAGCGTCGAGGTTGTCTTCCAGATCCACCAGTTCGGGGATCATCACCATGACGCTGTGGCCGTTGCCGAGATCCTCGACGAAGCCGGGACCGTTGACGAAGTCCAGCATGCGTTCGGTCTGCTCGTCGACCGAGGACAGAAAGGATTTGTGGACGACCGGGAAATGATAGCCGTCGGTGGTGTTCTCCAGCTGGATCTTCCAGTTGCCGGGGAAGCGGAAGCGGTGCTCGCCCGCCACCTTGATCGGATAGCCGCCGCCCTGCTTCATGAACAGGTCCATCCACTTCTTCGCCGGGCCGAGCCAGTCGGCCAGCGGCTCGATGTCCTCGCGGAAGGTGGCGAAGACCATGCCGGCATATTCCTCGACCCGCAGGCTCTTCAGCGGATACTCGCCCTTGTCCAGGCACTGGCCGTAGCTTTCCGGATGCGGCACGCCGCGCAAACTGCCGTCCAAGCCATAGCTCCAGCCATGGTAGGGGCAGACGAAGCTGTTGGTGCGGCCCTTCTTCTCCTCGCAGACCGTGGCGGCGCGGTGGCGGCAGCGGTTCAGCAGGACATGGATCTTCTGCTTGCGGTCGCGCACCACCACCACCGGCTGGCGGCCGACATAGGTCGACTTGTAGTCGCCGGCTTCCCGGACCTCGCTGACATGGGCGACCCAGACCCAGCAGTTGGCGAAGATGCGGTCCATCTCCTGCTCGAAGATCGCCGGGTCGGTGTAGAGCGAGGTGTGGGCGCGGTCGGCGCGCACCAGGTCGGCGAGGTCGCGGGAGGTTGCCGAAGGGGACGCGGGCGGGGCTTTGACGTCGATGGCCATGGCTTGGGACTTTCCGTCTTGGGGGCGGAGAGGAAGGGGGATCACTCCGGGGCCGGGATCGGGGCAGGGACCGGAACCGGATCGGGGCGGTTCCAGCCGTCGACCGGGCGGCTGAACAGGTTTTCGGTGCGGAAATGGCCCATGCGCCAGGCGCCGTCCTCCAGGCGGAAATCCACCGTCAGCCGGGCGGCGTTCAGGTGCGAGGCGCCGCTGGCGAAGGTCGAGGTCTGCAGCATGATCCATGTGCCCTCGGCCCTGTCCGGACCGGCGATCTCCGATCTATGGGTCCGGATCAGTTCGGAGGTCAGGAAATGGACGTTCAGCGCGAAGTGGGAGGGTTCGACCATGTATCCGGCGAACATCTCCCGCAGGGCCGCGCGGCCGGCGATCCGGCCGAAGGTCTTGGCGTATTTCTCGCCGATGCCCTCCCACACCGCGTCGGCGGTGAACAGGCCGGCGAGCTCGTCCAGCGGCGTGGCCGGGCCCAGCGCGTCGCACAGCGCCATGTAGCGGACCATGCAGGCGCGGACCGCGGCCTCCGCCTCGAAGCGGGCGAGGCGCGCCGTGAGGTCGGCAACCCCGGCGGGGAGGGGCAGGGTCATTGCGGGATCACCAGCTCGCGGCCGACGCGGGCCTCGACGCGGCAGTATTTCCACAGCTTGAAGGTGCCGTCGCCGACCGGCGTGACGCGGAACAGGTTGCAGGCGGCGGTCACCGTCTCGATGTCCGGCACGTCGGCCAGCACATAGGTGGTCCAGGGCCAGTTGGTCGACGGGCCGACCATGATCTGGTCGTCGTCCATGTTGCCGAGCACCGTCACGCCCGGCAGCTCGCCGATGCCGCGCATCATGGTGGAGAAGGCGCCCCAGACCTGCTTGGCCTCGTCCGCCGTCGCGTCGAAGAAGTTCTGGTTGACGCCGATGCAGAACAGAACGCGCAGGGGCTTCTTGTCGCTCATGGAAGGTCTCCGGGGATTTGGGGTCAGAGGTAGCCGGGCAGGGGGGACAGGCCGAACAGCATGGCGCCGGCATTCTGGTAGGTGACGTCGCCGAGGAAGGCGTGCTGGGTGATCATCTGCACGTCCCGGACCTGGCGGGCGATCGGGCAGCGCTCGTAGACCCCGGCCATGCCGGTCAGCATCTGCGCCCGGCGCGTCACGTCGGCGGCGGTGCGGGTGGCGTGGGTGGCCGACAGGCGCAGCATGCTGACCTGATCCGGCGCCGGCTCGTTCCCGGCCAGCAGGCATTGCCACACGTCGTCGATGGCGTCGTAGAACCAGGAGCGGGCGGCGCGCAGCTCGGCCTCCAGCCTCGCTGTCTCCAGCTGGGAGGCGACGCGCTCGCCCAGCTTCGGCGCGCCGGTGACCGACGCGCGGGACCCCATCGAGCGCAGCTCGTCCAGCGCCGCGCGGGCGATGCCGAGCGAGACCACCGACAGCACCTGCGCGGCGAAGGCCAGTGTCGGGTAGCGGTAGAGCGGCTCGTCCAGCGCCGACTTGCCGCCGCGCACGAAGGTCCACTCCTCCGGCACCACCACGTCATCGACCACGAGGTCGTGGCTGCCGGTGCCGAGCAGGCCGACGACATCCCAGTTGCGTTCGATCTTGACCGCGCTGCGCGGCATCACCGCCATGCGCGGCAGGCCGCCGGTGCCGTCGCTGTTCTTCGGCGCGATGCCGACGCCGACGATGTCGGCGCCCATGCAGCCGCTGGCCCAGCTCCAGCGGCCCTTCACCTTCAGGCCGCCGTCGACGAAGGCCGCCGGCTGCGGCGGGAAGATGCCGCCGGCGAAGACGAGGTCCGGGCCGCGGGCATAGAGCGTGCGCAGCGTGTCGAGCGGCAGCGCCGACAGGTAGACCGCGCCGATGCCGAAGCTGGCGACCCAGCCGGCCGAGCCGTCGGCCTCGGCGATGCGCTCCACCAGCCGGCAGAACTCGGCGGGCGAGCGTTCGTCGCCGCCGAAGCGCCGGGCGACCAGGGCGCGGTAGACGCCGAGCTTGCGGTAACGCTCGACGATGTCCTGGGAGAGGAACTGCTGCTGTTCGAATTCGGCGCGCCGGCCGCGGATCTCGCTCAGAAGCTCGGCAAGCAGAGCGTCGTCGAAGCTCCGGCCGTCGTCAGGTGTCTGCACGGGCAGAGCAGCCAACATGGGGATCTCCATGGCAGGCGATAAAGGGAGGGCGCGCGTCGGCAGTCGGAGCGCGGCTCCGTTTATCGGATCGGGGTTTTGCAGGGCGTGGTGTGCGGTTCAGCCGGTTTTGGGCAATCGGTCGGCGATGTGGCCAGCGATGAGGGTTGCGACCGCGCAGAGCAGCTCGTCCGCGCCCTTGGCGGCGACCAGCTGCAGGCTGGCCGGCGCGCCGTCGATGGGAGCGAGCGGGATGGCGATGGCCGGATGGCCGGACAGGTTGAAGGGGCGGACCAGCGTCGTCATGCGGACCAGCCGGCTGGTGTCGCCGGCCTCGGCCACCAGCGGCGGCGGGCCGGCCATGGTCGGCAGGGCGATCACCGCGACACGCTCCAGCAGCGCGTCGACCTCGGCGGTGAAGGCGGCGCGCACCTCCTCGGCCCGCGCCACCTCCTCCACCGTGGTGCGGGCGGCATTGCGCAGCCGGACGGCGACGTCCTCGCCGACAAGGCCGGTCTCCACCAGCGCGGCGCAGGCGGCCCAGGTCTCGACATTGATGACCGACAGCCCGGCCTCGAAGGCGGCGCGCATGCCGGTCAGCGTGACCGCTTCGACCGGCAGGCCGGCGGCTCCGACCGCTGTGCGCACCGCTGCCGCGATCCCGGCATCGGCGTCCGTCTCCAGCAGGCCGATGGTGACGCCGCCGCCAATGTCGTCGAGTGCCGGCAGCGGGCCGAAGCTCGGGTCGATGGCGGCCATGCAGGCGACCAGGGAGGCCATGTCGGCGGCGAAGGGGCCGACGCAGTCCAGCGTGCTGCGGGCCGGCATCACGCCCTGGCGGCTGACCCGGCCGAAGGTCGGCTTCAGCCCGAAGACGCCGCAGCAGGCGGCCGGGATGCGCACCGATCCGCCGGTGTCGGTGCCTATCGAAGCGTCAACCATGCCTGCGGCGACGGCAGCGGCCGATCCGCTGGACGAGCCGCCGGGCACGAAATCGGGAAAATCCGGGTTCGGCGCGGTGCCGGCCCAGCGGTTGATGCCGGTGGTGCCGAAAGCCAGCTCGTGCATCGTGGTCTTGCCGGCGATCCGCCAGCCGGCGGCCAGCAGGTTGCCCACCACATCGGCATGCGTCGCGGCCGGCGGGGCGTCCTCCAGCGACCGGCTGCCGGCGCGGGTCGGGGTGCCGGCGATGTCGATGGTGTCCTTGATCGCCACCGTGGGGCGGGTTTCGCGAGCCGCTGCCGCGGGGGCGTCGGCATTGGCGTCAGTGGCGGCGATGTCCAGCGTTTGAACGAAGATCGTCATGGGCAAGGGCCTTCCCCGGTCGCGCCGGTTTCCCCGTGGCTCGCACGATGCCGGGCTTGTCCTGGGGGCCGGGATCGGAGCGGTTCGGGGTGGATGGGATGTCCGAAGCCTAAGGCCAAGAAACGTGAATAGTCAATTGACTTTGGGAAAATAATTTTCGGCGGCGAAGCACAAAATCCGAGCAGCGCTTTGGCCGCCGGAAAGCGGGGCCGCGGGCTTCCCGTCGCCGGAAGTGTTCATTCAATATATTGTTATTAAATAGTTTTTCGTGTGGTTCATACTTTGCGGCCAGAGGCTCATGCCAAAGTACCTGATCATCCTGCTTGGTGGTTTTTCGCCTGCGAAGCATGCAATTGAGTGCTAAAAAATGGGCAGTTTTTCTTGAAAATTCGATTGCGGATTCAAGGAACTCTGGCTTAATGGACGGCAAGGGCGGCCGGCATCCGGCGTCACCACCGCAGGTCTTCGACGGTGGGGCGCAGTGGCGGCGCCAATCGAAATCTCCAAGAACAAAGTTGCCGGATATTCCAGCCGGCACAGTGCGGACGCTTCGATCTTTCCCATTTTTCCACCGAGTCTTGTGCCGGCGGGACGGTCTCCGACTGTTCGCGTCTTCCATTGTCGATGTTTTCCATGATCGAGGCGCCGCCGCCGCCGCTTTCACTGGCGCGGTCTTTGCTTTGTTCTTTTCGGCATAACAAGAGGTTGGACGGCGGGAGCGGCCCTTGCGGGCGCCGGCCGGACCGGCCCGACGGGTCCGCCATGCGGATCGCAACAGACGGGCGATACAGAAACGGAGGGTGCGGTGTTTGCAAAGAAACTGGCGGTCTCGCTGCTGTTCGGGGCGTTCGCGGCCGGTGCCGCCGCCCAGGCGGATGCGCAGGTGAAGATCGGCGTGGTGAGTTCCTCGACCGGCCCCATCGCGCTGGTCGGCATTCCGCAGAAGAACAGCGTTCCCCTGCTGCCGACCAGCGTCGGCGGCCAGACGGTGCAGTACATCACGCTCGACGACGGCAGCGACCCGACGGCGACCGTCGCCGCCTTCAAGAAGCTGATCACCGAGGAGAAGGTCGACGCCATCATCGGCCCGTCGGGCTCGCCCAACGCGATGGGCGTCATCCAGTTCGCCGCCGAGGCCGGCGTGCCGATGTTGGCCCCGGTCGGCACCGCCGCCGTCGTGCTGCCGATGACCGAACAGAAGAAGTGGGTGTTCAAGACAACCCAGAACGACGACCTGATCGCCGAGGCGCTGCTTGAGCACATGGCGAAGACCGGCATCAAGTCGGTCGGCTTCATCGGCACCGCCGATCCCTATGGCGACAACTGGCTGAAGGTGTTCGGCGAGGGCGCGGCCAAGCGCGGGATCAAGCTGCTGGCCAGCGAGCGCTTCCAGCGCCAGGACACCTCGCTGACGGCGCAGGGGCTGAAGATCCTGTCGGCCTCGCCCGATGCGGTGCTGATCGCCGCCCCCGGCAGCTCGTCGGTGCTGCCGCAGACGACGCTGTACGACCAGGGCTATCGCGGCAAGCTCTACCAGACCCATGGCGCGGCGCTGCCCGACTTCCTCAAGCTGGGTGGCAAGAAGGTCGAGGGCACGATCCTGGCCGCCAGCCTGATGCTGGTGCTGGACCAGGTGCCCGACAGCCATCCGTCGAAGAAGATCGCCGGCGACTATGTCGCCGCCTACGAGAAGCTGAACGGTTCCAAGCCCGCCACCTTCGGCGCCAACGTCTATGACGCCGGCCTGCTGCTGGAGCGCGCCATCCCGGTCGCGCTGAAGGGCGGCGAGCCGGGGTCCGCCGGCTTCCGCAGCGCGCTGCGCGACGCGCTGGAACAGGTGAAGGAGCTGCCGGCGACCCAGGGCGTCTACACCCTGACCCCGGCCGACCACAGCGGCTTCGACGAGCGCGGCCGCGAGCTGATCACCGTGTCCGGCGGCAAGTGGACGCTGGTGAAGTGACCTTGTGACGTGATCCGGCAGCGGCCCGCCCGTTCCCGCAACGAAAGACGGGGCCGCCGCCGGAGCGAAGGGATACCGGTCATGAATTTCCAGATCGTCATGCTGCTGGGTCAGGACGGGATCACCAACGGCGCCATCTACGCATTGCTGGCGCTGTCGATCCTGCTGGTCTTCACCGTGACCCGCATCCTCCTGATCCCGCAGGGTGAATTCGTCGCCTTCGCCGCCCTGACCATGGCGGCGATGCAGGGCGGAACACCGGTCCGGCTGGGCTGGCTGCTGCTGGCGCTGGCCGCCGCCGCCATGGTCATGGACATCCACGCCGCCTGGCGGCGCGACGGCCGGCCGGCGGTAAGGCGCGGCTCTGCGCTGGGGGTCGCCTATGCCGGCGCGCTCACTGCGCTGACGACGCTGGTGCCGCTGGCCGACATGGGCGTCGCCGTGCAGGCGCTGGTGACGATGGCGCTGATCGTGCCGCTGGGCCTTGCGCTCTACCGCGTCTTCTACCAGCCGATCGCCGCGGCGCACCCGCTGGTGCTGCTGATCGTTTCCATCGCCGTGCATGTCGTGCTGGTCGGCGTCGGGCTGCTGATGTTCGGGCCGGAGGGCGCGCGCACCGAGCCCTTCTCCGACGGCGGCCTGCGCCTGGGCATGGTGATGCTGAACAGCCAGACCCTCTGGGTGGTGGCGGTGTCGCTGGCGCTGATCCTGGGCCTCTACCTGTTCTTCGAGCGCAGCCTCTACGGCAAGGCGCTGCGCGCCGCCGCGGTCAACCGGCTGGGGGCCGAGCTGGTCGGCATCTCGCCGGAACTGGCGGGCAAGGCCAGCTTCGCCCTGGCGGCGCTGATCGGCAGCCTGTCCGGCATCCTGATCGCCCCGATCACCACGATCTACTACGACAGCGGCTTCATCATCAGCCTGAAGGGCTTCGTCGGCGCCATCATCGGCGGGCTGGCGAGCTACCCGGTCGCCGCGCTCGGCGCCCTGCTGATCGGGCAGGCCGAATCCTTCTCCACCTTCTGGGCCAGCAGCTACAAGGAGGTCATCGTCTTCACGCTGATCCTTCCGGTGCTGGTTTGGCGCTCCCTCTCCCACCATGGCGCGGAGGACGAGGAATGAAGCCCGGCGTTCTTTCAAAAACTTCCGCCGGGAGGCCCGCCCCGTCGATGCCCAAACTGTCGCCGTCCGGCTGGATCCTGCTGGCGCTGGTGCCGCTGCTGGCGGCCGCCCCGCTGCTGCTGCCGACATATCAGGTCACGCTGGCCAACAACATCGGCATCTTCGCGCTTGCGACGCTCGGCCTCGTCCTGCTGACCGGCGTCGCCGGGATGACCAGCTTCGGTCAGGCCGCCTTCATCGGCGTCAGCGCCTATGCGACGGCCTATCTCGCCACCGTGTCCGCCGCCGACCTGCCGGGGCCGCTCGCCTGGATGGCGGGGTCGCCGCTGGCCGGGCTGGCGGTGGGGCTGCTGCTGACGCTCGCCATCGCCACGCTGCTGGGGGCGGTGACGCTGCGGCTGTCGGGCCATTACCTGCCGCTCGGCACCATCGCCTGGGGGCTGTCGCTGTTCTACCTGTTCGGCAACCTGGAATTCCTGGGCGGCCATACCGGCCTGTCCGGCATCCCGGCGCTGAGCCTGTTCGGCATCGCCTTCGACAAGGCGGAGGCGCTGTTCTACCTGATCTGGGCCATCCTGCTGCTGGCGGTGGTGGCGACGCTGAACCTGCTGGACTCCCGCGTCGGCCGCGCCATCCGCGCGCTGCGCGGCGGGCAGCGCATGTCGGAATCGATGGGTGTCGACAGCTTCCGCGCCAAGATGACCGCCTTCCTGGTCGCAGCCCTCTATGCCGGGCTGGCCGGCTGGCTCTATGCCTACACCCAGCGTTTCGTCAGCCCGGCCCCCTTCAGCCTCCAGGCCGGCATCGACTTCCTGTTCATGGCGCTGATCGGCGGGGTGGGGCAGGTCTGGGGGGCGGTGATCGGCGCGGCCGGCGTCACCTTCGCCAAGCAGTGGCTGCAGGATCTGCTGCCGCACCTGCTGGGCCGCAGCGGGAATTTCGAGGCCATCGTCTTCGGCCTGCTGATCGTGCTGCTGATGCAGCATCTGCCCGGCGGCATCGCCGGCTGGATCGCCAAGCTGTTCGAGCGGCGCCGGCAGCGGCCGGGCGCGCTGGAGAGCGTGGCTTCGGACCTGCCCGACGCTGGGCCGCTGCCCCGCCGCGCCATGCCGGCCAAGGGCGAGGTGGTGCTGGAGGCCAAGGGCGTCACCCGGCGCTTCGGCGGGCTGGTCGCGAACCGCGACATCAGCTTCACCGTGCGGGCCGGCGAGATCCTGGCGGTGATCGGGCCGAACGGGGCGGGCAAGAGCACGCTGTTCAACCAGCTCTCCTGCGTCGACCATCCGACCTCCGGCGAAATCCGCTTCCTTGGCGAGCGCATCGATGGCCGCACCGCCCGTGCCATGGCCGGCGCCGGCCTCAGCCGCAGCTTCCAGCATGTCAAGCTGCTGCCCAGCATGAGCGTGCTGGAGAATGTCGCCATCGGCGCCCATCTGCGCGGATCGAAGGGCGTCGCCGCCGCGGCGTTGCGGCTGGACCGCGCGGAAGAGGCGCGGCTGCTGGCGGAAGCGCGGCGCCAGCTGGTCCGCGTCGGGCTCGGCCAATACCTGCACGCCGAGGCTGGCAGCCTGGCGCTCGGCCAGCAGCGCCTGCTGGAAATCGCCCGCGCGCTGTGCGCCGATCCCTGCCTGCTGCTGCTCGACGAGCCTGCCGCCGGCCTGCGCTTCCTGGAGAAGCAGGCGCTGGCCGAGCTGCTGGTCCGGCTGCGGTCGGAGGGCATGGCGATCCTGCTGGTCGAGCATGACATGGACTTCGTCATGGGGCTGGTCGACCGCGTCTATGTCATGGAGTTCGGCGAGCGCATCGCCGAGGGACCGCCCGAGACGATCCAGACCAACCCGGCCGTCCTCGAAGCCTATCTGGGAGGGATCGAATGAGCGCGCCGCTGCTGGAGGTCTCCGACCTCTGCGTCTCCTACGGCAAGATCGAGGCGCTGAGCAACGCCAGCCTGCGGGTGGGCGAGGGGCAGATCGTCACCGTGATCGGCCCGAACGGCGCCGGCAAGACGACGCTGCTGTCCGCCATCATGGGCGTGCTGCCGTCGCGCGGCCGTGTCAGCTTCCTTGGCCATGACGGGCCGTCGCCGTCGATCCAGGACATGGTGGCGCGCGGCATGAGCCTCGTGCCGGAAAAGCGCGCACTGTTCGCCACCATGAGCGTGGAGGACAATCTGCGGCTCGGCGGCTTCCGCTTCCATTCCCGCTCCAGGCGGGAGCAGGACGCGGCGATGGAGGAGCTCTACGTCCTGTTCCCCCGGCTGAAGGAGCGGCGCGGGCAGATGGCGGCCACCCTGTCGGGCGGCGAGCGGCAGATGCTGGCGCTCGCCCGCGCGCTGATGGGCGGGCCGAAGCTGCTGATGCTGGACGAGCCGTCGCTCGGGCTGGCGCCGCTGATCGTGCGCGAGGTGTTCCGCATCATCTCGGAGCTGCGGCGCAAGGGGGTGTCGATCCTGCTGATCGAGCAGAACGCCCGCGCTGCGCTGCGCGTCGCCGATTACGCCTATGTGCTGGAGCTGGGGCGCATCGCCATGGAGGGGCCGGCGTCGCAACTGGCCCATGATCCCCGCGTGGTGGCGGCCTATCTCGGCATGGCCGGCAAGCATCAGGAGATGCTGGCCTCATGACGGATCCCGACTGGCGCGAGCATCCGGCCGCCGGGCAGGGGCCTTGGCATGTCGGGATCGCCGGGGCGGGCGCCATCGGCACCACGCTGGCGGTCCGCATCGCCCGGGCCGGCCACCGGGTCGGCGTGCTGGCGCGCGGGACGACGCTGGAGGTGATCCGGCAGGACGGGCTGCACCTGACCGACCGCGAGGGCGAGCATCATGTGCGGGTCGAGGCCGGGCCGGCCGACGGGCTGGGGCAGCCCGGCCTGCTGTTCCTCTGCGCCAAGGCGCAGGATCTGCTGCCGCTGGTGCGGTCGGCCCGGCCGATGATCGGGCCGCAGACGCTGGTCGTCCCGGTGGTGAACGGCATCCCCTGGTGGTATTTCGAGGGGGAGGGCGGGCGCCACCAGGGCCGCGCCGTCCGCTCGGTCGATCCCGACGGGGAATTGAAGGGTCTGGTGCCGCTCGACCGGGTGATCGGCGCCATCGCCTACATCACCGCCGAGCGCATGGCGCCGGGCGTGGCCCGCAGCTTCAACCCGCTGAAGCTGATCCTGGGCGAGATCGACCACCGTCCCAGCGAGCGCCTCGCCCGCATCGCCGCCATGCTGAGCGCCTGCGGCATCCAGACCCAGGCCAGCGGGCGGGTGCGCGACCCGCTGTGGACCAAGGTGATCGCCAATCTTTCCTCCAACCCGCTGTCGGTGGTGTCGGGGGCGACGCTGCAGGACATCTACGGCGACCCGTCGCTGTCGCAGATCGCCCGGCAGATGCTGTCCGAAGCGCTGCTGACCGCCGCCGCCTACGGCGCGCGGATCGAGCTGGACCCGGCGTCCCTGCTGGCGATGGGGGCGGGGATGGGGCCGGTGAAGACCTCCATGCTCCAGGATTTCGAGAAGGGGCTGCCGCTGGAGCTGTCCGCCATCTGCGAGGCCGTCATCGAACTGGCCGAGCTGCAGGGGCTGTCCATGCCGCTGACCCGCAACATCGCCATCCTCGCCCGCTTCAAGAGCGACAGCGCGCTGCGCGCCGCCGCGGGCCTGTAACATCCGGAAGAGGACCGCAAACCATGACGACCGCGACCGCCGCCGTTCCCGTTTCCATTCCCGCGCCCGCCATGGGGCACAACAGCGTCGTCCGGCCCGCCCATATCGGCGAGGAGGAATGGGCGCTGCGCTGCCAGCTGGCCGACTGCTACCATCTCGTCGATTTCATGGGCTGGACCGAGACGATCTTCAACCACATCTCGGCCCGGCTGCCGGGGCCGGCGCATCACTATCTGGTCAACCCCTTCGGCCTGAACTACACCGAGGTGACGCCGGCCAACCTGCTGAAGGTCGGGCTGGACGGCGAGAAGCTGGAGCCGTCGCCCTATGACGCCAACCCGGCCGGCTTCGCCCTGCACAGCGCCATCCACGAGGCGCGCGACGACATCCATTGCGTCATCCACACCCACACCACCGAGGTGTCGGCCATCGTGCAGAAGAGGCAGGCCTTCTCGCACAACGACTTCTACGGCGCCCAGCTCTACGGCCGGGTCGGCTACCATGCCTTCGAGGGCATCACGCTGTTCGCCGACGAGAAGCCGCGCATGCTGGAGAGCCTGGGGGACAAGCATGTCCTGGTGCTGCGCAACCACGGCATTGCGGTGGGGGAGTCCAGCATCGCCAAGACCTTCTTCCTGCTGTGGACGGTGCAGCGTGCCGCCGAGATCCAGACGCTGGCCGACAGCATGCGCGGCGAGGATGTCGAGCTGTCGACCGAGGTCCGGCAGAAATGCAGCGACCTGACCGCCATGCTGATCCGCGACGGCGGCTTCGCCGTGAAGTTCTTCGACGCCATGGTGCGCAAGATGCGGACGGCGCGCGGGCCGGGCTGGTGAGGCGGCAGCGGAGCGGCACTGCAAGGCGTTTGGCAACCGAACCGGCGGTTGGTACAAGATGGCCCCGGCCTCGCCGACCGCTGGACAGACATTGGGCATCATGGCCATCACCAAGAAGCTGCGCCGCTACATCCCCTCCGATCCCGAGTTCCAGGTCGAGGAGTTTCCCTTCTACTGGCTGGCCCGCGTCCAGGGCATCTACACCCAGAAGATGGAAACCGCGCTGAAGCGGATCGGCACCGACATCCCGACCTGGCGGGTGCTGTTCATCCTGAAGACGCACGGCACGTCGAGCATCTCGGAGATCTCGACCCACGCCATCGTCAAGCTGTCGACGATGACCCGCATCGTCTACCGGATGAAGGCCGAAGGGCTGGTGGACACCGGCACCAACGCCGACGACGGCCGCGTCACCGAGGTGGCGATGACCCCCGCCGGCCATGCGCTGGTCGAGCGCATCCAGGAGGCGACCGGCAAGCTGTTCGCCCGCAGCTTCGAGGGGCTGTCGGAATCGCAGATCGGCAAGCTGAACGCCACCCTGCAGCAGCTCTACGCCAATCTGGCCGAGGACTGAAACCAGGGTCAAAAGTCAGAACCTTTTGACCCTGGCATAAGGCTGGAGTTTCGTGCGTTTCATATTGAACGGACGAAACTCCAAATCCAATGGCCGGCGCGGTGCAACACCGTCACCGGCGACGCATCATCGCTCCGCCGTGCGGAGTCCAATCACCGCCTCCTTGTCCGAACTGGCCTTCAGCTCCTTCAAGACCATCAGCATGGCATTTTGCAGCACGTGCGCTTGCTCCGACAGGGCTCGGGCGACGTTCATGGTCTGGTTGGTGGCTTGCAACGTCGACTGAGTCTCCTCGCTGACCCCCTGCATGGCTTGGCTGACCTCATGGGTTCCCGTGGCGGCCTGTTGAGCGTTGCGGGCAATCTCATCGGTCGCGGCCCGCTGCTGCTCCAGGGATGCGGCGACTGTCTTGGACAAGTCGGCGATCTGATGGATGACATCCGTGATCTGGTTGATGGCGAAAACCGCCTGACCGGTTGTGCTCTGCACTTCGGCGATCTGGGCGCGGATATCGTCCGTCGCCTTCGCGGTTTGCGCAGCCAGATTCTTGACCTCGTTCGCCACGACTTCGAAGCCCTTGCCCGCCGCACCGGCACGCGCCGCTTCGATCGTCGCGTTGAGCGCGAGCAGATTCGTCTGGGAGGCGATGGTGTTGATCAGGGATGCAACATCCCCGATACGGGACACGACACCCACCAGATTTTGCATTCTGCCATCGACATCCTTGGCGAAACTGGACGCTTCACCGACGACCGCGGTCGACCGCGCCATCAACTCATTGACCTCCAGTATCGAGTTCGACAGTTCCTCCGTCGCCGCAGCCACGGTGTTCACATTGGCCGATGCTTGCTGGGCAGCCGTGCTGACCGACGTGGCGCGTGCGCGAATGGCTTCCACCGAGCCGGACAGCGACTTCGCCGCTCCTTCGGCATCTTCAGCGCCGAGGGACACGATCTTCACGACACCGCCGACCTGCGATTCGAGACTGACGGCCAATTCCCCGGTCAGCCGGCGACGTTCGCCTTCAGCCGCCGCGCGCACCGCGTCCTGCTCGGCGATCAAGCGGCGGTTTTCGATCGCATGAGTGCGGAACACATCGACCGCCCGGGCCATTTCACCCAATTCATCATGACGCTTCGTTCCGGCCACGGAGACATCGACATTCCCATTCGCCAAGGCGATCATGGCTTTCTGCAAAAGAGAAATCGGCCGTTTGATGCCGGTGGCGACGAACAGCGCGCCTCCAGCCGTCACCAGGACAAACAAAAGAACCAAAAAGACAGTCCATTCCAAACCAGCGTAAAAGTCGGCGTCCAGATCATCGATGTAAGCGGCGGTTCCGATCGAGATGTTCCACTGCGGGAAGCCCGCGATATACGCGACCTTCGCCAGGGGTTCCTTCATTCCAGGTCGCGGGAACCAGTAAGTGATGACGCCCGAACCAGCGCGCGCCGCAGCTATCTGAGACTCGACATATTTATTTCCATAGGCATCGACCTTATTGATTTTGTTTTGCCCTTCGCTCGCCGGATCCGGGCCGAATACAATTTGAGTCCCGTCGAAAGTATAGACAAAGTAATAACCGTTCCCGCTGTCGAACTTCAGCGGTCGTATCGTGTCCCTGAAGCTGGTCAACGCCTTTTCCCGCGTCAATGTGCCGGCCTGCACACGATTTTCGAGGTCGGCAGCGACAGACGTGGCCAAATCCACCGTCGCCTTCAGTTTTTCCACACGCGCCGTATACATGGCGTCATACTGAGAAAATGACATGACAGTAGCCAATGCCGCGAGCGACAGCAGCGAAAGAACCACAATCATTTGAAGCCGCATCGAAATACGAGGATGTATTATTGAAGTGATAAATTGTCGCATCACTGCTCCGTTTCTGTAAAATTTTATAATTGTTAGCGATAATCCCCAGAGGGACAGCTCTGAAATTTTAGAGAAGACGCCACAACCTTACAATTCTGAATCCGCTGGTCCTGGTTGCGACAAATTCGCTGACAGGCCGGTGCGGGAGTGTCAGCGGCGCTTGAATACAGCCATCCTGCCACTCCCGTGGATAAACGACTTGCTGGAATGGGATCAACCGAATTGGCCGGTGAGCTCACAACTCAGCAACTAAAAGTAGCTGTTGTGCCCGCGATGGCGCCCTGGAGCTTCGTGCGTTCACCATGAAACGCACGAAGCTCCAGCCCTGTGTTTGGCGATCGGAGTCACGCTTCAAATCGATGCCGATTTTACGCGATCCGATCCAAATCATCGGTCATGGACGATGACCGCCGATATCCGCGCCTGTCGGCGCGCCCTGCTGCCAGGATCTCCCGCGCCGGCGGCCGTTTATTGGGCGGGCAGCGCCGGCACGCCGTCCTTCCACCGGTCCCAATGGCCGACGATGTGGTCGACCATGCGGGAGCCGACCAGCTCCACATTCTCCACCGTCTCGGCGAAGCCGCCGGCGGTTTCGCCCGGCTTGGGATCGAGATGCTGGAGCGTGGTCTCGTTCGGGTTGCCCTGGTCGAAATTGACCGCGCCGCGCAGGCTCATCACCCGGTCGGAACCCTGCAGCCGCTTGATCACCAGCGTGATCGCCGCTGCCTCCATCTCGGTGATGACATAGTCGTCGGCGCCGTAGAGCTTGGCGATGTACTGCGCCTGCGCCGACATGCCGGGGCCGTGGAAGAAGGTGTCGCCGGTCATGTGCGTGCCGGTGCCCACGAAAGGGGCACGCTGCGCGGCTTCCTGCGGATAGCGCTTGCGGTAGGCGCGGGCGGAGTCGCTGTCCTTCAGCGGCGTGTCGGCGGTCAGCTTCATCGCCCAGCCGACCAGCGTCTGGTTCATCGGGAACAGCCGCACCGCTTCGTAGCCCTTGCGCGGCATGAAGGTCGGCTCGCCCGGCTTGTTCTCCTCCGGCGCCCAACGGTGGCCCAGGTCATAGTCGACGACCCAGGTCGCCCAGCTGACCTCGCCGATGGTGCCGCGCGACGGCGGGGTGCCGGCAACGCCGGTGACCAGGAAATAGGCCTGCGACAGGTCGAGCTGCGGGTTCAGCAGGATCGCCTGCATCGAGGCCGAGGAGCTGACCTTGCCCATGCCCAGCACCGAGCCGCACACGCCGTCGGCGTTGCAGTAGACCGGGTTCAGCGCACCCTTCACCGCGATCGGCTCGGCCGTCTGCCAATAGCGCTCGTACCAGTGCTGGAACTCGCCCGCGCGGTCGCCGGTGTTCTTGCCGATCTCGAACATCGAGCCGACGAAGACCTTGACCTTGACCGGCTCCGCAGCCTGGGACGTCCCGTTCAGTCCGAACAGGAGCAGGGCCGACAGGGCGGCACCGCGGCAGCAGGAGAGCAATGACATCGAAATTTCACTCCATGGGACGAATAGACGCACCGGAGTATGCAACAGCCGCGCCATGCCCGTCCCCCTCCATATGCGCCGCAACGAAAAACGCCCCGCACCGGAGGGTGCGGGGCGTTTGCCGTCAGGGCCGGATACGCGCCGTCAGGCGGCGACGCGCTCCGCCATGTCCTCATCCACCGTCACCGGCGGGATCCAGGGGATCAGTTCGCGGCCGGTGTTGGCGAGGCGCCTCGGTTCGATGCGGCCGATCACGCGGGTGCCCTCATGGGCGATGCGCAGGATGTCGCCATCCTCCGGGACCAGCGCGCGCTCGACGCCGCAGGAGCGGGCGAGGCGGGCATGGGCCTCCATATGGCCGATTGTGCCATGGACCGGCACGGCGAAGCGGGGACGGACCAGACCGTACATGCGGGCGAGGTCGTCGCGTTTCGGGTGGCCGGAGACGTGGACCGGCGCGTCGGCCGGGGTGACGATCTCGACGCCCATGCCGCGCAGATGCGCGTGGATGTCGGCCAGCACCTCCTCGTTGCCGGGGATGGTGCGGGCGGAGAAGATGACGGTGTCGCCCTCCTCCAGCCACAGCTCGCGGTGCTCGTTGCGGGCCAGGCGGCTCAGCGCCGCCCGCTCCTCGCCCTGGCTGCCGGTGCACAGGAACACGAGGTTCTCGCGCGGGGTCCAGGAGGCTTCGCGCACGTCCATGAAGTCCGGCACATGGTCGAGATAGCCGCAGGCCTGCGCCGCCTTCTCCATGCGCAGCATGGAGCGGCCGACCAGCACGACCTTCCGGCCGACCGCGGCGGCGGCCTCGGCCACCGCGGTCATGCGGGCGACATTGGAGGCGAAGCCGGTGACGGCGATGGCGCCCGGCCGGCCGGCGAAGGCGGCGATCAGGCCGGCCCGCGCATCGGCTTCCGACCCGGTCGCGCCGGGCACGTCGGCGTTGGTGCTGTCGCACATCATGGCGAGCAGCCCCTCGTCGCCCAGACGCTTCAGCGCGGCGAAATCGGTGGTCCGGCCGATCAGCGGATCGGGATCGAACTTCCAGTCGCCGGTGTGCAGCACCGTGCCGGCCGCCGTGCGGATCGCCAGCGACATCGGTTCGGGGATCGAATGGGTGACGGCGATGGTCTCGATCCGGAACGGACCGATCCGCAGCGTGTCGCCGATGTCGAAGGTCTGCACCTTGGCGGCGCGGTGGGCGCCCTTCTCCTTCAGCCGGTCGCGGATGATGTGCGAGGCGAAGGGACTGGCATAGATCGGGCAGCGCAGGCGCGGCCACAGATGGTGGATGGCGCCGATATGGTCCTCGTGGGCGTGGGTCACCACCAGCCCGACGACGTCCTGCATCCGCTCCTCGATGAAGGTCGGATCGGCCATCAGGCTGTCGACGCCCGGCGCCTCGTCGCCCATGAAGGCCACGCCGGCATCGACGATCAGCCATTTGCCGGCATGACCGTAGAGCGCCATGTTCATGCCGATGCGCGAACAGCCGCCCAGCGGTAGGAACAGGATCTCGTCCTTGCCCGGAACCGGGCCGATGGGGCCGCCGCCATGGACCGTGTTGGCCGTCGGGCGGGAGCCGTCGAAGTCATCGCGCGGACGCGGGTTGCGTGCGCGGTTGTTCGGCGCCATCCGGCGCCGCTTTGAATCAAACGTCATGCCTCTGTCGTACGTCTCACATAGGCCGGCATTCGACGCTGCCGGGCGGGCGTGCATCGCTCGTCGATGCGGATCTCGTCGGATAAGGAGTTGAAAGGACCATGCCGGAGGCGCCACGGGGCGGCCGTCGGACGGCAGGGAGCGGGGATGGGGCGGGGGTGCCGGCGCAAAGCCGTGAAACCCCGGTTCGTTCGTCTGGTCTTATGTGGGCAAAGCCGGGCCGGCGTCAAGGGCACTTGCGAAAAGTCGCACCGATCGGCGGGGCATTGCCGATATGCAAGACCGCTTCCAGGCCGGGGCGCGAAGGCGGGAGAGGTGGGAAGACGTTTGGAACATGTCCGAAAAGCTGCCAAACTCGGCGTCCGCGACCGTTCGTACCCACAGCATAGCCCCGCCGCAAACCATGGACATGACCGTGAAGAAGACCGACATCACCGCGGCGTGGCGGGGTCTGGCCAATTGCCGGGGGTGCGGCATCCGGGAGTCGGCGCTGTTCGCCGACCTGACCGAGGCCGATTTCGGCCTGATCCATCTGCCCATCGATGAATTCACCGTGGCGCCGGGGGCGGCGCTCTACCATGTCGGCGACGAGCCGTCGGCGCTCTACACCGTGCGCGGCGGGCTGGTGAAGCTGGTGCAGTATCTGCCCAACGGCAGCCAGCGCATCGTCCGGCTGCTGCGGGCCGGCGACACCGCCGGGCTGGAGGCGGCGCTGGGCGAGCCCTACCGGCACACCGCCATCGCCATCCATCCGGTGCTGACCTGCCGCATCCCGGTCGCGGTGATCCAGCGCCTGTCGGTCGAAACCGGGCACCTGCACCGGCAACTGATGCGGCGCTGGCATCAGGCGGTCGAGCGGGCCGACGCCTTCCTGGTCGAGCTGGGCACCGGCAGTGCCCGCGCCCGGGTCGCCCGCCTGTTCCTGACCCTGGTGGACGAGCGCGGCGAATGCGACTTCTTCGGGCGGGAGGATGTCGGCGCCGTGCTGGGCATCACCACCGAAACCGCCAGCCGCGTGGTGGCCGAGCTGAAGCGCCAGGGCACGCTGGAGGAGCTGCGGCCCAACCGCTTCCGCTGCGGCCTGGACGCCCTGCGGGAGCTGGCAGACGGGCCGTAGGGAGCAGGATTCTGCCGGAGGAGCGTCAGGCCGCCCGCATCCCGTCGACCAGCGCATCGACCTGACCGGCCAGCGACCGCAGCTGGCCCTGCACGGTCGAGGAGGCCGACAGCACGCGGTTGGCCGATTCCCCCGACTCCCGCGCCGCGTCGGCGACGCTGTCGATGTTGCCGCGGACATGGCGGGTGCTGTCGGCCGCCTCGCCGACATTGCGGGCGATCTCGCGGGTGGCGGCGCTCTGCTGTTCCACAGCGGCGGCGATGGTGGCCGAGATCTCGTTGACCTCGCGGATGGTGACGGCGATGGAGCGGATGGCGTCCACCGCCTCCTGCGTCACCGCCTGCATGGCGGCGATCTGGGCGGAGATGTCCTCGGTCGCCTTGGCGGTCTGGGTCGCCAGCCCCTTCACCTCCGACGCCACCACGGCGAAGCCCTTGCCGGCTTCTCCGGCGCGGGCTGCCTCGATGGTGGCGTTGAGCGCCAGCAGGTTGGTCTGGCCGGCGATGGACTGGATCAGCCCGACCACCTCGCCGATGCGGCCGGCGGTCTGCGCCAGCCCCTCGACCGTGCGGTCGGTGCGCTCGGCCTCGTCGGCGGCCTGGCGGACGATGCGGCTGGAGGCGTGGACCTGCGAGCCGATCTCCTGGATGGAGGCGGACAGCTCCTCGGTCGCGGCGGCCACCGCCTTGACGTTGCCTTCCGCCTGCTGGGAGCTGCCGGCGGCGGTCGTGGCCTCCCCGGCGGTGAGGTCGGCGCTGCGGGTCATCCGCTCGGCCATGTCCTGCATCTCGCCGGCGGCCTGGGCCACGCGGTCGAGCACGCCGCGGACGCTGCTCTCGAAATTCTCCGCCATCTCGACCATGGCGCGGCGGCGCTCGCCGGCGGCGCGGCCGCGTTCGGCCTCGATGCGGGCGCTGGCGGCCTTCGCCTCGGTGGCGGTGTCGCGGAAGACGGTCAGGGCGCGGGTCATGTCGCCGATCTCGTCGGAGCCGGCGGCGGGAATGGCGGCGTCGAGGTTGCCGGCGGCAATGGCGCGCATGGCATCCGACAGGGCGCTCAGGCGGGCGACGATGTGGCGGCCGACGACCAGCCAGGCCAGCGCCACCGCGCCGACCAGGCTGCCGGCGGCGAACAGGATCAGCATGCGGCGGCCGGCGTCGATGGTGCCGCCGGTGCCGGCGACGGCGGCCTTGGCCTCGTCCCGCATGGCGGCGATCTGGCGGTCGACGGTGGCGGCGAAGCTCTGGGCCAGCAGGCGGCTTTCCGCCAGCACCCGGCCGGTGTCGGCCGCCGCCGCCAGCTCGGCCCGGCGCAGCGAGACGATGCCCTCCTCGCCCCGGCCGAAGCCGGCCAGCGCCCGCGCCAGCGCGGCCAGCACCTCGTTGCCCTCGGCGTCGCCGCCGACGTCGCCGCGGAGCTTGCCGACCCGTTCGTAGAGAGCCGACGACGCGGCGGAGAAGCGCTTCTCCAGCAGATCCAGCCGGGCGGCGTCGGGGGCCTGCGCCGCCTCGTTCAGCGCGCCGGTCAGGGCGGTGCCGTAGGTCGACAGCTCCAGATAGGTGCGGAACCGCTCCAGCCCGCTGCCCAGCAGATCCTGCATCGCCTCCTGGATCTGGGAGCGGACGTCGAAATTGGCGCGCTTGATGTCGCTCTGCACCTTGCGCAGCGGCGCCTTCAGCCCGTCGAGCAGCTGGGCTGCCTGCGCCCGCGCATCGGCCAGCCGGTCGGCCAGCCGGCGGTCGACCGCGCCGCTGCTGTTCTCGGTGCCGTCCAGCGCAGCGCGGCGCAGGTCGAAGACATTGTCCTTGCCGTAGCCGAAGAGGAACAGCGCGTCGATCCTGGCACCGGTGTCCGGCGCCACGCGGTCGCCCAGCGTGCCGAGCGAGGCGCTGACCTGGGAGGAGGATTCCAGATAGGCCTGCTGCAGCTCGATGATGGTCTTGGCGTCCGGGGCGGTGCCGGACCGGTTCATGGCGTCGAGCGCACCGGCGATGCTGCCGCGCAGGTCGTAGAGCGCGATCATCGAGCGCACCGCGTCGGACAGCGCCCCCATGTCGCGGTCGGTGCCGCCGTCCAGCGCCATGCCCTTTTCCTGCAGGGCGTTGCCGGCGCCGTCGACCAGCGGGGCCAGCGTCTTCAGGAAACCGTCGTAGGACTGGGCCAGCCGGCCGCCGGCCGCCTCGCGCCGGTCGCGCAGCGAAAGCCGGTGGGAAACCCCGTCATTGACGCGGTCGAGCGTGCCGATCAGCGCGTTGCCGGTGTCGCGCACCTCTCCCAGCAGCGGATCCTGCGGCCGGCGCCGGGCCAGCTCGTCGACCAGCGCGAGGAAGTCGCGGGCGTCCTTGGCCGTCTCGGCCTTGATGCGCTCCCGCTCCTCCTGGCTGGCGGCGCCGTCGAGCGCGGGGGCGGCCGACGCGATGCGGCCGCTTTCCCCGGCCAGCCGGGTCGCCAGCTCCATCTCCGGCAGGCTGGTGTCGGCGATCTGCTCCATCGGCGCTTCCACCGCGGAGAAGGACATCAGCCCGACCGCGCTGGCCGCCACCGTCATCGCCGCCATGCCGGCGAAGGCCAGCAGCAGCTTCGCCCGGACGCCAAGGCTACGCCGGCCGGTGCCGGGTGGGGTGCCGTTTGACGTGGCGGAAGCGGCGATGGCCATGGCGTGTGATCCCTCGGAACGGATGTGGCGCGGTGGACGCGGCACGGCGGGTACGGTTGCGGGGTGGATTGGCGCAAGCCCGCGTTGACCGCGATTTCGGAACTGCAAGCATTGCGGAGCCCTTGCGACCATCGGTCACATCGGCCCTTGCATGGTTTCCATCCGCCCATGCTCCGTCAATGGCTTTTTCCGCAGTAGCGAAAAGATTGCAGCGCGGGTTCCATCCAATGAAACAAGGGGCGGTATAGGCCTGAAAATTTCCGCCTGTGGGAAAGTTGCGGGGCATAGGCGGGCAGTCGGCCGGGCGGCGGCGCCCATGACGGTCGGCAGGAGCGGAACCGGGGCCAACGGCCGACCCTACCCTGTGCTTACCCCCACCGGTGATGGTTTTCATCACATGGATAGCCATGCGGCCATACCGATGCCGAGTGGAAGCACCGGGGTGGCGTGGCTAGCTTGAGGTCAATGGTTTCCAGAGGATCGCAAGAATGCCGCAGGATGTCAGTCCGCCTTTCGCCGCTTCGTCCTTCGACGGTTCGTCCTTCGGCGGCTCTCCGGCCGGCGGGAGCGGCGACACGATGATCGACGACATCCGCTCCGTGCTGGCCGAGTGCGGCGGGCTGGCGGTCGATGCCGGCACGCTGGCCGTCGATGACGACCTCTACGCCGCCGGCCTCACCTCCCATGGCTGCGTCGGGCTGATGCTGGGGCTGGAGGAACAGTTCGACGTCGAGTTTCCCGAACGGCTGCTGAACCGCCGCACCTTCGAGAGCATCGCCACGATCCGCGACGCCATGCGCGGCCTGACGGATGGGGGAGCGGCGTGAGCGCCGTCCCGGCCGGGGCAACCGATCGGGTTGCCGGAAAGGCCGCCGACTGGGCCGCTCATGGCGGCGTGGCGGCGCGGGCGCGGGTCATCGGGGCCGAAATCGCGGCACGCCATGCCGATGCGGTCGACCGCGACGGCCGTTTCCCGGCCGAGGCGTTCGACGCCCTGCGCGCCGAGCGGCTGCTCGGCGCCATGGTGCCGGCGGAACTCGGCGGCGGCGGCGCCTCTCTGTTCGAGGTGGCGGCGGCCTGCCACGCGCTGGCCCGTGGCTGCGGCTCCACCGGCATGATCCACGCCATGCACCAGATCCAGGTCGCCTGTCTGGTCAACCATGGCGGGAACGGCTGGCACCGCGGCCTGATGGCGCGCATCGCCGCCGAACAGCTGCTGCTGGGCTCCGCCACGACCGAGGCGGAGACCGGCGGCGACATCCGCAACAGCGTCTGCGCCGTCACGGTGGACCAGGAGGCCGGGGCCGGCCGCTTCACCCTGGCGAAGAACGCCTCGGTCATTTCCTACGGCGACCAGTCGGACGCGATCCTGGTCACGGCACGGCGCACCCCGGACTCTCCCTCGTCCGATCAGGTGCTGGTGGTGCTGTCCAGGGACGATTTCCGGCTGGAGAAGACGACGCTGTGGGACGCGATGGGGATGCGCGGCACCTGTTCCGACGGCTACCGCCTGGAGGCGTCGGGCGTCATCGACCAGATCCTGCCGCTGCCCTATGCCGACCTGTCGGCCCAGACCATGCTGCCGGTCACCCACATCCTGTGGAGCAGCTGCTGGCTCGGCATCGCCGCCGACGCGGTCAGCCGCGCCCGCGCCTTCGTCCGGGCGGAGGCCAGGCGCAAGCCGGGCACCACGCCGGCCTCGGCGGTGCGGCTGGCCGAGGCGACGGCGAAGCTCCAGCAGATGAAGGCGGTCATCCTGGCCGCGATCAGCCGCTACGAACTGGCCTGCGGCTCGCCGGAGCTGCTGAGCGGGCTGCCCTTCGCCACCGCCATGGCCACGCTGAAGGTCACGACGTCGGAGCTGGTGCGCGAGGTGGTCGAGGCGGCGATCCGCACCTGCGGGCTGGCCGGCTACCGCAACGATACCCCCTACAGCCTGGGCCGCCATCTGCGCGACGCCCATTCCGCCGCACTGATGATCGGCAACGACCGCATCATGTCGCATGTCGCCACGCAGCTTCTCGTCCAGCGCGATGGGTCGGGGCCTTTCGAATGAACGGGATGGCCGAATGAACAGGGTGGACAAATGAACATGCTGGACGCCGCCACGGCCCATGCCGCCTATCGCGACGAGCTGGTGGAAGCCGGCCTGCTGATCCCGACCGGCGTCGACGGCCTCTATGGCCGCAGCGGGTCGTTCGAGGAGGTGGTGGAGCGCTTCGACGCGCTGGTCACCCGCTGGGGCGGCGGGGACGGGGCGGAAGTGATGCGCTTCCCCCCGGCGCTGAACCGCCGCCATCTGGAGGAGAGCGAGTATCTGAAGAGCTTTCCCCATCTGGCCGGCACCATCCACAGCTTCGCAGGCGACGAGAAGGCGCACCGCAGCCTGCTGCGCCGGCTGGAGGAGGGGCAGGACTGGACCGAGGATCAGGCGGCGACCGACGTGGTGATGACGCCGGCCGCCTGCTATCCGGTCTATCCGACCGTCGCCCGGCGCGGCCCGCTGCCCGGCGAGGGCCGGCTGATCGACGTCTTCTCCTACTGTTTCCGCCATGAGCCGTCGATCGACCCCGCCCGCATGCAGCTGTTCCGCATGCGCGAATACATCCGCATCGGCACGGCCGACCAGGTCGTCGAGTTCCGCGAGCTGTGGCTGGAGCGCGGGCGCGGGATGATGGCCTCGCTGGAGGTGCCGCTGGAGATCGACGTCGCCAACGACCCCTTCTTCGGCCGGGCCGGCGCCATGCTGTCGAGCAGCCAGCGCGAGCAGAAGCTGAAGTTCGAGCTGCTGATCCCGATCACCAGCAGCGAGAAGCCGACCGCCTGCCTCAGCTTCAACTACCACCAGGACCATTTCGGCCATCTCTGGGACATCCGGACGGCGGATGGCGGCGTGGCCCACACCGCCTGCGTCGGCTTCGGCATGGAGCGGGTGGCGCTGGCGCTGTTCCGCCACCACGGCTTCGACACCGGGCAATGGCCGGCGGCGGTCCGCAAGCTGCTGTGGGGCTGACGGGCGCCATGTGGACCGCGCATCGCCCCGACGGCTACGACTGCCATTCCCTCCACCGTGGCGAGCGCATCTGGCCGGAGACCAACTGCTACGTCGATTTGTGGATCGAGGCGCTGCACGCCCGCGGGCTGGAGCCGCTGGCGATGCTGGGATTCACCGTCACCCAGGATTTCGAGGGCGACCAGTTCACCTTCTTCAAGGTGCCGCTGGAGGACCTGGAAACCCTGTACGGCCTGCGGGTGCAGGAGCTGGCGATCTACGAGGCGGTCGAGGCCCATGTGGCGGAGCAGGCGGCGCGCGGCCGGCTGGTGCTGGTGGAGGTCGACGGCTTCCACCTTCCGGACACCCGCGGCACCTCCTACGGCACCACCCATGTCAAGACCACGGTCGGCATCACCCGCCTCGACCCGGCAGCACGGACGATGGACTATTTCCACAATGCCGGCTTCCACCGGCTGGAGGGCGCCGACTACGAGGGCGTCATGGCCGCGGCGGCCGGGCCGCTGTACCCCTATGTGGAGTTCGTGAAGCCGGCGGCCCGACCGTTGGAAGGCCGGGCGCTGGTGGGAGCGTCGCTGGAGCTGCTGCGCCGCCATCTGGCCCGCCGGCCGGTGGGCAACCCGGTGGCGGCCTATCGCGCCGCCTTCCCGGAGCATCTGGACCGGCTGCTGGCCCGGCCGATGGAGTATTTCCACCTCTACGCCTTCAACCTGCTGCGCCAGCTCGGCGCCAATTTCGAGCTGTTGGGCGCCCATGTCCGCTGGCTCGACGGTCCTGCCGAGGTGGAGGAGGCCTGCCGGTCGGTCGCCGAGGGCACCAAGGCGATGCAGTTCCAGCTCGCCCGCACGGTGGCGAGGCGCAAGGCGCCCGACCTGAGCGGCGGCTTCGACCGGCTGGAGCGTGCCTACGACAGCGCATTGGGCGGTCTGGCCCGCCGCTGCGGGTGACGGGCGATGGCGCGCATCCGATCGGTCACCGGACAACGGATCACCGCCCTCACCGAGGGGTGGACGATGGCGCCCTGCGCGCCCGGCGGGGAGGCGCCCGGCGGGGAGGAAAGCGGGGAGCGGTTCCCGGCGCCGGTTCCCGGCACCGCCGCGCAGGCGCTCCAGGCCGCCGGGCTGTGGTCGGCCGAGGCACCAGCCGCGCTGCATGACCGGGACTTCCTCTACCGCCGACGGTTGTCCGGGCACGGTCCCCGCATCCTGCGCTTCCACGGCCTCGCCACCATCGCCGAGGTGCTGCTGGACGGGGAGCGCATCCTGACCTCCGACAGCATGTTCCTGGCCCATGAGGTGCCGGTGACGCTGGACGGCGAGGCGGAGCTGGCCATCCGCTTCCACGCGCTCTACCCGGTGCTGGCTGCGAAAAAGGGCCGCGCCCGCTGGCGGCCGAAGCTGGCCGAGCCGGCGGCGTTGCGTTTCGTCCGCACCACGCTGCTCGGCCATATGCCGGGCTGGTGCCCGCCGGTCCATGCCGTCGGCCCCTACCGGCCGGTCGAGCTGGTCGAGGAAACCGGCCCTTTCCGCGTGCTGGCCGCCGACCTGCGCAGCAGTTACGACGGGCGCGACGGCCGGCTGGCGCTGCGGCTGACGGTGGAGGGCGTCCCGGCCGGGATGGCGGCCGGCATGACGGGCTCGGTCGAGGTCGCCGGCCGGGTGGCGCCGCTGGTCTTCGATGGAACCGATGGCGGGATCGACGCCTTCCGCGCCGACCTGACCCTGCCCGGCGTCGAGCCCTGGTGGCCGCACACCCATGGCGAGCCGGTTCTGCACGGCGTGGCCGCCCGCATCGGCGCGGTGACGGTCGATCTGGGGCGCGTCGGCTTCCGCTCGCTCGCCGTCGACCGCGGTCCCGACGGCGACGGCTTCGCCCTGCTGGTGAACGGCGAGCGCGTGTTTTGCCGGGGCGGCTGCTGGGTGCCGGTCGATCTCGTCGCGCTGCCGGCCGGCCGTGCCGCCTATGAGCCGGAGCTGCGCCGGATGCATGAGGCCGGGGCCAACATGGTCCGGGTCGGCGGCACCATGCTGTATGAGGGCGACGCCTTCTTCGAGCTGTGCGACGAGCTGGGCATCCTGGTCTGGCAGGACGCCATGCTCGCCAATTTCGACTATCCGACCGACCCGGCCTTCCTGGAGAGCCTGCGGGCGGAGGTCGCGCAGCTGCTCGACCGGACCCAGGCCTCGCCGTCGCTGGCGGTGCTGTGCGGTGGCAGCGAGATGGAGCAGCAGGCGGCCATGCTGGGCCTGCCGCGCGCCTCCTGGACCCAGCCGGCGCTGACCGCCGTGATCGAGGAGACGGCGGCGTGGTTGCGGCCCGATCTGGTCCGGGTGGCGAACTCGCCCAGCGGCGGGGCGCTGCCCTTCGTCGCCGATGCCGGCGTGACCCATTATTACGGCGTCGGCGCCTACATGAGGCCGCTGGAGGACGCCCGGCGGGCGGGGGTGCGCTTCGCAGCCGAATGCCTCGCCTTCTCCAACCTGCCGGAGGGCGGGCAAACGGGCGCCCAGGCGGGAGTCCCGGCGCTGCACCATCCGCGCTGGAAGGAGGGGGTGCCGCGCGATCCCGGCGCCTCCTGGGACTTCGAGGATGTGCGCGAACATTACCTGGAGGCGCTGTACGCGGTGGACCCGCGCCGGCTGCGCCACGAGGATCCGGACCGCTACCGCCGGCTGTCGCGCGCTGTGACCGGCGAAGTGATGCAGGCGGTGTTCGACGAGTGGCGCCGGGCCGGGTCGGGCTGCGCCGGCGGGCTGGTCTGGCAATGGCGCGATCCCTGGCCGGGGGCCGGTCGGGGGCATGGCGCCGGCTGGGGGGTGGTCGCCGCCGACGGCACGCCGAAGCCGGCCTGGCACGCGCTGAAGCGCGCCTTCCGCCCGCAGCGGGTCATCCTGACCGACGAGGGGGTGAACGGGCTGGCCGTCCATCTGGTCAATGACGGCCCGCGGCCGGTCGAGGCGCTGCTGCGCCTGACGGCATGGCGCGACGGGGCGGTCCCGGTGCTGAAGGCCGAGCGTCCGGTGACGCTGCCGGCGCGGGGGGCGGTCGCTCTTGCCGCGGCGGCGCTGTCCGACCGCTTTTTCGACACAACCTACACCTACAGGTTCGGGCCGATCCCGCACGATGTGGTGACGGCGCAATTGCTGTCCGCCGAAAGGGGCATGGAACCGATTGACGAGGTTCATTATTTTCCAGGGGGTCGGTCGCTGCCCCGTGTCGATCCCGGCCTGACGGCCGTGGTCGGGCGCCAGGGGGACCAGTGGGAGTTGCGGCTTTCCACCAAGCGGTTCGCCTGTTCGGTCCATGTCGAGGACGAGCGGTTCCAGGCGGAGGAGTCCTGGTTTCATCTGCCGCCCGGCACCGAACGGGTGGTTCGTCTGCAGCCCCGTCAAGCCGGAAGGCGGGGGGGTGCGGGGTTGGGTGTCACGGACGGCACGGCACCGGCCGGGGGCTGGTTGCCGGATGGCGAGGTCCATGCGCTGAACGCGCAGGCTCCCGTCCGCTACAGGGGGAACGCATGAAGCCGACACCGGTGGTGTTCGATGGGTGTTTCGGATGGCTGCATCCGGCGGACGGGCTGCGGGGAGTCGTCCTGTGCGGTCCCTACGGGCATGAGGAGCTCTGCGCCCATCGCGCCTGGAAGAGCTTCGCTGAAAGGCTGGCGGCGGCTGGCCTGCCCACCTTGCGCTTCGACTATCCGGGATCCGGCGACTCATCCGGGGACGACAGCGAGCCCGACCGGGTGCGCGCCTGGCTGGACGGGATCAAGGCGGCGGTCCGCCGCCTGCGCGAGGACACCGGCGTCACCGAACTGGTCCTGGTCGGCTTCCGCATGGGCGGGCTGCTCGCCACGGCGGCGGCGCTGGAACTGGCGGAGGAGGGGCAGGGAATCGACCGGCTGGTCCTGCTGTCGCCCATCACCTCCGGCCGCAAGGCGGTGCGCGAGCTGCAGACGCTGGCGACCATGGTGCTGCGTCCGACCTGCAACCCGGAGCCGCCGGAGCGCGCGTCCTGGCTGAACGTGATCGGCATGCCGCTGACGCCGGAAACCGCGCTGGCGCTTGGCGGGCTCGATCCCTGCGACCGGCCGGCGGTGCCGGCCCCGCGCATCCTGATCGCCGACCGGCCGGAGGCCAAGGCGTCGGTGCGGCTGGCGGCGCGCTGGCGGACGCTGGGCGCCATGGCCGAGCCGATGGGCCTCGGCGGCATGATCGAACTGACGCAGCAGCCGCAGCGTGCCCGCGCCGCCGCGGTGTTCGAGCCCGTCCTGGCCTGGATCGCCACGGCCCCCGTCGCCGCCGGCGCCACCCCGCCGCCGGACCGCCCGGCCGGGCTGATGACGGCGACCGCGGTCGAGCGCCCGGTCTTCTTCGGGACGGCGCCGGAGCTGTTCGGCATCTACTGCACCCCGGTGCTGGCCGGGCCGGCCGGCAGCCGGCCGGCCATCCTGTTCCTGAACAGCGGCGCCACCCACCATGTCGGCTCCGGCCGCGCCACGGTGGTGCAGGCCCGGCGGCTGGCGGCGCGCGGCCATGCCTCGCTCCGGATCGACGCGGCCGGCATCGGCGACAGCCCCGACCGGCCGGGGACACCCGACAACCTGCTCTACAACCGCGAGGTCGTCGCCGACGTGCGCGCCGCGCTGGACTGGCTGGAGCGCCAGGGGCACGAGCGCGTCGTCGTCATCGGCCTGTGCGCCGGCGGCACGCCGGCCCTGCATGCCGGGTTGGGCGACGACCGGGTGGTCGGGCAGATCGCGCTGAACCCCGGCCGGTTCGAGCTGGGCGGCGGCACCGCCGTGACCGAGCTGATGCGGACGGTCGCCCACCGGTCCACCAGGGAGTATCTGCGCGAGGCGCTGAAGCCGGCCCGCCTGCGCGCCAGCTTCCGCAACCGCGCCCGGCTGATGGGACTGGCCGGGCGGCTGGCGGCCCGCTTCCTCCGCCGGGCGCTGATCCGCACCGGCCTGACCCGCCACGCGCAGCGCATGTTCCGCCGCCTGTCGGCCGAAGGGCGGCGGGTGCTGGTGGTCTATGGCAGCGACGACATGACGCTCGCCGAATTCTACCTGCATCTGGGTGAGAACGGCCGTGCGCTCGACGGGCTGCCAGGGATCGAGGTGGTCTATCTCGACCGTTCCGACCACAGCGTGACGGTGTGGGAGGCGCGCGACCGGCTGGACCGGCTGATCGACCGCCACCTTGCGGCGATCGACTGCCCCGCCCAGGCCGGCACGGACCCGGCCTGCCTGGGCGGCTGGGAGCTGGGGCTGCCGCCGGGGGTTCCGCCCGGCCTGCCGTCGGGCGAACGGGTGGGGTAGGGGGAGACGTCGTTGGGCGGACCGCTTTCCCGGGGGTGTTACCGGGCTCGTCGGAATGTGAGGTTGTACCGGAGGGGGCCGATGGGACTGTCGCCATCCTTCAGGGTATCGACACCATGAAACGTCATCCGCGCGGGCCCTCCCCAGACGACGACGTCGCCATGGATGAGGCGAACCCGTCGAGGCCGTTCGGAGCGGCTGAGGCCGCCCCACAGGAAGGTGGCGGTGAGGCCGAGCGACACGGAGACGATCGGACAGTCTAAGTCCCGCTCGTTGCGGTCCTGATGCAGCGACAGCCGCGAGCCGGGCTCATAGCGATTGACCAGACAGGCGTCCGGGTCGAAGCCGGCGAAGCCGGCCTTCCCGGCGGCCCGGCGTGCCAGCATGGCGAAGGCCTCGGGCATTGCAGGCCATGGCCGGCCCGTTTCAGGATCGCGGGCATCGTAGCGATAGCCTGTCCGATCCGTCACCCATCCGGCATCGCCGCAGTTGGTCATTGCGACGGACATCCGCCAGCCGCCGGGGGTTGTCATGTGCCTGAAGGGCGCAGCCTCGGAAATTCTCGCGATGGCGTCCAGCAGGTCGTTCTGAACCGGGCGGGCGAACGCCGTGAGGTGGACCGCACCCGCCGCGAGCGGGTTGGTCCGTTCCTCGTCGCCGAAAAGGTCAGTTTCGCTCATCCTCTCACGCGGCGTCATGAAAGATGATCCCGACCGTGTGGCGGCGTCCCTTGCGAAGCTTGCTTACGCCATGACGCAGCATGACGCGGTGGTCGCCCTTGCTGCCGCGATGCGGCCGGCTGTTGACGGCGAACACGACCGCATCTCCCTTTGAAAGCGGCACCACGGCCGGACGGGTCTGCATCCTCGGCCGCTGCTCCGTCAGAACGAATTCACCGCCCTCGAAATCCTCCCCCGGATTGGAAAGCAGGATCGCGACCTGCAAGGGGAAAACATGTTCCCCATACAGATCCCGGTGCAGGCAGTTGTAGTCGCCGGGACCGTATTGCAGCAGCAATGGCGTCGGCCTGGTTTGTCCGGAGTCATGGCAGCGCTCGAGGAAATCGGAATGGTCGTCGGGAAAGCGCACGTCGATCCCCATCCGCTCGCTCCACCTGTTCGCAATCGGCGAGAGGCGGGAGTAGAGCGCGGTCCTGAGCCGCTGGATCAAGTCGGGCAGGGGATAGGAAAAATAACGATATTCCCCTTGCCCGAACCCGTGACGCGCCATGATGACATGGTTTCGGAAGGCAGCGCCATCGCCGTACAGTCCGGCGATCCCGTCGCATTCGCTCGCTGTCAACAGCTGTGGGAACACCGCCCAGCCTTGGGCATCCAGCTCCGCAGAAATCCCGGCCCAATCGATCCTTTCCATGCGCGCGTCCCTCATCATTCCGCCTTCATTCCACCTTCCCCGGGGCCGGCGGCCGGTCGAGGCCCCAGGGCGGGTTTCTCGCGCTCCAGAAACGTCCTCTTGCGCTCGACGCCCCAGGCGTAGCCGGACAGCGCGCCGTCGTTCCTCACCACCCGGTGACAGGGGATGGCCAGGGCGATGTTGTTCGCGGCACAGGCACCGGCAACGGCACGGACGGCCTTGGGCAGGCCGATCCTGAGCGCGATATCGGTGTAGGATGCCGTTTCGCCCGCCGGTATCTCGCGCAGGGCCTGCCACACCCTCTGCTGGAAGGCGGTTCCCCGCACGTCCAGGGGAAGGTCGAGGCCCAATCCTGGAGCTTCCACCAAGCCGACGACCTTGGCGACCAAAGCCTCGTACTGCGCATCGCCGCCGATCAGCCGCGCCTTCGGGAAACGGTCCTGGAGATCGCGCGCGAGGTCGTCGGGGTCGTCGCCGATGAGGATCGCCGCGACGCCCTTGGCGCTCGAGGCGACAAGGATGGCGCCAAGGGAGGAGGCACCGACCGCGAACCTGATGTCCTCATTCTCGCCACCCGCGCGATAGCGGGACGGCGTCATGCCGAGCATTTCCGTGGACTTCTCGTAGAACCGGCCGCTCGAATTGAACCCGGCGTCGTAGATCGCCTCCGTTACCGTGTTGTCCGCGGTGAGGTTGTCCCGAACCCGGGCTGCGCGACGGCCAACCGCATAATCCTTGGGGGTGAGGCCGGTGGATGCCTTGAAGAGGCGATGCAGGTAGCCGGGGCTGCGCCCGACCGCGGCGGCGAGGTCGGCCAGTGAGGGGGGCGCGTCGCTGCTCTCGATCAGCCGGCACGCCTTCGCGACGATGGCGGCATTTTCGGCGTCAAGGGAGGGGCCATCCGGCTTGCACCGCTTGCACGGCCGGAAACCGGTCGCCCTGGCGGCTTCCAAGGTTTCGTGGAGGCCGACATTCTCCGGGTTGGCGGGGCGCGACGGGCAGGAAGGCCGGCAATAGACGCCCGTCGTCGCCACGGAATACCAGAACTGGCCGTCGGCGGTCCTGTCACGCGCCAGCACACGCGCCCAGCGGGGATCCTCGGCGACAGGCAGCCCTCGGCTGCCCTTCGCATGTTCCATTGTCCTGGCCATCCGACGGCTCCCTTGTGTGGTTCGATTGCCAGACGATGCCGTTTGCCGCCCGGCCTCACACTCCGGCTCTTGCTTTCAAATCCAAATATAGGGCCATCGCCCCGGTCCGCGACCAGCCGGTTCCGGGGCGGCGGCAGAGACGGAGATCGAGGAGAAGACTTACCGCATGCCCGACGTGGATCGGGCTCGCCAAGCGGCATTCGAACCAGTCGGCTAGGGGAAGCAACGGCCGGTTCCGCTCCACCGGGAGGAAGTCGCGGTGCCGCCGGGCAATCGGGGGCGGTCGTGAAAGCCGACCGTCCCGAGATCCCTTCCGGCACCGGCCGGTGCTCAGCCCAGCAGCTCCGCCAGGGCCCGCGCCACCACCCGGGTCGCCTTGCGCAGATCCTCCAGCACCAGCTTCTCGTCGGCGCGGTGGCCGTTGGCCTCCAGCAGGTCGCGCGGGCCGGCGCCGTAGAGGATGGTGGGGATGCCGGCCTCCGAATAATGGCGGGCGTCGGTGTAGAGCGGGATGCCGGTCTGGCCGACCGGCATCCCCAGCACCGTTTCGGCATGGCGGGCGAACAGCGCGGCCAGACGCGGCGCGTCGCCGACCGACCGGAAGGGACGGGCCAGCAGGATGCGGCGGATGGTGACGCGGATGCCCTCGCGCCCGGCGGCGGCCCGCTCGATCAGGGCGCGCAGTTCTGCCTCCACCTCCGCCGGGTTCTCTTCCGGGATCATGCGGCGGTCGAGGCGGACGGTGACGCGGTCGGGCACCACGTTGGTGTTGATGCCGCCCTGGATCAGCCCGACGGTCAGCGACGGGCTGGTGATGCCGGCGACGGCGGAGCGGCGCGCGGCAAGCTCCGGCCGGTGGGCGTAGAGCGCGGCCAGGATTCCGGTCGCCGCCTCCAGCGCGTCGTGGCCGGTGTCGGGACGGGCGGCATGGGCGGACTTGCCGTCGACCTGCACCTCCAGATGCAGGCAGCCATTGTGCCCGGTCACCACCGAATAGGCGAAGCTGGCCGACACCGCATAATCCGGCTTGGAAATTCCCTGGTCGAGCAGCCATTTCGGCCCGATCTCGCCGCCGGCCTCCTCGTCGTAGGTCAGGTGCAGCTCGACCGCGCCCTTCAACGGCGCCCCGGAGGCGATCAGCGCCCGCAGGGCGAAGGCATAGGTCGCGAAGTCCGATTTCGACACCGCGACGCCGCGGCCATACATCACGCCGTCGCGGATCCCGGCGCCGTAGGGGTCGCTCGACCAGCCCTCGCCGGGCGGCACCACGTCGCCATGGGCGTTGAGCGCCACGATTGGGCCTTCGCCGAAGCGGTGGCGGACGACGAGGTTGGTGGCGCTGACCATGCCGTTGGCCCGCACCAGATCGGCCGGCACCGGGTGGCGCTCCACCGCGAAGCCCATCGCCTCCAGCAGCTCGGCGGCGCGGACGGCGTGGGGCGCGCAGTCGCCCGGCGGGTTGTCGGACGGCACCTTCACCAGCTCCGCCAGGAAGCGGACCTCCTCGTCGAAGCGGGCATTCACCGCCTCGTCGAGCGCGGCGGCGAGGGAGGGGGACAGGTCGGTCATGGCAGGCGGTCCGTCAGGAGTTTGCAGGCTGGAAATGTTCGACGAAGCGGGCGAGCACGCGGGCTCCCGCCTCGGCGTCGGCGGCGGTGATGCGTTCGGCCGGATTGTGCGAGATGCCGCGCTCGCAGCGCACGAACAGCATGGCGATGCCGGTCAGCGCCGCCACCGCCATCGCGTCGTGGCCGGCGCCGCTCGGCAGCTCCGGCGCGTCCAGCCCTTCCGCCGCCGCTGCGGCGGCGAACTGCGCCATCAGCGCCGGGTGGCAGGCGACGGCCGGGCTCTCATGCAGGGTCTCGAAGCCGATGGCGACGCCGCGGGCATCGGCGACGGCCTCCAGGCGGGCGCGGACGGCGGCCACCCGCTCCAGCCGCAGCGGATCGCGGTCGGCGCGCAGGTCGATGGTGAAGCGGACCTTGCCGGGAATGACGTTGGTGGCGCCGGGCGACGCCTCGATCCGGCCGACGGTGCCGACCAGCCGGTCCTGACCGGAGCAGAGCTGTTCGACCGCCAGGATCATCTCGGCCGACGCCGCCAGCGCGTCGCGGCGCAGCGTCATCGGCACGGTGCCGGCATGGCCTGCCATGCCCTCGACCGTCACCGCCAGGCGGGTGGCGCCGGCGATGGCGGTGACGATTCCCACCGGGCGGCCGAGCGCCTCCAGCACCGGCCCCTGTTCGATGTGCAGCTCGGCATAGGCCAGCACGTCCTCCGGCCGGTAGGCGGCGGCGGCCCAGGCGGCGGGGTCGAGGCCGAATTCCGTCATCGCGTCGGCCAGCCGGATGCCGGCGGTGTCGCGCGTCTCCAGCACCGCCGGGTCGAAGCTGCCGGCGATGGCGCGGCTGCCGATCAGCGTCGACTGGAAGCGGGTGCCCTCCTCGTCGCCGAAGCCGATCACCTCGACGGCGAAGGGCAGGCGGCGGCCGCGGGCGTTGAGGTCGGCGACCACGGCGATGCCGGTCAGCACCCCCAGCATGCCGTCATAGCGCCCGGCATCCCGCACGGTGTCGAGGTGGGAGCCGATCAGCAGCGCCGGCAGGCCGGGCCGGTCGCCCTCGTAGCGGCCGACGATGTTGCCGACGGCGTCCTCGCGCACGGCCATCCCGGCCTCGCGCATCCAGCCGGCCACCAGATCGTTGGCGCGGCGGTGTTCCGGCGTCAGGTAGAGGCGCGACAGCCGGCCGTCCTCGGCGCTGATCGCCGCCAGCGCGTCGATGCGGTCGAGAAGGACCGGTCCGGACAGCGGGGAGGCGGAAGTGGGCTGAGCGGGCTGCGACGGAACGGGCATCGGCTGGTCCGGATGACGGAAGGGAAACGGCATGCTGGCATCGCTTATACGCCCAAGCCGCGGCCCCGCCCTAGCCCCCGGCCGGCGAAGACAGTTTCAAAGAAACGCGCAAAAGGCGCGTCCTGCCGCCGCTGCGCCGCCGTCCGGCATGGCGTGGCACAAAATCCGGCCGCTTTATCGAAGGGAGTGCCGAATAACGGCTACCACCCTCTGGAATAAAGCGGGATGATCCATAGATGAAACCCGACGACAGCGGCCGGGAACGGCTGGAATTGCTGCGTCTGCGAAAGAAACTGCTGAAGGGAGGTGCGTCCATGACGTCGTTCGATCCCGATATGCCTTTCGAAAACGCAACGCCCGTCGGTCGCACCGGTGCGCACCGGGATGGCGGACTGTGGTTCAACGACCGCACCGAGCTGCTCCAGGCCCGCACGCTGGCGGGATGGATCACCCTGCTGGCGGAGGATCGCGGGCTCGACGACCGCCAACTGGCTGCCGTCACCGGCCTGGATGTGGAGGATGCCCGCGCGGTGCGGGACGGCGCCGTCGCCATGCTGCCGCCGCGCCTGTTGAACCGCGCGCTCGCCCGGCTGGAGGGGCGGAACGACGAAGGGCGGCTGCAATAGCTGCAAGCCGCCCTTCGGATCCGTTGGACATTGTCGCGCTGCGTCGCCTCAGGCGACGGACAGCACGTCCACATACAGGTTGGCCGGCGCCGACAGGTGGATGCGGTACAGCATGCCGGACTGGTCGACGAGGATGTCGGCGACCGGATTCTTGGTCGACAGGTCGGTCACCGCGGCGCGGACGTTGCGCGGCAGCTGGTCGAGGGCGATGTCACGGTAACCGCCCTTGTCGGAAAGCTTGATGGTCTTGGTGCCCATGATGGCAGCTGCTCTGTTCCGGAAGACTTGAGGGGGACTCGATTTGCCGCGGGACAATGGTCCCGCCCGGTTAACCAACAGTTAACCGGGCCATCGGGTCTTCCGGATGCCGGCGCAGGGCAGCAGCGCATGCGGCGCAAGGGGAGCGGTGGAAGGGATGCCGCTCAGCGGCGCCGGGTGTCGTCCTCCGGCCGCGGCTGCTTGCCCAGCACCATCGAGCTGTTGTCGAGCGCCGCGACCATGGCGTCGCGCGCCGGGGCGCCGGGGCCGGTAACGCTGCCCTGTCCTTGCGGGGCGGCGGGCTCCACCCGTTCGCCGGAGCGGGCGGCCTCATGCCCGGCGGACCCGGACCGGGCGGCGACGCGCAGGTCGTTCTGCACATGGCCGACGCCGGAGACGCTCTCCGCGATGTCCTCCGCCAGACGCCGGGCGGCGCGGTCGCACACGGTGCCGCTCAGCGTCACCTCGCCATTCTCCACCGTAACGCCGACGTCGGAGGCGTCGAGGCGGTGGTCGTCGGTCAGGCGATCGTTGATGTCCTCGAGGATGCGGTCGTCGGAGCGGCGGTGGTTGCGCGGGCCGACGCCGCGGTAACGGGCCTCCGGACTCATCTTGGCGAACTCCTCGCTCCAGGGATGGCGGTGCATGGGCATGGCAGTCTCCGTCCTGTGCAATCAGGGGGCTGACCTCTCAACAAAAGTCGTGCCGTTTGCGTTCCGACAGCCCGGCAGGCCAGCGTTGCGCGGGGAATGGCGCCAGCGGCCCGAACATGGCGCAACCTTGGCCGCGCCCGGCTGTTCCGTTCGAAAGCCTTTTGGTCGAGGACGTGCCATGGAACATTCCGAACGAAGCGTCGCCCTCTGGGCGATGACAATCCTGCTGGCGATTCTCGGGCTCGGCGCCCTGGGCGGCGGCCTGTGGCTGATCCTGCTGGGCGGCTCCTGGTACTATGCCCTCGCCGGCCTGGCGTTCCTGGGGACGGCGGCGCTGCAGGCCAGGCGGTCGCCGGCGGCGCTAGCGGTGTACGCCCTGCTGGTGGCCGGCACGCTGGTCTGGGCGCTGTGGGAAGCCGGGCTGGACTGGTGGCCGCTGTCGGCACGCGGCGACGTGGTCGCGGTGGTCGGGTTCCTGCTGCTGACGCCCTGGGTGACCCGCCGCCTGGGCGAGCGCCAGCCGATGGCCGGCGAACCCGCGCCCGGTGCCTATCCGGTGGGGGTGTTCCGCGGAACCGGCCTTGCGCTGACCGCGTCGCTGGCGGTGGTGCTGGCGGTCGGCGTCGCCTCCTGGTTCACCGACCCGCACCGGATCGAGGGGGTCGTCCCGCCCGCCGGGCAGATGGCGGCGGCCGGGGCCGATCCGGCGGTGCAGGGAGGGGCGGCACAGGGAGGGGCGGTGCCGGACGGCGACTGGCACGCCTATGGCCGCACCGGCTACGGGCAGCGCTATTCGCCGCTGACCGGCATCACGCCGCAGAATGTGGACAGGCTCCAGGTCGCCTGGACCTACAGCACCGGCGACCTGCGCGGCCAGCCCGGCGACCCCAAGGAAACCACCTTCGAGGTGACGCCGCTGAAGATCGGCAACCGCCTCTATCTATGCTCGCCCCACCAGCATGTCATCGCGCTGGACGCCACCACCGGCAAGGAGGTCTGGCGGCGCGACCTGAAGATCGACCCGACGCAGTTGGCCCTGCAGCATTTGACCTGCCGCGGCCTGTCCTACCACCCGGCGTCGCAGGCCGCCGCCGCTCCGGCGGCCGGGGGCAGCTGTGCCGCCAAGCTGTTCATGCCGACCGCCGACGGACGTCTGGTGGCGCTGGATCCGGAGGACGGCTCGGTCTGCACCGGCTTCGGCCGGAACGGCGAGGTCGATCTGTGGGCCAACATGCCGAACGTCCGGCCGGGCGCCTATTACTCGACATCGCCGCCGGTGGTGACCGCCGGCCTGATCGTCGTCGGCGGCACGGTGCTCGACAATGTCTCGACCAGGGAACAGTCGGGCGTCGTCCGCGCCTTCGACGTCGACAGCGGCGCCCTGGTGTGGAACTGGGATTCGGCGAAGCCGGACCTGACCGCCCCGATCCCGGAGGGGCAGACCTACACCGTCAACTCGCCCAACAGCTGGTCGATCGCCAGCGTCGACGAGGCGCTGGGCATGGTCTATGTGCCGCTCGGCAACCAGCCGCCCGACCAGTGGGGCGGCAACCGCAGCCCGGAGGTCGAGCGCTTCTCCTCCTCCGTCGTGGCGCTCGATCTGGCGACGGGCCGGGTGCGCTGGGTGTTCCAGACCGTTCATCACGATTTGTGGGATTACGACGTGCCGGCGCAGCCAAGCCTGATCGACCTGACCGTCGACGGCATGAGCGTGCCCGCGCTGGTCCAGCCGACCAAGCAGGGCGAGCTGTTCGTGCTCGACCGCCGCACCGGCCGGCCGGTGCTGCCGGTGACCGAGAAGCCGGCGCCGCAGGGGGCGGCGGAGGGCGACCGCACCGCCCCGACCCAGCCGGTGTCCGCCCTGTCCTACGACCCGCCGCCGCTGACCGGGGCCGACATGTGGGGGGCGACGATGTTCGACCAGCTCGCCTGCCGGATCGCGCTGAAGCGGCTGCGCTACGAGGGGCGCTTTACCCCGCCGTCCCTGCAGGGCTCCCTGGTCTATCCCGGCAATTTCGGCGTGTTCAACTGGGGCGGCGTCGCGGTCGATCCCCGGCGCCAGATCGCCTTCACCACGCCCACATATCTCGCCTTCGTCTCGCAGCTGGTGCCGCGCCAGGACGACCGCACCCAGTATGTGCAGGGCAACGAACGGCCGCAGTACAGCCTGCCGGCGCTGAACGAGAATTTCGGCGCCCCCTTCGCGGTGAAGCTGGCGCCCTTCGTCTCGGTGCTGGGGCTGCCCTGCCAGGCGCCGCCCTGGGGATATGTCGCCGCCGCCGACCTGACCACGGGGAAGACCGTCTGGAAGCACAAGAACGGCACCACCCTCGACGCCTCGCCGATCCCGCTGCCCTTCCGCATGGGCGTGCCCAACCTGGGCGGGCCGGTCGTGACCGCGGGCGGCGTGGCCTTCCTGTCGGGCACCATCGATTACTATGTGCGGGCCTATGACGTCTCCACCGGCCGGCAGCTGTGGGAAAGCCGCCTGCCGGCCGGCGGGCAGGCGACGCCGATGACCTACCAGGGCGAGGACGGCCGCCAATATGTGCTGGTGGCGGCCGGCGGGCATGGCTCGCTGGGGACCAAGGGCGGCGATGCGGTGATCGCCTATGCGCTGCCGAAGTGAGGGGCGGGGGCTTCGCACCCCCCCTTACGCCGCGCTCTCCGCAATCGGCAGCGGTCCGGTGGCTTCAGCGTCTTCGGGCATCTGCTCGCGCAGGGTGACGGCGCCGTTGGTGCGTTCCAGCACCAGCTTGCGGCCATGGTGGGCGACCAGCCCGGCATGATGTCCGATGGTCAGCAGGGTCGCGTGCGGCAGCTCGGTTTCCATCAGCGTCAGCAGCTCCTCCTCCGCCGGGGGGTCGAGGCTGTCGGTGGCGTCCTCCAGGAAGATCCAGTCGGGGCGGCGGATCAGCAGGCGGGCGAAGCCGAGCCGCTGGCGCTCGGGCACCGACAGCATGCCATCCCAATGGTCGACGTCGTCCAGCCGCCCGACCAGATCGGGCAGGCCGACGCGGACCAGCGCATCCACCGCCTGGGCGTCCTCCACCGACGAGGCCGGGCCGGGATAGCCCAGCACCGCCCGCAGGCTGACATGGGGCAGGTAGGGGCGCTCCGGCATGAAGAAGACGCGGGTGTGGGCCGGCAGGGTGATGCGGCCGCGGCCCCAGGGCCAGACGCCGGCCACGGCGCGGAACAGCCGGATGGTCGCCGTCGCGTCGCCGACGATCAGCACGCGGTCGCCCGGCTTCACCTCCAGGTCGAAGGGATGCACCACCTCGACGCCGTTCGGCTCCTCGATGGCGACGCCGCGGAAGGTCAGGCTGCTGTGTTCGTCCGACCGCTCGACCTGGATATGGCCGTCCGCCACGTCGCAGACGTCGCGGTCCAGCCGCAGCAGCGCCTCGTGCAGGTTCAGCACCCGTTCCACCGAGGCACGCCATTCGGCGACGCGCGGCAGGTTGTCGATCGGCCAGGACAGCGCCCCGACCGTCTGCTGGAACGCCTGCGCCGTCTGCATCAGCACGCCGAGCGTGATGGTGCCGGCGATGTAGCGCGGCGCGGCGACCAGGATCGGGAAGGCGGCCGACAGCACCGAATAGCTGGCGCTGAACACCATCATGTGGCTCAGGGCGCGGGTCTGGCGGTCCCAACCCCGAACCACCCCGGCGAACAGGCCGCTCAGATGCCCGCGCTCGGCCGATTCGCCATGCAGCAGCGCGATGGTCTGGCCGTTCTCGCGGATGCGGGCCAGAGCGAAGCGAAAGTCGGCCTCATAGCCCTGGCGGCGGTTGACGGCGTTGACCAGCGGCTGGCCGATCAGCATGGCGATGGTCGTGCCCATGGCGGCATAGAGCAGCGCGACGAACAGCAGATGGCCCGGCACCGACAGCTCGGTCCCCATCAGCGTCACCGACAGGGTGCCGGACAGCATCCACAGGATGTTGGTGAAGCTGATCAGCAGCAGCACGCAGTAGGTCAGCGAATGGCCGAGGTCGATGGCCATTTCCGCGGTGATGCGGATGTCCTCGGCGATGCGGCCGTCGGGGTTGTCGTGCTCGCCCGGCATGTAGGCGATCTGGTGGTGCCGGCCGCGGCGCAGCCAGTCCTCCAGCAGCTTGCGCGTCAGCCAGTCGCGCCACCCCATCTGCAGCCGCCGCTTCACCCGCAGATGCAGCACGACGATGACGATGTTGTAGGCGATGATCAGCCCGACCACGCCGATCATGGTGAGGAACCGGTCCATCGAGCGCTGTTCGAGCGCGTCGAACAGCCGTTCGCTCCACAGGTTGATCAGGACGGGGATGGACACCTGCCCGATGGTCAGCACCACCAGCGCCACGGTCAGCGCCCACACGGTGACGCGCGTCCGCCCCAGCCAGTACCCGCCCGCCAGCGCCAGGAAGCGGCGGGCGAAGCCGGGGGCGCCGCCGCCCTGGCTGCTGCCCGTGCCGTTTCCGCCAGTGCCTTCGCTCATGCCGCCCATCCCGGGCTTGCGCCCTCGACTCTTCACCATCCGTATAACCAACGAATAGGACCTGCTGTGACAAAAGTACAGGGTCAGGGGCGAAGGAACGGTTAAAGCCTTCCGGTTCTCACGACCTCGGCGAGGAAGCGGTAGCTGTCCTTCGGCGTGCGCTTCAGCGTGTCGTAATCGACGCGGACGATGCCGAAGCGTTTCGACAGGCCGAAGGCCCATTCGAAATTGTCCAGCAGGCTCCAGCACAGATATCCCGTGACGTTGCAGCCGTCGGCCAGCGCCTGCGCCACCGATTCCAGATGCTCGCGGTAGAACAGCACCCGCTCGGCATCGTGGATCTGGCCGTCCGGCGTCACCACGTCGTCATAGGCGCAGCCGTTCTCGGCGATGAAGACGGCCGGGTTGCCGTAATCGGTGCGCAGTTCGGTTAACAGGTCATACAGCCCCTCCGGCTGGACCGGCCAGGCCATGCCGGTCCAGCGCCGGCATTGCGCCTCGCCCCAGCCGACCTCGAAGGGCCGTCCGGCCTCGTGCTTCATCGTCATGCGCGAGTAGTAGTTGATGCCCAGCAGGTCGATCGGGTAGCGGATCGCCTCGGTGTCGCCGGGCAGAACGAACTCCGCCATCCGGTCGGCCAGCAGCGCCGGGATCTCCCCGCGCATCAGCCCGTCCAGCGCCACCCGGTTCCACACCGCATCCCAGCGCGCGGCCGCCGCGACATCCTCCGGCCGGTCGCTGTCGGCGACCGCCGGCTGCAGGTTCAGCACGGTGCCCAGCGTCAGGCCGGACCGTTCCGCCGCGATGGCGCGCAGCGCCGCCCCCTGCGCCAGATTCTGGTGGTGCAGCGCCCGCAGGATGCCCTGTTCGCCCAGCCGGTGGCCGGGGGCATGCTCGCCGACGCCATAGCCGAAGATGGCGACGACGTTCGGCTCGTTCAGCATCATCCAATGCTTGACCCGGTCGGCCAGCCGGGCGGTGACGATGCGGGCGTAGTCGGCGAAGGGGCCGACGATCTCCCGGCCCTGCCAGCCGCCGGCATCCTCCAGCGGCTGCGGCAGGTCCCAATGGTAGAGGCAGGCCATCGGCGTGATCCCCGCCTCCAGCAGCGCATCGACCAGCCGGTCGTAGAAGTCGAGGCCGCGCGTCTCCACCGTCCCGGTGCCGGTGGGCAGGATGCGCGGCCAGGCGATGGAGAAGCGGTAGCTGTCGAAGCCCGCCGCCTTCATCAGCGCGATGTCTTCGGCGTAGCGGTGGAAATGATCGCAGGCGACGGCGGCGCTGCTGCCGTCCATGATTCGCCCTTGGGCGGTGAAGGTATCCCAGACGCAAGGTCCGCGCCCGTCGGCGTCAACCGCCCCTTCGATCTGGTAGGCGGCGGTCGAGGCCCCCCAGCGGAAATCGGGCGGGAAGCTCAGCGGCTTGGCGTCGTCGGCCAGGGACACGGGCTGGCTGAAGCTGTCCATTCCTATCCTCCCATGGAGTGGTTCGTTTTCCCCAGCATGACGCAGCCGCCCGCCCTTCGCTATGGGACAAGCATACGATCGGTCCGGGCGCGACGCGGTGGCGCAGGCGCGGTCGTAACGGGGCCGGCGCGCTGGGGGGCCAATCCAATCCACCGCAATTTCCCGGCGGGCGAATCACAGGGAATAACTTCGCGCAAAGAAGGTTCATCCACACATGACGCTCGCCCCAGGGCGTTGCAGCGAACAGGGGGTTCCACCATGAGCGACTTCGACCTGCGCCGGAGCGACCAGCCCGGCATATCAGAAGATCCTGCAACCACGACCCGGTGGGGGTTTCTGGTCTCCACGACCCTGCATGCCGGCATCCTCCTTCTGCTCACGGGATTCGGTGCGCCTGCCGTGCTGCATGCACCCGAGTCCCCGGTCGATGTCACCTTCGTCGCACCGGAAAATACCTCACATGGTCCGCAACAGCCGGTGGCGACATCGAAGGCGGAAGGCGCTGCCGCGGCCGCTATTCCGTCGCCTGCAGACGAACCGGCGGCGCAGGCCTCTCGTCCTCAGGCGATCCTGGATGCTGTCGCCCTGCCCGCGCAGCAACCCGTAACCGTAAAGCAGCCGGCCGCCGCGACACATCGGCCACCCCCTGAATCCGTGACAGCCAAGCCCATGGAGGCCAAACCGGGGCAGGCCAGGCTGTCGCATGTCGCACAATCGTCTCCTCCGCCATCCGATGCCGTTGCGAAGACGCCTCCGGAACAGGTGAAGAATGAGTATGCCGGACTTATCCAGACCCTGATCGTCCGCAACAGAATCTATCCTGCGGAAGCCCAACGGGCACGAATGGAAGGCACCGTCGCCATACGCTTCCTCCTTATGGCCGATGGCAAGGTAAAGAAACTCGCGATTGCCCAGGGTTCCGGTCATGAGATCCTCGACCGCGCTGCCAAGGAAACGATCCGGCGCTCTTCTCCCTTCCCTCCCATCCCCGCGGCTTTCAAAACCGACCGGATCGATATGACGCTTAACTTGAATTACAAGCTGGATTAGGGCTTCCTGATAAACAGCAATGCGCCGCCGGACCGGGCGGGCGCCGGCCCTGATGCCGCTCCCGGCCAGTCAGTCCTGCTGGCCGAGACGGTCGCCGAGAAAGGCGGTGAAGCGGGGATCGTCGGCATAGGCGATGTTGATCCGCATCGCCGGCGCGGTCGCCGTGCGCGCCGGCAGGAAAAGCGTGCCGGGCGCCAGGAAGATTCCCTGCTCCGCGGCCTGGCGCACCAGCTCCACCTCGTCGATGTGCCCGGGAAGCTCGCCCCACAGGTAATAGCCGCCGGGGGCGGCCGGCGGCAGCCGGACCCCGATGCGGGTGAGCGCCAGCGTCGCCTTTTCCGTATGCTCCGCGATCAGCGTCTTCAGCCGGCGGAGATGGCGCAGATACTGGCCCGACGCGATGAAGGCGTAGACGATCCGCTCGACATAGTCGGAGGTGCTGACGACGGTCAGCATCTTCACGTCGCACAGCCGGTCGATCAGCGGGCGTTTCGCCGCGACATAGCCGACGCGCAGGCTGGCCGACAGGGTCTTGGAGAAGGTGCCGACATAGATGACCCGCTCCAGCTGGTCGAGCGCGGCGAGCCTGGGGCTGGCGGCGGGCAGGACGTCGGCGAAGGGATCGTCCTCGACGACGTAGAGGCCATGCTGGTCGGCGATCCGCAGCAGCCGGTGGGCGACGGCCGGCGTGATCGAGCCGCCGGTCGGGTTGTGGGCCAGCGACTGGGTGAAGAACAGCTTCGGCCTGTGGGCGGCGGCCTTGGCGGCGAAATCGTCGAGGTCGGGGCCGTCATGGCGCCGCTGGACGCCGACGATGGCGATGCGCGACAGCCGGAGCTTGCCGAACAGCGGGTAGTAGCCGGGGCTGTCGACCAGCACGGTGTCCCCCGGCTCCAGCATCTGGCGGGCGACGAGGTCGAGCGCGTGGTTAGCGCCCTGGGTCAGCAGGATCTGGTCGGGTGCCGCCTTGATCGACCGTTCGCCCAGCGTCAGCGCCAGCCGCTCGCGCAGCGGCAGGAACCCCCAGGGCGAGCCGTAGCCGTGCTCCGGCCCCAGGCCGCGGGCCGCCGCCAGGAAGCGCGGGTGGCCGCCGACCTCGAAGCGCTCCATCCAGGACGGCGGCGGCCGGCCGTCGCCGATGCGCACGGCATAGCTCTGCACCAGCTGCTCGCGCAGCAGCGACACGAAATCGACAGCCTCGGCGACATGGGCCGACTGCTGGCCGGCCGCCGCGCGGCGGACGCGGGCGACGTAATAGCCGGCCCCCGGTTTGGCCTCGACATGGCCCAGCGCCACCAGCCGGTCATAGGCCTCGGCCATCGTGTTCTTGGAGACGCCATGCTCGACGGCACCGGCCCGCACCGACAGCAGGCGCTCCCCCGGCTTCAACAGGCCGTCGCCGATCAACCCGGCGATCTTGTCGACGATGCTGCCCACCCGCGTCATCGCATCCCCGCTCCGGTGTCCCACCGAACAGGCTGGTACAGTGTCCCGGAGATTTTGGCAAACTGTCCCTTGTCCCGTCCCTTCGCATCACTGATCATTGCGCATACGAACGGCATCGGCGGGATCGGCCCGCACTGTCCCGTTCCACCGGCATCCGACATCGTTCCGCCCTTTTTCGCGCGCCGCCACGCGCGGCGCCGGAGGGCGGGACGCATCCGCGAAGCGCATGACAGGGTTCAGGAATGACCAGCCCCACCCGCAATCCAGCCCGCAATTCCCGCATCTCCGGCTTCCACAAGAAGTCGCCGGCCGAGCGGCTGGCGATCGTCGCCGACTTCGCCGGCCTCGACGCCGCCGCCGCCGCGCGGCTGTCGGACACCGGGAACCTCGACCTGGGCCTCGCCGACCGCCTGGTCGAGAATGTCGTCGGGTCGATGAACATCCCGCTGGGGATCGCGACCAACATGAAGATCGACGGCGAGGATCTGCTGATCCCGATGGCGACCGAGGAATCGTCGGTCGTCGCCGCGGTCTGCAACGCGGCCCGGCAATGCTATGACGCCGGCGGCTTCACCACCTCGATGTCCGGCACGCTGATGATCGCCCAGATCCAGGCGGTCGAAGTGGCCGACCCCCATGCCGCCCGCCTGCGCATCCTCGGCCACCGCGACGAGATCAAGGCGGTCTGCGACGGCTGCGATCCGGTGCTGCTGTCCTTCGGCGGCGGCTTCCGCGACGTCGAGGTGCGGGTGCTCGACAGCCAGGGCGGGCCGATGCTGGTGACGCACCTGATCGTCGACACCCGCGACGCGATGGGCGCGAACGCGGTCAACAGCATGGCGGAGAAGCTGGCCCCGCACATCGCCGAATGGACCGGCGGCCGGGTCTATCTGCGCATCCTGTCCAACCTGGCCGACCGCCGGCTGGCCCGGGCGCATGCGGTGTGGCCGCTCGACCGGATCGGCGGCGAGGCTGTGCGCGACGGCATCGTCAGCGCCTATCATTTCGCCGCCGCCGATCCCTACCGCGCCGCCACCCACAACAAGGGGATCATGAACGGCGTCAGCGCCGTCGTGCTGGCGACCGGCAACGACACCCGCGCGGTGGAGGCGGGCGCCCATGCCTACGCCGCCCGCAACGGCCAGTATGGCAGCCTGACCCGCTTCGAGGTGACCGCCGACGGGCAGCTCAGCGGCTCCATCGAGCTGCCGATGGCGGTCGGGCTGATCGGCGGCGCCACCAAGGCCCATCCGACGGCGCAGGCTTGCCTGGCGATCCTCGGCGTCACCAGCGCCGAACGCCTCGCCCGCGTCATCGCCGCGGTCGGGCTGGCGCAGAACTTCTCGGCGTTGAAGGCGCTGGCGACCACCGGCATCCAGAAGGGCCACATGGCCCTGCATGCCCAGAACATCGCGATGATGGCCGGTGCCGTCGGCGAGGAGATCGACCGCGTCGCCGCCATCCTGGTCGAGCGCGGCACCGTGCGCCAGGATGTCGCCCAGGCGGTGCTGGGCGACCTGCGCGGGACCGGCGGCTGATGGCGCCGGCGCGCGACGGCGACGGGCACAAAGAAAGACATAAGGGGAGGAAGGGTATGTTGAAGACCGTGAACACGCTGGCCGGCACGGCCGCGGCGAGCCTCGTCGCCCTGCTGATCGGCGCGGCGCCGGCATCGGCCGAGATCGCGTCCCACCGGGTGAAGCTGGGGGTGCTGACCGACATGAGCGGTTTCGCCTCCGACAGCACCGGCCGGGGATCGGTGGTGGCGGCGGAGCTGGCGGCGGAGGATTTCGCCAAGGAGTTGCCCGGCGTCACCATCGAGGTCATCCACGCCGACCACCAGAACAAGCCCGACATCGGTGCCGCCACTGCGCGCCGCTGGCTGGACCAGGACAATGTCGACGCGATCCTGGACGTGCCCTTCTCGTCGGTGGCGCTGGCGGTCAACGAGGTGACGCGCAAGTCCAAGGCGGTGTTCATCGCGTCCGGTCCCGGCACCACCGAGCTGACCGGGCCGAAATGCTCGCCCAACACCGTCCAGTGGACCTACGACACCTGGGCGCTCGCCAACGGCACGGCGCGGGCGGTGACGGAGGCCGGGGGCAAGCGCTGGTTCTTCCTGACCGCCGACTACGCCTTCGGCCACGCGCTGGAGCGCGACGCCTCGGCGGTGGTCAAGGCGCTGGGCGGCTCCATCGTCGGCAGCGTCCGCCATCCGCCCAACGCGTCGGACTTCTCGTCCTACCTGTTGCAGGCGCAGGGCAGCGGCGCCCAGATCATCGGGCTCGCCAACGCGGTCGGCGACACCATCGGCTCGGTCAAGCAGGCGACCGAATTCGGCATCACCGGCGGCGGCCAGCGTCTGGCCGCGCTGCTGATGCAGCTGAGCGACGTCGCCGCCGTCGGGCTGAAGGACGCGCAGGGGCTGTACCTGACCGAAGCCTTCTATTGGGACCTGAACCCCGGCACCCGCGCCTTCGCCGACCGCTTCGCCGCCCGGATGGACGGGCGCCGCCCCACCGGCAACCAGGCCGGCGTCTATGCCGGCGCGCTGCATTACCTGAAGGCGGTCAAGGCGGCCGACAGCACCGACGGCACGGTCGTCGCCGCCAAGATGCGCGACCTGCCGACCGACGATCCGCTGTTCGGCAAGGGCAGCGTCCGGGTCGACGGCCGGGCCATCCACGACATGCTGTTCTTCGAGGTCAAGAAGCCCGAAGAGTCGAAGGGCCCCTGGGACTTCTACAAGCTGGTCAGGACCATCCCCGGCCCCGACGCCTTCCGCCCGCTGTCCGAGGGCGGTTGCCCGCTGGTCGGCAAGTGATGGTGGGGAAGTGATGGCGCTCTCTTCGGGCTCCGCCCATGAATGGGCGGGTCCGGAGGCCCGGCGAAACGAGTGAGTCCATAGGCCCGACGGGGAGGAAGCCGGAGCATCGCTCCGGCTTTTTGCGTTCCGGGGCGTTGCGGGCGCCTGGACAGGCCGCGGCAGGGTGGAATTTCATCCAACTGCAATGACAACGTTGTCATTTGCAAAAAGGACCGTTATGGTAACGTTGTCATTCGGCGTTCCCGTCGTCGCTCCACCCCGTTCCGCTGATCAGGATTTCCCCTCATGAGCAATTTTCTCGACGCGCTGCTCGACAGCAGTTTGGATGACGGCATCCGGGGAGTGCCGCCGGGGACCGCGCCGTTTCCGCTGCGCGAGGTCGGCGCCATGGGCTGGCGTCCGGCGGCGGGCACCATGGCGCTGCCGGTGCTGACGCTCGACGAGGACGCCTTCGCCGCCAACCGCGACCTGATCTTCGCCTATGCGCGCCGCCATGGCGTGGCGCTGGCCCCGCATGCCAAGACGCCGATGGCGCCGCAGATCGCGGCCGGCCTGGTGGAGTCCGGCGCCTGGGGCGCCACCGTCGCCAACCTGCAGCAGGCGGCAGTCCTGCTGCGCGCCGGCGTGACCCGGCTGATCCTCGCCAACGAGATCGGCGGCCGGTCCAGCGGCGAGCGGCTGGGCGCGCTGCTCGCCGTCCATCCCGCGGCCGACCTGCGCGCCTTCGCCGATTCCCCCGCCGCCGTCGAGACGCTCGCCGCCGCGGCGCGCGTCGCTGGCCGGCCGCTGTCCGTCCTGGTCGAGGTCGGGGTGGGCCGCGGCGGCGCCCGCGACCGGGCGGCGGTGGACGCGATCCTTGCCGCGGTCCACCGGCATCGCGGCCTGCTGGTCCTCGACGGCGTCGCCACCTACGAGGGGGCCGCCGCCACCTCCGACCCGGCCGCGACCGCCGCCAGCATCGCCGCCCTGCTGCAGCGCACGGCGGAGGCCTTCGCGGCGGTACGCGCGCTGGAGCCGGAACGGCCGCTGCTGCTCACCGCCGGCGGCTCCGCCTTCTTCGACATGGTGGTCGACGGTCTGGCGCCGGTCGCCGCGGCCGACGGCAACGCCACGCTGGTGCTGCGCAGCGGCGCCATCTTCTTCCATGACCACGGCGTCTATGAACGCGCGCTCGGCGCGCTCGATGCCCGTGGGGGATTTGCCTGCGGCGGTGCGGCGGCGGGCGACTTCCGCCCGGCCCTGCGCCTGTGGGCGGAGGTGCTGAGCCGGCCGGAACCGGGCCTCGCCATCTGCGGCTTCGGCATGCGGGACGCCTCCTTCGACCAGGATTTGCCGCTGCCGTTGCGGGTCCACCGCGACGGCGCGGCGCTCTCCGCCGACGGCCTGCGCGTGACCCGGCTGAACGACCAGCACGCCTTCGTCGCCGTGCCGGACGGTCTGGATCTGGCTGTCGGCGACATCGTCGAGTTCGGCATCTCCCATCCCTGCACCTGCATCGACCGCTGGCGGGTGCTGTTCGGCCTCGACGCCGGGGGCCGGGTCCGCACCGCCTACCGCACCTTCTTCGGCTGACCCAGGGCGGCCCGATACCCCATGCAGACCTTGAATTTCCAACAGCTCTGGCGCTACCAGGACCAGCTGATCGACGGCACGCTGCACACGCTGCTGCTGACCCTGGTCGCGGCGGCGATCGGCACCGCCATCGGCGTCACCTGCGCGGCGGCGTCGCGCGGCGGGCCGCGCCCGGTGCGCTGGGCGATCCGCGGCTATGTCGAGCTGATCCGCAACACGCCGTCGCTGATCCAGCTGTTCGTGGTCTTCTTCGTGCTGCCCGGCTTCGGGCTGCGGATGGACGCCTTCGAGGCGGCGGCGATCGCGCTCGGCCTCTATTTCGGCGCCTACTGCACCGAGATCGTCCGCGCCGGGCTGGAGTCCATCCCCGGCAGCCAGGTCGAGGCCGGCCAGTGCCTGGGGCTCTCGCGCTGGCAGGTGTTCCGCCACATCGTGCTGCCGCCCGCCCTGCGCAGCGTCTATCCCGCCTTCACCAGCCAGTTCGTCCTGCTGCTGCTCGGCACCTCGCTCGCCTCGCAGATCTCGGCGGAGGAGCTGTTCCACACCGGCGGCTTCATCGAGACGCGCACCTACCGCAGCTTCGAGGTCTATGCCGTGATCTGCGGCATCTACTTCGCCCTGGTGATGATCTTCAAACTGCTGTTCGCCGCGGTGGGGCATCTCGCCTTCCGCTGGCCGGTACGGCGCTGACGGAGACGCCGGCCATGCGTTCCTTCTCCCTCGCCGACTTCCTGTCGCTGTTCAGCGCCCTGCAATGGACGGCGGTCCTCGTCGTCATCGCGCTCGCCTTCGGCGGTCCGCTGGCGCTGGGCCTCGCCCTGATGCGGACCAGCGCGAGCCGGGCCCTGCGCTGGATCGCCATCGGCTTCCTCCAGCTGGTCCAGGGCGTCCCGCTGCTCGGCCTGCTGATGTTCTTCTATTTCGGCATGCCGGTCTTCCTCGGCGTCGAGATCTCGCCGCTGGTCGCGGTCGGCATCGCCATGACGGTCTACACCGCCTCCTTCCTCGGCGAGATCTGGCGCGGCGGCATCGAGGCGGTGAAGCACGAGCAGTGGGAGGCCGCCGCCTGCCTCGGCCTGTCGGGCTGGCACCAGTTCCGCTACGTCATCGCGCCGCAGGCCTTCCGCATGGCGCTGCCGCCGACCGTCGGCTTCCTCGTCCAGCTGATCAAGGGTACCTCGCTCGCCTCCATCGTCGGCTTCGTCGAACTCGCCCGCGCCGGCCAGCTGGTCAGTGCCGCCACCTTCCAGCCCCTGCTGGTCTATTCGATCGTCGCGGCGATCTATTTCGCCGCCTGCCTGCCGCTCACCCTGTGGGCGCGTTCCCTGGAGGCCCGTCTGAATGGCGCTCGTTGACATCCGAAACGTTACCAAGAGCTATGGGTCCACCCAGGTGCTCAAAGGGGTGTCGCTCGACATCGAAGAGGGCGAGATCGTCACCATCATCGGCAAGTCGGGCTCCGGCAAATCGACCCTGCTGCGCTGCATCAACGCGCTGGAGCGGGTCGACGGCGGCGAGATCACGGTCGCAGGCCAGCCGGTGCGCACCGACATGCCGAACCTGCGCGGCTTCCGCCAGCGCGTCGGCATCGTCTTCCAGGCCTTCAACCTGTTCCCGCACCTGACGGTGGAGCGCAACATCACGCTGGCGCCGGTCCTCAACAAGCGGATCGCCAAGGCGGAGGGGAGGGCGCTGGCGCTCGACGTGCTGGCCCGCGTCGGGCTGGCCGACAAGATCGACGCCTATCCGGCCCAGCTCTCCGGCGGGCAGCAGCAGCGCGTCGCCATCGCCCGCTGCCTCGCCATGGGGCCGCAGCTGATGCTGTTCGACGAGGTGACCTCCGCCCTCGACCCGGAACTGGTCGGCGAGGTGCTGAAGGTGATGGAGGACATGGCGCGCCAGGGCATGACCATGGTGCTCGTCACCCACGAGATGGGCTTCGCCCGCAACGTCGCCTCCAAGATCGTCTTCATGCACCAGGGCCGCGTCTGGGAGGAGGGGCCGCCGGCCGAACTCTTCGCCAATCCGCGCACGCCCGAACTGCAGAGCTTCATCGCCTCCGTGCGCTGATCCCGCCCCGGTCCTCAACACCGATTCCCAACACCGGCCCACTCCAAGGGCCGGACCACGACCTGAACAGAGGAGCAATGCCCGTGAGACTCTTCCGGACCCTGGCCGCCGCCCTGGCGGTCTGCGCCGCCGTCGCCCTGCCGGCCGCCCTGTCCTCCACCGCGAAGGCGGATGCGCTGCAGAACGTGCTGTCCGCCGGCAAGCTGCGCGTCGGCGTGCTGATGGATGCCGCCCCCTGGGGCTTCAAGGACGCCAAGGGCGAGGCCGCCGGGCTCGACATCGATCTGGCCAAGCTGCTGGCCGCCGACATGGGCGTGAAGCTGGAGCTGGTCCAGGTGACCGGTGCCAACCGCATCCCCAGCCTGCTCGCCAACAAGGTGGACGTGCTGGTCGCCGCCGCCGGGGCGACGCCGGAGCGCGCCCAGCAGGTGACCTTCACCCAGCCCTATGCCGCGGTCAATCTCGGCGTCTACGGACCGAAGTCGATGGCGACCGCCGCCGATACGGACGGGCTGAAGGGCCGCAGCATCGGCGTCGCCAAGGGCTCCACCCTCGACATCTGGCTGACCGACAACGCTCCCGGCGCCAAGCTGGTGCGGTTCGAGGACACCCCCGGCGCCATCGCCGCCTATCTGGCCGGCCAGGTCGAAACCTTCGCCGAGAACAGCGCCATCGCGCTGAAGGTCGCGGAGGACAATCCCGGCAAGGACGTCGAGCTGAAGTTCCTGATCCGCCAGTCACCGGCCCATGTGGTCCTGCGCCACGGCGAGCAGGACCTGCGCGACTGGATCAACACCTTCCTGTTCTACAACCGCCTGAACGGCAAGCTGGGCGCCCTTCAGATGAAGTGGTTCAAGGAAAAGCAGACGCTTCCCCAGATGTGACGCCGCAGACGTGACGTCACGATCCAGTATCCGAGAAAGGTCTTTTCGATGATCACGAGGTTCCAGGTCGGTTCGCGCATGAGCCAGGCCGTCGTCTGCCACGGCATGGTCCACATCGCGGGCCAGGTCGCCAACAACCGGACCGGCTCCATCCAGGAGCAGACCCGGGACGTGCTGGCCAAGATCGACGCCCTGCTGGAAGAGGCCGGGACCGACAAGTCCAAGCTGGTCGCCGTCAACGTCTTCCTGCCGCACATCACCGACTTCGACGCCATGAACGAGGTCTACGACGCCTGGATCGATCCGGCCAACCCGCCGGCCCGCGCCTGCACCGAGGCGCGGCTGGCCGATCCGGACCTGCGCGTCGAGATGACGGCGCTCGCCGCCCTGTAACCGGGCTCATCCGGCGGATCGGAGACGGCGTCCGGGCAGCCGCCGCTGCCCGGACGTCCCTTCGCTAGAAGGTTTTTGGAATGCACACTGGCCTCTACCACGCGCTCGATTTCGCCGCCGACGGCAAGTCGCTGGATTTCCTCAGCATCCCCTTTTCGGTGGACCGCTCCCCCTACTATCAGGTGAAGGTCCCGGTCTGCCGCGTGCGCAACGGGACGGGGCCGCGCGTGCTGCTGATGGCGGGCAACCACGGCGACGAGTATGAGGGCGAGCTGCTGCTGGGCCGGCTGTTCCGCCGGCTCGACCCGGCCCGCATCCGCGGCGAGGTGACGATCCTGCCCGCCGCCAACGCCCCGGCGGTGATGGCGGCGCGGCGCCGGTCGCCGCTGGACGAGGGCAACCTCAACCGCGCCTTCCCCGGCGACCCCGCCGGTTCGCCCACCTTCCGGCTGGCGCATTTCCTGGAGCACGAGCTGTTCCCGCGCCACGACGTGGTGTTCGACATCCATTCCGGCGGCACCTCCATGGCGCACTTGCCCTGCGCCCTGATCGAGCGGCAGGGCACCCCGGACCGGCTCGGCCGCGCGCTGGAGCTGATGCGGTCGCTGGGCATGCCCTACGGCTTCGTGGCGGAGAACGGTGCCACGGCGCCGACCTCGATGGCGGCGGCCGCGCGGGCCGGCGTCATCGGCATCAGCGGCGAGTTCGGCGGCGGCGGCACAGTGACGCCGGAGACGATGGCCTACACCGCGCGTGCGATCGACAACCTGCTGATCGCCGTCGGGTTGACCGATGCGCCGGTTCTCTCGGTTGCCGCGCCCGCTCCGGCACCGATGCAGCTGCTGCAGCTTGACAGCCACCGGCAGGCGATCTACGCGCTGCGGCGCGGCTGGTTCGAGCCGGCGGTCGATGTCGGGGCGCGGGTCGCCGCCGGCGACCTCGCCGGATGGTTCCACGACCTGACGCGGCTCGACCTTCCGGAGGAGGAGCTGCGCTTCCAGGAGGCGGGCATCGTCATCTCGCGGCGCCTGCACAGCGACAGCGAGGCCGGCGACTGCCTGATCCAGGTGGCGCGTCCGGTGGAGGAGGCGGGCATCCTGGCGCGCGCGGCGTGACGGGTGGCGGTTCGGCCTGGGGTTCGGCCGGGGGTTCGGATGGGGAGGCGGGCGGCATGAGTGACACCGGTGCGGCGAAGCGTCCGCCGACCATCGACGACGTCCTCCGCCTCCGGGCGGCGAAGCCGGAGCCTGCGGCAGCAGACGGCCCATCAGGCGACGGCCCGGCCGGGGAGGATGCTGTCGGCGAGGGAGCGGCCCCGCCGCGCATCGTCGAGATCGCCCGGCTCGCCGGGGTTTCGCCGATCACCGTCTCGCGCGCCCTGCGCCAGCCGGAGAAGGTGGCCGAGGCCAAGCGCCGCCGGATCCTGGAGATCGTGGAGCGCACCGGCTACGCCACCAACCCCCATGCCCGCGCGCTGAGGTCGGGCCAGTCGAACATCGTCGCCGCCTTCGTCTCCAACCTCCAGAGCGAGCAGTTCTGCCTCGCCGTGCAGGGTTGCGGCGAGGTGCTGGAGCCGCAGGGCTACCAGCTGATGATCGGGCAGACCTCCTACTCCTATGCCAAGGAGACGACGATGATCCAGTCGCTGCGCGAGATGCGCCCGGCGGCGGTCATGTTCACCGGCGTCATCGAGATCGAGGAGAACCGGCGGGCGCTGCGGGCGCTCGGGATCCCGATCATGGAAACCTGGGCCTATCCCCGCGACCCGATCGACATGCTGGTCGGCTTCTCGAACATCGACAGCGGCCGCATGGCGGCCGAGCATTTCGCCGCGCGCGGCCATCGCCGGGTCGCCTTCATCGGCCGCCGCAGCGGACGCGGCGCCCTTCGCCTCACCGGCTTCCGCGAGGGCGCGCGGGCGGCCGGGCTCGACATCGTCGCCGAACTGTCGGTCGACGGGGTCAGCAGCATGGTGGACGGCCGCCGGGCACTCGGCGACCTGCTGTCCCGCAACGCTCAGGTCCAGGCGGTGTTCTGCGCCAACGACCTGCTGGCGACCGGGGCGCTGCTGGAAGCGCGCCGGCTCGGCCTGCGGCTGCCCGACGACATCGCCATCCTGGGATTCGGCCACAACGACATCGCCGATGAACTGCCACCCGGCCTGACCACCATCGGGATCGACAGCCGCGATCTCGGCCGCCAGGCCGGATCGATGATCCTGCAGCGGATGCGCGGCGGGATGCCGTCGGAGCCGATCCGCGCCGTGGAGCTGACGCTGGCCCGGCGCGGCAGCAGTTGAGGCCGCCGCCACTGGTCGGCCCTGCACGAACGGCGTAGCCTGTTCCTCAAGGGCGGCGTTCAGCCGCCATGTTCTGGAGGAACCGCACCATGCCGAACACCACCAAGATCGTGTTCATCGGCGCCGGCAGCGCCGCCTTCGGCCTCAGCCTGTTCCAGGACCTGTTCTCCTCCGCCGATCTGGCCGGCAGCACCCTGACGCTGGTCGACACCGACCGCGACGCGCTCGACCGCATGGCGGCGCTGGCCGGGGTGATGAACCGCCAGGGCGGCAATGAGGGCGGCGGCGGAATCGGGGCCGGCATCGTCATCGAGACGACGACCGACCGCAAGGCCGCGCTCCAGGGCGCCGGCTTCGTGCTGTGCGCCGTCGCCATCGAGCGCAACCGGCTGTGGAAGCTGGATTTCGAGGTGCCGCGGAAGCACGGCGTCCACCACACGCTGGGCGAGAATGGCGGGCCGGGCGGGCTGTTCTTCACGCTGCGCACCCTGCCGCTGATCGTCGACATCGCCCGCGACGTCGAGGCGATCTGCCCGGACGCGCTGTTCATCAACCTGTCCAACCCGGAAAGCCGCATCGTGCTGGGGCTGTCGCGCTGCACGGGCGTGCGGACGCTGGGGATGTGCCACGGCATCTTCCTGGCGCGCTGGTTCATCTGCCAGATCCTGGGCATGGCGGAGAAGGAGGTGGATGTCTGGGGCGCCGGGCTGAACCATTTCCAATGGCTGACCGCGATCCGCGAGAAGGCGACGGGGCGCGACCTCTACCCGCTGCTGCGCGAGAGGGAGGCGGCGCACGACCCGTCCTTCACTCCGCTGGCCCGGCGGCTGTTCCATGCCTTCGGCCTGTGGGTGACGCCCAGCGACGACCACACCGGCGAATTCCTGCCCTATGGCTGGGAGGCCGGGGAGCACGGCTTCGATTTCAAACATGACGAGGAGGGGCGCGTCATCCTGCGCGACCTGATGGACGGCGTCATCGACGGCAGCCGGCCGCTTCCCGACGATTGGACCCGGCCGTCCTGGGGCGAGCGCGCGGTGGCGGTGATCGACGGCATGCTGCACAACCGCAAGCGCTTCATCGAATCCGGCATCGTCATCAACCGCGGCGTCGTTCCCGGCCTGCCCGACGAGCTGGCGGTGGAGGTGCCGCTGGTGGCGGATGCGGCCGGCGTCCATCCCGTCTCGCTCGGCCGGCTGCCCGACGGCATCCTCAAGCTGCTGACGGTGCAGGCGGGCGTGCAGCAATTGTCGGTGGAGGCGGCGCTGCACGGCTCGAAGGAGCTGGCCCTGCAGGCGCTGCTGATCGACCCGGTGATCACCTCCAGCACCGCCGCCGCCGCCATCCTGGACGAGCTGTGGGAGGCGAACCGGCCCTATATCAGGTCGTGCCTGTGATCGTCAGGCCTGTTCCCGCCGGATCAGCCGGGCCGAGGCGAAGCCCAGCCCGGCGGTGAGCAGGCCGACGCCGAGGAACAGCGGGGCGAAGCCGGTGTGGATGGCGACATAGCCGTACAGCACCGGCCCGATCCCCTGGCCGATGAAGAAGCTCGACGCGAACAGGGCCAGCGCCGATCCGCGGGCGGCGGGCGCCAGCTCCGTCGCCTGGGTCTGCATGGTGTTGTGCAGCATGTAGAAGCCGAAGCCGGCGACCAGGAAGGCGAGGCTCACCACCGGCCAGGGCACCGGGAAGGCGATGACCAGATAGGACAGTCCGGCGGCCAGCCCGCCCGCCTTCATCATGCCCCACTGGCCGAGCGAGGCGATCAGCCGCCGCACCACCGCGCTGTAGACGACGCCGCCGATGGCGAAGGCGGCGATGGTCAGCCCAGCCTGGAAGGCGCCGGCCGCGCCATGCTCGATCAGCACCGGCGCGACGAAGGGGAAGATGCCGAAGATCAGCAGCCCTTCGGCCGCGACGGTGGCGAAGACGATCAGCGAGGCCGGGTTGGTCAGCACCGTCGCGTAGTTCCGCTGCGCTCCCGCCACCGACAGCGGCGAGCGCGTCTCCACTTCGCGCGCCAGCCCGATCAGCGCCGCGGCGCAGATCAGCGCGGTCAGGCCGGCGGACAGGCCGAACACCGTGCGCCAGCCGAAGGTCTCGGCCAGCGCGCCCGACACCGCGGACCCCGACATCTGCCCCAGGATCACCGCCAGCAGGAAGCGGCTGATGGCGATCTGGCGCTCCTCATAGGGCACGCGGTCGCCGATCAGCGCCATCGATGCCGGGATGATGCCGCCGGCGAAGGCGCCGGCCAGGATGCGGCCGGCCATCACCGTGCCGTAGGTCGGGGCGATGGTGGACAGCACCAGCCCGACCGTCAGCACCGCCAGCGCCAGCCGGACCAGCCGCGACTTGCCGATGGCGTCGCCGACCGGCCCGAGCACGACCTGCATCAGCGCATAGGGCAGCGTGTAGGCCGACGCCAGCAGCGCCGCCTGCTGCACCGTCACCCCGAGATCGTCGGCGATCAGCGTCAGCATCGGATCGGTGGTGCGCAGGGAGAAGGCGCTGGCGAAGCCCGCCAGCCCGAGAAGGAAGATGAGACGCATGGATGGCCCGAACGGCAACGGTGACGGTTCAGGACCTTAACCGGATTGGACGCGCCCGTACCGCGGTGTGGCGGTGATGGCTGTCATGCGCACGATGCGGGGGCTGTGGCGCGGGAACGGGGACGGGGCGATCGTTACCCGCAAGGTAATCGATTCACGCCCTGCAGCCGGGCGATCGTGGGGGACCAGGATTCCACCGGACAAGGAGACCGTATCATGGGCGTCATCCGCACCGACGACGGCGTGGAGCTGTTCTACCGCGACTGGGCCGCCGAAGAGGGGAAGGGCGGGGGCCGGCCCGTCCTCTTTGTATCGAGCTGGTCGCTGACCTCGGACGCCTGGGCCTACCAGATGCTCCCGCTGTCGATGCAGGGCTGCCGCTGCGTCGCCTTCGACCGCCGGGGCCATGGCCGGTCGGCGGAATCGCCGTCGGGCTACGGCTTCGACCGGCTGGCCGACGACATCGCCGCCCTGCTGGAGGCGCTGGATCTGCGCGGCGTCACGCTGGTCGGCCATTCGATGGCGACCGGGGAGATCTTGCGGTATCTGACCCGGCACGGAGCCGGCCGGGTTGCCGGCGTGGTGATGGTGGGGACGATCACCCCGTTGCTGGCGAGGACCGCCGACAACCCCGGCGGCGTCGACCCGGCGGCCTTCGAGGCCTTCCGGACGGAGAATCTGCTGCGCGACTTCCCCAAATGGCTGGGCGACAATGTCGGGCCCTTCCTGGACGAGCGGACCTCGGCGGAGACGAAGGGCTGGATCGCCGGCATGGCACTGAACTCCTCGCTGAAGGCCCTGCTGGACTGCCACCGTGCCATCGCCTCGGCCGATTTCAGCCGCGAGCTGCCGGGGATCGCCGTGCCGACGCTGGTGGTCCATGGCGACCGCGACGTGACCACGCCGCTGGATCTGGCCCGCCGCACGGTTGCGCTGATGCCGAACGCCACCCTGTCGCTGTACGAGGATGCCCCGCACGGCCTGTTCCTTACCCACCGCGACCGTTTCAACGCGGAATTGCTGGCCTTCGTCCTGGGATAGCGGCAGATCATGGCCGTTCGCCCAACCCGGAAGACAGCGTCGGAGCCTCCCCATGCCTGCCATTCCCTCCAACCACGGCCGGCTTCCGGCGGGGCAGCCGGTCGGCGCGCTGCTGCGGTCCTGGCGCCTCCGCCGCGGCCTCAGCCAGCTCGATCTGGCCTGCGAGGCGGACATCTCGACCCGCCATGTCAGCTTCCTGGAAACCGGACGGTCGCAGCCGAGCCGCGGCATGCTGATCCATCTCGCCGAAAGGCTGGACGTGCCGCTGCGCGACCGCAACGCCCTGCTGGTCGCCGCCGGCTTCGCCCCGCTCTACAGCGAGCACGGGCTGGACAGCCCGGCGATGCGGGCGGCGCGCAAGGCGGTCGAGCTCGTGCTGACCGGCCACGAGCCTTTCCCGGCGCTGGCCGTCGACCGTCATTGGACCCTGGTGGCGGCCAACCGGGCGGTGGCGCCCCTGCTGGACGGGGTGGCGGCGGAGCTGCTGGCCCCTCCGGTGAATGTCCTGCGGCTCAGCCTGCATCCCGGCGGGCTGGCGGGACGCATCGGCAACTGGGCGCAGTGGCGCGCGCATGTCCTGTCCCGGCTGACCCGCCAGATCGACGGCAGCGCCGACCCGGTGCTGGCGGCGCTGCGCGACGAATTGCAGGGCTATCCCACCCCGGCCGGCGATGACGATGGGGGCGGCGGCGACGAGGACGGCCATCATCCCGACGTGGTGGTTCCGCTGCGCCTGCGCAGCGCTGCCGGCATGCTCAGCCTGTTCGGCACGACCACCGTGTTCGGCACCGCCGTCGACATCACGCTGTCGGAACTGGCGATCGAGGCCTTCTTCCCCGCCGATGCCGAAACGGCGGACCGGCTCCGCCGGGCGCTTGCCTGAACGGAGCCGGCTCCCCGATCCCTCTCAGCTCATCGCCACCAGGCTGGCGTTGCCGCCGGCCGCGGTGGTGTTGGTGCTGACCGAGCGCTCGTTCATCAGCCAGGCGATCTCCACCGCCGCGCAATCGGCAAAGCCCTGGGTCAGCACGAGCGGGCCGGGCAACTCGGCGATCCGGCGGTTGGCGGCCAGCAGGCGGGCGGAGTCGCCCTCCACCAGCGCGCCGGCCAGAGGGCCGCCCCCGGGACCAATGGAGAGCCAGTCCACCGTCACCCGGACACGGGCGGCAAGCTCCGCCGGCAGGCGGGCCAGGAGCCCGGTGAGCCCGGCCTGCGCATCGACCACCGCCTCGTTGCCGGTGGCAAGGACCGCGCCGAGCAGACGGTACAGCCCGTCCTCCGTCTGCGGCAGCAGCAGGATGCGGCCGCGCGGGATCAGGCTGTAGATGTTGCGCTCGCCGACCGGGCCGGCCAGCTCGACGCTGCCGCCGACCGGCGACCGCTTCGTCAGCTTGCGGACATGGGTGGCGGCCTCCGCCTTGCCCTGGTCGGCCAGCCAGTCGGCGAAGGCGCGGGCGGGCGCCCGCTCGGCCTCGCCGCCGCTCATGCCGTCCAGGGTGCCGTTGTCGAGCGCAGGGCGGGCCGACAGCAGGCGCGACAGGTAGAGCGGGCCGCCGGCCTTGGGACCGGTGCCGGACAGGCCGTGGCCGCCGAAGGGCTGGACCCCGACCACCGCGCCGATGGTGTTGCGGTTGACATAGAGGTTGCCGGCCTCGATCCGCCCGGTCACCCGCTCGACGGTGGCGTCGATGCGGGTGTGCAGGCCGAAGGTCAGGCCGTAGCCGGTGCCGTTGATGGCGTCGACCAGCCGGTCCAGGTCGTCGCGGCGGAAGCGCAGGACGTGCAGCACCGGGCCGAACACCTCGCGCTCCAGATCGGCGATGCCGTCGATCTCGACGATGGTCGGGGCGACGAAGGTGCCGTGCGCGGCCTCGCCCGGCAGCGGCAGCGACTCCACCCGCCGGCCCCTGGCCCGCATCGCCTCGATGTGGCGCAGGATGCCGTCGCGCGCCTCCGCAGTGATCACCGGCCCGACATCCACCGCCAGCCGGTCGGGGCTGCCCAGCCGCAGCTCGCGCATCGCCCCCTTCAGCATGGCGAGCGTGCGGTCGGCCACGTCCTCCTGCAGGCAGAGGATGCGCAGCGCCGAGCAGCGCTGCCCGGCGCTGTCGAAGGCCGACGCGATGACGTCGCCCACCACCTGCTCGGCCAGGGCGGAGCTGTCGACGATCATGGCGTTCTGGCCGCCGGTTTCGGCGATCAGCGGGATCGGCATGCCCTGCGGCGACAGCCGCCCGGCCAGCTGGCGCTGGATCAGCCGCGCCACCTCGGTCGAGCCGGTGAACATCACCGCCCGCGTGCCCTCATGGCCGACCAGCGCCGCCCCGACCTCGCCGGCGCCGGGCAGCAGCTGGACCGCGCCGGCCGGCACGCCGGCGGTGCGCAGGATGCGCACGGCCTCCGCCGCGATCAGCGGTGTTTCCTCGGCCGGCTTGGCCAGCACCGGGTTGCCGGCGGCCAGCGCCGCGGCGACCTGGCCCGAGAAGATGGCGAGCGGGAAGTTCCACGGGCTGATGCAGACCACCGGCCCCAGCGGGCGATGGGTCTCGTTGGCGAAGCGGTCGCGGACCTGGGCGCCGTAATAGCGCAGGAAGTCGATGGCCTCGCGCACCTCGGCGATGGCGTTGGCGGTCGACTTGCCGGCCTCGCGGATGATCAGCCCGAGCAGGGTCGGCATGCGCGCCTGCATCGCGTCCGCTGCCCGGAACAGGCAGGCGGCGCGCTCGGCCGGCGGCGTGGCGGCCCAGACGGGGGCCGCGGCCTCGGCGAACATGAGGGCGTCGGCGATGTCGGCCGGGGACGCATCGATGCATCGGCCAACCACGTCGCGATGGTCGGCCGGGTTGAGCACCGGCTTGGCGGGGCCGTGGCGCTCGCCATCCGCCAGCAGCGGGGCGGCGTTCCAGCCCATGCCGGCGCTGTCGCGCAGCGCCGCCGACAGGGCGGCCAGGGTGTCTTCGTTCGACAGGTCCAGTCCGGCGGAATTCGCCCGTTCGGCGCCGAACAGGTCGTTCGGTAGCGCGATCAGCGGGTTGCGCGACCCCACCTGCAGGGCGGCGCGGGCCTGCTCCACCGGATCGGCAACCAGCTCGTCGATCGACACGCCCTTGTCGGCGATGCGGTTGACGAAGGAGCTGTTGGCGCCGTTCTCCAGCAGGCGGCGGACCAGATAGGCCAGCAGCGTCTCGTGGGTGCCGACCGGGGCATAGACGCGGCAGGGCCGCTGCAGCGGGCCGACGACCTCCTTGTAGAGCGGCTCGCCCATGCCGTGCAGGCACTGGAATTCGTACTGGCCGACCTGGAAGCCGGCCGGGTTCATCTGCTCGGCCATCCGGTAGATGGTGGCCAGCGTCTGGGCGTTGTGGGTGGCGAATTGCGGGAACACGGCGTCGGGCGCCGCCAGCAGCCGGCGGGCGCAGGCGGCATAGGAGACGTCGGTGTGCAGCTTGCGGGTATAGACCGGGAAATCCTCCAGCCCGTCGACCTGGGCGCGCTTGATCTCGCTGTCCCAATAGGCGCCCTTGACCAGCCGGACCATCAGCCGGTGGCCGCTGCGCCGGGCGAGGTCGACGACGAAGTCGATGACGTAGGGGCAGCGCTTGCCATAGGCCTGGACGACGAAGCCGATGCCGTCCCAGCCCGCGAGATCCGGCTCGAAGCACAGCGATTCCAGCAGGTCGAGCGACAGTTCCAGCCGGTCGGCCTCCTCGGCGTCGATGTTCAGCCCGATGTCGTAGCGCCGGGCCAGCCGGGCCAGCTCTGTGACGCGCGGCAGCAGCTCCGCCATCACCCGTTCAGCCTGGGCGCGGGAATAGCGCGGGTGCAGGGCCGACAGCTTGATCGAGATGCCGGGACCGTTGTAGATGCCGCGCCCGGCCGACGCCTTGCCGATGGCGTGGATCGCCGTCTCGTAGTCGGCATAATAGCGGTCGGCGTCGGCGGCGGTGGTCGCCGCCTCCCCCAGCATGTCGTAGGAATAGCGGAAGCCCTCCGCCTCCATCTTGCGGCTGTTGGCCAGCGCCTCGTCGATGGTCTGGCCGGTGACGAACTGCTCGCCCATCATCCGCATGGCGAAATCGACGCCGCGGCGGATCAGCGGCTCGCCGCCGCGCAGGATCAGCTTGGTCAGCGCCGACGACAGCGCCTGCTCGCCGCCGAAGCTGTCGTTCAGGACGCCCGTGACCTTGCCGGTGACCAGCAGCCCCCAGGTCGCGGCGTTGACGAACAGCGACGGGCTGTTGCCGAGATGGGCGCGCCAGTCGCCGCCGGAGATCTTGTCGCGGATCAGCGCGTCGCGGGTGGCGCGGTCGGGGATGCGCAGCAGCGCCTCGGCCAGGCACATCAGGGCGACGCCCTCCTGGCTGGACAGGCTGTATTCGTGGATCAGCCCCTCGACCCCGCGTCCCTGCGGCTTGGCGCGCAACGCCGCGATCAGCGTGCGCGCCGTCTGTGCCGCCGCTTGCGCCACCCCTGCCGGCACCGTCGCCTGTTCCACCAGCCACGCCACGCAGTCGGGTTCCGGCCGGCGATAGGCCGCCGTGATCGCCCGGCGCAGCGCGCTTGCCGGCCGCACCGCCGGGGCGAAGGCGGCGAAGGGGCCGGCGCCGGTTTCCAGCGACGGTTCGGTGACGGAGGGCGACAGGGTCGGGTCGGTCATCTGATTCATCTGGGGCTCGGGGGGGCTCGGGGGAAGGGGCGGCGATGAGGGAATGCGGGGGCGGTGCGGCCCTCGTCCGAGCCTGTCGCAACCCTCTCCCTGCCCGTCAGGCTAACCGATTCCGGACCGGGCTTTCCAACTGGTATTTGACCGATTTTGCCGTGATAAATTCTAAATAGATCTATATAAACAGAATATAATATGGCATTTTCGAGCATAACGCAGAACATATGGCCTGTTTCATGTCGCGCGTTTCGGAAGACTCCCCGCGTTCGATAGATAATTTTGATAATCTGTTTTTTTGCGATATAATAATCTTGAAAATGGCAAAAAGTCAGTATTTTGCATTGTTTAATGCCGGATTTTCTTCAGGGATATTCGTAGGTTGGGATGAAGAATCTGCCGGCAAGGGAAGCCCGCGTCCTCACCCGATTGTGCCGGGTTCCCCGCTGGTCACGCCGCCTTGGCGGACGGGCGGCATAAAAAAAGCCCGCCCCGGTTTCCCGGGGCGGGCCTTGTCGGACGAATCGTCCCGCGTCAGCGGGTCGGGACCGGCGGCGTCTGCGAATAGTCGTAGAAGCCGCGGCCGTATTTCTTGCCGATCCAGCCGGCCTCGACATACTTCACCAGCAGCGGGCAGGGGCGGTACTTGCTGTCGGCCAAGCCTTCGTAGAGCACCTGCATGACGGCGAGGCAGGTGTCCAGCCCGATGAAGTCGGCCAGCTCCAGCGGGCCCATCGGGTGGTTGGCGCCCAGCTTCAGCGCGGTGTCGATCGCCTCGACGCCGCCGACGCCCTCATAGAGGGTGTAGACCGCCTCGTTGATCATCGGCAGCAGGATGCGGTTGACGATGAAGGCCGGAAAATCCTCGGCCACCGCGGCGGTCTTGCCGATGGCGAGCGTCAGTTCGCGGATGGCGTTGAAGGTCGGCTCGTCGGTCGCGATGCCGCGGATCAGCTCGACCAGCTGCATCACCGGCACCGGGTTCATGAAGTGCATGCCCATGAACTTGGCCGGACGGTCGGTCGCCGCGGCAAGGCGGGTGATCGAGATCGACGAGGTGTTGGTCGCGATCAGCGCCTCGGCATTCAGATGCGGGACCAGCTTCTTCAGCAGGTCGCGCTTCAGCGCCTCGTTCTCGGTCGCCGCCTCGATCACCAGATCGCTGTCGCCGAACACCGACAGGTCGGTGCCGGTGGCGATGCGGGCGAGCGCGGCGGTCTTCTCCGCCTCCTCCAGCTTGCCCTTCTGGATTTGCCGGTCGTAGTTCCGGCCGATCCCGGCGAGGGCCTTTTCCAGGACCGCGTCGCTGATGTCGGACAGGACGACATCATAGCCGGCCTGGGCGCAGACCTGGGCGATGCCGCTGCCCATCTGGCCGGCACCGATGATGCCAATCTTCTTGATCGTGGTCATGGGGCTGTCCCGCGAAGGATGTGGGTGTGAAGGTCCACCCGCGGGCGCCGGTCCGGCCGGCCCCCGCGGGCGTCCCGGATCAGCGAGCCTTGTCCAGTTCGGCCGTCAGCTCCGGCACGGCCTTGAACAGGTCCGCGACGAGGCCGTAATCGGCGACCTGGAAGATCGGTGCTTCCTCATCCTTGTTGATCGCGACGATGACCTTGCTGTCCTTCATGCCGGCCAGATGCTGGATCGCACCCGAGATGCCGACGGCGATGTACAGGTCGGGTGCCACGATCTTGCCGGTTTGCCCGACCTGATAGTCGTTCGGCACGAAGCCGGCGTCGACGGCGGCACGGCTCGCACCGACCGCGGCGCCCAGCTTGTCGGCCAGCGCTTCCAGCAGCGGGAAATTCTCGCCCGACTGCATCCCGCGACCGCCCGAAACCACCACGCGGGCGGCGGTCAGCTCCGGACGCTCCGACTTGGTCAGCTCGGCCGAGACGAAGCCCGACAGGCCGGCAGCGCCGGTGCCCGACACAGTTTCGACCGCGGCCGAACCGCCTTCGGCGGCGGCTGCCTCGAAGGCGGTGGTGCGGACGGTGATGATTTTCACCGCATCGGCCGACTGCACGGTGGCGATGGCGTTGCCGGCATAGATCGGCCGCTCGAACGTGTCGGCGGAGACCACGGCGGTGATGTCGGAGATGGCTGCGACGTCGAGCAGCGCCGCGACGCGCGGCAGCAGGTTCTTGCCGACCGAGGTGGCGCCGGCCAGCACATGGCCATAGCCACCCTTGGCGGTGGCGACCACCAGCGGGGCGACGTCCTCCGGCAGTTGGTGCTCGTAGGCGGCATCGTCGGCCAGCAGCACCTTCGACACGCCCGCGACCTTGGCGGCGGCGTCGGCGGCGGCCTGGGCGCCCTTGCCGGCGACCAGGATGTGGATGTCGCCGCCAATCTTCGCAGCGGCGGTGACGGCGTTCAGGGTGGCGGGCTTCAGCGACGCGTTGTCGTGGTCCGCGACGACGAGAATGTTGGCCATGGTGAGATCATCCCCCTCAGATCACGCGCGCTTCGGTCTTGAGCTTGTCGACCAAGGCGGCGACATCGGCCACCTTGACGCCGGCCTTGCGCTTGGGCGGCTCGACCACCTTCAGCGTGGTCAGCCGCGGTGTCACGTCGACGCCGAGCGCGTCGGGCGTGACCGTCTCCAGCGGCTTCTTCTTCGCCTTCATGATGTTGGGCAGCGAGGCGTAGCGCGGCTCGTTGAGGCGCAGGTCGGCAGTGACCACCGCCGGCAGCTTCAGCTCGACCGTCTCCAGCCCGCCGTCGATCTCGCGCGTCACCGCGACCGTGCCGTCACCGGCGACGACCTTCGAGGCGAAGGTGCCCTGGCCCCAGCCGAGCAGCGCCGCCAGCATCTGGCCGGTCTGGTTGCAGTCGTCGTCGATGGCCTGCTTGCCGAGGATGACGAGGCCGGGGGCCTCCTTGTCGGCCAGCGCCTTCAGCACCTTGGCGACGGCCAAGGGCTCGGTCGTCCCGTCGGTCTGCACCAGGATGGCGCGGTCGGCACCCATGGCGAGCGCGGTGCGCAGCGTCTCCTGCGCCTGGGTCGGACCGACGGAGACGACGACGATCTCGGTCGCCTTGCCGGCCTCCTTCAGGCGAACCGCCTCTTCGACGGCGATCTCGTCGAAGGGGTTCATGCTCATCTTCACGTTGGCGGTCTCGACGCCGCTGCCATCCGCCTTCACGCGGATCTTCACGTTGTAGTCGACCACTCGCTTAACGGGGACGAGGACTTTCATAACTCACCCTGGCTGCTGAGCGCGCGCCCGTTAGGGCGAACACCGCGAAAATTGCTGTGGTTGCGAACGGACCATAGGATCTGGCAATACCACTGTCAATGACGCCCCGATGCACGCGGAGCGGCATCCGGCGCCGCGCCGTCAGCGGTTGGCGCCGGGAACCCACAGCACGTCGTCAGCCCCGTTGCGGTTCACCACCCGGCCCAGCACGAACAGATGGTCCGACAGCCGGTTGACGTATTTCAGCGCCGCCGGGGTCACCGGCTCGTGCAGCGCCAGATCGGCGATCAGCCGCTCCGCCCGGCGCACGACGGTGCGCGCCAGATGCAGATATGCTGCGGCCGGCGAACCGCCGGGCAGGATGAAGGAGGTCAGCGGCGCCAGCCCGGCGTTCATCGCATCGATCTCCGCCTCCAGCCGGTCGACCTGGGCCTGGACGATGCGCAGCGGCGGGTATTTCGGGGTCTCCTCCTCCGGCGTGCAGAGGTCGGCGCCAAGGTCGAACAGGTCGTTCTGGATGCGGCCGAGCATCGCGTCGGCCTCCGGCAGGTCGGTGCTGTGCAGGCGGGCCAGCCCGACGGCGGCGTTCGCCTCGTCCACGGTGCCGTAGGCGGCGACGCGGCGGTCGCCCTTCGGCACCCGGCTGCCGTCGCCCAGCGAGGTTTCCCCGGCGTCGCCGCCGCGCGTGTAGATCCTTGTCAGCTTAACCATGAAAGACCCTCAGCTCCCGGTCAGGATGGCGATAACGAACAGCAGCAGCGCGATGCCCTGCAGGGCCACGCGCAGCCGCATCGCCTTGTTGGAGCGGCGGGGATCGCCCGGTCCGCCGCGGACCATGAAGAAGAGGCCGACGAACAGCGAGCCGACAACCGCCAGCATCGCCAGGACCATGAAAATGGGGAAAAGCTCGTGCATGAAAAGTACTATAGCCCAGCATTTCGGTTGCGCCTATGGCGACGCAGGCAAATTGGGGGGGCGGGCAGATTCGGGGTGAATGCCGGAGTATGGGCAAATCGTCACCTCGGGTAATCCCCCCGTTGCCAAAATCGTTGGACTGCATACAGTGCGCTGCGACGGACGGCGGTCGGCCGGACCGGCGGCGGATGCGGAGAAGCGGGCGATGCGGCGGCGGACTTTCCTGAAGACGGCCTTCAAGGCGACGGCGGCCGTTGCGGCCGGCACCGGCGCATTGGCGGCGCTGACCCGAGAAAGCGTGCAGGCGGCTCCCGGCGCCGTCAAGTCGGTCGCCTTCCCCGAGGGGTTCCTGTGGGGCGTCTCCACCTCCAGCTACCAGATCGAGGGCGCGGTGGCGGCGGACGGGCGCGGCCCCAGCATCTGGGACAGCTTCAGCCATTCCTTCGGCCGGATCGCCAACGGCGACACCGGCGACGTCGCCTGCGACCATTACAACCGCTATGCCGAGGATGTGGAGCTGATGGCGCGGGCCGGCATGAAGGCCTACCGCTTCTCCATCGCCTGGCCGCGGGTGCTGCCGCAGGGGACCGGCACGGTCAACGCCAAGGGGCTGGACTTCTACGACCGGCTGACCGACGCGCTGCTGGCCCGTGGCATCCAGCCCTGGCCCTGCCTCTATCACTGGGACCTGCCGCAGGCGTTGCAGGACAAGGGCGGCTGGACCAACCGCGACATCGCCGGCTGGTTCACCGACTATGCCTTGGCGGTGACCGCCCGGCTGGGCGACCGCGCCAAGAACTGGGTCATGCTGAACGAGCCGTCGGTCGTCGCCATCTTCGGCCACGGCACCGGCGGGCATGCGCCGGGGATGACCGGGCGCGACACCTGTCTGTCGGCGATCCACCACCAGAACCTTGCCCAGGGCACGGCGCTGGCGGCGCTGCGGCAGGCCGGCGGCAAGGGCTGGCAGCTCGGCACCGTGCTGTCGCTGCAACCGTCCTGGCCGGTCGGCGGACTCGATTCGAACTACCCGGCCTCGCTGATGTGGGACGCGGTGTGGAACCGGTCCTGCCTGGACCCGCTGTTCAAGGGCCGCTTCCCGGAGCTGCTGGAGGCCGATTTCGCCCGCATCGCCAAGCCGGACGACCTTGCGCGGATCAAGCAGCCGGTCGATTTCCTCGGCGTCAACTATTACAGCCGCATGCACCAGCAGCCCGACCCGCAGGGGCTGTTCGGCACCGGCTACGGCTCGGCGCCGGAGGGCACGCGCAAGACCGGGATGGGCTGGCCGGTCGAGGCCGACGGGCTGAGCGAGATCCTGGCCGAATTGCAGGAAAGCTATGGCAATCCGGCGGTCTATGTGGCTGAGAACGGCGCCGACTATCCCGACAGCGTCGGGCCGTCGGGCCGGGTGGAGGACCGCGACCGCATCGGCTATTTGCGCGACCATCTGCTGGCCGCGGCCAAGTCGATCGACGAGGGCTGCAACCTGAAGGGATACATGGCCTGGACGCTGCTGGACAATTTCGAATGGGCGGAGGGCTACCGCCGCCATTTCGGGCTGGTCCAGGTCGATCGCCAGACGCTGGCCCGCAAGCCGAAGGCCAGCTACGACTGGTATGCCTCGGTCATCCGCAACAACGCGGTTCCGCTCGCCTGACGGCCGGAGCGGTCAGGCGAGGCGGCGCATCGCGCCGTCCACCCGGCCGAGGAACCGCTTCCGGCTGACATCGGTGGAACGGTCCATGTCGTAGTGGGCGAGGTAGCGCAGCCTCGCCTGCGGTGCGCAGGCGGCCAGTACGCCCTTCTTCAGGATGCGGCGGGCGGGGTTGCGCATGTAGAGTTCCGCCACCCACCAGGGCGATCCGAAGCTGGTCAGCACCGCCACCGTGCGGAGCCCGGTCAGCAGCGGCAGGATGCGGCCGCCGTCCCGATCGTGCCGGAAGGCGATGCCCGGTCCCCACACGCGGTCGATGTATCCCTTGAGGATCGCCGGCTGGTCGAACCACCAATGCGGATAGCAGAACACCAACCCTTCCGACCAGCGCAGCCGCTCGACGAGGTCGGCGACGGCCGAGGCGTCATAGTCCGGTGAAAAATAGCTGGCGCGTTCCGCGACGGTCAGCGCCGGTGCGAAGCCCTCGGAATAGAGATCGGTTTCCAGCACCTCATGCCCGGACGCCCGCAGGGCGGACACCGCCGTGCCATGGACGGCGGCGGCGAAGCTCTGTGGCAGGGGATGGGCGAGGATCGTTTGAATTCGCATCGCTGAACGATAGCACGGCGACCGGTTCATGGTACCCTGCGGCCGATCATCCCAGAACCATCCGTGCCACATGTCCCCTCAGCGCCCGCCCCAGCCGACCCGCTTCGCCATCCAGAAGGCGCGCGGCAAGGGGTGGAAGACGCTGGAGGTGGGGGAGGAGCTGTCCCAGGCGAAGGCACGCTTCGACCGCATGGTCGGCGTCAACCCGCGCGCCTATTTCCGGCTGATCCAGCTCGATTACAATGCCGACTCGGCCTATGAGGGCATGGAGTTCAACTGGACTCTGATCGAGCTGCACGACCCCACCAAGGGTGGGCCGGCGAAGGGAGCACCGGGCAGGGGCGCCGGGCCGCTGCTTCCGACAAAGGCGGTGGCGGCGAAGACGGGCCGCCGGCCGAAGGCGAAGGAGGCGGTCGCCCTGCCGTTCCGCATCTATCTCGCGGTGGTCCTGATCGGTTCGCTGGCCGGGGTGCTGGCCTACCTGCATTTCGCCGGCGGGCGGTAAGGCGTCACTCGTTCGCGTAGCCCTTGCGCCGCATGCATTGGGCGAAGATTTCCTTGCGGTAGCCGTATTGCGGCGTCTCCGGCAGCGGGCGCAGGGGATAGCCGCGCAGGCGCATGGTGTTGTCCACCTGTTCGTTGCATTCGTCGAAGGCGATGGTCGGCACGTCCCGGCCGGCCGTCCAGTCGCGGTAGGCCGGCGGGCCGCCGCAGCCGGCCAGCAGCGTCAGCGCCGCCAGCCCGGCCGGCACCATCCATGGACGTGCGTTCCTGAACCCGCTCATGGCTCTTCCGATCCCTCGTTTCCGCCCCCGAATTGACGCTACCACGACCGGGCTTTCCCGATCCATTTTCGGACACCATTTTTGGGAGCGCGCCTTTTCGGCAACGCTGCGCCGCGGACAACGCAGACGCACGAAAATCGCCGCCGGGAAAGCGTCCCGATCTGGTAACACGGTTTCTGCTCCCGATGAGCGGGGGCTGTGGTGTCGTGGCTCGGTGGTCGGTCTGGCGTCACGGACGGAGGGGATGGGCATGTCTGGGATTTCGCGGCGGGTGCATGGCGGCGCCGCGCTGGCGGCGGTGATGATGGTGTCGGTTCTGGCGATGGGAATGTCCGGCTCCGCGCGGGCGGAGCCATCGACCGCCGACATCCAATGGGCGCAGACCATCCTGAAGGAAAAGGGTTACGACATCGGCGGCCGGGCCAAGGGCCAGATGACGCCGGAGACCCGCAACGCGCTCCGCACCTATCAGAAGTCGGCCGGCCTGCCGGTCACCGGCAACCTCGATCAGGCGACCGTCTCCAGGATGATGGGCGAGCGCGAGCAGAAGGCGGCGCCGACCATGGGCAGCCTGTCCAAGAGCCAGGTCGGCCAGACCCGCCGCGACAAGGAGGTGGTGCCGCGCGCCGCCCCGACCGGCCGTGTCGATGCCGGGAACGAGAGCGTCGGTGGCATGGCCCAGTTCGGCGGCGCGCCGGTGTCGTCGTCCTCCTCCTCCTCCTCCTCTTCTCCGGGCAGCCATGGCGCGTCCGCGGCGTCTCCGGCTCCGCCGCCGACCGCCGCAGGGCGTCCGGCCGCCGGCCACACGGCGAGCGCCGGCGAAGGGCCGGCGCCGCAGGCGGCTCCGCGTGGGGCGGTGTCGGCCACCACACCCGACGGCAAGCCGGCGCCGCTCGAGGACGCGGCGGCTGTCGGCGCCGCCCCGTCGATCTGGCAATCCAACGCCGCGCGCGCCGGGGTCGCCGGACTGATCGCCGCGACGCTGGGCGGCATCGGCTTCGCCTGGTGGCGCAGTGGCCGGGGCGTCGATCCGCTCAGCCGGGCGCCGGCGGGCGACGACCGCCCGCGCGAAAGCCGCATCGAGCCGAGCTTCGGTTCCCCCCGCCGACGGGAGGAGCTGACGCCCGGCCCGCGGCTGACGGCGGAAGCGCGGCGGCGCTGAGTGGACTTCAACAGGCCCCGTCCCCTCGACTGCGGAGGGGACGGGGAACCGCCACCGTCACATCATCATCGGGCAGCCGCCTCCACCGCAGCCGCCAGATGCGCAGGCGGGTGCCGGGGCGGGCTTGGACTTGCCGACGCGGGGGGCCATGATCGCCTTGGCGACCTCGGTGCCGCCGCAGGACGGGCAGGGAATGCCGGCGGTCTTCTTGGCGTCATAGTCGGCCATATTGTCGAAGTATGACGCATCTACCGCAGAAAAACGCTTCTATATCAAGGCGGTAAGCGTGGCTATGGATGACGCGAAAGTGCGGCGAAACATGGTGTGCCGCGCTAACGCCATCAAAGACTTAGCGGGCAATATCGAATTGCCCGCGCTGCCTCAAGAGCATTTCACCTCGGTCCACTCTGCGCCGCGGGCGTCCCGATACAGGGCGGTCATGTCCGGTGACTTGTGGCCCAGCAGGGCTTGGGCATTGACGCCCTGGGCATCGTACAGGCGGGCTGCCAGCGATCGGATTTCATGGAAGCTGGGCGAGGTGCCTTCCCATGTCCGCCCGGTCTTGTCGCGGGCGGCGGCGAACCAAGCGGTGATGGTGTGTGGCCGCACCCGGTCGCCCGGCTTGGCCCTGCCGGCGAAGGTGGCGTGGTGAATGAAGTGCTTCGACAGGACGTTGTCCCGGCAACGTGCGATCACTTCGCCCACCGACCAGCCCATCACCTGTAGGCGCAGTTCCAGAGGGATGCAGATGCGCACCCCGTGCTTTTCGGTCTTGGCCGGAATGATCCACAGCTTGCCGTCCCTGACGTCGCGCGAACCAAGCGTGGCAATTTCCTCTCGCCGCTGGCCTGTGACCAACGCCAGTTCCATAGCGCGGGCCAGCCACGCGGAGTAATCGCGCAGGGCCACGGCATGGATGGCCTGGAAGTCTTCCAGGGTCAGGCGGGCGCGCTGCACCTCCGCGTGGGCGGCCTTGGTGGCGGTGGCGGGGTTGATCTGCGTCCAGCCCTTCGCGACGGCGACGCCGAAGAAGTCCAGCAGGAAGGCCCGCATTGCCTTCGCCATCCGCATCTTGCCACGCTCTTCCCACCCGGCGAGGAAGTCGGCCACGTCGCGCGTCGTGAGCGCTTCGACCCGCTTCCCCTCCCATGCCGTGCGGACGGTGCGAAGATAGCGGGTGGTCGCGTCGTAGGTGTTCTTCCTGATCCGGTTGGTGGCATAGCGCGTGTCCAGCGCGGTGCTGAACAGGTCGCAGAACGCGTCGATGCTGCTGTCTTTCCCGCCGGTGATCCTGTCGACCAGCCGGCGCTTGACGCGCAGCCCATCGACAACATGATTCGCTTCAATGGCTTGGTCGACCGCGCTCTTTCGGTCGCGGCCGAGCCCATGTTCCTTTCCGGTTTGGGGATCGCGCCAAGAGAAGTAGCCGTTCCTCTCATACAGATTGGCGGGCAACCCACGGGTGGCCCGGCTACGCCGTCTTCCCACGTCCCCGCTCCTGCATGATCTTTTCCGCCAGCGACCCGCGACGCGGCTTGGCCGGCGCTGCATGGGCTATGGGCTTGGTGGGGTCGATGTACGTCGCGGTCGGTTGCACGAAGAACGTCCGTCCATGCTTCTCTGGGGCGGGGAAGATGCGCGATTCCCGTGCCCAGCGGCGGAGCGTGTCAATCCCCGGCGAGTGGTCGCCGTAGGTTTCGCGCGCCCATTGTTCCAAAGTCAGCAGCTTGCTCATTCTCTCACCTCACCAGCAGGGGCTGCACCGCCCCATCGCCATAGATCATGTCCTGCGGGATGGTCATTCCTGTTACTCCGCGGCCTGAGTGGGAATCGGCTGGGCGAAGCGGGCCAGCTCCGGCACGTTCGCCGCGATGTGGGCAGCGGCCCAGGGCGGGGAGACGCTGTTGCCGCACATCCTGATCTGCGCGGCCTTCGAGAAACGCCGGCCGTCTTGCCCCCGGTCGATGATGTAGCTGTCGGGAAAGCCCTGGGCACGGAACAGCTCCCGCGGCGACAGCATCCGCATGCCGATGTCCACGATCTGCCAGGGCTCGCCGTGGACGGTCACCAGCCCGAACCGTGCCACGGTCGGAATGGTGTGCAGCGGGTCGCGGCAATCCTGATCCTGTCCACCTTCGCCGTAGTATTTCGTCAGGAAGGCCCGGACTTCGGCAACATGGCCGCCGCCACGCCCACCGCCGGCGGTGACCGTCGGCATCGGCTGGTCAGGGTGGAGCCCGTCCTTGCAGGTGCCGTAGAGCTTCATCAGGTGGGCGGCGGCCAACATCTGGTGCGAGCCGGTGTTGAGAATGGTTGAGGTGGGGCTGTCGATCGGGTGCCCGACGACGCCCGTGTTCTGCTGGACCATCCAGGGCATGACCACGGCTTGATTGCCGCCCTGCGCCTGCACCGTGGTCAGGGGATCGGTGGGTGGGTAGGCACGCCGGCCGCCGCTGTCACCGTGCGCCAGACCGGCCAGATATGGCGTAACCAGGGCATGCTTGCCGCCGCCCGCCACGACGGTGCCGAGCGGCTGCTGGATGTCCAGCGCACGCGGGGCCTGTCCCGGCCGTTCGCCGTACCCGGTCTGGACCATCGTCGGTGCCACCAGCGCGAACTCCCCCCCGTTGGCCGTGGTCACAGTGCGCAACGGGTCGTGGATGGCGTGCGCCCGGCTGTCACCGCTGTGGGTGACCGGGATGATGAACGGGTCGGCGTGGTCGATGACGTAGCGCTTCAGCCCCGCGAAGATGCGGCGGAGGGTGTTCGCCTCGAGCGGCCGCTTCACCCGCAGCACGCGGGCTTCCTCCTTAGTCAGGAAAATGGAGGGGCACGGGATGGACCAGTCGATGACGTGCGATGCCGCCGTGCGGTAGGGCAGCAGCCGGCCAGCCAGCACCTCCGGATCGTCCGACGCGCCGTGCGTCGGAGCCGGCCAGATGATGGGGCGACCGTCACAGCGGGCAATGACCGCCAGGCGCTTTCGAATCGTCGGCGCGCCGTAGATGCAGGCGCGGCTCTCCCGCCACTCCACCTGATAGCCCAGCCGCCGCAGCTCGCGCACCCATTCGGCAAAGGTGTGGCCGCGCCGGTCGGGGCAGGGATGCCCCTCGTTCGTCAGCGGCCCCCAGGTAACGAACTCCTCGACGTTCTCCAACTGGATCACGCGCGGCCGGATGTGGAGCGGCAGCTTGGCATACGCCACCACGATCCAGGCAAGATCCCGGATGTGCTTCTTGCGCGGGACACCGCCCTTGGCCTTGCTGAAATGGGTACAGTCCGGCGAGAACCACGCGAAGCCGATGGGGCGTCCGGCCGCGACCAGCGCCGGTTCCGCCTGCCAGATGTTTTGGCACCAGTGGCGCGTTCCCGGGTGGTTGGCCGCGTGCATCGACACGGCGTCCTCGTCGTGGTTCAGCGCCTCGTCCGGGCTGCGGCCGAGCGCCATCTTGATGCCCTCACAGGTCCCACCGCCGCCGGCAAAGCCGACGATGATGATCTCGTCCGGGCTGGCTTCACGAACGGGACGCCGCTTGCCCATTGCTGGCGGAAGATCAAAGAGCATGGTGGTCGCCCTCCTTCGGGAAGAGGTGGCGGCCGATCAGGGCGATGGTGTCTTCACGCGACGGCAGGGCGGCGAACAGCTCCCCCTCTTCGGTGCAGCCGTCGCACAGGCGCGTGGTGCGGTCGATGCGGGTGCGTTCGCCGCAGGCGGTGCAG
>NZ_CP167909.1:472500-701105 GCF_041507355.1 Azospirillum sp. HJ39 | reverse complement strand
ATCACTTTCGTGTAGTGACCCCTTCTCGGTGGGGGCGGCGCTGGGATCGCTGGTGCTGAGCGTCGGCAGCGTCCGGGAACTGGGCTGGGTCGGCGGGTTCTGCGTCGCGCTGGCCTGCCTGCTGGAATTCACCCCGTCCAGATTCGCCTCGTCCAGGGCACCATGGGTGGCCGGCGCCGCGGCGGAGTGAAATGCCGTCATTGAAAAGGCCGCCGGGTTTTCGTCCGGCGGCCTTTCCGTTTTCAGTCTTGCCGAAAGCGCCGGTCACACCGGGATCGGGTTCTCAGCGATGTAGCTGTTGAAGCCCATGACCAACGCATGTTCCTTCGGGCCGGCATTGTCGCGCATCGGCCGGGCGCTTTCGACGATCGCCTCCTCCGCATCCGTGCCCAGCGCCGCCATCGTCTGTTCGATGAAGGTGTCCAGCGGCATCGCGCGGGGATCGTCGCCCTTCTTGATCAGGTCGGTGTTGACCCAGGGCGGCGCGATCTCCTGGACGGTGACGCTGGTGTTGCGCAGCATGAAGCGCTGGGACAGCGTATAGCTGTGCAGCGCCGCCTTGGTGGCGGAATAGACCGCGGTGGTGGCCAGCGGCGTGTAGGCGAGCACCGAGGTGTTGTTGACGATCACCGACCGCGGCTGTGCCTTCAGATGCTCGACCAGGGCCGACGTCATGCGGATCGGGCCGAGCAGGTTGGTGGTGATGATCGACTGTGCCTGGGCGTCGTCGATGACGCCCGCTGCGTCATCGAACGGCATGATGCCGGCGTTGTTGATCAGGACGTTCAGCGTCGGGTTCCCGGCGATCAGCCGCTCGGCCGCGGCCTGGATGCTGACCGGGTCGGTGATGTCCAACTCGATCCCCTTCATGCCGGGGTTGGCGGCGGTCACCTCGTTCAGCAGGGCCTTGCGCCGGCCGGCGATGATCACCTGGTTGCCCAGCTTGTGGAACGCCTCGGCCAGCCCGCGGCCGATGCCGGAGGTCGCGCCGGTGATGAAGATGGTATTTCCGGTGAGATGCATAAATGGATGTCCATTTTTCAAGTGGAAAGGAGGCAAGCGGAGGCAGTGGAAGAAAGGAATTCCTTCCCCGCTGGTGTCGTCTTCGATGATGTGGAAGGCTACCGCACCCGAGCTGTCCCGGGATTCATATGTAGGTATTAGGGATGGTGGGAACGGCCCTTACGTGGATGCCGTCGACTCCGGCATCGACATGCGGTTGTTCTCGACCGACCGGCGGATCACCTGGGGCGGCTGGCCGTAGGCGCGCAGGAAGGCACGGCGCATGCGCTCGCGGTCGGCAAAGCCGGTTTCTCGGGCGACGATGTCCATCGAATGACGGCCTTCCTCCATCATCACGCGGGCCGCCTCCAGCCGCAGATGCTCCACCGCCTTGGCCGGTGTCTGGCCGGTTTCCTGGCGGAACAGGCGGCTGAACTGGCGCGGGCTGAGGTTAGCAGCCTCTGCCAGTTCCTCGACCGACAGTTCGTTCGTCAGGTTTTCCTTGGCATGGACCAGCGCCCGCCGCACCCGGTCGGAGCGCGGCTCCAGATCGAGCAGGGCGGAGAATTGCGACTGTCCGCCGGGGCGGCGCAGATAAACCACCAGCTTGCGCGCCACCGCCTTGGCGACCTCCGCGCCGAAATCATCCTCGACCAGGGCCATGGCAAGGTCGAGGCCAGCGGTCATGCCGGCCGAGGTCCAGACATTGCCGTCGACGCTGAAGATGCGGTCCTCCTCCACCCTGACCTTGGGATAAAGGCGCTGAAGGGCGCGTGCATGGCTCCAATGGGTGGTGGCGCGGCGGCCGTCCAGCAGGCCGGCCTCTGCCAGCACATAGGCGCCGGTACAGATGCCGGCGACCCGGCGCGAGGTACCGGCGGCGGCGCGCAGATAGCCCAGCAGCCCGGACGAGGATGGTTTGACCCGCAGCGAACCGATGGTGACGGTGGTGTCGAAGAAGTCGTCACCGAAGGGCTGCGTCTCGATGGCGAAGCCCAGCGAGTTGCGCACCGGCCCCCCCTGTTCCGACAGGACATGGACCTGATAGGCAGGCCGGCCGAGCACGAGGTTCGCCATTTCGAAGGCCGACAAGGCGGCCATTCCCATCACCTGGAAATCCTCGAACACCACGAAACCGATGGTGAGCATGTACCTCTCCGCCTCGCCACTCTGGCCTTGTCCCGATGCCTCACGTCCGAAGCCGTGTTGACGGGGACCAGACTATGCGGTGGCGGCCTTGGCTGGAATGTCAAAGACACCACGATTCCGGACATTGTCACCGCCTGGGCTGTCCGAAAAGCCGGTCCGAAAGACGTTGACAGATTGAATTATGGTCATAATTTAAAAAGCATGATGATCGTCATTTAATCTGCGCCCCGTCGGGCCGCCGTTCCGGAGATCTCGACCATGCCGAATTCCCCTGCCCAGGACCGTATCCACGACCCCGTCGTCATCGTATCGGCCGTCCGCACGCCGCTCGGCCGTTTCCAAGGGGAACTGGCGGCACTGCCGGCCCCGGTGCTCGGCGCCCGCGTCATCGCCGCGGCGGTGGAACGGGCCGGCCTGCCCCCGGCCGCTGTCGACGAGGTGCTGATGGGCTGTGTCCTGCCCGCCGGCCAGGGCCAGGCACCGGCCCGGCAGGCGGCCCGCGGCGCTGGACTGCCCGATACGGTGGGGGCGACCACGATCAACAAGGTCTGCGGGTCGGGAATGAAGGCGACCATGCTGGCCCACGACCTGATCCGCGCCGGGTCGGCGGGCATCGTGGTGGCGGGCGGCATGGAATCGATGACCAATGCTCCCTACCTGCTGGCCAGGGCGCGCGGCGGCTACCGCATCGGCCATGACCGGCTGCTCGACCACATGATGCTGGACGGGCTGGAGGACGCCTATGAGGGCGGCCGCGCCATGGGCGATTTCGGCGAGGCGACGGCGCAGGCCTATGGCGTCTCCCGCGCCGACCAGGATGCCTACGCGGTGGAGACGCTGAGCCGCGCCCGTGCGGCGGTGGAAAGCGGCGCCTTCGCGGCGGAGATCGTGCCGGTCGCCGTTCCCGTCAAGGGTGGGGAGCGGCTGGTGGAGCAGGACGAGAATCCGCTGAAGGTCTCGCCCGACAGAATTCCGACCCTGAAGCCGGCCTTCCGCCGCGACGGAACGATCACCGCCGCCAGTTCGTCCGCCAATGCCGACGGCGCCGCGGCGCTGGTGCTGACCCGGCGTTCCGTCGCCGAGGCATCCGGGTTGCCGATCCTGGCGGAGATCCGCGGCCACGCCACCCACAGCCAGGATCCGGCCTGGTTCACCACCGCGCCGATCCCGGCGATCCGCAAGCTGCTGGACAAGGTCGGCTGGTCGGTCGCCGACGTCGTACCTGTTCGAGATCAACGAGGCCTTCGCCGTCGTCGCGATGGCGGCGCAACGCGACCTGGACATCGCGCCCGACCGGCTGAACGTCAATGGCGGCGCCTGCGCGCTCGGCCATCCCATCGGTGCCACCGGGGCGAGGCTGATCGTCACACTGCTGCATGCGCTTGCGGCACGTGGGCGGACGCGCGGCGTCGCCTCGCTCTGCATCGGCGGCGGCGAGGCGACGGCCATCGCCCTCGAACGGGTCGGCTGACCGGATGCCCCAAGGAAGCCGAAACCGCCTCCCAAAGACGGGCGCATCCTTCTATATCGCGGTGGCACCCCGACGTAGCGTGCCGTCATCGATCCGGCGCCCGCAAGGGAGCGGCCGGAGATGGAAGGAGACAGGATCATGATGCTCAACTGGAACGAATACCGCCAACAGGTGCTCACCGGTGTCGGCGCGATGGGCAAGCTCAGCCTGGAAACGGTGAAGGGCTATGTCGGCCTCAGCGCCGCCGGCCAGAAGAAGGATCTTCTCGGCGCCAAGACGCGCGAACTGATCGCACTGGCCGTCGCCGTCACCGTTCGCTGCGACGGCTGTATCGCCGTCCACACAGAGGCCGCCATAAAGAATGGCGCTACCCGGGAGGAGATCGCCGAGGCGCTGGGCGTCGCCGTCGCGCTCAACGCAGGGGCGGCACTGGTCTACTCGACCCGGGTGATGGACGCCTACGCCGCGCATGGCTGAGCGAAAGGCGGCGGTGAACGGGCATCCGATCACCGCCGCCGCCTCTCATCCGCATTGCACCCGGGTCAGCGGTCCTCGGGGAGGATATCGGGCACCGGGCCGTCGAGCAGGCGCTTGTGGCGCCACAGCCGGGGATTTTCACCGGCAATGCGGCGGAAAATGCGCGAGAAGTGCGACTGGTCCGAAAAGCCGCAGTCGAGCGCGACCTGCGACAAGGCCATGTCGGTCCCCTCCAGCAAGGTCTTCGCCCGCTCGACCCGCCGACGCACGATGTAGGCATGCGGCGGCGAGCCGAAGCTGTCCTTGAAGGCTTGGCAGAAATAGCCGCAGTTGAGCTTCGCCGCCGCCGCCAAGTCCCGGTTCCGGATGGCCCCGGCGAGATGGGCATCGATATGGGCGGTGACCCGCCTCACTGCTCGCGCGTTGCAACCGGGTCAGCGCCAGCGACAGGCAATCCTGCACCGACTGGCGGTCCGGCGCCAACAGGTCGCTGGCCACCCGCAACAGCCAATCGGCCGCCACTGTCAGCCTGTCGCCGTCATCCGGTGCCCGTCGGAGGGAAGCCGGTGCCGACAGCGCCGGGACAATCCGCAGCGTCTCGAAAACAGCCGGATCCATATCGATCTCCCACTCTGGTTACCGTGACGGCGACAATGCGGAAGGGATTGGCGAGCGGGAACCCATAGACAGGTATCGATCGCCCGGGCTTGGCTCCGTGCAACACCGCCGATACCGATAGCCGCGCAACAATCGGCGACGGAAAGGAGGCGAGATGCCAAAGGAGGCACGGTCGTGGAACGTGCTTGTTTCCAAAGAGAAAACGCACGGCCAGCTGCTATCCGTCAGATACGCAGCAGACGATTGAGCGGATAACAGAAAAACCCAATAACTCTTCCATCTTTCTTTGAATTTCTAATCATATTCGAAGAATAGAATTCTGTGTTATTTTTCGGATGACTCTTGCGGCCATACCTCTTCCGCGCTTACCGTCGGGATTGTTTCCAGCATCCAACGCCCCGAGGCAGAGCCGACATGCTTGAAGACATCGCGATCGATACCCCCGTCGACCGGCCGCTCTCTTCCGGACAATCCTCCGGACGGGCGGTGTCCCAGCCTCTGCGCGTCGCGGTGCTGTGGAAGACGCCCAATCTCGGGCTCTATTCGAACGCCCCCTTCGACGATCTGTACAATGGCATCGGGCACAACAACGGCAACCTCGCCTTCGTGCATTCGATCTGCAGCCACCTTGCCAACCCGGTGAAGCATTTCAGCTGGGGATCGTCGGCGGAGACGCTGCGGACCAACGCCGATATCATCGTCATTCCCTGCGCCAACCAGCTCGGTCGCCACACCGACTATGGGCAGATGGCCGAGAACCTTGAAAAATCCGGACTTCCCATCGTCGCCATCGGTCTCGGCGCCCAGGCGAACAGCTACGACCACGACATCGAACTCAGCCCCGGCACGCTGCGCTGGGCGCAGGTGATCGCGGCCTCGAACCGCTCCTCCGCCTCTTCGAACATCTATACCCGCGGTGCCTACACCAGCGCACAGCTCGACAAGCTGGGCATCGCCGGCTCGCTGCCGGGCGGATGCCCGTCGCATTTCCTCAACCAGGCGCCGGGCCTGGGCAGGAAGATCCATGCGAACTGGACGGAGCACGACCTGCCGCGCTCGATCACGGTCGCCGGCGGCCATCAGGCCTGGGTGAAGACGCGGGAGATCGAACATCAGCTGATCGGCCTGATGATGGATCCGCTGGCACCGGGCCAGTACATCGTCCAGTCGATGGGCGAGATGATCCGGGCATCGCGCGGCCTGTTCGACGGCATCGATCCCCACGCGCTGAAGGAAATCCACAAGCACACGGTGCCGCACTACTCCTTCGAGGAGTTCAAGGCCTGGTGCCGCAACTACATGCGTTCCTACTATGACGTGCCGGCCTGGATGGACACCCTGCGCCAGCAGGACCTGACCGTCGGCTGCCGTTACCACGGCGTGGCGCTCGCCATCCAGGCGGAACGGATGGGGCTGACGGTCACCATCGACTCCCGGACGCGCGAGTTGTGCGAGAACACCGGCGTTCCCTATGCCGATGCCGCCGACCTGACCGCGCCGCTGACCCGCAAGCGGTTGAAGTCGCTGATCGCCTTCGATCCCGACGCCTACGATCGCCATCGTGCGGACTCGGCAGGGCGCTATCTGGATTTCCTGGTCGCCAACCGGCTGCAGCCGGCACCCTTCCTGAAATCCATCGCCGACGGCAAGTGACACCCCGTGGCATGATGCCGGCCATCACGCACCGGATCATCGCGACCGCGCTGTCGCTGGGCCTGACCGTTCCGTCCGCACAGGCGCTGACGGTCAGGACGGCGGGGGAGCCGGAGACGGTGACCTCGTGGCAGCGCGACGCCTGCGCCCGGAGCGATGCCCCGGACACGCCGGCCCGCGCCTTCCGCGATGCCGGCGGCACGGTGCATCTGGTCGCCTCGCATTCGACCGCAAGGGCCCTTACCGGTCCGTCTCTCGATGCCGTCCGGCCCAACTGCGCCGTCATCTTCCAGGGGCACGGGCAGGACGATCCGCGCCTCCATGACGACCGCAGCTGGATCTCGTCCTTCTATACGGCAGACGGCAACACGGTTCATGCCCTGATCAGCAACGAGTTCCATGCCCAGAAGCGGCCGGCCCTGTGTCCGTCGGGCGAGTACATGCGCTGCTGGCGCAACAGCATCACTGCCGCCGTATCGACCGACGGCGGGGCGAGCTTCCAACTGAGCGCAGCCCCGCCGGGTCATACCGTGGCGACGTTGCCCTATCCCTACAGCGGCGACGCCGGGCAGCGGACCGGCTATTTCGCGCCGAGCAACATCATCCGTCACGGCGACCACTGGTACGCCTTCATCTGGGCCGAACGCTTCCGCGCGCAGAAGCGCGGCGCCTGCCTGCTGCGCACCGACGATATCGCCGATCCGCAGGCGTGGCGGGGATGGGACGGCAAGTCCTTTTCCGTCCGCTTCGTCCGTGACGGCCAGGAGGGAGAGGCCGCGGAGATGCACACCTGCGCGCCCGTTGCGCCCGGGATGCTGCAAGGGACGGTGCGCAGCGTCGTCCGCCACCGGGCTAGCGGGCTGTTCATCGCGACGCTGGCGATGAGCCGGGACGGCGTCTCCGGGATCTGGACGACGACCTCGCGCGATCTGCTGAGCTGGTCGAAGCCCGACCTGCTCTGGGCTGCACCGCTGCTGTTCCGCTATGGCTGCGGCGATACCGCGGCCTTCGACTATCCGGCGCTGCTCGACCCGGCCAGCGAAAGCCGGAATTTCGAGGATGCCGGCAGGACCGCCTACGTCTATATGACGCGGTTGAACCTCGACAAATGCAAGATCACCTGGAACCGCGACCTCATCCGCCTGCCGGTGGAGATACTCGGGGACAAGCCTTGAGGGCGCCGCGGTCAGTCCAGATCCAGCAGGGGGCCGAACGCTTCTTCCAGGCTGCTGCGGTGCAGGCCGATCTTCACCGGGTTGGCGGGTGTCACGTTCACCGCACGGATCATGCGGCGGAGAATCCTGCCTTCCTTCACGTCGATGTCGACGATGTTGATGCAACCGTAATCCTGCTCGAAGGCCGACAGCGCCGACAGACCGGCCCCACAGGCCCAGGCCAGCAGCATGCGGTTCACGCCGTCATGGGCGACCAGCGCCAGATGGGTCCAGCCCGGCTGCCGCACCAAAGCCTCGATGGCGGAGACCGCACGGTCACGCACGGCGGCGAAGCCGTCGCCACCGGCGAACAGTCCGCCCTCCGTCGCCGTTTCGAAGCCGTAAACATAGGCGGCCTCGCGGCTTTCCTTCGGAATACCGGACAGCCGGCCGGCCCGGATTTCGAGGAATGCCGGATGATGCTCAACGGCCAGGCCATGCCGTTCGGCAATCGGTTCGGCCGTCTGCCGCGTGCGGGCGAGGCCGGAACACAGCACGCGGTCGAGCGGCACCCCGGCCAGCAGCGTCGCGGCAGCCTGCGCCTCCTCCCGACCGCGCCCGGTCAGCGCGGCAAGCTTCGGGTTCAGCGGCTTTCCGTCGGCATCGTAATAGGTGACGTGACCGTGGCGCAGCAGGTAGAGGCGGCGGCGCGCGACCGTGCCGGCCAGCGGCGGGAACAGGTTCATCGGCCGTGCTCCCGCCGTTCGGACGCCAGACGTTTGGGATTGCTCACCGCCAGCCTTGCCTGCGTGATGTCCGCCAGCACCGCGCGCAAGGCCGCCTGCCGGTCGGGTGCATCGAAATGTCCGGCGTCGATGGCGGTGCAGAGCCGCGGCAACAGGGCCGGCAGATCGCCCTGCTCGCCCAACAGCGTCCCGATGGCGGCGGCGAGCGCCGGTTCGTCGGACGCACCGGCGGCCAGCTCCCGTTCGGCCATGCCGAGCGCATTGGCGATCATCAGCGCGGTGAAGCGCTGGTCGGCCGGGATCACCGGCAGGATCGCCTCGCGGAAGCTGCGCAGCGCGATGGCGACGAGGTCGCGGGCGCCGGGATCGTCGTTGATCATGCCTCACCCCCGATCATTGGCCCGATCATTGGAAAGTTCCGCTGGCCGCGACGGCATCGAGCTGCCGCAACAGGTCCATTTCGATTTCCGGCAGCATCCGTCCGGTCAAGGCCAGTTCGAGCGACGGTTCGGTGCCGGAGATGTGGCGTTGCGCCTGCTGGATCGCGATGACCGCCCAACGCATGCAGGCCGCGGCCTCCCAATAGGCGACGGCATTGGGGTCGACGCGACGCCCGGCAGTCTCCTCGTAGCCGGCATAGAGATCGGCACGGTCGGCGATGCCGCCGGCCTCCCGGTCGTTGCGGCCGAAGCGCCAGCAGGCGGCGCAGAACCAGCCCAGATCCTCCATCGGGTCGGACCAGCCGGCGAACTCCCAGTCGATGATCGCGGTCAGCCGGTCGTCCTCGACCATGTAGTTGCCGGTGCGGTAGTCGCGGTGACACAGCACGAGGTCGCTCGGCGGCGGCGCGTTCCGCTCCAGCCAGCGCAGGCCATAGGCCAGGACCGGATCGGTGGCGGCATAGCCGCCGGCCCAGCGGCGGCAATCCGCAACGGCCTGCAGGGCCGCCGTCGGTTCGGGCCGGGCCAGGAACTCAAGCCCGGCCGCTTCCGGCCGCACCCGGTGGATCAGGCCGAGCTGCCGGCCGAGCTCGCGGGCCAAACCGCGTCGCGGCTCGTCGCTCTTGACCATGCGGAAGCCGGCGGCGACGCCGCCCGCCCGCCGCATGATGTAGAAGGGCGCGCCCAGCAGGGTGGGATCGGCCCCGACGAACAGCGGTTCCGGCACGGTGGCGCCGGCTGCGAAGACAGCGCGCAGAACCGCGGCCTCTTCCGCCTTGCCCAGGCTCGCCGACACGCCGGAGGCGGAACCGGTGCGCAGCACGCAGGCATGGCGGCCCTCCTGCGGCCCGCCGTCGATCTCCAGCGTCACCGCGAGGTTCAGCGAAATGGCGCCGCCGCTGAGCCGTCCCTCGTCGACGACGGCGACCGACTGCGCCCGAGCCTGTCCAGCCAGCCAGGATTCCAGCGCCGCCTTTCGGGCTGGCTCCAGGCCGGAGCCGGGCTTTGCGGCCCCGCTCATCGCCAGCCCCAGAAATCGTCACCCTCGGCGAGATAGCTGCGGCTCAGCACCATCTTGTGAACCTCGGACGCGCCGTCGACCAGCTTGGCTTGACGGGCGTAGCGGTAGATCCATTCCAGCACCGTGTCCTTGGAGTAGCCCCGCGCGCCGCAGAGCTGGATCGCCGTGTCGGCCGCCTTGAACAGCGTGTCGGCGACCTGGACCTTGGCCATCGACACCTCCTTGCGGGCGAAGCTGCCACTGTCCAGCGCATGCGCCGCCTTCATGGTCAGCAGCCGGCCGATCTCGATCTGCATCGCGGCCTCGCCCAGCATCCACTGCACGCCCTCATGCTCGGCCAGCGGGATGCCGAAGCTCTCGCGCTCCTTCACGTAGGACGCGGCGATCTCCAGGCAGCGCTTGGCGAGCCCGGTCCAGCGCATGCAATGGGTCAGCCGCGCCGGGCCAAGGCGGATCTGCGTCGCCTTCAGCCCGTCGCCGACCTTCATCAGGACATTCTCGTCCGCGATCTCCAACCCGTCGAAGATCAACTCGCAATGGCCGCCATGCTCTTCCGGACCCATGATCGGGATGCGGCGCTCGATGCGCCAGCCCGGCTGATCCTTGTCGAACAGGAAGGCGGTCAGCCCCTTGCGCGCATCGTCCGACGTGCGCGCCATCAGGATGAAATGCTGCGCCGCATCGGCCCCGGTGATGAACCATTTGCGTCCGGTGACGACCCAGCGGTCGCCCTTGCGCTCCGCCCGCGTCTTCATCATCGACGGGTCGGAGCCGCTGCCGGGATGCGGTTCGGTCATGGCGAACGCGCTGCGCACCCGGCCCTCGACGATGGGCGCCAGCCAGCGTTCCTTCTGGAACTGCGTGCCGACCATGCCGAGAAGACGCATGTTGCCGTCGTCGGGAGCGGCGGCGTTGAAACAGACCGGCCCGAAGATGGAGCGGTTCATCTCCTCATAGCAGGCGGCGACACCGACCATGGGCAGACCCTGGCCGCCGAGTTCCTTCGGCAGTTGCAGGGTCCACAGGCCGGCGGCCTTCGCCTTTTCGCGCAGTGCCGCCAGCGGGGCGTCGGCGATGTTCTCATGCTCGTCCCAGTTGGCGCGGTCGGCCTCGACCGGCAGGATCTCGTCCTCGACGAAGGTGCGCACCCGGCGGCGGTAGTCGTCCAGCTCCGGGGAAAGGGTGAAGTCCATGGACCGGCTCCGTATCTTTACAGGGAAGAGACCAGATGGCCGCCGTCGACGGCAAGGACCGATCCGGTCATGTAGGCGCCGGCATCCGAGGCCAGCAACAGCAGCGGCATATCCAGATCCTGCAACCGGCCGAGCCGGCGCTGCGGAATGCGCTTGACAAGCGCCTTGCCGGCGTCGCTGGCGAAGAAGTCGGCGTTCAGCTCGGTCTCGACATAGCCGGGGCAGAGCGCATTGACCCGGATGTCGTGGCGGGCCAGTTCCAGCGCCATCGCCTTGGTCAGATGCAGCAGCCCGGCCTTGGCGGCGATGTAGGACGAGACATGGCCGGCAACCCGCATGCCGAGGATGGAAGCGATGTTGACGATGGCGCCGCCCTGCCCGTCTTCGCGCATGCGCCGGGCCACCGCGCGGGCGACCCGGGCGCAGCCGGTCAGATTGGTGTCGATCACCCCCTCCCACTCCTCCTCGCCCATGTCGAGGAAGGGGCGCGTCGCGGTGACGCCGGCATTGTTGACCAGGATATCGATGCGGCCCAGCGCCTGCCATGCCTCCCCCACCGCTGCGGCGACGGAGTCCGGGTCGGTGACGTCCATGGCGACGATTGTCGCGGAACCGCCCACCGCCTCGATGGCGGCACGGGTTTCAGCCAGCGCATCCGTCCGCCGGGCGGCCAGCGCGACACGGGCGCCGGCCTGCGCCAGCACCCCGGCGAAATGGCGGCCAAGGCCGCTCGACGCGCCGGTGACCAGAGCCGTCCTGCCCTTCAGGTCGATGGTGACGCTCATGTTTCCTCCCGGTCTGATCCGCTCTTGGAATTTTCCTTCGGGACGGGGCCCCGCCAGCCCGCAATCGGCCTTGAAAAAACGAGCGAGCGCTCGTTTTATATACTGGCAGTGCCTCGCGCACAAGAAAGATTCGTGTTACGGACGATAGACCATATGACGGTCGGGACGGAGCGGATGGACGGGTTGCATGCGTTTCAGGCACGGGTCGACCTGTCGATGGAGGCGCTGTGCGCCCGCATCCTCGAACGCCATGCCGCCACCATCCGGGTGAAGAAGCCGGCGGTCGCCATTGCCAACCTCGCGCGCATCGTGGAAACGACGCTGACACTGGCCAACCGCAAGGGCTTCCACTCCATGAGCCTGCGTGACCTGGCCGAGCAGTCGGGGCTGAGCATGGGGGCCCTCTACGCCTATTTCGACGGCAAGGAGACGCTGCTGATGATGATCCTGGGCCAGGTCGTCGGCGCCGTCGAGGAGGTGCTGGGCCGGCCGCCGGCCGAACTGGCGGAGGATCCGGCCGGCCGGCTGCGCTGGCTGCTGGAAACCCACCTGTTCCTGACCGAGACCATGCATCCCTGGTTCGTCTTCGCCTATATGGAGGCGAAGGCCTTTCCCAAGGAAGGCCGCGATCTCGCCGTCACCAGCGAGATGATGACGGAAGGCATGATCGCCGACGCGCTGGCCGACGGCGTCGCCCGCGGCCTGTTCTCCGTTCCGGACGTCGCCATGACGGCGGCATTGATCAAGCCGATGCTGCAGGATTGGTACGTGAAGCGCGCCAAGCACCGCCGCCGCGGCGTCACCCCGGAACTCTATGCCCGCTCGGTGATCGCCTTCGTCGAGGCGGCGGTGGGGCTGAGGGTGGCCTACCCGGCGACGACCTGATCGCGCAGCACCCGCTTGGTCACCTTGCCGTTGGCGTTGCGCGGCAGCGCGTCGCCCAACAGCGTGACGTAATCGGGCACCTTGTATTCGGCGAGATTGGCCCGGCAGAAATCGCGCACGCCATCTTCGGTCAGCCCTCCCGACTTGGAGATGACGAAGACGTGGATCTTCTCGCCAAGCACCGGGTCGGGATGGGCGACCACCGCCGCCTCCACCACGTCGGGGTGGCGAACCAGCAGGTTTTCGACCTCGACGCTGTAGATCTTGTGGCCGCCGCGGTTGATGACGTCGTTCTTCCGGTCGAACAGCCGCAGATAGCCCGCCGCATCCAGCGAGCCGATGTCGCCAGAGCGCCAATAGCCGTCGACGAAGCCGTCCCGGGTGGCGTCCTCACGGTTCCAATAGCCGCGGATGGTCATGGGGCCGCGGATCCACACCTCTCCGGTCGCGCCCGGCGGGCATTCGCGGCCCTGTTCGTCGACGATCCGCAGATCGCCGCAGGGCACGCACATGCCGACCGAATCCAGGCAGGCGCGGGTATGGCCGATGGGAACCACGCTGATGATGGTGGCGCATTCGGTCGAGCCGTAGGCGTTCAGCAGATGCAGGTCGGGCAGCCGCTCGGCCATCGCCTCCACCGTCGCTTCCGGCATCGGGGCGCCGCCGAAGCCGCCGATCCGCCAAGCCGACAGGTCGTAGCGGCTGAAATCGGCGCGCAGCAGGCAGAGATTGTACATCGCCGGCACCAGCACGGTGGTGGTCATGCGCTCCCGGCTCGCCAGTTCCAGGAAACCGGCGACGTCGAAGGCCGGCATCATCACCGTGCAGCCGGCGACGCGGATCATCGACATGACCACGGCGACCAGTCCGGTGACGTGGGACGCCGGGACCGCCAGGACCGCCCGCTCACCCTCGCGATAGTCCCAGCATTCCTCGAAATGCATGGCGGAATGGATGATGTTCACATGGGCCAGCAGCGCGCCCTTCGGCTTGCCGGTGGTGCCGGAGGTGTAGAGGATGACCGCCGTGTCCTCCTCCCCCTGCGGATGGTCGAAGCGTGGGACCGGACCGTCCGTCTTCAGCAAATCCTCGAAAAGGCGGCAGCCATCGACGGCACCGCCGACCGACAGGCGGGTGACGAGCGACGGCACCTCTGCCGCCGTCGGCATGCGCTCGGCCAGGGCCGCGTCATGGACGAGGATGGATGCGCCGCAGTCGTTCAGGATGCCGGCGATACCAGGCCGCTGTTCACGTGCACTGACCGGCACCGCGACGATGCCGGCGCGGACCGCCGCCAGCAGCGCGATCAGGAACTCCGCCCGGTTGCTCAGGACCAGCGCCATGCGGTCGCCGGCCCGTGCGCCCTGCGCGATCAAGGCGGCGGCAGCGCGCGTCACCAGCCCGTCAAGCCGGGAGTAACTGTAGCGGCGGTCACCGTCGACCAGCGCTTCACCGTCCGGACGGCGGGCGACCGCGGCGCGGAACAGGGCGTCGATGGTGACGGGGCGCTCGCTGTAGCATGGTACGAGACGCGTGCCGAAAAGCAGCTCGCGCCGTTTTGGAACGCCCGTTCCTTCCGGCCAGGCCATGCCATTTCTCCCTGACGATTTCGTTGTATTTCCTGAACAGGACCGGCGCCGCAGCCACGGCAGACCGTGCATCAGCCGGCACCGCTCTTGTCGATCTCCCGAAAACTATGTCATTGTACAAACTGAGTGTCAAACAGTGGCACTGTTAGAGATGCCAGCAAAATATCCGCCGCCGTCGCCGAACCGGCTGGCAAGCGGTCCATGGCACACCCCACCTTCGCTGCACGGTGAAAAGGCCGGTGCGCGTCGACGGCCAATCGGGAGGAAACCCATGTCGACACCCCACTACGTGACCATCGCAAACACCCAGATGCGCATCTGGCGCAGCGGCTCCGGTCCGGATCTGCTGGTGCTGCCTGGCCTGATCGAGGCCGCCTCGGAATGTGCTGACAGGCTGGCCCGCGACCTGCCGGGCTGGACCGTTACCGCGGTCGATCTGCCGGGAACCGGCGGCTCGGCCGGCGCCGCCGGAACCGGGACCGAAGACATCGCCGAGTTGGCGCGCCCGATCGCCGATGCAGCCGCTGCGCTGGGCCTGCCATCCTGCCCGCTGCTCGCCTTCGACCTTGCAGCGCCTTTGGCACTCGCAATGCGGGATGCGGCGGCCGGGTGGCGTCCAGACCGGGTGCTGCTGGTCGATGCGGCAGTGGCGGAAGGTTGGATGGAGCGCGGTTTGCGCCCTGCCCCGATGGCGCCGCGCGCCGACGGCACCCATCTCGCCGTGCTCTGGGCACATCTGCGCGACGCCCATGTGCTGGAGCCGCGCGATCCCCGGCACCCGGCGTCGGCAGGCGCGCCCCTGCCCGGACCGATGGCGCTGGACACGATGCTGCGCATCGCCGCGGCTGCCCCGGACCGCTACGAAACTCTTTGGAACCAGTGCCTCGATGCAATGCCGCGCATCGCCGCTTCCGGCCTCCCGCGCGCCGATGGGATGGCAGCGGCAGTCGAAGCTCTTTCGGCCATGACATCCGGACGACCGGATGCCAAACCCCTGCCCCCGACACGGCCCTTCGCCGATCCGGCGCGGGTCTGGCACGATTACGCCGACACGCCCCGCGGCCGCGTCCATCTGCGCCGCGCCGGGCGGGGCCGGCCGCTGCTCGCCTTCCAGTCGGCACCGGGATCGTCGGCGCCGCTGCTGCCGCTTCTGCACGGATTGTCGGCGGAATGGGAGGTCATCGCTCCCGACTATCTCGGCAACGGCGAATCCGACAAGCCGGAGCGCGCGGTCGATATCGGCATGCTGGCGGACGATATGCTGGCGGTCGCCGACGCGCTGGGATTGGATGGCTTCGACCTGTGGGGAACCCACACCGGGGCACTGGTGGCGCTGGACCTGACGGTCCGCCATCCGGAGCGCATCGGGCGCGCCGTCCTGGAAGCACCGGTGCTCATCCCGCCGGACTTCAGCGCCGACATCCTCGACCATTACTTCCCGCCGCTGGTCGCCGACCGTTGGGGGCTGCATCTGCTCCAGGCCTGGAACATGCGACGCGACATGTTCCTGTTCTGGCCATGGTACCGGCAGGAGCGTGCCGCTGCACGCGCCATCGGCGTCCCCGATGCGACGGTGCTGCATGACTGGACCATGGGCCTGCTGGCGAGCGGGGCCCATTACGACCGCTCCTACCGCGCCGCCTTCCGCTACGACACCCGCGCGGCCTTGCCGCGCCTGACCCGGCCGGCCCTGATCTGCGCCGGTCCGGCCGACATGCTGGTCGAAGGGCTGGTGGAGGCCGAACGGCTGGCGCCCGCGGGAACCGAGGTGACGCCGACGCCAGCCACCGTCTGGTATCCCGGCCAGGGTGCGGACGCCGTGCAGGCGACGATCAACCGCTATGCCACCTTCCTGCGCGGCGGGCTGGATGGGGCGATTCCGCACCCCGTAGCATAGAGCGACACTGCGTCGCCCGCGCTCAGCCGCCGATGGCGGACTGGGCGCGGGCGGCTCGGTGCAGCGGCGGGACCGACAGCGAATAGAGGTTGGCCGAGATCTCCCGCACCGCACCGCGGATGTCGTCCAGGAAGTTGGGCTGGCCGTTGCGAACGATGTGGGGGGTCAGGCCGGTCAGGCTGACCGCGGCGATCAGCCGGCCGTCCGGGTCGAACAACGGCATGGCGATGGCCGCAAGCCCCTCGATGACGTCGTCGACCGCCATCGACCAGCCGCGCTCCCGCACCTCCTCCAACTCCGCCGCCAGTCGGCCGGGGTCGGTGGTGGTGTGGGGGGTCAGGCGGGTGGTGCCGCGGGCAAGCACCCGTTCGACCTCCGACTCCGGCAGATAGGCCAGCAGCACGCGCGGCGCCGCCCCGCAATTCATCGGCAACTGTCCGCCGACGATCCACCAGCGCACCTCCACCGACCGGTCGCTGTGGAACTGGTCGAGGCACACCGCCGACCCGTCATGGTAGACCGACAGGAACACGGTGCTGCCGGTCGATTTCGCCAGCCGCGATAGGATGGTGGACGCGATCTGGCGCAGGTCGCGCCGCTCCGGCACCGCACCGGCCAGCTTCAATACCTCCAGACCCAGGCTGTATTTCTGGCTCTGGGCGTCGAAGACGGCGAAGCCATCCTGCACCAGGGTCAGCAGGATGCGCCGTGCCGTCCCCTTGTCGAGCTTCGCGGCGCTTGCGACCTCGGTGAGGGTCAGCGTCGGACCTTCCTGATAGAAGCTGCGCAGCACGGCCAATGCGCGCGACACGGCGCGGACGCTGAGACCGTTCTTCTCCACGCCTTGGTTGTCAGCGCCCTGGTTGTCGTCCTGTTCGATGTCCATACCTTCAAGCCCCCTGTGGCAAGCACCTTGCCGGTGTCCTGCGTCTCGTTGTCAGGCGGAAGATCTGCCGATCGGCACAGCCCCAGGACGGCGGTTCGGCCGCACTCATCCCGCCCGAGTAGCAATGAAGCCCAGGGCAGGCTTGCGCAACACCTTTCCGCCATTCCGCCATTTCCTTTGCTGCCTATCTGTGTCGAACAGCGATACCAATTTTGCCTGTTGACACCGCAGAGCGCAAATGGTTTCCTTGGCGAACAAACAGAACAAGCGTGCCGCCCCGTCCTCGCCAAAGGTCGGCAGGCCGGCACCCCATGCACCGGCCTGCCGCAGTCCACTGGTTTCCCGGACCGGCCGCCGGCACCCTGCACGAGGGGAGGACAATGCAAACCATCGCCCTGGGTGCGTTCACGGTCACGCGGATCGAAGAAATGCTGACGCCGGGCTTCGATCCCGGCTTCCTGTTTCCGAACTACGACGACGCGATCCTGGACAAGCACCCCGAACTGGCCGAACCGAATTTCCTCGACCCGGCGTCGCGGCGTCTGATGTCGAGCATGCATTCCTGGCTGATCCGCACCGACCGCCATGTGATCCTGGTGGATACCGGCTGCGGCAACCACAAGGAGCGGCACACGCCAGGGTTCGAGCGGTTCCACATGCTCGAAAAGCCCTATCTCCGGCATCTCGCGGACGCAGGCGTACAGCCGGAAGACGTGACGCTGGTCATCAACACCCATCTGCACATCGACCATGTCGGCTGGAACACCCAGCTGGTCGACGGACGCTGGGTTCCGACCTTCCCCAACGCCCGCTACATCTATGGCGCGCAGGAGTTCGCGCACTGGCGCAGCCCCGATGGCGGGCTGGTCGGCATGCCGGGCAATGGCCCGGTGATGGAGGACAGCGTCCTGCCGGTGTGGGAGGCCGGACAGGTCGAGCTGATCGGCGACGGCGACAGCATCCTGGAGGGTCTGTCGGTCGAGCTGGCCCCCGGCCACACCGCCGGCCAGATGTTCGTCCGTCTGGAGTCCGGTCGCCATGCGGCCTACTTCACCGGGGATTGCCTGCACCAGCCGATGCAGGTGTGCCGCCCCGATTGGAACAGCCGCTTCTGCGAGGACCAGGCCCAGGCGGTGGCGACGCGCCGCCGGCTGCTGAGCCACGCCGCCGACCGCAACGCCCTGGTGTTCCCCGCCCATTTCGGCGCTCCGCATACCGGCTACGTCCGCCGTTCCGGCGAGGATTTCCGGTTCGTGCCGCTCGACCAAGCTTGATCGCCGAACCTCATCGGCATCACCCGACCTTACCCAGAGGGATCCTCCATGAGCATCGCCGCCCTCGAAGGCACGGCCACCCTGCTCGACGCGCTGCGCGCCGCACTCGGCGCCGACGGCCTGCTTGATGACGAAAAGAGCCGCAGCTTCTATGCCAACGACGTGTTCTGGCAGCCGGGCATCCCGCCGCTGGCCATAGCCCTGCCCCGCGACCGCGAGGAGGTCGCCGCCACCGTGCGCGCCGCCCATGCGGCCGGCGTCGCCGTGGTGCCGCGCGGCGGCGGCATGTCCTACACCAAGGGCTATCTGCCCGAACGCCCGGACTCGGTCGTCATCGACGGCCGTCGGCTGAACCGCATCGTCGAGTTGAACGCCGACAGCCTCTATGTGACGGTCGAGACCGGCTGTACCTGGGCAGCGCTGAACGAGGCGCTGGAAGGCACCGGCCTGCGCACCGGCTATTGGGGGCCGTTGTCGGGCATCAACGCCACCATCGGCGGCGCCCTGTCGCAGAACAGCGCCTTCTTCGGCTCCGCCCTGCATGGGACGGTGGCGGAAAGCGTGCTGGGCATCACCGTGGTGCTGGCAGACGGGCGAATCGTCACCACCGGGTCGGGCGGGCGGGTCGGAACCAGGCCCTTCACCCGCTCCGGCGGTCCCGACCTGACGGGGCTGTTCCTGGGCGACAACGGCGCCATGGGTTTCAAGGTGGCGGCGACGCTGCGCCTCCACCGCCGGCCGGAGCATGCGGACTTCCTGTCCTTCGGCTTCGCCACCATGCAGGCGATGGCCGCGGCCCAGGTGGAGATGGCGCGGGCGCGCTGCGTGTCGGAAGGCTTCGGCATCGACCGGACCAAGGTCGAGCATTCGGCCAGCGTCAACAAGTTGTCGGACGGGCTGAAGACGCTGGGCAACGTGGCGAAGGCCGGCAAGTCGCTGTTCCAGGGCGCCAGGGAGGCGCTGAGCGTCGCCACCGCCGGCACCGCCTTCCTCAAGGAGCACAACTTCACCCTCCATCTGGTGGTGGAGGGACGCAGCGAGACGCAGCTGCGCGAGGCGATGCAGACGGTGCGCGCCATCGGTGCGCGCCACGGCAAGGAGATCGAGAACAGCGTGCCGAAGGTCATGCGCTCCAAGCCCTTCGGGCCGGTGCGCGGCATGCTGGGGCGCGAGGGCCAGCGCTGGGTTCCCATCCACGCCATCTTCCCGCTGGGCGACGCCGACCGGGTGGTTGCCGCCAACGATGCCTTCTTCGCGGAGAAGCGCGGCTTCATGGAGCAGCACGGCATCATCTATTCGGTGATGACCATGACGGTCGGCAACGACTTCTTCCTGGAGCCGGCCTTCTACTGGACCGACGAGATCACGCCGCTGCATGCCGCCAGCCTGGGCGACGAGGTGGTGAAGCCGTGGCGCGACCGCCCGGCCAATCCAACCGCCCGCAATGCGGTGGCCGAACTGCGCCGCGCCACGCAGGAACTGTATTGCAGCCTGGGCGGCGTCAGCTGGCAGGTCGCCCGCGACTATCCGTTCCGCGAAATCCTCACCCCTGAAACCTGGTCGCTGCTGGAGGGCGTCAAGCGCGCCGTCGATCCGCAGGGGCTGATGAATCCCGGTTCCCTCGGCCTCGGCCGCTGACGCACCGGAGCGGAGACATCGACGCCATGGGCTACACCATCACCGAGAAGATCCTGGCGCGCGCCGCGGGGCTGCCCGCGGTCCGCGCCGGGCAGGACATCAAGGCGAAGCCGGACTTCGTGCTGGCCTACGACTTCCCCGGCTACACCGACGTCTATTTCAAGACGATGAAGGAGGATTTCGGCATCGCCCGTGTGGCCGAGCCGGAGCGCTTCGGCATCTTCATCGACCACATGGTGCCGACCGCCACCGCCAAGGAGGAAGAGCTTCACATCAATACCCGCAACTGGTGCGCGGAGAACGATGTGCCGCTGTTCGAGCGGCATGGCATCGGCCATCAGGTGGCGGCGGAGGTGGGCTACGCGACGCCGGGCGCCTTCGTCGTCCATTTCGACGGCCATGTTAGCCAGCTCGGCACCTTCGGCACGCTCGCCATCGGACTGCGCCGCAACGTGATGGAAGCCTTCGTCAGCGACACCGTGTCGATCCGCGTGCCCGATACGGTGCGGGTGAATTTGCGCGGCAGTCTGCGGCCAGGCGTGATGGCGCGCGACGTCTTCCATCATCTGGTCCGCCGGCTGGGGCCGAGCTCCTGCCGCTTCCAGGTGCTGGAGCTGGGCGGGCCTTCGGTGGCAGCGATGTCGACGGAGGGCCTGCAGACCATCACCGGCCTTGCCATGTTCACCGGCGCGCTGACCGCCATCGTCAACCCCGATCCGGTGCGGCTGGACTACGCCCTGCCTCGCGCACGCAAGCGGCTGGACCCGGTGTCGAGCGACCCCGACGCCCGCTACTCCGCGGTGCATGACATCGACCTGTCCGAACTGGAACCCATCGTCGTCGTGCCGCCGACCCCGGCGGACACCCGCGACCTGACGGAGTTCCTGGGGCTGGAGATCAATGCCGGCTATCTCGGGTCCTGCGCGTCGGGCCGGCTGGAGGATCTGCGGGCGGCGGCCAAGGTGCTGGAGGGCCGGCGGGTCAAGACCGGCGTGTCCCTGCACATCGTACCGACCAGCCAGGAGCTGATGGCGGCGGCGGCGCGCGAAGGGCTCGTGTCGACGCTGGTGGAGGCCGGCGCCTTCGTCTCCTCCCCCAGCTGCGATTACTGCTTCGGCCGCATCGCGACGATGACGGCAGGGCAGCGGGCGGTCTCGACCGGCACGCTGAACGTCCGCGGCCGCATGGGCAGCCCGGATTCCGAGATCTACCTGTGCAACGCCGCGGTCGTCGCAGCGTCCGCCATCGAAGGCCGGATCGCCGATCCGCGCCCCTATCTGTGAGGCCGCGATGACCGGAACCCAGTTGCGGATGCCGACCATGAAGGGCCGCGTCGCCTTCATCTTCGACGAGGTCAATTTCGACGTCGACCAGATCGTCGGCGTCAAGAACATCAAGATCACCGACGTGGCCGAACTGGCCCAGGTCGCCATGCAGAGCTACGATCCGGATTTCGCCACGACGGTCCGGCCGGGCGACCTGCTGGTCGGGGCTGACAATTTCGGCTACGGCCACCCGCACTATCCACCGATGAAGGCGATGCGCCATCTCGGCATCGCCGGGGTGATCGCGGAGTCCTTCTCGCCCGGCTACTGGCGCGGCGAGGTCAGCATGGGCTTCCCGCAGGTCGGCTGCCCCGGCATCCTCGGCTTCGTCGAGCGCTGGGAGGAGATCGAGGTGGATTGGGCGGCGGGCGTCGTCCGCAACCACACCAAGGGCACTGAACTCCCCTTCGAGCCGCTGCCGCAGGCGGATGCCGAGATGATCGAGGCCGGTGGCCTCGTCCCCTTCCTGAAGCGGCAGGCGGCCCAACAACGCGAGCGAAAGGAACACAGCCATGTCTCGGGGACCTGATTTCCGCAACCGCGTTCTGGCGCAGAAGACCGTCTGGTCGGCCGGCGCCTATGACGCCCTGTCCGCACGCTTCATCGAGGCGGCCGGCTTCGACGCGCTGATGACCTCGGGCTTCGGCGTCTCCGCCTCCTTCCTGGGCCAGCCGGACGCCGAGCTCTACACCATGTCGGAGAACCTGACGGTGGTGCGCAACGTGGTTTCCGCCGTCAATGTCCCGGTCATCGCCGACATCGACACCGGATACGGCAACGCCATCAACGTGATGCGCACGATCCGCGAGTTCGAGGCATCGGGCGTCTCGGCCGTCATCATGGAGGATCAGGTCGCCCCCAAGCGTTGCCCGATCTGCGTCGGCGGGGTCGAGGTGATCCCGATGGACGAGGGCGTCGCCAAGATCGAGGCGGCGGTGGCCGCCCGGCGCGATCCCAACATGCTGATCATCGCCCGGACCGACGTCGTCGATCCGGCCGCCGCCATGGAGCGCGGGCGCGCCTATGTCGCGGCCGGCGCCGACATGATCCAGCCGATCAGCAAGTGCTTCAAGGACATCCAGGGCTTGCGCGCCATGCGCGAGGCCGTCGGCGTGCCGCTGTCGCTGCAACTGCTGGGTTGGCTGGAGCGACTGTCGGCAGACGAGGTGGAGGAGGTTGCCGGCATGGCGACCTACGCGCTGGTGCCGCTGATGACGGTGGCGTCGGCGCTGAAGGAGAATCTGGCGGCCCTGGCGGAACGCCGGTCCACCCGCGATCTGCCTCGGCCCGTGACCGACCACAACAGCTTCATCGACTTCATCGGCTTCCCGCAGATCGAGGAGCTGCAGAAGCGCTACCTGAAGAGCGCGTGACGATCCTTTGCCACCGGCCACCATGCGCCGGGACCAAGGGCCAATCAAAAGACGACCAATCCACGGAGGAACCCCATGTTCGGTAGGCGCACTCTCCTTGCCGCGGCGGCGGCCCTGGCCCTGGCCATTCCCGTCGCCGGCACATCCGCCCAAGCCCAGCAACCCCCGGTCCGCATCGCCCTCATCGGCCCGATGAGCGGCACCGGCGCCTTCGAAGGCCAGCTTGGCCTGGAAGGCGCGCAGGCGATGGTCTCGGTGATCAACGCCAAGGGCGGCGTGGCCGGCGGCCGCAAGCTGGAACTGCTGACCTACGACGACAAGGGGTCTCCGGAGGACGGGGTCAGCGCCGCCAAGCGCGCGATGGAACAGGACAACGTCGACCTGATCGTCGGCGGCTGGTTCAGCGCCGTCGCCCTGTCGATGAAGGAAGCGACGCGCGACAAGATCGTCACCGTGATGACCAGCTCGCAGCACCCGAAGGTGACGGAGGAAGGGCACAAGTACCTGTTCCGGCTGAACGCCACCTCCGCGATGATGTCCGAGTTCTACTCGAAGGCGATCTGCGACCGCATCAAGCCCAAATCCATCGCCTTCATGAACGTCAACGACGACTGGGGCCGGCTGGAGCTGGACAACTACACCAAGCTGCTGACTGCCTGCGGGATCGAGGTGAAAGGGCACGAGTTCTACAACCGCACCGACACCGATTTCACCACCGCACTGACCAAGCTGAAGTCGCTGAACGCCGACGCGATCTATGTCGCGGCGATCAACACCTCGCAGGGCGCCACCATCTACCGGCAGATCAAGCAGACCGGCTACCGCGGCAAGGTCATCGCGTCGGCCGGCAACATGAACCCCAAGCTGGTCGAGCTGTCGGGCAACTCGCTGGAACAGGTTTATTCCGCCTCGCCCTTCACCGAGGACGCCACAGCCCCGTCGTTGAAGCCGTGGCTGGAGGAATACCGCAAGTCCTACAAGAACGAGCCGTCCTTCATCGCCGCGCTCGGCGCCCAGGCGGTGCAGATACTGGCCTTCGGCGTCGATGCCGCCGGCGACCCGCGCGCCTACGACAAGATCGCCTCGACCCTGAAGTCGCAGGAAGTCCCGACCGTGATGGGGAACCTGCGCTTCTCCGACAAGGGACAGGCCAGCCAGGCGATCCATCTGGTGCAGGTGCAGAAGAAGCAGATCGTCAGCGTCCGGGACTGAGCGTCCGAGTGACCGGAGCCCCTCTCCCTGGCCGGGAGAGGGGCTTTCCGTCCCCGGCAGGCTCCCCGACAGGAAGGGTCGACCTCCATGGATTTCACCGTCTTCGCCCAGCAGATCGCGAACGGCCTGGTCAACGGGATGGCCTATGTGCTCATCGCCACCGGGCTGACGCTGGTCTTCGGGGTGCTGCGCATCGTGAATTTCGCCCATGGCGAATTCTACATGCTCGGCGCCTACATCACCTATTTCGTCGGCACCCTGTTCGGGCTCGACTATCTTGCGGCTGCAGCCATCTCGGCCGTGGTGGTGGCGGGGCTGGGCATCGCCGCCAACAAGCTGATCTTCTGGCCGCTGCGCCGCGACCATGAATTCACCATCCTGCTGTCCAGCCTGGGCCTCGCCCTGCTGATCGCCAACGGTGGCGAACTGCTGTTCGGCGCCGACCCGAAATATGTCGAGAGCCCCTTCGCCGACGAGGTGCTGGAGATCGGCACGGTGACGCTGACCCAGCAGCGCGTGCTGGTGTTCGCCGCCGCGGTGGTGGCGCTGGTGGCTGTCTACCTGTTCATCCGCTATTCGCGCTTCGGCAAGATGATGCGGGCGACGGCGCAGAATCCGGACGGCGCGGCGCTGACCGGCATCAACATCGGGCTTGTCCACACCTACACCTTCGCGCTGGCCTGCGGGCTGGCGGCGCTGTCGGGCGCGCTGGTCGGCCCCACCGTGATGATCTTCCCGACCATCGGCAACTGGGCGGTGCTGAAGGGCTTCATCGTCGTCATCATGGGCGGGCTGGGCAGCGTCACCGGCGCCCTGTTCGCCGGCCTGCTGCTCGGCGTCATCGAATCGCTGGGCGGCGGCTACATCTCCCTCGGCTTCATGGAGGCGATCGGCTACGCGATGATCATCGCGGTCCTGCTGTGGCGCCCCAACGGCCTGTTCAGCACGGCAAGGGGTCTGCGATGAACACAACCACCCACGGCCGCCCCTTGGCCATTGCCGCCGGAGTCGCAGCATTGGCCGTCCTGCCCTTCCTGGCCGGCAACGCCTATCTGGAGCATCTGCTGGTCCTGTGGATGCTGTATGCGCTGCTGGCGCTCAGCCTCAACATCGTGATCGGCTATCTGGGCGAGCTCACCTTCGGTCATGCCGCCTTCGTCGGCGTCGGCGCCTACACCTCGGCCATCCTCAGCACCCAGCTCGGCCTGCCGCCGCTGCTCGGCCTGCCCCTGGCCGGTCTGGTCGCTGCGGCGTTCGGGCTGGTCATCGGCTATGCGGCGCTGCGGGTGGTCGGGCCGCAATTCGCCATCCTGACGCTGGGTTTCGGCGCCATCCTGTTCACCATCACCAACCATTGGGTCGACCTGACGCGCGGGCCGATGGGCATCTCCGACATTCCGCCGATGGCGGTCGGCCCGCTGACCTTCACCGCCGCGCGCGAGACCTACTATCTGGTGCTGGTGCTGGTACTGGCGACGGCGTATCTCTGCCACGCGCTGGTGAGCAGCCGGACCGGCCGCGCCTTCCTGGCGGTGCGGGAGAATGCGCCGCTCGCCGCCTCGCTCGGCATCAACGTCTTCCACACCAAGCTGCTGGGCTTCGTCGCCGCCACCGCCATCGCCGGCATCGGCGGTGCCATCTACGCCCACTATATCCGGGTCATCACCCCCGACATCATGGGCGTCCACAATGTGGCGGCGCTGATCATCGTCGTCATCATCGGCGGGCGCGGCACCATCCTGGGGCCGATCCTGGGGGCGCTGGTCTATATCGGACTGCTGGAATCGCTGCGCGTCGCCGGTCCGCTGCGCATGGTCATCTTCGCGGCCCTGCTGACCGGAACCGTGGTGTTCCTGCCGGGCGGGCTGGTCAGCCTGTGGCAGCGCTGGCGCAACAGCCACAAGGCCGAGAACAACCTGCCGGCCGCCGCCAACGGCCTGCCCAGCACCGAGGGGGGTGCGAAATGAACGCCGCCGTTCAATCGAGCACGGGCAACGCGGGCGAAATCCTGGCGGTCAGCAACCTGACCCGCATCTTCGGCGGCCTGACCGCGGTGCGCGACGTCACCATGACGGTGAAGACCGGCGAAGTCGTCGGGCTGATCGGGCCGAACGGCGCCGGCAAGACGACGCTGTTCAACATGCTGGGCGGCTCGCTGCCGCCATCGTCGGGCAGCATCCGCTTCGACGGCAGCGACTGCACCGGCTCGCCGTCGCACGTCATGGGGCAGCGCGGCGTCTCGCGCACCTTCCAGATCACCAGCCTGTTTCCCAGTCTGACCGCGCTCGACAATGTGCGCAGCGCCGCCTACCGCACCACGCGGGCCGGCTGGGGCGCCGCCATCCTGCGCAACGCCGCCTACCGGCGGGAAGAGGAGGAACTGCGGCGCAAGGCGCTGGAGATCCTCGCCTTCTGCGACCTCGACCACCGAGCCGACACGCTGGCCGACGCCATGTCCTACGGCGAGCAGCGCCGGCTGGAGATCGCCATCGCGCTGGCCGCCGAGCCGCGCCTGCTGCTGCTGGACGAGCCGGCCGCCGGCATGAACCCCGAGGAGGGGCAGCGGCTGGTCGAGATGATCCGCCGCATCCGCGCCCGCGGCGTCACCGTCCTGCTGGTGGAGCACCACATGCGCGTGGTCGCCAGCGTCTGCGACCGGCTGGTCGTGCTGGACCATGGCGTCAAGATCGCCGAAGGGCCGCCGGCCCAGGTGCTGAACGATGCGGAGGTGATCCGCGTGTATCTGGGACGGGAGCCGGTCGATGCTTAAGATCGAAGGTCTGAAGGTCCGCTACGGCCACCGCGAGGCGGTCCACAACGTCTCCCTGACCGTCGAGGAAGGGGAGCTGGTGACGCTGGTCGGCTCCAACGGCGCCGGCAAGACGACGACACTGAAGGCGATCTCCGCCCTGCTGCGGCCGAGCGGCGGGACGATCACCTTCGACGGCGAGCGCATCGACAGGCTGGCGCCGCATCAGGTCATCGAACGCGGGCTGGTCCATGTGCCGGAAGGCCGCCAGCTCTTCCCCGACATGACGGTGCTGGAGCATCTGGAGCTTGGAGCCCTGCGCGGCCGGCCGGGCAGCATGGGCTTCGCCGAGCGGCTGCGCTGGGTCTATGAGCTGTTCCCCATCCTGGCCGAACGCCGCACCCAGAAGGCCGGCACGATGAGCGGCGGGCAGCAGCAGCTGGTGGCCTTCGGCCGCGGGCTGATGGCCAACCCGAAATGCCTGATGCTGGACGAACCGACGCTGGGACTGGCGCCGATCATCGTCGACACGCTGGCCGACACGATCCGGAGCCTGCACGCCACCGGCATCACCATCCTGCTGGTCGAACAGCGGGTGGATCTGGCGCTGCGGCTGGCCGACCGCGCCTATGTGCTGGAGACCGGACGGGTGGTGATGGAGGATTCGGCCCGGACGCTGCTGGCCGACCCGCGCATCAAGACCGCCTATCTCGGGCTGTAGGCGATGGCCGGCGGGGATGTGATCGCGCGCGCGCGGGCCATCGTCGGGCCGGCGCAGGTGCTGTGCGAACCGGCCGACACCGCGCCCTTCCTGGCGGACTGGCGCGGCCGCTACCGCGGGAGGGCACTGGGAGTCGTCCACCCGGCCGATGCGGCGCAGGTGGCAGCCGTCGTCCGGCTCTGTGCGGAAACCGGCACCCCGCTGGTGCCGCAGGGCGGTAACACCGGGGTCGTCGGCGGCGCCATTCCCGACATGTCCGGTCGCAGCCTGGTGCTGTGCCTGTCGCGGCTGAACCGGGTCCGCGAGCTCGATCCCATCGGGGACAGCCTGACTGTGGAGGCCGGCTGCACCCTGGCCGCGGTGCAGGCCGCCGCAGAGGCCGCCGGCCGGCTGTTCCCGATGAGCCTCGGCAGCGAGGGAAGCTGTCAGATCGGCGGCACCGTCGCCACCAATGCCGGCGGCACCGCCGTCCTGCGCTATGGCCCGATGCGCGACCTCGTGCTTGGGCTGGAGGTGGTGCTGCCCGACGGCACGCTGTGGGATGGCCTGCGGGCACTGCGCAAGGACAACACCGGCTATGCGCTGAAGCATCTGTTCATCGGGGCCGAGGGCACGCTGGGCATCGTCACCGCGGCGACGCTGAAGCTGTTCCCGCGTCCGCGCAGCAGCGCAACCGCCTTTCTCGCCCTGGCCTCGCTGGAGGCGGCACTGGAGGTGTTCGCCCGGCTGCGCGGCACGCTGGGCGACCGGGTGACCACGGCGGAAATCCTGTCCGAGGCGCAGCTGGCGGCGGTGCTGGCCCATGTGCCGGGAACCGTCCGGCCGCTCGCCGCCCCGGCTCCCTGGTATCTGCTGGCCGAGGTCACAGACCCGATGGCCGGGCTCGACCTTGCCGGGGCGCTGGAAGAACTGCTGGCCGCGGGGCTGGAGGATGGCGGCATCGCCGACGCGCTGGTCGCCCGCAGCGAGGCCCAGGCCGCGGCCTTGTGGAAACTGCGCCACAGCGTGTCGGAGGCGAACCGCAAGAGCGGCATCGTCATCGGCCACGACACCGCGGTGCCGATCGCCCGCATCCCCGATTTCGTCGCCCGCGCCACCGCGGCGATCTCGGCGTTGCGGGCGGATGCCCGCGTCATGGCGGTCGGGCATATCGGCGACGGCAACATCCATCTGGTCGCCATCCTGCCGGAAAGCACCCGAACGACGGGCAGACCGCTGGAGCCGGTGGCCCAGGCGATCAGCGCCGCGGTCCAGCGGGTGGCGGTCGAGCTGGGCGGCACCATCAGCGCCGAGCACGGCATCGGCCAGAGCGTGCGCGGCGCGCTGGCCGCCTTCAAGGGGCCGGCGGAAATGGCGTTGATGGACGGCATCAAGCGGCTGTTCGACCCGCGGGGGATCATGAATCCCGGCAAGGTCGTCGGACCCGGCACGCCTTGATCCCAAGGGTTGGATCGCGGCGGGGCTTGACCATATGCCAGGGGATGGAGACGAAACCCCGATCCCAGCCCGACCGCCGATCCGTACTCGCTGCCGCTGCTGTTGCGGCCGTCGGCTCCCTGCTGCCGGGCAGCCTTCCGGCCGCGGAGGCCGGGCGGCCCGCCAGCCCCGGCGATGCCATCGGCCGGGCACTGTTGGACCGGACCCTGCTGGACCGGGCGCTCGACCGGGCGGCGGGCCTCGACCAGCTCCATGCGCTGGTGATCGGCCGGCACGGTACGGTGCTGTCCGCAGAAGCCTTTCGGGGACCGCCGGTCGGCCGCAAGGTGAATGTCAAGTCGGTGTCCAAGACGATCGTCGCCTCGTTGGCCGGCGTGGCGCTCGACCGCGGCCTGCTGCACGGCGTCGACACGACGCTGGGCGAGGCGGCGCCGGAGCTCGTCCCGGCGGGCGCCGATCCGCGGGTGCGCGGCATCACGGTGGCGCAGCTCCTCACCATGCAGGCCGGTCTGGAGCCGACCTCCGGGCCGGGATACGGCCGCTGGATCGGCAGCCGGAACTGGGTCGCGGATGCGCTCGGCCGCCCCTTCGTTGCCGGACCGGGCGAGCGGATGGTTTATTCGACCGGCAGCTACCATGTGCTGGGCGCGGTGCTGGCCCGCGTCTCCGGGCGCAGCCTGCTGGCGCTGGCGCGCGACTGGCTCGGCCGACCGCTCGGCATCGACCTGCCGGGATGGACCCGCGATCCGCAGGGCTACCATCTCGGCGGCAACAACATGGTGCTGTCGCCGCTCGACCTGTTCCGCTTCGGCGAGATGTGGAACCGCGGCGGGGTCTGGGACGGCCATCCGGTGGTGAGCGCGGCCTGGGCCCAGGCAAGCTGGATACCGCGGACGCGCTCCCCCTATTCCGGCGACGCCTATGGATATGGCTGGTTCCTGACCGAGTCGAGCGGGCACCGGATCGCCTATGCGCGCGGCTATGGCGGGCAGATGCTGTATCTCGTCCCCTCGCTCGGGCTGACCGTCGTCGTCACCTCCGATCCCACCCGGCCGGCCCGGTCGGACGGGTATGTCGGCGAGCTGGGCGCGCTGCTGACCGGCCACATCATGCCGGCGGCGGAGATGGCCTGACCCCGCCCTCTACCGGACAAGGTCATGGAACTCCGGGTGGCGCTCGATAAAGCCGGCGAAGAAGCTGCAGAGCGGGACGGCCTTCAGGCCGCGGGCGCGGACATCCTCGAGGGCGCCCTTGGCCAGGGCCGAGGCGACACCCTGCCCGGACAGGCTCTTCGGCACCTCCGTGTGGGTGAAGACGATCTCCCCGTCCCGCAACTCGTAGACGGCGACGGCGGTGGCACCGTCGACGGTCAGCTCGTAACGGCTTTGGGCCGCGTTGTCTCGCACGTCCGCGTGCAGGGTCATGTCTTGCGCCTCCAGTAGAGCCGGGTATCCGAAGCCCCACTATCTGGGCTTCGGACAGGCCCGGTCCAACCCCCCTCCCGCAACGCAACCGCGGATCGGTCAGGCCAGCAGGCCGGCGACCTCCACGCCGCGCTCCCGGCCCAGGCTCTCCAGCATCGCCAGCGTCGCGCCGTCCAGCGGAATGCCGTCGGCCAGCCGCTGGGCGCGGGTCCGCCGTTCCGGCTCGCCCGGCATCTGGATGGCCTCGGCGCCGGGAGCGGCCGGTGTGTCGCGGACATAGGCGAGCAGGTCGTCGAGGTCGGCGGCCCAATGGGCGTTGCCGCCGCGGGCGGGGTCGAAGACGATGGCGAACAGGTTGTTCATCACCCGTCCGGAATCCTGGTGCGACGGCGTGCCGGGCATGGCCGACGCCAGCGCCCCGGCGAGAACGTCGCACATCAGCGCCAAGCCGAATCCCTTGTGTCCCCCGGCGTTGCCGCCCAGCGGCAGCAGGGCGCCGGACGGCTCCCGGAACATCACGCTTGGGTCGCGCGTGGCTTCGCCGTCGGCGTCGAGCAGCAAGCCGGGCGCCATCTCCCGCCCCTTGTTCATGGCGACGCGGCATTTGCCGACCGCGACGGCGCTGGTGGCGAAATCGAGGACGAGGGCCGGGTTGGCCGGCGTCGCCGGAACCGCGATGCAGATCGGGTTGGTGCCCAGCCGCGGCCGGGTGCCGTCATGCGGCGCCACCGCCGGGCGGGTGACGACGTTGACGAAGGCCAGGGCGACCAGACCGGCGTCGCTGCACTGCTCGCCATAGGATCCCACGCGGCCGATATGGTGGGTGTCGCGCAGGGACAGCGCCACCAGCCCCTCCTGCCGGGCCTGGGCGATGGCGAGATCCATCGCCTCCCGCGCGATCGCCTGCCCGTAGCCGTTCCCGCCGCCGACGGACAGGAAGGGGCCGGAGCGGCCGAGCACGGTCGCGTGCCGGTTGGGCTGCAGCAGCCCGGCGGCGATGGCCGGCATGTACATCGCCAGCATGCCGACGCCGTGGCTGTCATGGCCGCGCAGGTTGGCCTCGACCAGATGGTCGGCGACGATCCCGGCCTCCGCCGCATCGCTGCCCGCCGCCCGCAGCAGCAGGCGGACCGCCTCGGCCAGCCGCTCCGCCGTCACCGGGCGGACGCCGGTCCCATAGACCCCGGCGTTGAAGGACGCCGCAGCGGCGAAGGGATCCTTGGGTGTTTCATTCATGTCGAGAGTTTCGTTCATGTCGGGGTGTTCGCCCATGTCCTGGTTTCCCGGCCCGCCGGCATCGCCGCCGTCGCCGGTCCTTGAGTCCCGGCCTCTATCTGGTCGTTGGGGAGCGACCGGAACAAGGGCCGAATTGACGCGGACGGCGACGGGCGAAGGCGGCGATGGAACGTTTGAAACAGTATGGAACAGGAATCCGGACCTGTTCCACTGTTCCATCCGCTGCGGCGGCAGCCGACGGACATCCCGAAGGCCCCGCGGAAAATCCGCGGCGGGGACAGGGGGGCGGCAGGGCGGCTCGATCCGGGCAAGCGGAATGCTCCATGGCCGGGGACAGGACATCCATTCCTATCACGAGCGATGGAAGCCGATAAGCGACGGCTGAAAAATACCGGCGGTCCGGACATGTCCTCCCTTGCAGGACGCCAGAGACATCCACCCGCCGGTAACGGTCATCGTCGCCGGTATGCGCAGGACGGGCCGACCGGCATCCGCCGGATGCGTGAATTGGCCGATACCCGCTCGGTGGTGCCGAATAAAATCCCGCCCCTCCCTGGAGCGCGGCACTATCTTCTTGCCTACCCACGAATATCAGGCGCTGCTTCGTATTTGTCGCAAATCCAATTGAAAGAGCAAGAATGCGCATTCTGAAGATTGCTGCCGTCACCGCGGTCGCCATGATGTCCGTGCCCGCCGTTGCGTTCGCCGATGATTTCGAGGCGCTGTGCACGGCCGCCGACAAGTCCGAGCCGACCGTCAAGTCGTGCAAGTGCGCGTCCGACAAGCTGGCGGGTGCCGACCGCACGGCCGCAATCGATGCGATGAAGGCCGTGAACACCGCCATGGCCGCCGGCAAGGCCGAGGAAGCCGCCGCAGCCACGCAGAAGCACGGCAAGGGCCTCGAGATCATGATGACCGCGCAGGCCACCTGCATGTAATTCGGCTCTCGCCGTCTACCTGTCGGCCGTTCATTTGCCGGCTGACGGGGTCGCCCAAGTGGCGACCCCATTCCAGGAGCAATGAACGCCGGGAGCCGGCGTTCCGGTAAATGACGGCTGAAGTTACCGACAGCGCAGGCTCCCGGCGGACCGTATCGCCGGGAGCCTGCCTGCTATCCGCTGCCCGTTGCCCGGTCAGGCGGCGTTGACCTCGGCCACGAAGCGCCGCACCTCGTCCTTCAGGCGGTCCGACTGCTCGGACACGTTCTCCACGCTGGAGGACACCAGACGCATGCGGTCGCTGGTGGTGGTCATGGTCGCCGACAGCGAGCCGACGCTGCTGGTGACGCGGCGGGAGTTGTCGGCGGCGGTGCGGGCGTTGGCGAAGATCTGGTGGGTCGCCGCCTCCTGCTGCTGCACGGCCGACGCGACCTCGCCGTTCAGGGCGCTGAGGTTGGTGATCAGGCTGGCGATGCCCTCGATCGCGGCAATGGCGTTGGCCGTCGCCGCCCGGATGGCGCCGACCTGCGACTGGATGTCCTCGGTCGCCTTCGCGGTCTGGGTGGCGAGGCTCTTCACCTCGCTCGCCACGACGGCGAAGCCCTTGCCGGCCTCGCCGGCCCGCGCCGCCTCGATGGTGGCGTTCAGCGCCAGCAGGTTGGTCTGTCCGGCGATGGAGTTGATCAGCTCGACCACCGCGCCGATCTGCTCGGCGGCAGACGCGAGGCCGGTGACGATGCCGGTGGTGTTCGACGTCTCGGTCACCGCGCGGGACGCGGTCTGGGCGGCGCTTTCGACCTGACGGCTGATCGCGGAGATCGACCCGCGCAGCTCCTCGCTGGCCAGGGCGGCGGATTCGACGCTGTCGGAGGCCCCCTGCGCGGCACCGGCGGCGGCATGGGCCGCGTCGGTCGTGCTGGCGGCGTCGCTGGTCAGCGCCGCGGTGCGCTCGTGCAGGGCCACGGTGGTGGTGCTGAGCGTCGCGACGACCTCGTCCATCGCACGGGCGAACTCGGTGGCGCGGGCGGACAGGCGCTCGCGCTGGAGGTCGCGGGCGGCGCGGTCCAGGTCGGCGCGCTGGCTCTCGTCACGGGCGGCCTGGAGGGTGGTGGCGAGGCCGGCGACGGCGCGGGCCATGTCGCCGATCTCGTCCGGCCGGTCGACATGGGGGACGGCGGTGGACAGGTCGCCGCCGCCGATGCGGCCCAGCACGTCGCGGATCGCCAGCAGCGGACGCGACATCCCGCGCGACACCCAGATGCCGATGCCGACGCTGATCGCCAGCAGCAGCAGGGTGACCAGAAGCTCGCGGACGGCGCGGGCGCGGAACTCGGCGTCGACGTCGTCGGTATAGACGCCGGTGCCGACCATCCACTGCCAGGGCTGGTAGCCGGTGGCGTAGGCGATCTTCGGGGTCGGTTCGGCATCGTCGGTGCGCTTGTGGCGGAAGGCGACGAAGCCGCCGCCGGCCTTGGCCGCCTCGGTCATCTGCACGTTGAAGGGAACGCCGTCGGGATCCTTCAGGTTCAGCAGGTTCTTGCCCTCGACCTGCGGCCGCAGCCCATGGACCAGGCTGACGCCGGCATAGTCGTAGACGAAGAAATACTCGCCTTTGCCATAGCGCATCGCGCGCACGGCGTTGCGCGCGAGTTCCTGCGCCTCGGCACGCGGCAGCTTGCCCGACTTCTCCTGTTCGCCGTACAGCGCGATCACGGAGGAAGCCGCATCGACCATCTCCTTGACCTTGGCCTTGCGCTGTTCGACCAGATTCGTGCGCATGCCCGTCAGATGGACGGTCGCGCCGGCCAGCGTGCTGAGCAGCGCCACGCCGAACACCAGCAGCATCAGCCGCGTACCAATCTTGAGCTTCATCGCCCCTTCTCCTCGACTTTTTATACGCGGCACCGCGCGGTATCCACGCATCGTTCAATGGTTATCTTCAGGCGGTCATCGCCAGGCGGCCATCGCCAGGCGGTCATGATTCGGGCCGGCAGCCGTCGGCGGACGGCGACCCTCCCGTCAGGCCGCGAAACCGGCGGGGCCGGCCTCCTGGGCCGATCCCTCCGGATGGTCGCAGCGCCACCCCGCCGTCATCCCGGCTGGGCCGGGCTGGCGGGCGAAGGCCACGACCTCGCAATTCTCGAGCTCGACGCCCGGCCGTCCGGCCAGCCGGTGCAGCAGGATGCGGCCGACCCCCTTGCTGCCGACCAGCAGCGGCCGGTCGGCCAGCCGGTCCCGCAGCGCCGCCACCCCGTCGAGGACGCGGGCTGCGAATTCCTCCTCGCTTTCGCCGCCGGGCGGCGTCTCGCCGGCCGCGAACCAGGGCCGGGTCAGCGCGACGGGCAGCCCGTTCCACTCACCCAGCGCCCGCTCGCGCAGCCAGTCGCAGCCGACCAGCGGAACGCCGAGCGTCTCGGCGAACAGGGCGCCGGTGACCGCGGTGCGTTGCAGCGGCCCGGCGATCACCAGACCGCAGCAGCCGCCGGCCTCGCGGAACCGCTCCGCCGCCCGGCGGGCCTGCTCGACGCCCAGCCCGGTCAGCGGCACGTCGCGGTCACCGCCGCAGCGCACGCCGAGGCGGTTGTCCTCGGTCTGGCCGTGGCGCACGAAGTGGAAGAGGTCCGTCATCGCCGGCCCCTCAGCGGAACAGGAGGCGGTCGGCGCCCGCGCTCCAGCCGATGACGCTGTCCGCCGGCAGGGCGCCGGGCGCCACGATCCAGCGGCGCAGCGCGTCGATGTGCAGCGGGTCGCTCAGCGTCGGGGTATGGCCGACATCCGGCACATGGAGGACGGTGACCCGCGGCTTGTCCATCATCCGCGCGATGGTCGCATCCTGCAGCGCGTCGCTCATCATGCCGTGCACCAGCAGCACCGGGCAGCCGATGCGCTGCCAGTCGTCCCACTGGTCGTGGTCCTGGGCGGCGCCGTCGCGGTAGCATTGCAACGCGCGGATGTCGTGGCGGTAGACCCGCCCGCCATTCTCCTCCGACCAGCGGGTCTGGTGGAAGCTGTTGTGCAGCAGCACGGTGTCGTCGACCGGCCCGTCGTTCTTCTGGGCGGCGCCCGTGCGGTGGAACAGTTGGGCCGGGTGGCGGAAGACATAGTGGCGGGCCACCGATTCGGCGCGGCGGCGGCGGCGCTCGGTCGGGATGAAGGGGCCGATGTCGTTGAGGATCAGGCGGTCGACCAGCTCCGGCGCCTCGGCCGCCACCCGCATCGCCACGCTGCCGCCGAGCGAGGAGCCCAGCAGCGTGACCGGCCCCAGCCGCTTGTGCCGGATCAGGGCCAGCACCTGGGCGACGTTGCCCTCGAAGCTGTAGTCGGACTGCTCCGCCAGCCAGCCGCTGCGGCCGCGCCCGGCCCAGTCCAGGCACAGGACATGGTGATGGCGCGACAGCGTCCGGGCGAGATAGTCGAACCGCCGGGCGGAATTGGCGATGCCGCCCAGGCACAGCAGCGGCGGCAGCGACGGGCTGCCCCATTCCGTGTAGGCGAGGCGGACGCTGTAGTCGTTGCGCAACCGCTCCACCGTACCGGGCTGGAGCGCCGCGGAATGGGTGTAGTCGAAATGGCGCAGGCTGTGGCCGGCGCCGATCAGCGGCTCGATCACCCGCATGATCGTCTCGTAGTTCTTCCAGGTCATCTCCCCGGCATCGGCGATGCCGAGCGCGTCCAGCGTGGCGCGCAGCGCACCCATCGCATGGCCGTGACGGGGAACCGCCAGGGTGTCGCCGCCGGGCGGAAACGGGAGGCCCGGCATGGCCGGAAGGGGCTCCACGAGCATCTGGTCAGGCATGGGCGTCGTCGCCTCCATGATCGATGGGTGGGGTGAGGGGCGGGGTGGCAAGGCGGGGTTGGGCGGCCTCGCGCGGAGGCGCCAGCAGGAAGACCGCACAGAAGGCGGCGCCGCACAGCATGCCGAGCGCGCCGAACGCCACCAGGGCGGCCTGAAGGCCGAACCGGTCGGCGATGACGGCGGCCAGCAGCGGGCCGATGACGGATCCGCCGCGCTCCAGCAGGCGGTAGACGGCGAAGACGCCGGTTTCGCCCATGCGGGCGCATTCGGTGCGGCAGACCTCCGGCACCAGGGCCAGCTGGGTCGCGTTGTTGAAGGCGTGGGCGATCCCGAGCGCGGCGATGCCGGCCAGGATCCCCGGCACCCCGGGCGCCTGGAGGATCGCCAGCGTGCCGGCCCCGCCGATCAGCCCGCCCAGCCCGGCGAACAGCGAATGGCGGCCGCCGCGGTCGGCCATCCGCGACACCCAGGGGCCGAGGACCACGATGATCAGGCCATAGGTCATCATCATCCGGCCGATCCCGGCCGGCGTCTCGCCCGCCGCATGCAGGGAGACCGGAACCAGATAGAACAGGTAGCCGGTCAGCATCAGCTTGGTCGGGATCGACGAGAACAGCAGCAGCGCCAGGAACCGCCGGTTGGCGAGCAGCCCGGCGGCGTCGCGCAGGCGGAACCGGCCGCCGTCCCGCGCGCCCCCCGCCCGGTCGGCGGGCAGCAGGAGCGCGGCGGCCAGGGCGGCGGCGAGCGCCAGCAGCGCCGACGCCGCGAAGGCGGCGCGGTAGCCGAGATGGTCGGCCAGGATGCCGCCGATCGGCGCGCCGCACAGGCCGGCGACGATCACCGCGGCGACGAACTGCGCCATGCCGCGCGCCCGCTGGTCCGGCGGGGTGTGGCGGGCGATGAAGCCCTGCGCGCCGATGAACATCACCGCATAGCCGAGCGCACAGGCGCTGCGCCACAGCAGCAGCTCGGGCAGCGACTGGGCCAGCGCCGTCCCGGCGAAGCCGGCCACCGCCGGCAGCGTGCCGACCAGCAGGGTGCGGCGGCTGCCGAACCGCTCGGCCCAGGCGCCGGCGAAGGGGGTGAAGACGGCGACCAGCAGCATGAACAGCCCGATCGGCAGCCCCATCATCAGAGTCTCCGACAGGCCGGGAACCGGCGTGTACAGCTCGCGCGCATAGAGCGGCAGGAAGGAACGCGACAGCTCCTCCGCCAGCATGAACAGGAACAGGGCGGCGCGCATGCCGGCCACTGCGGCCCGCGGTTCGGCGGCCGTCGCATCCGGCGACCTCAATCGCGCCGATCCGGCGCCGAGCAGCAGCAGCGCCTCGAACACCACGAGAATGGACACGACCAGCAGGGCGGCCCCGTCCCGGAGGATCCCGTGCAGGGCTTCCGGGGTCAGCACGGCCGCCAATTGCGGCATCAGCCCGGCGCCGAACGCCAGCATCGCCCCCGCCGGCAGCAGCAGGGAGCGCAGGGGCGTGGCAGCGGCGGCCCGCATGGCCGAGGGCAGCAGCAGGGACACCAGCAGGACGCCCAGGAACACCGCGGCGGCCACCATCCACACGCGGTCGCGCACCGCGTGCAGCACGATCAGTGCGGCATCTTGGCCGATTGACAAGCCAAAGCTTACATAAAATTTAGCAAAAATAAGATAAGACAGGAGAGATAGACCGAACGCCGTGAGTAGGGGCAGAGTCACACGCGGACATGCGACTGAATCAAGTTGCATAAACAGCTCCGGACACACAACGGCCTTCGGAAAGTGTGTCAGAAGCTAAGACATAACTCCAAAGAATTGGTAAACCGAATTTGCATTTAAAAATGAAAGTTATTCATTGAATGTTACACATACATGTATGCTGATCGCTTGAAGCGCTGACGATTAATATCTTTTATAAAATACTATACACTACTTGGAGTGACCGTAATTCATCATTGAATCGATGCATCGGCAACTTTCGAATGGCTCTCGGCATGCGCAGAGGTGCAAAAAATGCGACTGCTTTCACTCGATGACAAACCTTGGTTGCGGTGCAGCAAGTGATATATAACACTATTCCAGATTGGATATGATATTCAATTTTCTCACTACGCGAAAAGTTTTCCCGAGAGGCCGGCTCCCGAGGGCGAGGAGGGGCGCGCGGTGACGGTCATCCTCGATTGCAGAAACGGCTGCTGGACGATGCCGCTTTGCGACGCTTCGCCACATCGCAAGTGCGAGTGATTCGCACGACAATCGGTCCCACGGCCCCGATGCCGTCGAATTGCACGCCTGTCTGCAGCGTGCAGCCGAAAAGGTGACCTCAAATGACTCCCCCAGTGTCCGGCGCTTTGTCCGGCGCCATGTCGGGTGCCGCGTCCGGCCCCGTTCCCGCCACCGGTTCCCCCAGCACAGTCCCTGCCGCGGCCCCAGCCGCCGCCCCAGCCGCCACCCATGCCGGTCCCGGCATCGTTCCGGCCACCGCCTCCGACCCGCCAGCCGGGCGGCGCAGCCCCAGCCTCGGCAGCCTGCGCAAGGGTCAGCGCGCGGTGGTGACCGGTCTCGACGAGACCGCGGTCGCCACCCCGCTGCCGGCCGGCGAACTGGAACGCCGCATGATCGAGATGGGCCTGATCGAAGGCGCCCGCGTGGAAATCCTGCATGAAGGCTTCCCCGGCGCCGATCCGCTTGCCGTGCGCATCAACGACCACACGCTGGCCCTGCGCCGCGCGGAGGCGCACGCCGTCCTGGTGACGCTCGGCTGAGCGTCGCCCCCCTTCCTGCGGACAGGAGTTCCGCGATGTCCAATATCGCCGTTTTCGCCGCACCGCCGCGCATCGCGCTGGTCGGCAATCCCAACTGCGGCAAGACCGCATTGTTCAACGCCCTGACCGGCGCCCGCCAGAAGGTCGCCAACTATCCCGGCGTGACGGTCGAGCGCAAGATCGGCGAGTTCCTCAGCCCCGCCGGGTCGCGCGTGCAGATCATCGACCTGCCCGGCACCTACAGCCTGCGCGCCCGCTCCCCCGACGAGGAGGTGACGCGCGACGTCGTGCTCGGCCGCTTCGAGCACGAGGCGCCGCCGGACGTCATGGTCTGCGTCGCCGACGCCACCAACCTGCGCCTGCATCTGCGCCTGGTGCTGGAGTTGAAGAAGCTCGGCCGCCCCATCATCCTGGCGCTCAACATGATGGATGTCGCCGAGGCCCGCGGCTGCAGCGTCGACGCCGCCGCGCTGTCCGCCGCGCTGGGCGTGCCGGTGGTGCCGACCGTGGCGATCCGCCGCCACGGCGTGCGCGGGCTGCTCGACCAGATCGACCGCAGCATGGCGGTGATGGCCGGCGCAGACGGGGCGCCAGCCGCCCCGTCCCTTGCCCCGTCCATCGCCCCCTGCGGCTGGAGCGAGCCGTCGGCGCACGAGCTGCGCGCCTACCATCAGGAGGTCGAGGCGATCCTGGCCGCCGCCCTGCGCAGCGCCGGACGTCCGTCGCTGGCGACCCGGCGGATCGACGCCGCGCTGCTGCACCCGGCCATCGGCCTGCCCTTCCTGTTCCTCGTCCTGTTCCTGATGTTCCAGGCAGTGTTCGCCTGGGCGGCCCTGCCGATGGACATGATCGACACCGCGTTGGGCTGGGTCCAGGCGACGGCCGGCGCCGCGCTGCCGGACGGGATGCTGAAGAGCCTGATCACCGACGGCATCATCGCCGGGGTCGGCAGCGTGGTGATCTTCCTGCCGCAGATCCTGGTGCTGTTCTTCTTCATCCTGGTCCTGGAATCCACCGGCTACATGGCGCGGGCCGCCTTCCTGCTCGACCGGCTGATGGGCGGGGTCGGGCTGCACGGACGGGCCTTCATCCCGCTGCTGTCCAGCTTCGCCTGCGCGGTTCCCGGCATCATGGCGGCGCGCACCATCGAGAACCGCGCCGACCGGCTGGCCACCATCATGATCGCGCCGTTGATGACCTGCTCGGCCCGGCTGCCGGTCTATACGCTGCTCATCGCCGCCTTCGTCCCGGAACGGACGGTGGCGGGCGGCATGATCGGGCTGCAGGGGCTGGTGATGTTCGCGCTCTACGCCGCCGGCATCCTGTCGGCGCTGGCGGTCGCCTTCGTGCTGAAGCGCACGGTCTTCAAGGGCGCGCGCGAGCCGCTGCTGATGGAACTGCCCTCATACCGCCTGCCCGGCCTGCGCGACCTCTCCCTCGGCCTGCTGGAGCGGACGCGCATCTTCCTGGCCCGCGCCGGAACGATCATCTTCGCGATCATGATCCTGCTGTGGTTCCTCGGCACCTTCCCCGGTGCGCCGGACGGCGCCACCGGCCCGGCGATCGATTACAGCTTCGCCGGGATGCTGGGGCACGCGCTGGCTCCGCTGCTCGCCCCCATCGGCTTCACCTGGCAGATCGCCATCGCGCTGGTGCCGGGCATGGCCGCGCGCGAGGTGGCGGTGGCGGCGCTCGGCACCGTCTATGCGCTGAGCGAAACCGGGGACGCGCTGTCGGGATCGCTGGCCGGCGTGCTGGCCGCCGACTGGAGCCTGCCGACGGCGCTCGCCCTGCTCGCCTGGTTCGTCTTCGCCCCGCAATGCGTCTCCACCCTGTCGGTGGTGAAGCGCGAGACGAATTCCTGGTTCTGGATGATCGTGATGCTCGTCTACATGACGCTGCTCGCCTACGGTGCCGCCTTCGTCACCTTCCAGCTCTCCAGCGCCCTGCTGGGAGGCTGAGCCATGGCCGAGTCCATCATCGTCGGTCTGGCCGTCGCCGCGGCCTTCGCCTGGGTCGTCTGGACCATCCTGCTGCCGGCGGCGGCGCGCGACCGGCTGCGCCGCCTCGCCGGAAGGCCGGCCCCTCCCGCCAAGAACTGCGGCGGCTGCTGCGGCTGCGGCGGAACGGGACCGGGCAAGCCGGGGCACCGCGTCCGGCCCGGCTGAGCCGCCCCTGCCGCTCACCAGCCGGTCGGGCAGGCCGTGCAGCCGGTCATCAGCGCGTCCTGGAAGATGGCGAAGCGGATCTTGGCCCCCTCCATGTTGACGCCCGACAGGTTGGACAGCGACATCTTCGCCTCCTGGAGGTTGGCGCCCTCCAGGCTGGCGCCGGACAGGTCGATCTTGTCGGCGCGGATCGCCTCCAGGTTCGCGGCGGTCAGGTCGGTGCCGGTGAAATCGGCGCCGGTGGCCCGGGCGAATTCCAGGTTGGCGCCGCGCAGCCGGGCGCCGGACAGCTTGGCCCCCTGGAGGAAGGCGGTGCGCAGGTCGGCCCCGTCGAGGATGGCGCCGCGCAGGTCGGCCCCGCGCAGGTCGGCGTTGCGCAGGTCGGCCCGCATCAGGTTCGACCCGTGCAGGTCGGCACCCGCCAGCCCCAGCCCGCGCAGGTTGCGGTGGCGCAGGTCGAGGTTCGGGCAGACGGACTTCGGGGCCAGCGTGCAGCCGGCGACCGCGGTGGTCCGCTCCTCCTCGCCGCCGCCGACCAGCGGTCCCGCCGCATCGTCGAGGGCGGCGTTCTCCACCTCCGCGGCGTTGGCGGAGGGAACGGGGGCGGAGGAAAGGGGGGCGAAGGGAACGGGTGCCAGCCCCCACAGGGACAGCGCGAGCAGTGCGGCAGTGAAGCGCGGCGTCATGATGGTGCCTCCGTTGGGAAAGGGGACCGGGACGGACGGCCGCCGCCGCCCGCCCCGCTCCCGGTTGCCGCCTACTTGGCGCTGGACAGCTTCACGTCGGCGAGCTTGAACACCCAGAAGGACCCGCCCTGGGTCACGCGGGTGGTCAGGTCGGCCAGATCGCCGCCCCACAGCGGCACCGCGCCGCCATAGCCGGTGGTGATGCCGACATACTGCACCCCGTCCTGCTCCCAGGTGACGGGAGACGAGATGATGCCGGAGCCGGTCTGGAACCGCCACAGCTCGGCACCCGTCTTGGCGTTGAACGCCTTGACGAAGCCGTCGCCGGTGCCGGTGAAGACCAGGTTGCCGGCGGTCGCCAGCGTGCCGGACCACAGCGGCAGCTCCTCCTTGTGCTCCCACACGATCTTGCCGGTCTTCGGATCGAGCGCCCGCAGCACGCCGACATGGTCGTCGAACAGCTTGTGGATGCGGAACCCCATGCCGAGATAGGCCGAGCCGGGGTTGTAGCCGACATGCTCGGTCCAGTAATCCTCCTTCCAGTGGTTGGCGGCGATGTAGAACAGCTTGGTGTCCTCGCTGTAGGACATCGGGTTCCAGTTCTTGCCGCCCAGGAAGGGCGGCGACACCTCGACCGGCTTGCCGCGCTTCTCGCCTTCCGCCGGCAGCGGCGGACGCTGGCCCTCGACCTCGATCGGCCGGCCGGTCTTCAGGTCGATGCCCTTGGCCCAGGTGATGCCGTCGACGAAGGGATAGGCCGCCAGCACGCTGTTCGGCTTGTTGGCCTCGCCGCCCGCCGTCGCCAGCTTGACCCGGTCGGTGACATAGAAGAAGCCGTTGCGGTCGGCATGCGCGGTCGCCTTGACCGTCTTGCCGGCGGCGTCGGTGTAGTCGAACAGCACCAGCTCGTTGTTGCCAGAGAAATCCCAGGTGTCGTTCGGCGTGTGCTGGTAGAAGCCCTTCAGCTCGCCGGTGCCCGGATCGACGTAGGCCTGGCCCGAGGTGTAGAGGCTGTCGCCCGGCCAGCGCGCCCAGCCGTTCCAGGGAGCCGGGTTGCCGGTGCCGATGACGATGGTGTTGGTTTCCACGTCGAAGGTGGCGCTCTGCCAGGGCGCGCCGCCGCCATGGTTCCACGCCTCCACCAGATTGCCGTCCTTGTCGCGCGGCCAGGAGGGGGCCCTGTCGCTGCCGGTCGGGGTGCTGTCCTTGCCGTTCAGCCGGCCCATGTGCCCTTCGACCAGCGGACGCATCCACACCTCGTCGCCGCTGTCGGGATCGCGGGCGAACAGCCGGCCGACCACGCCGAACTCGTCGCCGGACGAGCCGTGGATCAGCAAGACCTTGCCGCTCTTCTGGTCCTTCACGATGGTGGGGGCGCCGGTCATGGTGTAGCCGACCTTGTGGTCGGCGAATTTCTTCTTCCAGACGACCTTGCCGGTGTCCTTGTTCAGCGCGACGATGGAGGCATCGAGCGTGCCGAAGAACACCTTGTCGCCATAGATCGCCGCACCGCGGTTGACCACGTCGCAGCAGGGCCGGATGTCGTCGGGCAGCCGGTGGGAATAGGACCACAGCCGCTTGCCGGTCTTGGCGTCCAGCGCGAACATGCGCGAATAGGAGCCGGTGACGTAGATCACCCCGTCATGCACCAGCGCCTGGGTTTCCTGCCCGCGCTGCTTCTCGTCGCCGAAGGAGAAGGACCAGGCGGGAACCAGCCGCGACACGCTGTCGGTGTCGATCTGCTTCAGCGGGCTGAAACGCTTGCCCTCGACCCCCATGCCGTACATCAGCACGTCGCTGTTGTTCCGCGCGTCGTTGGCGATGGCGTCCCAGGTGACGTCGGCGGCCAGCGCCGGCACGGCCGGCGAGGCGAGCGCGAGCAGCCCGGCCAGCGCCGCCGCGAGGCGGAGACGGCGCCGCAGACCGGACCGGTGAGCCGGGCCGGCGGAAGCGGTGGTGGTGTTGGACGAAAGTGTCATGCGTTTCCCCCGTTGATTGGCCGCGTGGCGATTGGCCGCGCGGTGGCAGCGTCGTGGCAGCGTCGTAAGCGATCGAGTGGCGGCGATGGGCGGCAGGGGTCACGCCGGCCCACCCCCGCGGCACGGACGGCGGGAGGCTTGTGCCGTCCGGGTCCGGGAGGGGGCCGTGCGTGACCATGCGACGCCCTGAGGCGGTGCTTGGTCGGCAAGACCCTTTTTCGCGAAGGCTCTGCACGGTGCATCCCGCATGATGCTCCGTGCTCTCGTCCTGCCGGTCCCCATGTTCTCCCCGGCGGCCTGCCGGTTCCATTCGACAATCCGGGGAAGATGTTTCCGACGCGGCGACGGGATTTCATCCCGTATCAGACGGGATTTCTTCCCGTTCATCAGGACCGGCCGGCGGAAAACCCTGACCTGAGGCGGGACATTGTCCAAAGGGCGGATGGCGCCCGATCAGGTGGGTGGGCTAACATTCCGTCTATGGTCTTATAATGGAGCGGGCGGCGATGTCGCTGAAGATGCGCATCCTGGCCCTGATCGGGCTGTTCCTGCTGCTGATGGCCGCCGCCGGCGGCGCGGTGCTGGTCGCCAACGCCCGCGACGCCGTGCAGGCGGAGATGGCGTCGGCGCTGGAGCTCGGCAGCGCGATCGGCCGCAGGATGGTGGGTCGGGACGCGGCGGCGGCAGATCTGGAAACGCTGAACGGCCTCGGGCTGCGCCACCTGCGCTTCATCCCGGACGACGCGGCGCCGGAACCGGTGACGGAGCTACAGCACGCTCCGGATTGGTTCGCAGCGCTGATCGCCGTCGAACCGCAGGAGTTGCGGTTGGCGGATGGCGGCGGCCTGCGCATCGTCGCCGAGCCCTGGGACGAGATCGCCGAGGTGTGGGAGGACATGAGCGACCTCGCCGCCGCCATGCTGGCCGTCGGCTTCCTGCTGCTGACCGCCGCATATCTGGCGGTCGGCAGGGCGCTGGCGCCGCTGGCACGCTTCGAAGCCGGGCTGGAGCGGCTGCGCGCCGGCCGCTACAATCTTTCATTGGACGCCGGGGGCGTTCCCGAACTCGACCGGCTGGGCAGCGGCATCGCCGCGCTGGCCGAGGGGCTGGCCGCCGCCGAACGGGAGAACCGGCGGGTCGGCCAGCGGATCGTCGCGGCGCAGGACGCCGAACGGCGGGAGATCGCCCGCGACGTCCACGACGAACTCGGCGCCGCCCTGTTCGCGATCAAGGTCGATGCCGGACGCATCCTGCGCCTGACCGGGCGAGCCCCGGACGCCGCAAGCCGGGAGGGGGCAAGCCCGGACATGGCGGAGACCGCCGGGGAGGTTGCCGGGCGCGCCCGGACGATCCTGGACACCGCGGCCGAGGTCCACCGCCTGAGCCGGCGCATCCTGGTCCGGCTGCGCCCAGCCCTGCCCGACCAGTTGCCGCTGAGCGAGGCGCTGACCGAACTGGTCGGCGACTGGGCACGGCGCAAGCCGGAGGTCGAGTGGACGCTCAGCATGGAACCTCAGGACACGGCACAGGATGCCGGCGCCGATACGGACGGCTGCGATCTAGACGGCTGCGACGAGGTGCTGCGCCTGACGGTCTACCGGCTGGTGCAGGAATCGCTGGTCAACGCCCTGCGCCATGCCACGCCGACGGCGGTCGCGGTGCGGGTGGCGGCGCTGGGGGACCGGGTCGAGATCGCCGTCACCGACGACGGACCCGGCCTTCCCGGCGGCCACGATCCGGCGCGGAGCGGCTTCGGCATCTCCGGCATGATGGAACGGGTGCAGGCGCTGGGCGGCTGCCTGACCATCGGGGATGCCGGCGGAAGCTCCAGCAACGGCGGCGGCACCAGGGTTTCGGCCCGGCTGCCGCGGCATACGCCCTCCCCCGCGCCCTCCCCCGCCACGGCCCCGGCTGCGGCCACACTGGAGCGAACGGCATGAGCCTCACCATCCTGCTGGTCGACGACCATCCCATCGTCAGGGCGGGCTGCCAGCGCCTGCTGGCCGAAGCGGCGCTGGGCCGCGTGGTGGAGGCGGAGGATGTCGACAGCGCGCTGGCCCTGTGGCGGGCGGAGCGGCCGGACGTCGTCGTCCTCGACCTCAACCTGCCGGGCGAGGGCGGCGGCATGGCGGTGCTGCGCACCATGCGGGCGGAGGATCCGGCGATCCCGGTGCTGATCTTCAGCATGCACGAGGATCCTGCCGTCGCCGCCCGCGCGCTGAAGGCCGGCGCGCGCGGCTATGTCACCAAGAACGACGCGCCGGACAGCCTGGCGGCCGCCATCGGCAGCGTGCTGGCCGGCCGTGTCCATCTCGACCACGCGCTTGCCCGCGAGTTGGCGCTGATGTCGCTGGCGCCGACGGACGATCCGCTGGCGGCGCTGACCCAGCGCGAGCGCGAGATCCTGGCGCTGGTCGGGCGCGGACTGACGACGACGGCCATCGGCGACCGGCTGGGCATCAGCCAGAAGACGGTGGCGAACGCCTGTACCCAGATCAAGGACAAGCTGGGCGCCGACAGCGCCCGCGCCCTGATCCGCATCGCCATCGGGCATGGGCTGGCCGATTGAGCGGGCCGGGAGGCGGCGCAGGCCGGCCCGCATGGACAGATCAGCGCGGCCGGGCCAGCGCCCGGCGGAAGGCGTCCAGCGTCTCGGCGCTGACATGGTGCTCGATGCCCTCGGCATCGATCCGCGCGGTGTCGGGGCTGACGCCGAGCGAGCGCAGGAAGGCCTCCACCGTCTGGTGGCGCACCCGGCTTTCCTCGGCGATCCGGCGGCCGGCGTCGGTCAGGAAGACCGAGCGGTAGGGCCTGCGGTAGACCAGCCCGTCGGCCGCCAGCCGGTCGAGCATGCGGGCGACGGTCGGCTGCGCGACGCCCAGCCGCGCGGCGATGTCGACCTGACGCGCCTCCTGCCCGCTTTCGATCAGGTCGGCGATCAGCTCGACATAATCCTCGGCCAGGGCGCCGCGCTGCGCCTCCCGCGTCTTGCGGAAGCCCTCGGCATGGAGTTCGGCGTCGGGAAGGGCCGTTTCGGCCGGCACGGCGCCGCCCCCGATGTCGCGGCCCCCGCCTTCGCCAGTCCCGATGTCGCCGCAATGGTCGCAGCGGTCTTCCCAGCCCGTTGATTTCCGGGGATCGGCCATCGCGCGCATCGGCTCCTTTCCATCTTCCGTTCCACCCTCCGACGCCCGGTATCGGCGGTCAAGCCCTTCGGAGCGGCGTCGTTCGGGGGACATGGCGATTCCGGCGAAAAATTTCCGGTCCGGAAAGTATAGCATCTTGCATACTCGATGCGGCGATACATACTTGATTGATACCAATTCGCAGTTCGGCCGGGAGTTTCGTCGATGTCGGAAGCCGAAGCCGTCGTTCCGCCGCCCGTCGCCTGGAAATATTCCAGCCCGGACGGACAGGGCCGGCCAAGCCTGCCGGAGGTCCATGCCTCGGTCGCGGTGCCGCAGGGCGGCTTGTGGCTGCGGCGGATGCTGGCCTTCGCCGGCCCCGGCTACATGGTGTCGGTCGGCTATATGGACCCCGGCAACTGGGCGACCGATCTGGCGGGCGGATCGCAGTTCGGCTACACGCTGCTCGCCGTCATCATGCTGTCGAACCTGATGGCGATCCTGCTGCAGTCGCTGGCGGCGCGGCTCGGCATCGTCACCGGCCGCGATCTGGCCCAGGCCTGCCGCGACCATTACCCGCGTCCGGTCAATCTGGTGCTGTGGGTGGCCTGCGAGGCGGCGATCATCGCCTGCGACCTGGCCGAGGTCATCGGCACCGCCATCGCGCTGAACCTGCTGTTCGGCATCCCGCTGATCGGCGGTGCCCTGATCACCGCGCTCGACGCCTTCCTGGTGCTCCTGCTGATGCAGCGGGGGTTCCGCTACCTGGAAGCCTTCGTGGTGGCGCTGCTGGTCGTGATCGCCGGCTGCTTCCTGGTCCAGATCATCGCCGCCGCCCCGCCGGTCGCGGCGGTGCTGCACGGCTTCGTGCCCTCGACGCAGATCGTCACCAACCCGGCGATGCTCTATATCGCCATCGGCATCCTGGGCGCGACGGTGATGCCGCACAACCTGTACCTCCATTCCTCCATCGTCCAGACCCGGGCCTATCCGCGGACGGAGGAGGGGCGGCGCGACGCCATCGTCTGGGCGACCGCCGACAGCACCATCGCCCTGATGCTGGCGCTGTTCGTCAACGCCGCCATCCTGATCGTCGCCGCCAGCGTCTTCCACGGCAGCGGCCATACCGACGTGGCGGAGATCGGCCAGGCGTTCGAGCTGCTGTCGCCGCTGCTGGGATTGGGCATCGCCTCGACCCTGTTCGCCGTCGCCCTGCTGGCGTCGGGCCTGAACTCGACGGTGACGGCGACGCTGGCCGGGCAGATCGTGATGGAAGGCTTCCTGCGCCTGCGCCTGCCCCATTGGGCCCGCCGCCTGCTGACCCGCGGCCTCGCCATCGTCCCGGTGGTGGTGGTGACGGCGCTCTACGGCGAGAGCGGCACCGCGCAGCTGCTGGTGTTCAGCCAGGTGGTGCTGTCGATGCAGTTGCCCTTCGCCGTCATCCCCCTGGTCCGCTTCGTCACCGACCGCGGCAAGATGGGCAGCTTCGTCGTCCCGCGCTGGGTCGCGACGCTGTCCTGGGCGGTGGCCGGCATCATCGTCGTGCTGAACCTGAAGCTGCTGTACGACACGCTGGCGGCCTGAAATCGGACCGGTTGCGGGATTCCGGCTGCGGTGGCGGCCGGAAAAACCCGCTTCGCTGCGTGACCGGCGGGCACTCTCTCCACACAACAGAAAAAGTGCGCTCTGCCAATTATTTTTGGTGGAAACCACTGGAATGCTCGCGTAAGCACGATGCATCCGGTGCGAGAAATTCTTTCAATACGACAATTTTATACCGGCACCCCCACCCTCCCCGGCGCCACCGCCGGACGATTTCTGGAGATGGAGCGCATGACGGCCGACACCCCCGATCACGACAAAGCCCCGCCCTGCTTCGACTGCGCCACCGACGCCACCCGGCGGCTGGACGAGATGTTCATCGGCATGGTGCAGATGAAGCGGCTGGCCCTGGGCCAGAAGCCGGCGGAACGCGCGGTGTTCCGCAAACTGCACGGTACCGCCCGCGGGCGGCTGGTGATGAATCCGGACCGGCCCGACTCCCTGCGCGTCGGCGTTTTCGCCAAGGACGAGCTGCCGGCCTGGGTGCGCTTCTCCAGCGACACCGGCCCGACCTCGCCGGACCTGAATTCGACACTCGGCATCGGCTTGAAGGTCTGGGGCGTGGACGGCGTGAATGCGCTGGGTGAGGCGGGCGACGTCGCCGACTTCATCATGCAGAACTTCCCGGTCTTCTTCGTCGACGACGCACAGGCGATGTGCGAGTTCACCTATGCCGGCGTGGTGCTGAACGATTATCCCGGCTATCTCGCCAAGCATCCCAAGACCAACGCCATCCTGAACCGGATGTCGGCGCAGGTCGACGGCAGCGTGCTGACCACGCAATATTGGGCGATCCTGCCCTTCGCCTTCGGCCCCGACCGCTACGCCAAATATTCCCTCGTCCCGGAAGCGCCGCCGCCCGGCCATCCGGCGGTCAACGTGCCGACCGACGACAAGAACTACCTCGCCACCGACCTGACCGACCGGCTGTCGGAGAACGAATACCGCTTCACCTTCATGCTGCAGGTGGTGCCGAAGAGCGCAGGCTATCCGCTCGACAAGGCGACGGAGGAATGGCCGACCGACCAGTATCCCTACCAGCCGGTCGCGACCCTGATCCTGCCCAGGCAGGACGTCTGCGCCCGCGGCCAGGCGGACTACGGGCAGGAGCTGGCCTTCAACATCTGGCGCACCCCGGTCGAGCAGACCCCGCAGGGCAGCATCGCCGCGGTGCGCAAGCTGGTCTACGACCATGGGGCGGCCGTCCGCCACCAGGCCAACGGCCAGCCGCTGGAGCAGCCGACCCGGCCGCGCGGCGAGGCCCCGCCGCCGCCGCCGGACGATTGCATCGTCAAGGCGGTGATCCATCCCGCCATCGGCGTCGCCCGCATCGGCAACGCGCCGGACGGCTATTTCGTCGGTCCGGAGGTGTCGAACCCGAAGCCGGAGATCGTCGACGGCACGCGGGCCGACACCCCCTATCGCGATGCCGAAGGCCGGCTGCTGCCGCAGGCGGCACGCTTCCGCATCTATGGCGTCAACGCCATGGGCCGGATCGTCCGCGAACTGACCGGAGAGGACGGCAAGGCCGACATCACCTGGAAGGTCCATCTCGCCAACAAGAAATCGGCCTGGTACGCCTTCCAGCTCGCCCTCGACATTCCGGAGGCCTCCGCCGTCGACCCGAGCACGCTGCGCAACCCGACGGTGACCAACAAGGACCGCGAGGCGCTGGTGCTCGACGCCGGGGAGCATCAGATCCGGGTCGGCCACGGCAAGCAGAGCCGGAAGATGGTCGCCGGCCAGTTCATGCACCAGGGCGAGCCGGTCCGTCTCGGCCGCATGTGGTGCGAGAAGGACGGGCGCCTGCTGGTCACCGGCGGCCGGGGCCGGTCGGCCTCCTACAACGGCACCAAGGCGATCACCTTCGGCAACAACGAGGGCTGGCACGACGACGTGTCGGACGGGCCGGTCGATGCCACCGTCACGCTGAACGGCGTCGAGCTGCCGGTCACCCCCGCCTGGATCGTGGTGGCGCCGCCCAACTACGGGCCGCAGCAGAAGTCGGTCCGCACCATGTGGGACCTGATGCGCGACGTCGCCATCCAGGCCGGCACGCTGCCCAAGCCCACGCGCCCCTCCTTCACCTATGACATCTACCCGGTGTTCGAGCGGATGACCGGGCTGCAATGGGTGAATGCAGGCTTCGCCGCCGGGTTCGGCTGGAAATCCGCCAACGACTTCACCAGCCCGGACTGGATCGCCCGGCTGAACGACCGCAGCCTCGCCAACCAGGAGACCCGGCGGGTGCTGAAGAACGCCTTCCGGCACGATGCGGTCGATTCCTGGTCGCCGACGCCCTGGCCCTGGGTCTATGGCGACGCGATGAACATCCCGCCGGCCGAAACGCCGCGCCAATACACCTCGCTGACCCAGACCCAGCTGGCGATGCTGGACCAGTGGGTGGCCGGCGACTTCGACGACGATTGGGGCAAGGTCCCGGTCTACACCGAGTTCGACCAGGTCCCGCTGGAGCGGCAGGGCGAGGTGCTGACCAAGGCGGCGCTCGACTTCTGCCTGGCCGACGCCTTCCATCCCGGCTGCGAGATGACCTGGCCGGTGCGCGCCGCCACCATGTACATGGAACCCTTCCGCTTCGCCCATGCGCCGAAGGGCTGGGTCGAGCCGGGCATGGGGGCGATCCTGTCCAGCGACACGGTGACGATCCCCAACGGCCCGCTCTACGGCCAGCTGCCCGGCGGCATCACCCGCTGGATGGCGGTGCCGTGGCAGACCGATACGGCAAGCTGCCGCTCCGGCTACAGCGCCGACTACGACCCCTATGTCCCGACCTTCTGGCCGGCCCGCGTGCCGAACGAGGTGCTGACCCGGGAGAATTACGAGATCGTGATCGACGCGGCGCAACCGGCGCAGGTGCGTCTGGCCGCCTTCGCCAACCGCGCCGCCTGGATCGCGCCGCTGGGCACCACCAGCTACACCGACCAGATCAACAACATGATCCATCACTTCGACCATCTCGGCGTGGTCGAGGTCAACCCCGGCCCGACCGACGAGGAGGGCGCCCGGCTGTTCCCGCCGCTGATCGGGGTCGAGGACCGGCACACCCCCATCCACGATGCCGGCGACACCGTCGACGCCAAGGCCGGCCACGCCCGGCACCACACGATGAAGAGCGACGCTCCGTCCGCCACCGGCGGCGGAGGAGGACGCCTGGCGGAGCGGACCCCGGTCGACCTGTCCCGGATCGACAAGGTGCGCCGCTTCCCGCGCGGCCTGCGCCGCTGACCGCAGGGGCGCAGGTGGCCGGAGCGGGTGCCATCGAGGTGGGTGCCATCGAGGCGGATGCGGTCGTAATCGGCGCCGGGCCGGCCGGCGCCGCATTCGCCCTCAATCTGGCGCCGCTGCGCCGGGTCCTGGTGCTGGACCGGCGGGACGCCCCCGCCGTCCGCATCGGCGAATCCCTCGCCCCCGCCGCCCGCCGGCTGCTGGCCGACATGGGGCTGTGGGACGCCTTCCTGGCGGAAGGGCACGCCCCCTGCCATGGCGGCCGCTCGGTCTGGGGCGGTCCCGACCCGGTCCTGTCCGACAGCCTGCGCGACCTCGACGGGCCGGGCTGGCATCTCGACCGCGGGCGCTTCGACGGCTGGCTGCGCCGGATCGCGGTATCGCGCGGGGCGGCACTGCTGGTGCCGGCCCGGCTCAAGGCCGTCTCCCCCGCCAATCCCGGCGAATCCGCCGGCAGGCGGGACGGCTGGCTGCTGGAGGTGGAGGCGGCAGGCCGCCGCATTCCGGTGCGCACCCGCCTGCTGGTCGATGCCGGCGGGCGCAGCTCGCCGCTCGCCAGGCGGCTGGGGGCGCGGCGGATTGTGTCGGACCGGCTGGTCTGCGGCTGGCTGCATGGGCGGGACGCCCCCGGTCCCCGACCCGGCCTGACCCGGATCGAGGCGGAACCGGACGGCTGGTGGTACAGCGCGCCGCTGCCGGAGGGCCGCCGGGTGGTCGCCTTCCACACCGACGCCGACCTGCCGGCCGCAGCCGACGCCCGCGACGCCGACGCCCTGATGCGGCGGCTGGCCGGCCGCCCCTTCCTGTCGGAGGCGATGCGTGCCGGCGGCTTCGAACCCGCCGGGGCGGCCGGATTCTGCGCAGCCCACAGCACGACGCTGTCATCCGCGTCGGGGGACGGCTGGCTGGCGGTCGGCGATGCCGCCCTGGGCTTCGATCCGCTGTCGTCGCAGGGGATCCTCAACGCGCTCTACACCGGGCTGGCGGCGGCGGAGGCGGCGGACCGCCACCTGTCGGGCGATGCCGGCGCCCTGCCCGGCTACGGCGCCGGGCTGTTGCCGGTCGGCGACGCCTACCGCAGCCATCTGCGGGCATGGTACGGGCTGGAACGGCGCTGGGCCGACCGGCCGTTCTGGAGCCGCCGGCTGGCGGCGTGAGGAGGCGCGGCTTCGCTTCGATGCAGGGCCGCGGACCGTCCACCCGCGCCTCGGCCCGTCAACGCCCGGCGATGGCAGCGTTCAGGGAATCGATCAGGATGTGGTCGTCGACCGGCTTGCCCAGCAGGCCGCAGGCCCCGCCGCCCAGCGCACGCGACCGCGTCGCGGGGTCGGCATAGGAGGTCATGAACAGGATCGGCGGCCGGACCCCGCCGGCGGCATTCAGCCGCTCCTGCAACTCCAGGCCGGACAGGCCCGGCATCCGCACGTCCAGGATGATGCAGGCGATGTCCGCCCGGTCGGCACGGGCGAGGAAATCCTCGGCCGATCCGAAGGGCTGGCAGCGGAAACCGGCCGATTTCAGCAGGTCGTCGAGCGCCTCGCGGATCGCCTCGTCGTCGTCGACCACCGCTATCAGGGGTTCATGGGACAATTTCTCGATGCCTCGACCGAATGGCGGCGCCGGTCCTCGGCGTCACATGCATCCTATCCGGACGGGGCGGGCCGGAGATAGCCACACCTAGGTCTAGCGAGGGTCTAGCGAGGGTCTAGCGAGAACCGGGGAGCCCGTGCCGTCAGCCGCCCGCCTCCAGCATCTCGACCTTGCGGACGAGGTCGGCGACCGAGCGCACCTGCATCTTCCGCATCACCTTGCCGCGGTGCAGCTTCACCGTGACCTCGCTGATGCCGAGGTCGCCGGCGATCTGCTTGTTCAGCCGGCCCTTGACCACCGCCGCCATCACCTCGCGCTCGCGCGGGGTCAGCGAGGCGGCGAGCGACGCCACGCCGTCGGTGACGGCGCGGTCGCGCCGGCGGGCGCGGTCCTTGGCGATGGCGGCCTCCACCGCGTCTAGCATGTCCTGGTCGCGGAAGGGCTTGATCAGGAAATCCTCCGCCCCGGCCTTCATGGCGCGGACCGACATCGGCACGTCGGCGAAGCCGGTCATGAAGACGATGGGAAGCGCGATGCCCAGGCTTTCCAGCCGGGCCTGGAACTCCAGCCCGCCCAGGCCGGGAAGCCGGACGTCGAGAACCAGGCAGCCGGGCCGGTCGGGCACCGCCGCATCCAGCAGTTCGGCCGTCGTGCCGAAGCTCAGGCCTTCGATGCCGACGGACCGCAGCAGATCGACCAGCGCCTCTCGCATGCCCTCATCGTCGTCGACGACGAGAACGAGCGGAACGTCGTCAGCCGGGAAGGGGGCCGGCAGCGGGGCGGGGGTCGGCATGGCGGTCAGTCCTCCTGTGCTGCGGGCAGCGGGGCGGCGGTTGGCGATGGAACGGGGGACGGAACGGGAGACGGCGGCGGCGCGGCGGCGGGAATCGTGAATTCGAACACCGCCCCGCCCTCCTCATGGTTGCGTGCGGTCAGCGTACCGCCGCAGGATTCGACGGTCGAGCGGCAGATGGCCAGCCCCATGCCCATGCCGTCCGGCCGGGTGGTGAAGAACGGATCGAACAGCCGGGCGCGATGCTCCTCGGCGATGCCGGTGCCGCGGTCGCGTACCGACACCCGCACCTGCGCGGGATCGGGGCTGTCCACGGAGACCGTCAATTCCCGCTGGGCGGTCCCTGCCCCCATCTCGGCCCCCTTCTCGGCCCCCTTCTCGGCCCCCGTCTCGGCCATGGCGTGCAGGCCGTTGGCGATCAGGTTGATCAGCACCTGCTGCAAGCCGACCCGGCTGGCCCGCACCGGCGGGACGCCGTCGGCGAAATCGGTCGCCAGGGTGGCGCCGCCCGCCGACAGCTCGCGCTCAAGCAGTTGCGCCGCCTCCTCCACCAATTGGGGCAGGTCGATGATCTCGTCGCAATTGGCGTCCTTGACCAGCATGCCACGCGTCCGCTGCACGATCTCGCCTGCCCGCTTGCTGTCGCGGACCATGCGCTCCACCGCCTTGGACGCGGTGTCGATGTCGGGGGGATCGCGGCGCAGCCAGCGCAGGCAGGCCTGCGCGTTCAGGACGATGGCGCCCAGCGGCTGGTTCAGCTCGTGCGCGATGGAGGCGGACAGGGCGCCCAGGGTGGCGGCCCGCGCGGCGCGGGCAAGCTCGGCCTGGGCCGCCAGAAGCGCCTCCTGCGTCCGTTCGCGCTGGGTGATGTCGACCACGCCGACCACCACCTGATCGAAGCCGATCCCGTCGTCGGGCAGGCTGATGCCCAGCAGCACCGTCAGGACACGGCCATCGGCGGCGATCAGGCGGGCACGCCCCTCGAACCGGTCCCTCCCCTCATGGATGGCCAGCAGGGCGTCCAGCATCGCCGGATCCTCCGCCGGCAGGAAGCGTTCGAGCGGCCCAAGCACCTCCGCCCGGTCGGCGGCGCCCAGCAACTCCAGCGTCGCGTCATTGACGTTGGTGGTGACGATCAGCGACGCCATCCCGCGCGCCCAGCCGGGATTGGCCTGGGCATGGGCGGCGAGATCGGTCACGCCCGCGGCCCGCAAGGCGTCCAGCGCGTCCTTGACCCCGCTGAAGTCCTGCTCCCACAACGAAAAGCGCGCCTGCTCGAACATGCTGCGGTAGCGCTTCTCGCTGCGCGCCAGCGCCCCGTTGGCGCGGACCAGCAGCGCACGGGACAGATGGTCGCGCACCAGGAGGGCGGTGGTGATCAGGATCGCCGCCAGCGACACGCCACAGCGCAAGGCCGACTGCACGTCCATGTCGTGCCAATGGGACAGGAGAAAGGACAGCACGGCCAGCACCGCGCAGCCGGCGCCGACCCGGACGATGCCGGCACGCGGCAGCGCGTTGGCAGCCAGCATCAGGACCAGGACATAGAGCACGGCGATCGCGCTCTCGATGTCGGTGAAGGTGTCGACGGCGAAGACCGTCAGGCCGAGCAGGAACGCCAGGGCGCCGAACCGCAACTCGTTCCGCCGCCGGGACTCCGGCGACGCGCCATAGCCTGCAACCATGTGCCCGCCCCCACACCCTTGCGGCTTGCCGCCCTGCTTCGCGGACAGCCTAGAGGACGGCCGCCCGCGCTTCTTGAAGGATCTGTCGCTGTTTTGGACGATCTGGACCGGCTTCCGCCAGTCATACCTTGGTTTAGCTGTCCACGGCCGACACCGGGCCTTTACTTCGCCACCGGCCGGCTTCATCGTCGGACCGGGTTCCAGGGCAGCGGCGGTCCGCGGGACTACCCCCGGAGCGCGAACAGTCCGAGCCCGAACAGAAGGAAAAGCCGGAATGAGCCTTCCACCGAACGACCAGGTCCAACTCGTCGCCTACCTCGTCGCCACGGAAGGCGAGGAACAGGCGCTGGCCAACGCCATCGCCGACATCGTCCCGGCCGTGCTGGAAGAGCCGGGCTGCCTGGGCTATGCCGCCCATGTCATCCGCGACGTCCCCGGTACCGTCGTGATGTACGAGGTGTGGGAGAATCGCGCAGCGCTCGATGCCCATTTGTCCGGGGCCAATTTCGCCAGCCTTTCCGCTCTGTTCAAGACGTTGTTGAGCGAACCGCCGCGCATCGACCTGCTGCGCCGGATCGCCTGACACCGCGTCCGGCCCCGCTCAGGCGCGGTCCGCGTCCGGCGCCGCGAAGGCCGTGCGCGCCGCGTCCAGGATTTCTTCCGACAGCGCGGGATCGTCGACGGCGCGGGCCAGGATCAGGGCGCCGACCATGCCCGACAGGGTGGCCAGCGCCGCCTTGCGCCGTGCCGCGGCGGACCGGCCGGACACCAGCCGATCCAGCAGCTCGATGAAGGGACGCAGCCCGGCGGTGAAGGCCCGGCGCGCCGCGCCGCCTTGCCGCGCCGCATCCACGCCCAGCGCCGCGATCGGACAGCCGGCGGCCGGATTGTCGCGATGGGCCGGCGTCAGATAGGCGGTGACGAGCGTCGACAGCCCATCGCCGCCGGCCGCCGCCCTGCGTTCCCAGAGCTGCGCCGATGCCGCCATCGCCCCGGCGCAGGCTTCGGCCGCCAGATCGTCCTTGGACGCGAAATGGCCATAGAAGCCGCCATGCGTCAGGCCGGCCTCCTTCATCAGGTCGACGACGCCGATGCCGTTGAACCCGCGTTCGCGGAACAGCGCCCCGGCCACCTCGACGATCCGGCGCCGGTTCTCCGCCGCCTGTTCCTTGCTTACGCGCATGCCCTGCCCCCGCTGGACGGGCGCGCACCGGAGCCGCCCCCGTCGGGATTTCATCGGCTGAATATATGATGGCCATCATTATTTTTGCAATCGGGACCGCCGGCCCGGCTCCGGACGCATGCGGCATTGGCCGGGCAGGCAGGCTCCTGCGGCATGTGTGCATCGCAGCGAAATCCCTTGACCGCGATCATGGCCGGGTTATGTTTTAGATCATTCGATACAAAACGGTGGAGCGGAGAGCCGACGATGGCGCGACCGCGGAAATTCGACGAGACGGCGGTGCTGGACGCGGCGGTCGACCGCTTCTGGACGCAGGGCTACGAGGCGACATCGACCCGCGAGCTGGCCGAGAGCATGCGGATGACGCTCGCCAGCATCCACAACGCCTTCGGCGACAAGCGGGCACTGTTCCGCCGTGCGCTGGAGCATTACCTGGACGGTTCGCTGCGCGCGCGCATCCTGCGGCACGAGGCCGTGGCCTCCCCCGGACTCGCCATCGCCGGCTTCCTGCGGGAGAGCATCGAGCGGTCGCTGGGCGACGGCTGCCGGCGCGGCTGCCTGCTGGTCAACTCGGCGCTTGAGGTCACGCCGGCCGACCCGGACATGCGCGCCTTCCTCGACGCCGAGCTGTCGACCATCGAAGGCTTCTTCCGCCGCTGCATCGTCAAGGGGCAGCAGAGCGGCGACATCCCCGGCCGGATCGATCCCGACGACGGCGCCCGCCTGCTGTTCTCCAGCCTGCTGGGCATCCGCGTCCTCGCCCGCATCCGCCCCGAACGCGACCTGCTGGAGGGGGCGGCCCGCGCCGCCCTGGCCAGCCTCGGGCTGCCGGCGATGCCCGATCGCTGATCCACTGCCGGCACGCTTCCTTCCCAAATCCCGATCCCCGAAGGCGGGCCGCGAGCGCGGCTCCGTCAACAGCAAGGCACGACCATGGGCAGAGCAACAGCAGCCGCGGCGCCGGATCGCCGCCCCGATCCCCGCGATGACCGCCTGGACGGGGCCGCCTGGATGGCGACGCTCGCCGGCATGGCGGGAAGTCTCGTCGCCATCGGGCTGGCGCGCTTCGCCTATACCCCGCTGGTCCCGTCGCTGATCCAGGCGCACTGGTTCTCCGCCGGCGACGCGGTGACGCTGGGGGCGGCGAATTTCGCCGGCTATCTGGCGGGCGCCCTGCTCGGACGGCCGATGGCGGGGCTGCTGCCCAGCCGGACGCTGCTGCGCCTGCTGATGCTGGCGGCCTCCGTCGCCTTCATCGCCTGCGCCTATCCGATCTCGACCGGCTGGTTCTTCGCCTGGCGCTTCCTGTCGGGCCTTGCCGGCGGCGCCATCATGGTGCTGGTCGCGACCTCCATCCTGCCCCACATCCCGGCATCCCGCCGCGGCTTCGCCAGCGGAATGATCTTCCTCGGCATCGGGCTGGGCATCGCCGCCTCGGGCACCGCGGTGCCGGCGCTGATGCGGCTGGGGCTGCACGAGACGTGGCTTGGGCTGGGCGGGCTGTCGCTGCTGCTGACCGCCCTGTCCTGGTTCGGCTGGCCGCCGTCGGCACCGCCGCAGGGCATCGCCACCCCGCCGGTCGAGCATGCCCCGCGGCACGAGGGCGGCGTGCTGCGTGTCCTCTATGCCGAATATGCGCTGAACGCGCTGGGGCTGGTGCCGGTCATGCTGCTGCTGGTCGATTATGTCGCCCGCGGCCTGCATCACGGAGCCGACGTCGGCGCCATGTACTGGGTGCTGTACGGCGTGGCGTCGGTGGCCGGGCCGGTCGCCGCGGGAACGCTGGCCGACCGGATCGGCTACGCCGCCGCCTACCGCATCGCCCTGCTGCTCCAGGCGGTGGCGGTGGTCACGCTGGCGACCAGCGGCCATCCGCTGGCGGTCGGCGTCGCGACGATCGTCGTCGGCGCCCTCACTCCGGGCGTGGTTCCCCTGGTGCTCGGCCGCATCCACGAGCTGCTGCCGCACAGCCACACCGAGCAGCGCGCGGCCTGGAGCCGGGCGACCACGGCCTTCGCCCTGTTCCAGGCGCTGGGCGGCTACGGCTATTCCTACCTCTTCGCCCACAGCGGCGAGAGCTACTCGACGGTCTTCCTGTGCGGCGCCGCCGCCCTGGCCGTGGCGCTGGGCATCGACAGCCTCGCCAACAGCCGCCACCGCCGCCGCGCGGGCACCGGCTGATCCCTCCCGGCCCCCTGATCCGCCCCCCTTCAGGCCAGCGGGAGCCCAGCCGGCGCGCGGAGCCTCGCGCCGGCCGGCATCGCATCGGCGGGCGTGTTGCTGTGCCGCCAGTTGCGCGGCGAGATGCCGACGAGACGGCTGAAGGTGCGGGTGAAATGGCTCTGGTCGGCGAATCCGCAGGCGAGCGCCACATCGGCCAGGGTCTGCGACCGGTCGCGCATCAGCGCCTTGGCATGCTCGATCCGCCGGTGCAGCAGCCATTGGTAGGGCGTGATGTTGGCGGTGCGCCGGAAGGCGCGGACGAAGTGGCCGACCGACAGCCGGCATTCGGCAGCGAGGTCCGCCAGCCGGATCTCGCCGTCGAGATTGGCGGCGATCATCTCCTTCACCCGCCTTTCCTGCCAGGGGGCCAGCGTACCGCCGCCCTTGGCCTCGCTCAGCCGGCCATAGGCGGTGACGATGTGCAGCGCCAACGCCGAGCAGATATGGTCGAGGAACAGCGGGCTGATCCGCTCCGGCAGCGCCAGCGCCGGCAACAGGGCCGACGCCAGGGCGGCGATGGTCGGATCCTCGACCGGACGGCTCGGCCGGATCGCCAGATCCTCCAGCCGGCCGGCCCGCGCGTCGGGACACAGCCCCTCCAGCACCGGCCGCGGCAGATGGAAGGTCAGCGTGTCGAAGGCGGAATGCATGTGGCAGGCGATGTCGCGGCGGTAGTCGTGGATGGAGGTCAGCCCGGCGATGTTCCGCGGCTTTTCCACCAGTTCTCCGTCGACCCACACGTCGGAGCGGAAATTCGACAGATGGTGGCTCACCAGGAACGCATCCTCGGCGGTCGGGCTGTGGAAACGGCCGACATCGTCGGTGGCGCAGCGAACCCGCGCGATCCCCATCATTCCGCATCCGGACCGGACGACAGTCACATTCGGCTTTTCCGGAATCGTAACGAAACGCAGCTGGAGATTGCTTTGAGAGGCCGAGGCCATGGGTGTCTCCGTGGTCTTGCGTGCGGACGTCCGGCCCGGTCATCCGGCGGGAACCCGGATAGATGGTCCGTCCTTCGAGGCAGGACGGGACGGCGCGATGCGCGACGGCCCGGCTGGCTCCCATGGAGGGTAAGCGCGGCGACAGGTCGCAGGCCACTAGACACAGATTGACTTCGGCAGTGTTTAGGTAGGGCGACCCTAGACCTTGGTCTAGGATCCGGCCCGCTCGTCGACGGTCGGTCTGCCGGTTTCAGGACAGATGGCGGCGCAGCGCGTCGATCACCACCGCCGGCGCGGACAGGTGCGGCAGATGGCCGGACGCGTCGAGCACCTCCATGACGCTTCCCTGCAGATGGCGGTGCAGGTAGTCCGCCGCCTCACGGGTCACCGCTGGGTCGTGACTGGCCTGGAGAACGACCGCCGGCACCCGGATCTCGGCCAGCCGGTGGCGAACGTCGCTTTGCAGGATGGTGATCAGCAGCGACAGCGCCCTATCCGGCCGCATCGCCCGCAGGGTCGCCACGAATTCCCGGACCGCCGGGGCGTCCGCCGGGCCGGAGACGACCATCTCCCCGAAGCTCGCGGTCCATTGCAGATAGTCCCGGGTCGCGCTTTCGATCAGGCCGTCGATGTCGGCGCCGTCGAATCCGCCGCGATAGTCGCCCCGGTTGCGATAGCAGGCGGACGCCCCCAGCAGCACCAGCTTCCTGAAGGCATAGGGCGCCCTGATCGAGGCGAGCGCCGCGATGGTGCCGGCCACCGAATGGCCGACGCAGACGCAGTCGAAGATCCGCAGGGCGTCGAGGACGGCGACCACATCGCGGACATAGGCATCGAGTGAGCCGTAGCGGACATGGTCGTAATGGGTCTGGCTGCCCGGCCCGATTCCCGTCAGATCGAACAGGACGATGCGGTAGCGGTCCTTGAACGCCTCCACGACATGGCGCCACGCCGCTTGGCCGGTGCCGAATCCCGGAACGAGGACAAGCGTCTCCGCCGCCGACCCGATGACGGTGACGTTGTGACGTTCCAGAACCGAGCCACCGCTTTCGATCATCGTGACGTTCCAACCACAGCAATGCCTAATGCAACCATCCTGTGCAGCCACAACGCAAGAGACATCGGCGCAAAAGACATCGGCGCAAGACCGCCGGCTCAGCGCCGCAGGTGTCGGCGGACAGCATCGGCGGCCTGGATCACCGCCTCTTCGGCCTTGCGGACATGGCGGGTCATTCCGGCGAAGGAATGGGGCAGCGCGTCATGCAGCACCAGCCGGTGCGGAACCTTGGCGTCCTCCAGCCGCCGGGCGAGGCGCAGGCTGTCGTCGCGCAGGCAGTCCAGCCCGGCTGCCGCCACATGCAGCGGCGGCAGCCCGCGCAGGTCGGCGAGCAGCGGGGCGGCGCCGGGGTCGCGGGTCATGGCATCCCGGCCGAGATACTGCCGCCAGTACCAGCGCATCCGCCCGGTGGTCAGGCCATAGTCGCCGCCGCCGAACAGCCGGTGCGACTCCGTATCGAAATCATGGGCGAACATGCCGTAGAGCAGCATGCCGAAGGACAGCGGCGGTCCCGCCTCGCTCCGGGCGTCGAGCGCCAGTCCGAGCGCCAGGTTGGCCCCGGCCGAATCGCCGCCGACGGCGATCCGCTCCGGGTCCAGCCCGTGATCCGCGCCATGGCGCACCACCCAGCGCAACGCGGCCAAGGCCTCTCCCCGCTGGTGGGGATAGCGCCTCTCCGGGGCGAGGCTGTAGCCGACGGCACAGACCGCCACACCGCCATGCCGGGCCAGCAGGCGCAGCAGCCGGTCATGGGTGTCGATCGAGTTGACCGCGAACCCGCCGCCATGGAAGTAGATCAGCACCGGCAGGGGGGCGTCTCCGACGCCTGCCCCGCCGCCTGCCTCGCCATCCACCGGGCGGATCAGGCGCAGGCGCAGCGGTCCCGCCGGACCGGCGACCTCGACCTCCCGCACTTCCGCCGGCAGGGCGGGGCCGTTGAGGAAGGCGTGGTAGCGCTCCGCCGCGTCCCGCGCCTCGGCCAGCGGCTGGCGGAGCGGATCGGCAGGCGCCAGCCCGGCGCGGGCGGCCAGGGCGCCCAGCTCGGTGACTTCGGGATCGAGCAGGCTGCGGCGAAGAGGCAGGCCATGGCAGAAGGGCTGGATCGTGTCAGGCATCACGGGCGCTCCCGGCGGTCACAGGATGTAGGACATCACCAGATACAGCACCGCCTCGCCGTCGCCGGGATTGCGGTAGCCGTGCGGGACGTCGGCCTCGAACAGGATGGAGTCGCCCTCCTCCAGCCGGTGTTCGCCATCGGCGGTGACGATCTCGACCGGGCCGCGCCCGACCAGGATGTTCTCCACCGTGCCGGGGGAATGGCCGTCGGACTCCTCGTCGGCACCCGGGGACAGGCGAAGCTCGTAGAACTCGACCTGACGCTCCCCCTTCAGCGGGAACAGCGCGCGGGAGGTGAAACGGCCGTCGCGGGAGGTGAGGCTGCGCGACTCCGCCCGCCGGATCACCGTGGTGCCGGCATCGCCGCCGGTGCTGAGCAGGCTGGAGAAGGACAGGTCCAGCGCCTTGGCCACCGTCCACAGCGTGGCGATGTCGGGGCGGTGGCGCCCCTCCTCGATCGCCGAGAGAAGGGCGCGGTCGATGCCCGACAGCTGCGCCAGCCCGTCGACCGACAGTCCCTGGCGGCGGCGGAAGGCGCGCAGATTGTCGCCGATCACGCCGACGAGCTGGTCGACCGATGCCGGGGACGAAGCCGGGTCGGAGCCTTCGCCGGACATGGCCGCCGGGGCGCGGAGCGGGCGGTCGAATGCGGGGGCTGTGCCGATCGTCATGGATCCCTGCTCCTGCAACGGTGATGATCGGGACGGGGCGAACGGACAAGGCAGGCCGGGCCCGATGGAGGTCGGGAGGATTGAACACCAAACATGCCTATCTATCAAGTAGGCAATTCTGCATTTCGGTGTTATTTATCGGCCGAGCTTGATGGTATTCAACGATTATAATTTGTTCTAATTGGACCGAAGAGAGGGTGTCAAAGCATGTCGCATGGAAAGCCGGGGGCGTTCACCGTCGGGATCACCGACCATATGATCCCGCCGCCGGACCTGGAGGCCGCGGTGCTGGACGGGGTGGCCGAAATCGACTTCCTCGATACGCGGCGGGAAGAGGATCTGGACCCGGAACGGCTGGCACGGCTGGACGCGCTGCTGGTGTGGAGCACCAGGATCGGCCCGGCCACGGTGGACAGGCTGAAACGCTGCCGTGTCGTCGTGCGGTTCGGTGTCGGCTACGACCGGGTCGACGTCGCGGCGCTGGAGGCGGCCGGCATCCCCTTCGCCAACAACCCGGATTACGGGACGGAGGAGGTGGCCGACCATGCGGTCGCCATGATCCTGTCGCTGCAACGCCGGCTGTGGGAGCATGACGGGCGCGCCCGCGGCTATGGCGCGACGTGGCAGGCCAACACGCTGACGCCGCTGCATCGTTCCAGTGCCGCAACGGTGGGCGTCGTCGGGGTCGGGCGGATCGGCACCGCGGTGGTGAACCGGTTGAAGGGCTTCGGCTACCGCATCCTGGGCTACGATCCGCTCCAGCCGGCCGGACACGAGAAGGCGGTCGGCTACCGCCGCGTCCGCCGGCTGGAGGAACTGCTGGCCGAATCGGACATCGTCACCTTCCACTGCCCGCTGACGGGCGAAACGCGCGGCCTGCTGGACGAGGCGACGCTGGCGGCGATGAAGCCGGGCGCCATCCTGGTCAACACCGCCCGCGGCGAGCTGTTCGCCGGGCTGGACCCGGTGGAGGCGGCGCTGCGCAGCGGCCGGCTGGCGGCGCTGGGCACCGACGTGCTGCCGGTCGAGCCGCCGGCCCCGCACCCGCTGCTCGACGCCTGGCGGGCGCGGGAGGAGTGGCTGGCCGGCCGGCTGGTGGTGACGCCGCACAACGCCTTCCACTCCGATCAGGCCGCGGTGGAGATGCGTCGGAACGCTGCCGAAACGGTGCGGATCTTCCTGGAGGACGGGGTGCTGCGGAACAGGATCCGGGCGTAGGCGCCGCCCCGGCCGAAATCCGGTCCGGACATGGCATCGCCCTCCGGCGAGGGCGATGCACGCGTCACATCAAGCCGTCCCGTACAGCCTGATGCACGGTTCTCACGGCCGGCTGGAAGCCGAGGCGCCGGGCGAGCGAGCCGTCCATATGGATGTGCCACGGGTTCGCCAGAGGCTCGGCCGAGGGCCTGATCGGCTCGCCGGCCAGCTCGGCGAGTTCGTAGAATGACGTCGGCGCCTCATCGGCGATGTTGACGATACGGCCGTCCATCGCGCCGGTCAGCGCCAGCATCATGGCGGTGGCGATATCGCGGTGATGGACCATGCTCATCCTCTGGGCAGGATGGAAATTGGCCCGCTCCACAAGCCCGGGGAGCGATTCGATGTGACCGTCCCTGTCGCCGTAGACGAAGCCGAACCGCTGGATCGCCCAGGTCAATCCGCTGGCCCGCAGCGCCGTCTCGGCCGCCAGCTTGCTCGCCGGGTAATCGAGCTGCGGATTGCACTCGTCCTCCTCCCGGCCGGGACGGGGAGAGTCCCTGTCATAGATCAGCGCCGTGCTTGCCATGATGAATCGGGCGGCGGGCGCATGCATTTCCACCGCGGCGATGAGGTTGCGCGTGCCGTCGAGATTGCTCTTCCAGATCAGCTCCGTGTCCGGCGTGCGGAACACGGCTGCGAGGTGGATGACCGCCGACACGCCCGATACGGCCGACACAAGCGACGCCGGGTCGAGCAGGTCGCCTTCCACCGTCGCCACCCCCGAACCGAGCCCCCTGCCTGCCCGCAGGAGCGCGCGGCAGTCGATCCCCGCCTCCCGAAGGCGCGGGACGAGACGGACACCGACGAGCCCGGTGGCCCCGGTCACCAGGACGGTCATGGACTTTCTCCTTTTTTGAGAAGGGTTTCCAGACGCTCCGTTGCCGTCCGGAGAACTCTGACCGCCGTCGCGAGGTCGGCCTCGTCGATGCCGTCGAAGGCGACGGAGCGGATGAAGGACAGGTCAGGCAACTCGCCCCACAGCCTCGTGCCGGCGGCGGTGATGCGGACGAGCTTCTGCCGCTGGTCGGCCCGGTCGGGCACCTGTTCGACAAGGCCCTTGCGCACGAGGGTCGCGACGATGCCGGTCATCGTCGCGCGCTCTATGTCGAGCAGCCGCACGAGATCGCGCTGCATCGTCGGCCCGGCACTCACGAGCCGGTGGAGCACATACCACTGCACGGAGCCGAGGTCATGGGGTCGCAGGGCGGAATCCATCGCCGCCCGGCCGGCGAAATAGCAGCGTTTCGTCCAGGCTCCGATGAGGGCCTGGGCCGGCCTGTCCTGATCGTCCGCCAAGGCGGCATCCTCCATATTTGCTAGCTACCTAGCAAATATGTAAGGTACCAAACAAATGTCAAGGATCGATGTGCAAGGGCCGCTCTCAAAGATCACTCCCAAGGATCGGCGTGCGGGCCGGTCGCACCCAGCCGAGGGAACGCCCTCGCCCCCCTACCCCTCCAGCAGCCCGGCCACGTCCAGCCCCAGCCCGCCGCCGATGCGGTAAAGCGCCGCCTCCGTATCCGGGTCGAGCGCGATCCCGCGGTCCATCGCGGCCATGCGGTGCAGCGCCTCCGGCTCGCCGGGGATGCTGACGCCGCTGCTGCCGGGGGCCGGCGGCGTGTCGGCGACATGGTCGAGCACGGCGTCGGTCAACGCCTGCCATTCCGGACCGGCGATCCGGTTGGGGTCGATGACGAACGCAAGCGCGTTGTTGACCACACGGCCCGGCCGCAGGTTTTCCGGCAAGGCCGGCAGGCCGCCGGCCAGCGCGCCGGCCAGGATCTCGCAGGCCAGCGCAAGGCCGTAGCCCTTGTGGCCGCCGAAGGGCAGGATGGCGCCGGTCGGATCGGAGAACATCACGCCGGGATCGCGGGTCGGCCGGCCTTCCGAATCCAGCAGCAGGCCGTCCTCCACCTCCTTGCCCAGCGAGGCGGCGACCCGGCATTTGTTGGCGGCAACGGCGCTGGTGGCGAAATCCAGCAGGAAGGGCGCATAGCCCGGCGTGCCGGGCACAGCGATGCAGATCGGGTTGGTGCCCAGCCGCGGCCGCCCGCCGCCATGCGGCGCCGCCAGCGGGCGGCTGACCACATTGACGAAGAACAGGCCGATCAGCCCGGCGGCGATGCATTGCTCGCCATAGGAACCGACGCGGCCGATGTGGTGGGCGTTGCGCAGCGCCAGGATGCAGGCGCCGCCGGCCTGCGCCCGCTCGATGGCGAGGGCGGTCGCCTCGCGCGCGATCACCTGCCCATAGCCGACGTCGCCCTCCACCACCAGGAAGGGCGCCTCGTCGCGGACGATGCGGGCATGGCGGTTGGGCTGGAGATGGCCCAGCTCCAGGCTGCGGGCATAGACGGCGATCTGGCAGACGCCGTGGCTGGCATGGCCGCGGGCGTCGGCCTCCACCAGATTGGCGGCGACGACGGCCGCCTCCTCCGCCGAGCTGCCGCTGCGGCGGAGGATGGCGTCGAGCGTGGCGACAAGCCGCTCCGGGCGGTAGCGGGTGCCACTCATGCGAAGACCGCATAGTCGATGGGCTTCGTCCGGTCCAGCGTGCGATGGACCGGCGGCAGCGGGTATTTCAGGCCGGTGGCGCAGTTGAACAGCACCGCCCGCTCGTCCTTGCCGACCCGGCCGTCGGCCAGGGCCTGGCGGTAGGCGGCGTAGGTCGCGGCGCCTTCGGGGCAGAGCAGGAAGCCCTCCTCCCGCGCCGCCTCGTCCAGCGCCGCCTGGATGGCGTCGTCGGGAACCGAGATGGCGAAGCCGCCGCTCTCGCGCACCGCGCGCAGGATCAGGAAATCGCCGACCGCCTGCGGCACGCGGATGCCCGACGCGATGGTGTGCGCATCCTCCCAGCGCGGGGCATGCTCCTCCCCCTGTTCCCAGGCGCGGACCATCGGCGCGCAGCCGGCGGCCTGCACCGCCACCATGCGCGGACGTTTGGCGCCGATGAAGCCGATGGCCTCCAGCTCGGCGAAGGCCTTCCACATGCCGATCAGGCCGGTGCCACCGCCGGTGGGATAGAAGATGACGTCCGGCACCTCCCACCCCAGCTGTTCGGCCATTTCCAGCCCCATGGTCTTCTTGCCCTCGATCCGGTAGGGCTCCTTGAGGGTCGAGACGTCGAACCAGCCGGCCCCGGCCCTGCCCTCGCCGACGATCCGGCCGCAATCGTCGATCAGGCCGTTGACGCGGTAGACGGTGGCCCCCTGCAACTCGATCTCCGAGACGTTCACCTCCGGCGTGTCGGCCGGGCAGAAGATGGTGGTGCGGATGCCGGCGCGGGTGGCGTAGGCGGCCAGCGCCGCCCCGGCATTGCCGTTGGTCGGCATCGCCATGTGCTTGATGCCGAAGGACTTCGCCATCGACACCGCCATCACCAGCCCGCGCGCCTTGAAGGAGCCGGTGGGCAGCCGCCCCTCGTCCTTCACCAGCAGCTCGGCGGCGCCCAGCTTCTTCGCCAGACGGGGCAGCGCCACCAGCGGGGTCACCGCCTCGCCCAGGCTGACAATGTCCCCGGCCCGGCGGACGGGCAGCAGTTCGCGATAGCGCCACAGATCCTGCGGACGTTCGGACAGCGCGCTCTTGGTCAGCGCCTGCTTCACCCCGTTGAGGTCGTAGCGGACCAGCAGCGGCTTGCCGGCGCGCGACAGGTTGTGAACCGTATCGGCCTCGTAGCGCTCGCCGGTATAGGCGCATTCCAGATGGGTGACGAAGGTCGGACGCTCGACCGTCAGGTTCGAATCGAAGCGCAGCGGGTTGATGTCTTGGAAAGCCATTTAGCGGACCATGCCCCATTTGCGGACCGTGTGGACCTCGATCCAGCGGAAGACGACATTCTCGACCAGCAGGCCGATCAGGATGACGGTGACGAGGCCGGCGAAGACCTTGTCGATGTAGAGCTCGTTGCGGTTCTGGAAGATGAACCAGCCCAGCCCGCCCTTGCCGGAGGACACGCCGAACACCAGCTCGGCCGCGATCAGCGTGCGCCAGGCGAAGGCCCAGCCGACCTTCAGCCCGGTCAGGATCGCCGGGAAGGCGGCGGGGATCAGCAGGGTGACGACATAACGGATGCCGCCCAGCCCGTAATTGCGCCCGGCCATGCGCAGCGTCTCGGAAACCGAGGTGAAGCCGGCATGGGTGTTCAGCGCCAGCGGCCACAGCACCGCATGGACCAGCACGAAGATCAGGCTGACCTCGCCCAGCCCGAACCACAGCATGGCGATGGGCAGCAATGCTATGGCCGGCAGCGGGTTGAACATGGACGTCAGCGTCGACAGCAGGTCGTTGCCGATGCGGGTGGAGACGGCCACCGTGGTCAGCGCCACCGCCAGCACCACCGCCACCGCGTAGCCCTTCAGCAGCACCGCCAGCGAGGTCCAGGCCATCGACAGCAGGTTGTCGCGCCGGATGCCGTCCCACAGCGCCGCCGCGGTGTCGGTGAAGGTCGGGAACATCAGCGGGTTGTTCTGCCAGACCGCCGCCGCCTGCCACAGCGCCGCGACCGCGGCCAGAACCAGCAGCCGACGCAGCGCCGTGACGTTGCCCAGCCGCTCCCACGGGGACAGCGGTCGGGCGACATCGCCGATGGGGCCGGTCGCGGTGACGGTGCGCTCATAGTCCGGCCGCAGCGGCGGCTCGCGCCGGCCGCCCGGCGGCAGGGGGCGCGGGGAAAAGGACAGGTCGGTCATGCGTGGGCCCCTTTCCCGGTGCCTTCGACATCCTCGGCGAACAGCATGGTGTGGATACGGCCGGCGAGGTCCTGGAACTCGGCGCCGCCGACGGCGCCATGGTCGTAGCCGGCGCAGTTCACCTCCGCCTTCACCTGGCCCGGATGGGGCGACAGCACCAGGATGCGCGAGCCGACGACCAGCGCCTCCTCGATGGAATGGGTGACGAACAGCACGGTGAAGCGCAGATCGTCCCACAATTGCAGCAGCTCCTCCTGCATCTTGCGGCGGGTCAGCGCGTCGAGCGCGGCGAAGGGCTCGTCCATCAGCAGGATGTCCGGCTCCATCGCCATGGCGCGGGCGATGGCGACGCGCTGCTTCATGCCGCCCGACAGCATGTACGGATGGACGTCGGCGAATTTCGACAGGTTGACGCGGGCGATGCAGTCGAGCGCCTTTTCCTCCGCCTCGCGCCGCTTCGCCTTGCCGCTGGCGAGCAGCGGGAACATGACGTTCTCCTTGACCGTCTTCCAGGGCGGCAGCTGGTCGAATTCCTGGAACACCATCATGCGGTCGGGGCCGGGCCTCGTCACCGGACGGCCGTTCAGGCGGATGGCGCCCTCCACCGGCTGGAGGAAGCCGCCCACCGCCTTCAGCAGCGAGGATTTGCCGCAGCCCGACGGCCCCAGCAGGACGTAGCGTTCGGCCTGGAACACCTGGAAATCGACGCGGTAGGTCGCGGTGACGAGATGCCGGCGCGTCTTGTACTGCAGGGTCACGCCGGAGACGTCGAGCAGCGGACGTTCCGACACGGCGTCGGCATCCACGCTGCGCGGGTAGGTCAGCGCGTTCATCGGCTCAGCTCCCGGCGCCGTCATGCAGGTCCTCGAAGAAATAATCCTTCCAGGAGGCCGGCTTGTTCTTGATCGCCCCGACCTTGTGCATGAAGTCGGCAAAGGCCTCGGTCCGGCTGGGCGCGACGGTGAAGCGGATGTCCGGATCCTTCAGCAGGTTCAGGATGAAGGGCTTGTCCAGGCTGCCCTTGTTCTGCGCCAGATAGGCCTCCGCCGCCCCTTCGTGGTTGGTGTTGATAGAGTCCATCGCTTCGCGAAGCGCGTCGAGGAAGGCGCGGTAGGTCTTCGGGTTCCCGTCGCGGAAGGACTGCTTGCTCCAGATCAGGTTGAAGCTGTGCGGGCCGCCCAGCACGTCGTAGGAGCTGACGACCTTGTGGATCTTCGGGTCGGCGAGCTGCTGGTACTGGAAGGGCGGGCTGGAGAGGTGGGCGGTGATGCCGCCGCTGCCCGACAGCAGCGCCGCGGTGGCGTCGGGATGGGGCATCGACACGGTCAGCTTGTCGAGCGCGTCGAACTTGTCGGCGCCCAGTTCCTTCTCCGCCGCCATCTGCAGGACGCGGGCCTGCACCCCGACCTTCACCGCCGGCAGCGCGATCTTGTCGGCGTCGGTGAAGTCCTTCAGCGACGTGACCTTGGGGTTGCTGGTGGTGAGGAACAGCGGCATGTCGTTCAGCGAGGCGATCGCCTTGACGTTGGCGTTGCCCTTGGTGCGGTCCCAGATGGTCAGCAGCGGCCCGACGCCGGCGGAGCCGAGATCGATGCTGCCGGACAGCAGCGCGTCGTTCATCGCCGCCCCGCCGGACAGCTGGACCCACTCGACGGCGATGTCGAGGCCCAGCGCCTTGCCGTGCTTCTCGATCAGCTGGTTCTGGCGCAGCACATGCAGGGGCAGATAGCCCAGGCCATATTGCTCGGCGATGCGGATCCGCCCTTCCGCCGCCGCCGGGCCGGCAAGCGCCACCGCCATGATGCCGGCCAGGGAAAAGGCAAGGGCGGCGAGCGCGTGACGAACCGGGCGTGCTGGCTGTTGCATGGTGACTCTCCGACGCGAAAAGGTCTCTATTAATCTACTAGATTTAAGGGGATCACGATTCCATCGAAGCGTCAATCTCGTAAATTATGCGGACCATCATCGTATAATTAACGTTTTAATATTGTTATTTCTGGTTTCGAGAAGGGGGTGCCGGCGCCCCGAAAGAGTCGGAAGAGGGTTAACCTGGGTTAAGGGGCCGCTGCCGCAATGGCGCCTACATCGACGGAACGGACAGTACCCTTACAGTGAAGGGGAACGGTCCGTTCCTTGGAAATGGAACACCAGGAGGGGCCAGGCGATGAATACACCCCAGATGCAGTCCCCGGCGGACGCGATCGGCGCATGGACGGCCGGCACGATGCTGCAGACCACGCTCCTCCAGCGGACCGAGGCGATGCTGCGGATGCAGTCGGGCCTGTTCGAGACTGTCGAAACCATCAGCCAGTTGTGGCTGGAGCATCGGCAGGACGACATCCGGTCGGCTCTCGCCACCGTGGAACGGATGGAAACGGCGGAGAATACGGCGGAGCGCTCCACCCTGTGGAGCGACTGGATGAACGAGCGCCTGAAACGCTGGTCGGGCGAGGCATCGGAAATGGCGGAGCGTGTGCAGACGATGACGCACGTCCTGGCCGACGCGGTTCCGGCCGCGGACAAGCCCCCCACCCGACTGCGGGAAGCGGCGCCGCGGCGCGACCGCAGGAGCGAGGGGACGGCCTGAAAGCTCCATCGCCGCGTCCGCCGGGCTGTTCCGGGCGGACGCGGCGATGGCCGGAATGCCTTGCCACGAGGTTTGCAATGAACCGGTGGCGGAGGACAAGGTTACGCCCGGGCGTGGGTCTTCACCTCGTGGCGCTGACGCTCCGCATAGCGCTCCAGCGCATGGCGGGCTGCATCGAAGGCGTCGCGGATGGCGGCGTCGGCCGTCTCATGACCATGGCCGCCCGGCTTGTCGCTGTGCACGACCAACTCCCCCCCGGGAAGGGTCAGGGCGATCTGGACGGTGTAGCGATTGCCCTGATGCCGATGGCGGTGCGGCACCTCGAAGACAACGCGCGTGGCCAGGATGCGCGTGAAGAAGCGGTCGAGCTTGTCGGCATGCTCGCCGATCAGATGCTCCAGCGCGGGAGAGGGGTCGATGTTGCGGAAGGCGATCTGCAACTCCTGACGCATGTCCGTTCTCCTTTCCGGAAGGCGCCCCATCCGCCGGCCAGTCGAAAAACGGGACCGATGCGGGGCCTGGACGAACCCAGGATCGCACACTGGCGGAATCCTGCCTTAATCTGCGTCAATGCGGCGCCCGCCCGCCGGCTGTAGACTCCGCCGCGTTCAAGACAGCCCGTCAGGCCAGCCCGATGGTATGGATGAGCGCGAGGCTGAGCCCGCCCAGCGTGAGCAGGCAGAGCACCACCGCCGCCGTCACCCGCCCGCCGGCCCGCGCCACCGTCCGGACATCGACGCCCAGCCCAAGCGCCGCCATCGACACCACGGTCAGCAGGGTCGCCGCATGCTCCATCGGCACCAGCGCCGCCTGCGGGACGAGGCCGAAGGAGCGCAACGCGACCATCGCCAGGAAACCCAGGATGAACCACGGCACCAGATGGTGGACCGGCGGGTATCCCGGATGGGCGCGCTCGTCACTTTCCTCACGCAGGCGGGGCGCCAGGACCGACAGCAGCAGGCAGACCGGCCCAAGCATCAGCACGCGCACCAGCTTCACCAGCGTGCCGACCTGCACGGCGGCGGCCCCCAGCGGCGCGGCGGCGGCGATCACCTGCGGCACCGCATAGACCGTCAGCCCCGCCAGCGCGCCATACTGCACACCGCTCAGCCGCAGCCCCATCCCGACCAGCGGCAGGCCGAGCACGACGACGACGCCCAGCACGGCGGTGAAGGCGATGGAGGCGGCGACGTCGTCGCCGTCCGCACCGATCACCGGCGCCACCGCGGCGATGGCCGAGTTGCCGCAGATCGCGTTGCCGCAGGCCACCAGCAGCGCCATGCGCACCGGCAGGCCGAGCAGCCGGCCGATGCCGTAGCCCGCCGCCAGCGCCAGCACCACCACCCCGGCGATGCCGAGCAGGAGCACCGGGCCGGCCGACAGGATGGTGGCGGCGCTGACCGACGCGCCGAGCAGCACGACCGCGATCTCCAGCAGGAACTTGGCCGAGAAGCCGATGCCCGGAATCCAGCGGGCCGACGGCGTCCAGGCGGTGCGGATGGCGGTGCCGGCCAGGATCGCCAGCACCAGCGCCTCGATCCAGGCGTCGCCGAACAGCCTGCGCTCGCCCCAGGCGACGGCGAAGGCGAGGATGGTGACCGCGATGCACAGCGCAAGGCCGGGCAGGACGGTGCAAAGACGGGCAAGGACGAATCGTCCCGGCGCCGCGCTTGCGGCGGCCATGGTGTCGGGAAGCAAGGGGATGATCTCCACTGGCGATCGGAAGGGCTGACTGCCGCCGACGCGATCCGGGACCGGGAGCCCGACCATGTCGGGCGCCGGTGGTCGCATCCGTTCCGATGCAAAGACTATGGAGACCGGGATCGATCGCATCCAACGTTAAGAAGTGATGCGTTCGATAAACTGGCCTTATGGAACCGGGCGGGTGCGCGGGGTGCGTGACGAACCCCGCGCCTCGATGCGCTCCCGGATCCAGCGTTCCACATCGCCGCCGAACTCCGGGGGAGCCTTGCGCCCGAAACCGGCGGCGACGCTCGCCAGCGTTTCCTGGGCCAGCGTTGCGCGCATCGCCTTTTCCGCCCGCAGCATCACCGCATGCACCGCGCAGACGCCGGCCGTAGACCATTCCGGCGGGTTGCCGTCGAACAGCGCGCAGCGCCCGCGGACTTCCTGGCAGTCGAACAGCGGCTTGTCTCCTTCGATGGCGTCGACGATGTCGAGGAAGCTGATTTCCTCCGGCGGCCGGGCCAGCCGGTAGCCACCGCGCACCCCTTCGCTCGCCGCCACGATCTCCGCCTTCTCCAGCCTGGGAAAGATCTTGGCGAGGAAGGAGGGGGAGATGCCCTGCAGTTCGGCCAGGTCACGGCTGCTCAGCGGCGTATCCCCGGACGACACCAGCCAGAGCAGGCAGTGGATGCCATATTCGACGCTGACGGTGAGATGTGCCATGACAGGTCTGGACCGCTTTCCGGTGAGAGGCGTGATCGCGGCGACAATAGATCGGATCGCGTAAAATCGGCATCGATTTGGAGCGTGAATCCGATCGCCAAATACAAGGCTGGAGTTTCGTGCGTTTCATATTGAACGCACGAAACTCCAGCCATCCGCGTTCCGCCCCCGCAAGCGCCCGGCCCGGCCCGGATCAGTGCCGGTCCGGGATGGTCAGTTCGGTTTCGGCGGTATCCACCACGAAGACCGCCAGCAGCTTCGACGGCTCGGTGTTGCTGGCGTTGGCGCTGACGCCATGGCGGTCGCCCGGCAGTTCGGTGAAGCTCTCGCCCGCCCGATAGGTCCTGACCGGCCCGTCGTTGACCTTGCTGCGAACCGCCCCTTCCAGGACGGTGGCATAGATCAGCGCCGATTTCGCATGGGTGTGGGCGGGCGAATAGCCGCCCGGTCCATATTCGACCAGCACGCCCTTGAGGCTCTTGCCGGGAACGTCCGGCAAGGCGTGTTCATAGACCAGCGTCACCTTGGCGTTCCTGGCCGCCGGCGCATCATCGGCCAGAGCGGAGGCCGGAGCGGTGGCGAGCGTACCGGCGACGGCCAGGACGGCGAGCGCCGCGATGGGAAGAAAGCGCTTCATCGGTCTGCTCCTTGTCGTTTGGAGGGGATGGGATCAGGCCGCGGCCTGCGAGCGGCGCAGCCAGTCGTCGAGGCCGATGCGGCCCAGCCGGGCTTCGCCGGTGGGAACCAGCGAGAGGCCCTCCATCCGGCCGCCGAAATAGCGGGCCTCCGGATCGGCCACGACCGCACGCGGATCGCCCACCGCCGTCAGGTAACGGCCGACGATCAGGTCGAAGCGGGCGCGCTCGGGGCCGGCGATGTCGACGATGCCGTTCAGCGGCGGCGCCAGCGCCACATCGGCGACGAGGGAAGCCACGTCCTCGGCGGCGATGGGCTGGAACAGTCCGGGCGCCAGCCGCACCGTGCCGCCCGTCGTGCTGAACGCGGCGATACCGCCGAGGAATTCGAGGAACTGGGTCGAGCGGACGATGCTGTAGGGAATGCCGGACTCCACGATCAGCACCTCCTGCGCCACCTTGGCGCGGAAATAGCCGTTGTCCGGCATCCGGTCGGTGCCGACGATGGACAGGACGACATGGTGCCGGACGCCCGCGTCGGCTTCGGCGGCGAGCAGGTTGCGCCCGGCGGTCTGGAAGAACTCCATCACCGCCCCTTCCTCGAAAGACGGGGAATTGGCGACGTCGACGACGACATCCGTGCCGGCCAGCGCCTCCGCGAGCCCCTTGCCGGTGAGCGCGTCGATGCCCGTGCTGGGGGCCGCGGCGACGGCGTCATGGCCGCCGGCACGCAAAAGCGCGACGAGTTTCGACCCGATCAGTCCCGTGCCGCCGATGACGACGATTTTCATGATGCGATCTCCCATCCGGCAGGTCGTGCCGGTTCGATGAAGGGGAATGAGAAGCTGTTCGGAGAGCCGCATTCCGGTGCGGCCGCCTATAACAAGGACAATATCAGTCTGCGTTTTTAGGCGCAAGCATAAACACGGATCATTTTAGTCTGCGTTGTATGGGCGGAACGCCCTGCCCTCCGTGAACCGGCTTCACCTCGGCCTTCGGCCGACAGCCACGACGCCGATGACAGCCGCTTGCCACGGCTCAATATTTCGATTATTGTCGAAACATGGAAAACAAGACTGCCATCGACGCCTTTGCCGCCCTTGCCCAGGAAACCCGCTTGGCCGTGTTCCGCCTGCTGATCACGGTGGGACCGAACGGGCTGACGGCCGGCGAGGTTGCCCAGCAGGTGGGGGTTCCGGCCTCCACCCTGTCCCACCATCTGGCGACGCTGGAACGCGCCGGCCTGCTCCGCTCCTGGCGGGTGCAGCGGCAGATCTTCTATGCGTCCGACTATGAGGGCACCCGCCGGCTGATCGCCTTCCTGATGGAGGACTGCTGCCAGGGGCGCCCCGAACTCTGCTCCGCCGACCTGACCCAGGCCGTCCTGTGTGGTCCCGACGGATGCGACCACGACGCCTGAGCCCCGACCCCAACCGCCGCGCACCCAGCGGCCTGGAAAGGCAATCCCGCGATGACCGACCGCGTCTACAACGTCCTGTTCCTGTGCACCCACAACAGCGCCCGCAGCGTCATGGCGGAGTGCCTGCTGAACCGGGAGGGCAAGGGCCGCTTCCGCGGCTTCAGCGCCGGCAGCCAGCCGTCCGGCCGGATCAACCCCCATGTCCATGGCCTGCTGGAGCGGCTTGGCTTCCCGACCGCGGAACTGCGCTCCAAGACCTGGGACGAGTTCGCGGCACCGGGCGCCCCGCACATGGATTTCGTCTTCACCGTCTGCGACAACGCCGCCGGCGAGGTCTGCCCCATCTGGCCCGGCCAGCCGATGACCGCGCATTGGGGCTTCCCCGACCCGTCGAGCGCCCAGGGCACCGATGCGGAAAAGGCCGCCTTCACCGCCACGGTGTTCGGGCAGATCCAGCGCCGCATCCAGGCCTTCGTCAGCCTGCCCATCGCCTCGCTCGACCGTCTGGCGCTGAAGCGCAGGCTGGACGACATGGGCCGGGCGTCCGCCGCCGAAGAGTCCGCGCGATGACGCCGGTCGCCATCTACCACAACCCGGCTTGCGGCACCTCGCGCAACACGCTGGCGCTGATCCGCAACAGCGGCGTCGAGCCGACGGTGATCGAGTATCTGAAGACGCCGCCGACGCGCGACGAGCTGGCCGGCCTGATCCGCCGGATGGGCGTGCCGGTGCGCACCCTGCTGCGCGAGAAGGGCACGCCCTATGCCGAGCTCGGGCTCGGCGACCCGGGCTTGAGCGACGACCGGTTGCTCGACGCCATGATGGCCCATCCGATCCTGATCAACCGGCCGATCGTGGTGACGCCGCTCGGCGTGCGGCTGTGCCGCCCGTCCGAGGCGGTGCTCGACATCCTTCCCGATGCCCAGCGCGGCGCCTTCGCCAAGGAAGACGGCGAGGCCGTCATCGACGCCGCCGGACACCGCATCGACAAAGCCTCCTGACGGACACCGATCATGACCACCGACATTCACGCCGCTCCGGCGGCCCGCCCCGCCATGGGGCTTTTCGAACGCTATCTCAGCGTCTGGGTCGCGCTGTGCATCGTCGCCGGGATCGCGCTGGGCCATCTGGTTCCGGGGGTCTTCCATGCCATCGCCGCGGCGGAGGTGGCAAAGGTCAACCTGCCGGTGGCGGTGCTGATCTGGCTGATGATCGTGCCGATGCTGCTGAAGATCGACCTCGGCGCGCTTTCGCGGGTCGGGGAGCATTGGCGCGGCGTGGGTGTGACGCTGTTCATCAACTGGGCGGTCAAGCCCTTCTCGATGGCGCTGCTGGGCACGCTGTTCATCGGAAACCTGTTCGCCCCGCTGCTGCCGCAGGACCAGATTTCCTCCTACATCGCCGGCCTGATCCTGCTGGCCGCCGCCCCCTGCACCGCCATGGTGTTCGTCTGGTCGAACCTGTGCGAGGGCGAGCCGCACTACACGCTGAGCCAGGTGGCGCTGAACGACATCATCATGGTCTTCGCCTTCGCGCCGCTGGTCGGGCTGCTGCTCGGCGTCGCGTCGATCGCCGTGCCCTGGGAGACGCTGCTGCTGTCCGTCCTGCTCTACATCGTCATCCCCGTGGCCGGCGCCCAGATCTGGCGCCGCAGCCTGCTGGCCACCGGCGGCGAACCGGCGCTGAAACGCACCCTGGACTTCATCCAGCCGGTCTCGCTGGTGGCGCTGCTGACCACGCTGGTGCTGCTGTTCGGCTTCCAGGGCGAGCAGATCCTGGCACAGCCGCTGGTCATCCTGCTGTTGGCTGTGCCGATCCTGATCCAGGTCTATTTCAACGCTGGCCTCGCCTATTGGCTGTCGCGCCGCTTCGGGGTGGCGTGGTGCGTGGCGGCGCCGGCGGCGCTGATCGGCGCCTCCAACTTCTTCGAGCTGGCCGTGGCCGCCGCCATCAGCCTGTTCGGCCTCGGCTCCGGCGCGGCGCTCGCCACCGTGGTGGGCGTGCTGGTCGAGGTGCCGGTGATGTTGTCGGTGGTGAAGATCGTCAAGGCGACCAAGCCCTGGTACGAGGGACGCACCCATGCATGACGTCGAGCCCACCCTGCACGAGAGCTTGCCGAGCCTGGACGAGCCCTATTTCGAGGTGCCCGGCCTCGACGCGCTGACGCCGGACCATCCGTCGACCCACCCGCCGCGCATCCTGCTGCTCTACGGTTCGCTGCGGGAGCGGTCCTACAGCCGCTTCCTGGCCGAGGAGGCCGCCCGCCTGCTCCGGCGCATGGGGGCGGAAACCCGCATCTTCGATCCGCGCGACCTGCCATTGCCGGACAGCGTGCCGGCCGACCATCCCAAGGTGGCGGAACTGCGCGCCCTGTCGCAATGGTCGGAAGGCCAGGTGTGGGTCAGCCCGGAACGCCACGGCACCATCACCGGCATCCTGAAATGCCAGATCGACTGGCTGCCGCTGGAAAGCGGCGGCGTCCGGCCGACCCAGGGCCGGACCTTGGCGGTGATGCAGGTCTCCGGCGGCTCGCAGTCCTTCAACGCGGTCAACGCGATGCGGGTGCTGGGGCGCTGGATGCGGATGGTGACCATCCCCAACCAATCCTCCGTCGCCAAGGCCTACCAGGAGTTCGACGAAGCCGGACGGATGAAGCCGTCGCCCTACTACGACCGCGTGGTGGACGTGATGGAGGAGCTGGTCAAATTCACCCTGCTGGTGCGCGACCGCAGCGACCATCTCACCAGCCGCTACAGCGAGCGCCGCGAGGCCGGACTGAAGGCCGAAACCGAGGCGCAGGCCCTGGCCGCTGCGGCGATGAGCGGTGAAAGGACAGCGTAACGGCGGCCCGGCAGCGGGCTCGCCACATGACCCTGGAAACCATCGCTCCCCTCGGCGATGATGCCGCGTCGGCTTGCCCGCGCTGGCCGCCTGACGGCAGGAGACGCCTTTTTGGACACGCCACGCGACCGCTTCCTGAACGGCGAGGAACCGCCGCCTGGGTGTCTGGACGAGGCGGTGCTGTCTTCCTGGCGGCGTCTGCGCGACCGGGCGACGGAAAACGCCGCCCCTGCGGTTCGGACGGAGCGGCTTTCGGCGGACCCGCGGGCGAACCGGCTGCTTGGCAGCATAGCCGCCACCGGCGCCCTGATCCTCGGCTCGATCCGCCTGATCCTGGGCCGCGATCATCCGGTCGCCATCGTCTTGGCCGATGCCGGCCTGATCGTCCACAGCGTGGCCGGAGACCGCCCATTCGTCGGGCAACTGGACGCGGCCGGTATGGGCGAAGGACGGTCGGCGGCGGAGGACGCCATAGGCACCAATGCCATCGACCTGTGCCTGCGGGAACGGCGGCCCATGGTCACGTCCGGCTGGCAGCATGTCCGCCCCGGCTTGACGAACTCCGCGATCGCCGCCGCGCCTCTGTTCGGCTTGAACAGCGCCTTGCACGGCGCCATCGCGCTGGTGTCGGACGCCTCGGTCGGCACGGACACGCTGAGCGGCCTTGCCCTGCTGTGCGCGGAGAGCACCAGCGCCCAGATGGGGGCATTGGAGACCAGCGGCAACCTCGACCGCATGCTGGGCGAGCAACGTGCCATCGTCGACAGCATTTCCGACGGGCTGCTGGTGGTGGACGAGGATGGCCGGGTCCGCCACATGAATGCGCCGGCCGGTCGCATCCTGACCCTGAACCCGGAGCAGAGCGTCGGCCGCCGCTTCGCCGAACTTCTCGATTTCGAGCCGATCATCGCGCCGATCTTCCGGAGCGGCATCGGCTATTACGACCGTGAACTCATCATCGATTCCGGCCGTCGCCACCTGCACCTGATCGATACCGCCATTCCCATCAAGGATGCCCAAGGCAAGGTCCAGTCGGTCGTCAACACCTTCCGCGAGTTCAACCGGGCAAAACGGATCGCCCAGCAGATCGCCGGCAGTCCGGCACGCTACACCTTCGACGATATCATCGGCACATCGGAGTGCCTGCGGCAGGCCGTCGGCGACGCCCGCAAGGCGGCACTCGGCACCGCGAACATCCTGCTGAACGGACCGAGCGGCACCGGCAAGGAAGTCTTTGCCCAAGCGATCCACGCCTATGGCGACCGCCGCGACGCCCCCTTCATCGCCGTCAATTGCGCCGCCTTGCCGCGCGAACTGATCGAGAGCGAGCTGTTCGGCTACGTCGCCGGCAGCTTCACCGGAGCGCAGAAGGGCGGGCGGCCGGGCAAGTTCGAAATGGCGTCCGGCGGGACGATCTTCCTCGACGAGATCACCGAGATGCCGCTCGACCTCCAGGCGAAGCTGCTGCGCGTTCTCCAGGAGCGCGAGGTCACACGCATCGGCGCCACCCGGCCCATTCCGGTCGACGTCCGGGTCATCGCCGCGTCCAATCGCAACCTGAAGGACGCCATCGCCCGGCGGGAGTTCCGCGACGACCTCTATTATCGTCTGCATGTCGTCTCGATCGCCATTCCGGCTCTGAAGGAGCGCAGAAGCGACATCCCGATGCTGGCGACCCACTTCCTGCGCAAATACGCCGCCGCCGCGGGCAAGCCGGTCTTCACCATTTCCGACGCGGCCCTGCAAGCCATGACCGGGTACGATTGGCCGGGCAATGTGCGTGAGCTGGAAAACACGCTGGAGCGCCTCGTCGTGCTGTCCGACGGAACGGAGATCCAGCATTTCGACCCGCCCGGCGACGCACGGGTGCCGCCCCCGTCCCCGGCCGTGGCTCCGGCCGTGAAGACGCTGCGCGAGCACGAACGCGACGTCATCGCCGCGACGCTGACCCATGCCGATCACAACGTGACGAAGGCGGCGGAGATCCTCGGCATCGCCCGGCCGACGCTCTACAGCAAGATCCGCGACTACGGCATCGCCCTGCAACGCGCCGGAGCGGGCAAGCCGTCTTGATTCCGAACGATCGTAAGATTCCATAACGTTTCATTTTCTTACGCCTCCTGTTGGACGCGATGGCCCTCAAGGTTCGCAGCCCCTCCCCTGTTCTAGGCAAGTAACTCATTTCGTTTGGTTTTATGCCTGCTTCCCCGGTTCGGCGAAGCTTGGCACGGGCGTTGCGTTGTGATGGGCGAGCCCCCTGAACAGGAGACAGCCCGCATGGCAAGCCCTTTGGATCCGGAGCGTGTCGAGACGGTGCACCTCGTCGTCGCCCCGTCGATGACGGCCGACGCCTTTGCCCGCGACCCGGACGAACACTATCCGCAGGTCCTCGCCACGCCGGTGATGATCGCCGAGATGGAGCGCGCCTGCGCCGCCCTGCTGCGCCCCCTGCTCCAGTCCGGAGACCTGTCGGTCGGGGCCAGGCTCGAGGTGTCGCATGTCGCGCCGACGCCGGTCGGCGGCCAGGTGAGGACCAGTGCCCGCTTCACCGGCCGCGAGGGCGCCCTCTACTGGTTCGACGTCTGGTCCGAGGATGACGGCGGCAAGATCGGCCAGGGCCGGCACGCCCGCGCCATCCTGCCGCAATCCGCCATCGAATCCCGTGCCGCCGCACGCGCCGGTTCCTGACCGGTGCTTCCACCATCCAGCCCGAGGCACCGATGCCGACCTCCGATCTTCTCCATCCCGATTTTGAAACCTTGGGCGACGGCGACGTCCGCGCCCTGCAGGACCGCCTTTGGGCCGGACAATGGGCCTATGTGTCCGGCCGGTCGGCGATGTACCGGCGCATGCTGCCCGCCGGCATCGGGCGGCCGGTGACGCTCGACGGCCTCCAGGATCTGCCGCTGACCGACAAGGAGGATCTGCGCGCCGGCCAGGAAGCCGCCTATCCCTTCGGCGACTATGTGGCCTGCCCGGAGGATAGCATCGTCCGCCTGCATCGAACCTCCGGCACCACCGGCCGTGCGCTCAACCTCGCCAATAGCCGGCAGGATTGCGACCGCATCGCCACCATCGGCGGCCGTGCGATGCATGCGTCCGGACTGCGGTCGACCGACCGCGTGGTGCATTGCCTGAACTATTGCATGTGGACCGGCGGCGTGACCGACCACATGACGCTGGAGGCGGCCGGCGCGACGGTGGTGCCCTTCGGCATCGGCAACACCAGGCAGCTTCTCCAGACCATCCTCGACCTGAAGGTCACCGCCATCTCCTGCACGCCGTCCTATCCGGCCCTGCTGGAGAAGCTTCTGCGTGACGAGGGCGGTCCGGCACCGCGCGACCTCGGGCTTCGGCTCGGCCTGTTCGGCGGCGAGGCCGGGCTGGACAATGCGGCCTTCCGCGCGACGATGGAGGAAACCTGGGGCTTCGGCGTGCGCAACGCCAATTACGGCCTCAGCGAGGTATTGAGCACGCTGGGCAGCCAGTGCGAGGCGACCACCGACCTGCATTTCCACGGCAGCGATTACCTGTTCGCCGAGATCCTCGACGCGGAGGGCAACCGCCTGCCGATCCGCGAGGGCACGGTGGGCGAACTGGTCTGCACCCACATCGAAAAGGAATGCCAGCCGCTGATCCGCTACCGCACCCGCGACGTCATCACCGTGACCGGCACCGGGCGTTGCGACTGCGGCCGCACGTCCTGGCGGTTCCGCGTCAGCGGGCGCACCGACGACATGTTCAATGTCCGCGGAATCAACGTCTTCCCCAGCGCGGTCCGCAAGGCGGTCAGCAGCCTGCCGGCCCTGTCGTCCGGCCATTTCCGCATCCGGCTGGTCGGGCCGGGACCGTACGACCGCATCCAGCTGCGCGTGGAGGCGGCCGAGGGGTTGCCCGAGACGGCATGGCCCGCGGCTGCGGCTGACCTGGAAAAGGCGGTGCGTGAGCAGGCCGGGGCGACCGCCATGGTCACCATGATTTCGCATGACTCGCTGCCGCGCACCGCCGGCAAGACCGACTGGATCGAAAGGGTCGGGTCATGAGCACGGTCGATCTCGATGTGACGGCCGGCATCGGCCGCGTGACGCTGAACCGGCCGGAGCGGATGAACGCCATCGGCACGATCCTGCTGCACGACCTTCACGCCGCGCTGACCGAAGCGGCGGAACGCCCGGACGTCTCGGTGATCCTGCTGTGCGGTGCCGGACGGGCCTTCTGCGCGGGCGACGACCTGAAGGAGTTCGACCAGCAGACCCGCGACGATGCGGCGATCCGCGCCCACATCGCCGGCATCCAGCAGATCACCCACGACCTGATGTTCGGGTCGAAGATCGTCGTGGGGGCGGTGCACGGCTTTGCCGTGGGCGGCGGGTTCGAGTGGTTGCTGAACTGTGATCTCGTGGTCGCCTCCGACGACCTCCAGGCCTTCTTCCCCGAAATGGATTGGGCACAGTTCGTGACCGGCGGGGTGACGCATCTGCTTCCGCTGGCGGTCGGCTATCAGCGGGCCATGGAGCTGATGCTGCTGGGCGAACGGCAATCGGCGGCGTGGCTGGCCGAACTCGGTCTGGTCAACCGGGTGGTCCCGCGCGAGGCGCTGCTCGATACCGCCATGGCGCTGGCGACCACGGTCGCCGGGAAGTCGCACTTTTCCACCGGCCGGCTGAAGCGCCTGATGACCGTCGACCTCTCCGACACGCTGCGCCGCGCGCTGGACCTGGAAGCGGCGGCGGCTGTCGAGGCGTTCGGCAATCCCGAAGCCGCCGAACGCGTCGCCCGCTTCGCGACGCGCAAGTCGTCTTGAGAAAGGGAACGGGAATGGACGCGATCAAGGCCGTCACCTTCGATTATTTCGGCACGCTGGTGGACGTCGATGCCGGCGGCACCGCCGGCATGGCGGAGCTGCTGTCCAGGCTGGGACGCCGCGACCTGGACGCCGCCGCGCTCTATCTCGACTGGGACATGCGCAACGTCCAGCTCTACCGGTCGTCCGCCTATCGCCGCTACCGCGAGGTCGCCGCCGAAGCGCTCGCCGCCACGCTGGCCGGAGCCGGAATCGCCGGGCTGGATGCTGACCGGCTTCCGCCCCTGACCGACACGCTGCTGACCGGCCTGGTCGAGCAGGCGCCTCCGCACCCCGAGGTGCCGGAGATCCTCGCCCTTCTGGCGGCCAAGTACCCGCTGATGCCGATCACCAACATGGACAGCGACCTGTTCGCGCGCAGCCGGCTGGCCTCCTTCTTCCCAAGCGTCACCACCGCCGAGATGGCCCGGGCCTACAAGCCGTCGGAGCGCATCTTCCGTCTCGCTCTCGACCGGCTGGCCCTGGCCCCCGGCGAGGTTCTGCACGCGTCATTGGCCTCCTGGGCGGACATCGACGGAGCCAAGCCGCTGGGGATGCGGGTGGCCTGGATCAACCGCACGCAGGACAGGCTGGGGCCATGGCAGCCCCGGCCGGACCACGAGTTCGCCGATCTCACCGGATTGCGCGGGGTGCTGGCCTTCTGACACCGGGGGGCGCCGCAAGGCCGCTCCTGCCAAGACACGTCCGCCGCATGCGGTTCGGCGGACGGATGCAACGACACGACAACATGCCGCTTCAACGAATGGGGAAGTTCCATGTCTCGATCCGAATCCCGATCCGACGCGTTCATCCAAAGGTCGTTCCGCAGCAATCTTCTTCGTTTCGGCATCTCCCTTGCGGCGCTGATGCCGGCAGCGGCGGCGGCCGACGTCAAGCTGGGCCTTGCCGGGCCGGTCACCGGGCAATACGCCTCCTTCATGGAGCAGATGCGGCGCGGCGCCGACCTCGCCGTCGCCGATCTCAACGCCGCCGGCGGCATCAATGGGGAGAAGGTCGTCCTGCAGGTGGCCGACGATGCCTGCGATCCCAAGCAGGCGGTGGCCGTCGCCAACCGCTTCGTCGCCGACGGCGTGCAGGCGGTGGTCGGACATTTCTGCTCCAGCTCCACCATTCCGGCGTCCAGCGTCTATGCGGAATCCGGACTGGTGATCGTCACGCCGGCCTCGACCAACCCGACCATCACCGAACGGGGCCTGACCAACATGTTTCGTGTCTGCGGGCGCGACGACCAGGCCGCCGGGGTCGCGGCGAAACAGATCGTCGGCCGCAACCTCGGCCGGACCATCGCCATCGTCCACGACAAATCCACCTACGGCCAGGGCATCGCCGAGGGGGTGCGGACGGAGTTGGCGCAGCAGGGCCGCAACGTCGTTCTGTTCGAAGGCATCACCCAGGGAGAGCGCGATTTCTCGTCGCTGGTCGCCCGGATGAAGGCCTTGAACGTCGATATCGTTTTCTTCGGCGGGTATCATACAGAGGCCGGGCTGCTGGTGCGGCAGGCGTCCGAACAGGGGCTCAAGACCCGGTTCGTTGCCGGCGACGGTTTGGCGACCACCGAATTCGCCTCCATCGCCGGGCCGGCCAGCGATGGGGTGATGTTCACCTTCTACCCGGACCCGCGCGCCAACGCCGGCACCGCCGATCTGGTCCAGCGCTTCCGTGCCGCCGGTTTCGAGCCGGAGGGCTTCACCCTCTACACCTATGCCGCCGTCAAGGTGCTGGCCGATGCGGCCAAGGCGGCGAAGACGATGAAGGGCGACAGGCTGGCCGATGCGCTGCGTGCGGGCACCTATCGCACCGTGCTGGGCGATATCCGGTTCGACCGGAAGGGCGATCCCAACTCCGAGCCCTTCGTGCTCTATGCCTGGAGCAACGGCACCTACGCTCCCCTGAAGTGATCCCGGCGGTACGCCTGCCCTGACGAAGGTCCCCGTTACCCGCACCGATTTGCGGCTGGTGTCGGCAATGACCCTGTTGGCAATGCGATCGCCGCATGGGCTATGCTGACGGTTATGTTCAAGTGCCTGATTGTTTCATGTGCGATGCTGGCGTGGACGGCGGCCGCGCGGGCGGAGCCGGAGACCGTGCGCATCGGCGTGCTCGCCTATCTGGGCTCGGAGCGGGCGGCACGCGACTGGGAACCGACGCTTGCCCATCTTGAGCACGCGATACCGGATCGCCGCTTCATCGCGCTGCCGCTCGACCTCCCGGGCATGGTGCTGGCGGTCGCCGACCGGCGGGTCGATTTCGTCATCACCAACCCCGGCAACTACGTCACGCTGGAGGCCCGGTTCGCGGTGACGCGGATCGCCACGCTGGAATCCGGCCTGCCGGCCTTCCCCATCGCGGCGGTCGGCTCCACCATCATCCGCCGGGCCGACCGCCAGGGGATCCACACGCTCGCCGACCTCAAGGGCAAGCGGCTGGCGGTGGTGTCGACCGATGCCTTCGGCGGCTTCCAGATCGCATGGCGCGAGATGGAGGACGCCGGCATCCACCCCTTCACGGATCTGGCCGCGCTGATCCCGGTCGGCTTTCCGATGGAGGGCGTGGCGGATGCGGTGCGCGACGGCACGGCCGACGCCGGCGTGTTGCGCGCCTGCCTGCTGGAGGAGCTGGAAGCGCAGGGCCGGGTCGCGCCCGGCACCTTCGCTGTGGTGGGAGCGCGGCAGACCGACGCGCTGCAACCCGACACGCCGCCTTGCCGGGTGTCGTCGCGCCTCTATCCCGACTGGCCGTTCGCCCGGCTGGCGCACACGCCGCGCGGCCTTGCCCGGCAGGTCGCCGCCGCGCTGCTGACCATGCCGGCAACCGACGGGCGGGCCTGGACCGCCTCGCTCGACTACACGACGGTGCACGAGCTGTTCCGCACGCTGCACATCGGCCCCTATCCGAAAACCCCGCCGACGCTGGAGGATCTCCTGCGCCGGAACTGGCACTGGCTGGCGGTCGCCGGCGCGGCGGTGCTGTGGTGGGTGATCCACGCCGCGCGGGTCGAGGTGCTGGTCCGCCGCCGCACCGCCGAGCTGGTCCACGAGATCGCCGAGCGCGAGCGCGCCGAAGCCGCGGCGCTCCGCCTGCGCGAGGAGCGTGACCAGCTCTCGCGGCTCGGCATCGTCGGCGAGATGGCGAGCACCATCGCCCATGAACTGAACCAGCCGCTGGCGGCGATCGGCAATTTCGCCGGGGGCATGACCCGGCTGCTCGACGCGCCCGCCCCCGACCTCGACCGGCTGCGCGCCGGGGCGCGGTCGGTGGTCGAACAGGCCGAACGCGCCGCCGCGATCATCCAGCGCACCCGTGGCTTCGTCAGCCGTCGCGGCGCCCAGCGCTCCACCCTGGCGGTCGGTGCCGTGGTGGAGGAGACGCTGTCGCTGTTCGGCACGCCGTCCGACCTGCAGCTGTCCATCGTCGCCGAAGCGGCAGCGGACCTGCCGCCGGTGCAGGCCGACAAGGTGGAGTTGCAGCAGGTGGTGTTGAACCTGTTGCAGAACGCCGTCGACGCGATGCGGCCGGCCGACGGCGGCACCATCGCCGTGCGCGCCGCCCTGTCCGACGGCATGGTGATGATCGAAGTCCGCGATTCCGGGTCGGGTGTGTCCGACGATGCCAGGATGCGGATGTTCGAACCCTTCTTCACCACCAAGCCCGACGGGCTGGGGCTGGGGCTGTCGATCTGCCGGACCATCGTCGAGCGGCATGGCGGGCGCATCTGGGCCGAGCCCTCGCTGCCCCACGGCCTGGCCGTCCGCTTCACGTTGCCACCCTCTTGCGGCCCGTCCATCATCCCATCCATCGAGGATCCCATTCCATGACCGACACGCCCCTGGTTCTGATGGTGGACGATGACGAGGCGATGCGCGGTTCGGTCGGCTATCTGCTGGCGTCCGTCGGAATCGCCTGCGAAACCTTCGCGTCGGCCGAGGCCTTCCTGCGCTCGCCCCATCTGCGTCCGCCGCTGCGGCCGGGCTGCGTCCTGCTGGATGTCCGCATGCCCGGCATGAGCGGGATCGAGTTGCTGCGCCATCTGAGGGAGCAGGGCTGCAAGCGGCCCGTCATCATGATCACCGGCCACGGCGACGTGCCGCTTGCCGTCGCCGCGCTGAAGGGCGGGGCCGAAGACTTCATCGAGAAGCCCTGGAAGGATCAGACGCTGCTCGACGCGGTCAACGCCGCGATCCGGAAATGCCGTGACGTGCTGACGCGCAGCGCAGGGCGCGAGGCGGTGGAGGCACGCCTGGCCCAGCTCAGCCGGCGAGAGCGCGAGGTGCTGACCCTCGTGCTCGACGGGCGGCAGAACAAGGAGATCGCGGCGGCGATGTCCATCTCCGTCAAGACCGTCGAAGGCCATCGCCAGATGGTGATGGAAAAGATGGGCGCACGCTCCGTCGCGGAGCTCGCGCGGTTGATGCTGGCGCCCGGCGAGCGGATCTGAGGCCGGCGATCCCGCCGCATCCGCCGTACGACGCGGACCGAAAGGCAAGGGTTTACCCTTGGTCGGCACCGGAATCCACCCGGTGGCGCCAATTGTTCGTCGAGCGTACTGTCCGTGGCGGACAAGAAACCGGCGGTGCGCCGGACTGACATCGGGACAGACATGACCAAGTTGCGGCCAGACGGAGAGGCGACTCTCCGAACCGATCCGCTCGCCCCCGGCGCGGATGTTTCGTCCGGCCGGTTGCGGCGGGCGCCCGAGAATTTCCTGACCCCGGAAGACATCCGGCAGGTCGGCCGGGGCCGGCGCGATTTCCTGCGCGCCAGCTTCCTGACCGCCGCCGCAGCGACCGCCGCCACCGTCGCGGCGACGGCAGGCGGCCGGGCAGCCGCCGCGCCGGCTGCGACCGCCGGCATCGGCGATCCCGACATCCTGAACCCGACCCCCTGGGGCAGCAGCCTCGGCCAGCCGGTGGCCGCCACCCCCTACGGCCTGCCGTCCAGGCACGAGCGCGGGCTGGTGCGCCGGCAAAGCCCGGGACTGACCCAGGTGGCCGCCGCCAGCGTGTCCTTCGCACCCCTGCAGGGTCTGTTCGGCATCATCACCCCGTCCGGCCTGCATTTCGAGCGGCATCATCAGGGCTGGCAGGACATCGACCCGACCCGGCACCGCTTCATGATCGACGGCGCCAAGCCGGGGTTCGTGAAGACGCCCAAGGTCTACACGATGGACGACATCCTGCGCCTGCCCCCGGTGTCGCGCATGCATTTCATCGAGTGCGGCGCCAACACCGGCATGGAATGGGGCAACGTCGCGGTGCCCACGGTGCAGTACACCCACGGCATGCTCTCGTGCAGCGAGTTCACCGGCGTGCCGCTGCGCACGCTGCTGGAGGATTGCGGCGCCGACCTGAAGGCCGCGAAATATGTGCTGGCCGAGGGCGGGGACGGATCGTCGATGACCCGCACCATCCCGATCGAGCCGGTGCTGTCCGGCGAGGTGCTGGTCGCCTACGGCCAGAACGGCGAGATGCTGCGGCCGGAAAACGGCTATCCGCTGCGCCTCGTGGTGCCGGGGGTCCAGGGGGTGTCGTGGGTGAAATGGCTGCGCCGGGTCGAGGTCGGCGACCGTCCTTATGCGACCAAGGACGAGGCGGTGCATTACATCGACCTGATGCCCGACGGCCAGCACCGGCAATACAGCTCGGTCCAGGAATGCAAGTCGGTCATCACCACCCCGTCGGGCGGCCAGACCCTGATGGCCAAGGGCTATTTCACCATCAGCGGGTTGGCGTGGTCGGGCCGCGGCAAGGTCAAGCGGGTCGACGTCTCGGTCGACGGCGGCGTCAATTGGGTGGAGGCGACCCTGCAGACGCCGGTCCTCTCCAAATGCCTGACCCGCTTCACCCTGCCCTGGAGCTGGGACGGGCAGCCGGCCCTGCTGCAATCGCGCGCCATCGACGAGACCGGCTTCGTCCAGCCCGGTTACGGCCAACTGCGCGCGGCGCGCGGGTCGCGGTCGATCTACCACAACAACGCGATCCAGACCTGGCAGGTCGCCGAAAACGGGGACGTGAACAATGTCCAGATTCTGTAAGGCGGCACTCGCCGGCCCCGCCCTCGCCATCCTGCTCGGCATTTCAACGGGCCTTTTGCCGGGCGGGACCGCCCTGGCCGACGGCTTTCCCGGCGTCGGACGTCCGGCCACCCCGGCGGAGGTGAAGGCGTGGGACATCGACGTCGGCCCCGACTTCGCCGGCCTGCCGCCCGGCTCCGGCACCGTGTCGCGCGGCATGGACATCTGGGAGGCCAAATGCAGCAGCTGCCACGGCACCTTCGGTGAAAGCAACAGCGTCTTCAACCCGCTGATCGGCGGCACCACCGCCGAGGACATCAAGTCCGGCCATGTCGCCACCCTGAAGCGGACCGACTTCCCGGCGCGGACGACCGTGATGAAGGTCGCCACCGTGTCCACCCTCTACGACTACATCCGCCGGGCCATGCCGTGGAACGCGCCGAAGTCGCTGAGCGACGACGATGTCTATGCCGTGCTCGCCTACATGCTGAACCTCGCGGAGATCGTGCCCGACGATTTCGTCCTGACCGACAGGACGATCCGCGAGGTCCAGGCGCGGATGCCGAACCGCAACGGCATGACCACCGCGCACGCCCTGTGGCCCGGCCCCGGCCTGCCGGATGCGGCGGCCAAGCCGGACACCGCCAACACCGCCTGCATGACCAAATGCAAGCCGTCGGTCCAGTTGGCCTCCCACCTGCCCGACCATGCCCTTGGCGCGCACGGCAACCTCGCCGCCCAGAACCGGATTTTCGGCCCGGTCCGCGGCCAGCGCACCGGCCCGGACGAGGCGGCGGCCGACAAGCCGCCCCCCGCCCTGACGCTGGCGGAGGAGTCCGGCTGCCTGTCCTGCCACGCGGTGGACACGCGGATCGTCGGGCCGAGCTACAGCGAGATCGCCGCCCGCTATCGCGGGAGCGACAGCACCGACGCGCTGGTGTCCAAGGTCAAGGCCGGCGGCGAAGGCGTCTGGGGCGCGGTGCCGATGCCGCCGCAACCGGACCTGAACGACGACCAGGTGAAGACCCTGGTCGCCTGGATCCTGGCCGGCGCGCCGGCGAAATGACGTGATCGAGAAGGAACCCCAGTCATGACACCGAGACTATTGGAACGACGCCAGCTCCTGGCCTTCCTGGGAACATTGGCTGCGGCCGGGTTCGTCCTGCCGCGGATGGCCTTCGCCAACTGGGACAAGGCGGCCTTCGACGCCAGGACGATGGACGAGGCGCTGAAGGCGCTGGGCGCCGGCACGCCGGGCCAGAGCGGCGACGTCCAGATCGTCGCCTCCGACATCGCGGAGAACGGGGCGGTGGTGCCGGTCCAGGCGATCAGCAAGCTGCCCAACACCGAACGCATCGCCATCCTGGTCGACAAGAACCCCAGCATGCTGGCGGCCTCCTTCGACCTGATGCCCGACACGATCCCCGAGGTCACCGCGCGCATCAAGATGGGCCAGACCTCGAACGTCGTCGTCCTGGTCAAGGCGGACGGCAAGTTCTACGCCACATCCAAGGAAATCAAGGTGACGCTCGGCGGCTGCGGCGGCTGAGCGGACAGGAAGGGAGCACCAGCATGGGCAGTCCGATGAAGATCCGCGCCTCCGTCAAGGACGGCGTCACCGAGATCAAGGTCCTGATGGGCCACGAGATGGAAACCGGCCAGCGCAAGGACGCCAACGGCGCGGTCATTCCCGCCTGGTTCATCAACGAGGTCACCGCCAAGCTCGACGGCAAGACGGTGATGCAGGCGCAATGGGGGCCGTCGATCTCCAAGAATCCCTACCTCGCCTTCAAGGTGAAGGGCGGCAAGGCCGGCGACAAGGTGTCCGTCACCTGGGTCGACAACAAGGGCGACACCCGCACCGACGAAGCCGCCGTGACGTAACCGGGCTCTCGAACCGGAAGCGGGGGCGCGTCCGGCACACAAGAACAAGGACGGGAGGGAACAGGGATGGACCGGGCAAGCGTTGGGATCATGGCGTTCCTCGCGGTGTCGGCGGCCGCCGCGACGGCGGCCTACGCCCAGAAGGATGCGGCGCAGGAAGGCATCGAGGCCTACCGCGAGGCCTTGCAGGACGGCAACCCCGCCGAACTGTACGAGGCCAGCGGGGAGGAGCTGTGGAAGACGCCCGCCGGACCGAAGGCGGCGTCGCTGGAAGGCTGCGACCTCGGCCTCGGCCCCGGCGTGGTCCGGGGCGCCTACGCCCTGTTGCCGCGCTATTTCGCGGACACCGACCGGGTCCAGGATCTGGAATCGCGCCTGCTGACCTGCATGCAGACCCTCCAGGGCAAGGATCCCAAGCCCTACATCGAGGCCTCCTTCACCGCCCCGCCCAAGGAGGAGATGAACGCCCTGGCCGCCTACATCTCCGGCCAGTCCAAGGATGCGCCCATCGCGGCGACGCCCAGGCATCCCAAGGAACAGGCGATGTACGAGCTGGGCAAGCGGATGTTCAATTACCAGGGCGGCCCATACGACTTCTCCTGCGCCACCTGCCACGGCCAGGAGGGCACGCGGATCCGTCTCCAGGATCTGCCCTACATCCCGGGAGCCAAGGGGGCCGCTGCGGGCTGGGGCAGCTGGCCGGCCTACCGGGTCAGTTCCGGCCAGATGTGGTCGATGCAGTGGCGCCTCAACGACTGCTTCCGCCAGCAGCGTTTCCCCGAACCCGTCTACACCTCCGACGCGACCATCGCGCTGTCGATGTACATGGCGGCCAACGCCAGCGGGGCGACGATGAAGACACCCGGAATCAAGCGCTGACGGAGGCCGCCATGAAACATATCGCCCTGCTCGCAGTCACCCTGCTGCCGCTGGCCGCCGGTCCCGCCCTCTCCCAGACGGCGAGCTGGGGGCCGGGGGCCGACGACGCCGCCTTCTCCCGCATGCTGGCCGCCAGCTTCAAGGACAAGGGCATCGCCAAGGTCGACCGACTGACCCAGGACGAGACGCAGGCCTTCTGCTCCGATCCGGAGGCCGCCGCCAGCCCGGCCGCCGCCGCAAGGCGCGAGCGGATCGAGGCCGCCAACATGGCGACGGTCAAATGGCCGTCCGACGGCCAATGGCTGGGCGACTGGAAACAGGGCGAGGCGATCGCCCAGAGCGGGCGCGGCAACACCTGGACGGACAAGCCGGACGGGGCCAACGGCGGCAACTGCTACAACTGCCACCAGATCAGCCCGGCCGAGATCTCCTACGGCACCATCGGCCCCAGCCTGACCCAGTACGGCGCGCTGCGCGGGCGGGACGAGGAGACGCTGAAGGCGACCTGGGCCAAGATCTACAACGCCAAGGCCAGCAACGCCTGCTCCAACATGCCGCGCGCCGGCCACATGGGCATCCTGGGCGAGACGCAGATCAAGCATCTGATGGCCCTGCTGTTCGACCCCAAATCGCCCGTCAACGCATCGCCCGTCAATACCCAGCCGGGGCCGGCCAAATGAACCGCCGCGAGTTCCTCAACGTCCTGGCCGCCGCCAACGCCGCCGGCCTGCTGCTGCCCGCCGGTTTCGCCCGCGCCCAAACGGCGGCCGATGCCATCTACGACGCGCCGGCCTTCGGCACGGTGTCGCTGCTGCACATCACCGATTGCCACGCCCAGCTCAAGCCGATCCATTTCCGCGAGCCGAGCGTCAATCTCGGCGTCGCCGGCATGGCCGGGCGGGCGCCGCATCTGGTCGGAAACCGGCTGATCGAGCATTTCCGCATCGCCCCCGGCAGCCGGGAGGCGCATGCCTTCTCCTGCCTCGATTTCGAACGGATGGCCGGACTCTACGGCAAGGTCGGCGGCTTCGCCCATCTGGCGACTCTGGTCAAGCGGGTGCGGGCCAACCGTCCGGGCGCCCTGCTGCTCGACGGCGGCGACACCTGGCAGGGCTCGGGCACCGCGCTGTGGACCAAGGGGCAGGACATGGTGGAGGCGGCCAAGCTGCTGGGCGTCGACGTCATGACCCTGCATTGGGAATGCACCTACGGCCAAGACCGGGTGCGCGAGGTCGCGGAAAAGGACTTCGCCGGGCACATCGAGATCGTCGCCCAGAACATCAAGAGCGCCGATTTCGGCGACGACGTGTTCAAGCCCTACACCATGCGCGCGGTGAACGGCGTCAAGGTGGCGGTGATCGGCCAGGCCTTCCCCTACACGCCGATCGCCAACCCGCGCTACATGGTCGCCGACTGGACCTTCGGCATCCGCGAGGAGGACATGCAGAAGACGGTCGACGACGCCCGCGCCGCCGGGGCGGCGGTGGTGGTCGTGCTGTCGCACAACGGCATGGACGTCGACCTGAAGATGGCCTCGCGGGTCGCCGGCATCGACGCGATCCTCGGCGGCCACACCCATGACGGCATGCCGGCCCCCAGCATCGTCGCCAATCCCGGCGGCAGGACGCTGGTCACCAACGCCGGCTCCAACGGCAAGTTTCTCGGCGTGCTCGACCTCGAGGTGACCGGCGGCCGGGTCGCCGACTTCCGCTACCGGCTGCTGCCGGTCTTCGCCGACCTGCTGCCCGCCGACCCGGAGATGGACGCGCTGATCGCCCGCGTGCGCGCGCCCTACGAGGCGGCGCTGGGCGAGACGCTGGCGGTGACGGATGGCACGCTGTACCGGCGGGGCAATTTCAACGGCAGCTTCGACCAGTTGATCCTCGACGCGCTGATGGCGGAGAAGGATGCCGAGATCGCCTTCTCGCCCGGCTTCCGCTGGGGAACCAGCCTGCTGCCCGGCCAGCCGATCACCATGGAGAACCTGCTGGACCAGACCGCCATCACCTACCCCTACGTGACGCTCAGCAGCCTGTCCGGCGCGCAGATCAAGACGGTGCTGGAGGATGTCTGCGACAACCTGTTCAACCCCGATCCCTATTACCAGCAGGGCGGCGACATGGTGCGCGTCGGCGGCCTGTCCTACGCCTGCGATCCCATGGCGCCGGCCGGGCAGCGCATCCAGGACATGACGCTGAACGGCAAGCCGCTGGAGGCGTCGAAGACCTACAAGGTCGCCGGCTGGGCCCCGGTCGCGGAGGAGGCCAGGACGGCGGGCGGCGAGGCGATCTGGGATCTCGTCGCCCGCAACCTGCGCGCCCGCAAGACCGTCGCGCCGTCCCGCCTCAACCTGCCGGTCCTGAAGGGCATGGACGGCAATCCCGGCCTCGCCGCCTGACGCCGGATCCTTCGAACGCCGCCCCGAACGCCGCCCCCCGAACCGAAAGACCGCCGCCATGAGCCTCCGCCGCCTCCTCGCCCCTCTGCTTTTGCCCGTGCTCCTGCTGTTCGGCGCGGCGGCATCCATGCCGGCGCTGGCCCAGGACAAGGTGGTCTACCACATCGACAATGCTGCCGAGCAGGGCACCAAGGCCCTGCGCAACATCCGCAACCACCTGGACGTCGCGCCGAAGACCGAGATCCGCGTCGTCACCCATGCCGAGGGGGTGGACCTGCTGCTGGAAGGCGCCCAGGACAAGAAGAACAACATCGACTACGGCCCGCTGATCTCCGACCTCAAGGGGCGCGGCGTCCGCTTCGAGGTGTGCGAGATCACCATGAAGCGGCGCAACCTGACCAGGGACCAGTTCGTGATGGAGGCGGAATTCACCCAATCCGGCGTCGTGCGCATCACCGAATTGCAGGCCCGCGACCGTTACGCCTACATCAAGCCCTGAGGACGCCGCCGCCATGGGTGTCGCCATCACCATCGACGGCCTGATGGAAGCGCTGGGCGAGGACCGCTTCCTGGCGCTGGGCGGGCTGCTGATCGGCACGCTGTTCGGGGTGCTCGCCCAGCGCTCCCGCTTCTGCCTGCGCGCCTCGACGCTGGAGGTGGCGCACGGACGGTTGGGCGAACGGCTGGCGGTGTGGCTGCTCGCCTTCTCCACCGCGCTGATCGCAACGCAGGGCTTGATCCTGCTCGGCCTGTTCGACACCGGCAACGTCCGCCAGCTCAACAACCCCGGCAGCCTGTCGGGCGCGGTGATCGGCGGGCTGATGTTCGGCTGCGGCATGACACTGACCCGCGCCTGCGCCAGCCGCATGCTGGTGCTGGCGGCCACCGGCAATCTGCGGGCGCTGCTGTCGGGGCTGGTGTTCGCGGTGGTGGCCCAGGCGGCGTTGCGCGGCGTGCTGTCGCCTGCGCGCGAGGCGATCAACGGCTGGTGGACGGTCGGCAGCGCACAGCGTGACCTGCTGGCGCTGGCCGGCGTCGGGCATGACGGGGCGTTGCTGTTCGCGCTGGGCTGGCTGGCTGCCGGTGCGGCGATTGCCCGGCGCAACCGCCTGTCGGGCTGGTCCTGGCTGGGAGCGGCGGGCGTCGGCCTGACCGTCGCCGCCGCCTGGTGGTTCACCTGGCGCAGCGCCGCCGCCGCCTTCGAGCCGGTGGCGATCCATTCCCTGAGCTTTACCGCGCCGTCCGCCGATTTCCTGATGCTGGTGCTGTCGCCGCCGGGCGCCCCCTGGGGGTTCGACACCGGGCTGATCCCCGGCGTGGCGCTGGGCGCCTTCCTGGCCGGGCTGGCCGGGCGCGACCTGAAGCTGGAAGGCTTCAACGACGGCTCCACCATGCGGCGCTACATCGTCGGCGGCTGCCTGATGGGATTCGGAAGCGTCCTGGCCGGCGGCTGCGCCATCGGTGCCGGCGTATCCGGCGCCTCGATCTTCGTGCTGACCGCCTGGCTCGTGCTGTGGTCGATGTGGATCGGCGCCGTGCTGACCGACCGGGCGATCGACCGCAAGACCGGCCGGCCGGTACGCGCGCGCTCGTCCGACGCCGCCGCCATCCCGCCGGTCGCGGCGCAATGACCGTCCAGGAGGTTCCGAATGTTTCGCCTGCCACGCCGCCGCCTGCTCGCCGGCGGAACCGCCGCCTTCACCGCCCTGGCAACCCTGCCGGGATTGGCCACGGTCCGCGCCTTCGCCGCCGGGGTCGAGGCCTTCGTCAAGGGGCCGCCGGTGCCCGACCGGCCCCTGGTCCAGGTCAGCCCGCATGTCTGGGTCATCCGGGCGCCGGACGGCTTTCCGACACCGCAGAACCAGGGGATGATGGCGAACATCACCTTCGTCGTCGGGCGCGAGGGCGTGATCGTCGTCGATTCCGGGGCCTCGCTCCAGATCGGCGAGATGGCGATCCGCATGCTGCGCACGGTCACGAACCGGCCGGTGGTCGGCATCGTCAACACGCATTACCACGGCGACCATTGGCTCGGTAACCACGCCTTCGCCGAGGCGTTCGGCGAGGATCTGCCACGCTACGCCCTGCCGGAGACACGCGCGGCGATCCTCGGGCTGGAAGGCAGCGCCTGGCAGAGCGCGATGGTGAAATGGACGGCCCAGGCCTCCGCCGGCACCCGGATCGTCGCCCCCAACCGCGACGCGGCCCATGGCGACGAGTTGTCGCTCGGCGACGTCCGGCTGCGCCTGCACCATTACGGGCGTGCCCACACGCCGTCGGATCTGTCGGTGGCGGTGGTCGAGGACGGGGTGATGTGCGTCGGCGACGTGATGATGGACCGGCGGATCGCCAACATGGACGACGGCTCCTACCTTGGCACGTTCGAGACCATGGACCGGCTGCGGACCGACAGCGACACCCGCATCTGGCTGCCGGCCCATGGCGAACCCGGTCCCGGCGTGCCGGTCTGGCAACGCACCCTGTTCGAAGGAATCTACGAACCCTGCGCCGCCGCCGTGAAGGCCGGCCGGTCCATCGAGGAGGCGAAGGCCGCGGTGCTCGCCGACCCGCGCGTTGCATCCCGTGCCGCCGAGACCAAGGGGTGGGACAGCAACATCGGCAAATACATCAGCCTCGCCTATCTGGAGGCCGAACAGGCCGATTTCTGAACAAGCCCCTTTGGAGCGGGAGCATGCCGGCCGTCCATGCTGGCGGCTCTTCGCATGGACGACCCTCCCCCCAATCGATGTATCTCCCGCACCGGCATCTGACCGGCCGGGTCACACAAATCGCGTGACCCATGCGCTACCCGCGTTTGAAATATTCCCTCCTCATTGAAGATGGAAGATCGCTCTCTTCCAGAAGGAAGGCATCTATAATATTTCCAATAGTGATCGACATATTTGCCGATTGCATTAGATGCCGATTATATAACAGTTCGGCAAATCTATGTTGCTGCACTCTTATATATGCGTATGTATCATAGCCTGTATCGGCGGAGACATCAGCAGGGTCGCTGGCAATGCTCAGGCGCACCGAAATCAGTCCGGCACGGTTTCGCAGGAACTCCGCGCCGAATGCGTTGCAGGCACAGACGATGGCTGCCGACGGGAATCCGACCGTCGCGCGCCTCGCCCATCCGCGGAAACCATTGAAAATATGGGTCCGTTCGGCACCGTCGACTGACAGGGTTTCCTCCGGCTTTTGCATCGACCACCCGTGACGGACCAGGGGCTCCGCAGCCCACAGGATCCGGCGGCCCATCCAGGAGTGACCATGTTCCGCGGAATGAAGATCGGCGCCCGCTTGGCGCTTGCTCTGGCGGGAAGCGTCGTGCTGGCGGTCGGCACCACAACGCTCAGCAACATGTGGCTCAGCGGCGTGCTTGTCGAACAGGCAGCAGGCAAGCAATTGAGGACGCTTCAGGAATTCCTGGACGCCAAGGTCTCCAGCGAGGCCCGGCGCGCCCTCACGCTCGCCAGCGGGCTGGCAGGCAATGCGGAAATCCAGGCGGCGCTTGCCGCGCAGGACCGTGGGCGGCTGACCGGCATGCTGGTGCCGGGCTTCAAGGACCTCAAGGAGCAGCACGGCATCACGCAGATGCAGTTCCACACGCCGGCCTCGGTGTCGTTCCTGCGGGTCCATCGACCGGAGAAATTCGGGGACGACCTTTCCTCGTTCCGCTTCACCGTCGTCGAGGTCAACAAGACCCGCAAGCCGGTCTTCGGACTGGAGAATGGTGTGGAAGGCCTCGGCATTCGTGGCGTCGTGCCGATGGTGAGCCAGGGAACCCCCATCGGCTCCTTCGAGGTCGGCCTGTCCTTCGGCAAGTCGTTCTTCGAGGCCTTCCAGAAGGAAACCGGAGCCGATATCGCATTCCACGTCGCGAAGGACGGGAATTTCGAGACCTTCGCCTCGACCTTCCGCCAGGCACCCGCCATCGGGCCCGACCAGATGAAGGCGGCCCTGGCCCAGGAGTCGGAGGTGCGGACATACCATCTCGGCGACGCCAGCTACGCCGTTCGGCTCGTTCCGATCCGGGACTATCGCGGCACCGCGATCGGGGTCTGCACCATCGCGATGGATCGGGGTGCTTTCGATGCCCAGATCGCCGACGCGCGCCTGTCCTCGATCCTGATCGGATTGGGGGTGCTCGCGGCGGCGCTCGGCATCGCCTGGCTGATGAACCGGGGAATCGCGCATCCGATCCAGGCCATGACCGGGGCCATGGGCGAACTCGCCAACGGGAACACCGATATCCGCGTCCCCGGAATCGGGCGTCGCGATGAGATCGGCGCCATGGCCGGCGCCTTCGAGATTTTCCGCCGCAGCATGATCGAGGCCGAAACGCTGCGGTCCGAGCAGGAGACGCTGAAGCGCCGCGCCGACGAGGAGCGGAAGGTGGCGATGCTCGACCTCGCCCACCGCTTCGAGGGCAAGGTCGGTCACCTGATCGGAACCCTGTCGTCCGCCGCAACCGAGATGGAGGCCTCCGCCGGCTCCATGTCGGCCACCGCCGAGCAGACGAACCGGCAGTCCGTGGCGGTGGCCACCGCTTCGGAGGAGGCCTCCGTCAATGTCCAGACCGTCGCCGCGGCTACGGAGGAACTGGCCGCCTCCATCAGCGAAATCGGGAACCAGGCGGCGCAATCGCGCAGCGTTGCAGGAAAGGCGGTGATCGACACGAAGCAGACCGACGAGGCCGTGCGCAAGCTGGCCGGCAGCGCGGACCGGATCGGACAGGTCGTCGACCTGATCCAGGACATCGCGAGCCAGACCAATCTGCTGGCATTGAACGCCACCATCGAGGCCGCCAGGGCCGGCGAGGCCGGGAAAGGGTTCGCCGTCGTCGCCTCCGAAGTCAAGGCGCTAGCCAACCAGACCGCGCGGGCGACCGACGAGATCAGGCAGCAGATCTCCCAGATGCAGGAGGATGCGAACGGTGCCGTCGGCTCGATCAAGGGGATCGGCGGCGTGATTTCGGAGGTCAGCGAGATCGCCGCGGCGATCGCGGCGGCTGTCGAGGAGCAGGGGGCGGCCACACAGGAGATCTCGCGCAACGTCCAGCAGGCGGCCATCGGAACGCAGGAGGTTTCGTCCCATATCGCCGGCGTCCGCGGGGCCGCCAACGAGACGGGAGCGGCGGCGACGCAGGTTCTCGGTGCGGCCCGCGACTTGTCGCGTCAGGCCGAGGTTCTGACGACCGAGGTGAAGGGATTCCTCAACGACATCCGGGTGGCCTGAGGCGAGGTTGCCGCTTTTTCGGCGCAGGCCGTCCCGCTGTGCATCGGCGAGGAACAGCAGGCCGGTTTCGGGGGAAACGGCATCTCGGTAAGAGCGGCATGTGCAGCCGAAGCTCTTGATCCTGACGTGTCGGGATCAAGAGCCTTTGGTGTAATTCATAAATCGGCCTGTCTCACAACCGCCGACACGGTCCGTGATCTCTGTCTTGTCACCTTGACGCTGCACGCTGGTTATCGCCTGCAGTCGGCTGGGTTGGGCTTTCGAACTCCACCATCGCAAGATACCATTGGTCCGACAGGGCCTTTGCGAGGCTGTCGGCGGTGGGGAAGGAACGGCACAGCAGCGCGTCACCATGGACGAATCGTTCGCGCAGGCTCTCGATCGTCATCGCGATCAGCAGGCGCAGGACGCCCTCGAACCTGCCGCGTTCTTCCGCGCTGAAAGCCTGTCCGCGACGGCGGGCGACGGCCGCGATGATGCGGTCGACCCATTCGGAGTTCATGCGCTCACGCATGCGCAACACCTCGGGATCCCGCGTGGCCAGTTCCGAGAACAGGCTGTAGACGCCCGCATTTGCCTCATAGGCACGGCAATAGTCGGTGTTGGCGTTCAAGATCGCCTCGTACCTGCTTCGCGGTCCCTTCGTCACGGTGCGACGGAAGGTGACATGCTCGAAGAACAGGTTGACGAGGACGGCGGCGCATTCATCCATGTCTTTGAAATGATTGTAGAAAGTTCCGCGCGACAGCCCGGCTTCATCCAGCAACGCCTCCACCGTCATCAGCTTTCCTCGTGTGGTGCGCAGGTGGCGGGCGACGAGGGAGAGCAGCATATAGCGCGTCCGCTCCCGCTTCGGGCGCGTCCGTTCCCGGCTCTTGATCGCCAGCACCTCTTCGAAGAAGAGAGGGGGAACCGTTCCGTCCCGCTCAGGATCTTTGCCCTGAAATTCTTCATCCTGCCGCATTTTTGTGCCCTCACTCCCCAACAGACCCGATCCCGCCAAAAATGTTCCGTGAGCTGACTTTCACAGCTTGACGCAGGAAGTTTTTATACATAGCGTCATATTTAGACAATGCGTCATCACTGGACATGCCGATGGTACCTACGATGGTGGACGTCAATAAACCCTCCAGCGGCACCTTGAACAGGGAAGCTTCCCCGGAAGCGAAGGGCACTGGTGCAACGATCGAGTTCCAATCCGTCCGAAAGGCTTATGGATCGGTAACAGCGCTCCATGATTTTTCTTTGAACATTCATCCCGGTGAGTTTCTGACGATCCTCGGGTCGAGTGGCTCCGGGAAAACGACGGCCCTGAACGCACTTGCGGGCTTTTCCGGGGCCGACTCGGGCGACATCCTCATAGACGGCAGGTCGGTGATCGATGAACCGCCGGAGCGCCGGAACCTGGGGATGGTGTTCCAGAACTACTCCCTGTTCCCGCACATGACGGTGTTCGACAACATCGCCTTCCCCCTGCGGATGCGCCGCGCCCCGCGCCGCGAAATCACCGAACGGGTGGAGCGGGTTCTGGAGATCGTGCGGCTCGGCGCGCTTGCCAAGCGGATGCCCCGCGATCTTTCCGGCGGACAGCAACAGCGCGTGGCCTTCGCCCGTGCCATCGTGTTCGAACCGCCCGTTCTGCTGATGGACGAGCCGCTCGGCGCGCTGGACCTCAAGCTGCGCGAAGCGTTGCAGTTCGAGATCAAGGAAATCCAGCACCAGCTCGGCTGCACCGTGGTCTATGTGACCCACGATCAGCGTGAGGCGCTCGCCATGTCGTCGCGCATCGTCGTGTTGCGCGATGGCCGGATCGAGCAGGTCGGCACCCCGTCCGAAATGTACGACGCGCCGAAAAGCCGCTTCGTCGCCGGTTTCATCGGGCAGACCAATCTCCTGGCCGCCGATCTGTCGAAAACCGGATCGGTGTCCATCCCCGAACTTGGCGCCGTTTATCGGGACGCGGTGTCCCAGGCCCGTCAGGGTTCCTGGTACGCCAGCGTTCGTCCCGAAAAGCTCCAGCGCCGCCCGGCCGAAGGGTCGGATATCGCAGTGGACGTGACCGTTCAAGAGGCTGTGTTCCTCGGCGACGTGATCGAGTACAGCGCCCGCACCGCCCATGGTGCGCTCATCCACTTCCGGGAACAGCGACGCGACAGGGATCGGATCCCGGAACGCGGCGAGACCATCGGTCTCGTCCTGCGCCCCTCCGATGTTGTCCTCGTTCCGGATCTCGCCAAGACCGGTCGCTAAAGAACTGATTGGGAGTGCCGTTATGAAGAAGCTGCTGTGGAGCCTCTCCGTTGGAGCGGCGATTGTCGGCGGTGCCGGCGACGCCGCCCTGGCCCAGTCCGGCAACAAGTCGATCACGATTGCCAATTACGGCGGCGCGTGGGCGGAAACCCTGAACCGCATCTGCATCGAACCGTTCACCAAGGAGACCGGCATCACCGTCACCCAGGCGGCGACCGAGGACTCCCTTGCGCAGATCCGCGTCCAGCAGACCACCAAGAACATCCTGTGGGACATTGCGCCCACCGAGCGTTCGGGCCTGCCGGTCTCGTCCAAGAATGGCTGGCTGGAACCCATTGACTGGTCGGTGGTCGACCCGGAAAACAAACTTCCGCCGACTGCGCGCAAACAGTACGCCATCGGCGCGATCGCCTATTCCACCACAATCGGCGTGCGCACCGACAAGCTGCCGGAAGGCAAGAGCTTCGGCGGCTGGAAGGACTTCTGGGACGTCAAGAATTTCCCCGGCCCGCGCACGCTGCGCAACTCCCCGGCGGAAAACCTGGAATTCGCCCTGATCGCCGACGGCGTGAAGCCGTCCGATGTGTACACCGTGCTGCGGTCGCCGGACGGCGTCGACCGTGCGTTCAGGAAACTGGACGAGATCAAGCCGGCGATCACCGTCTGGTGGACCAGCGGCCAGCAGCCGGTCCAGCTTCTCGCCAGCGGCGAGGTCTTCTACGCGACCGCGTTCAACGGCCGCATCCAGCAGCTTCAAAAGGACAAGCTGCCGGTCAAGATCATCTGGAGCGGCGGGTCGCTGGACGTCAGCTACTACTCGATCGTGAAGGGCGCCCGCAACGTGGCCGACTCCCAGAAGTTCATGAAGTACTGCTGGAACACCCCGTCGCGTCTGGCCGAGATCGCCCGCGCCATGCCGTACTCCTCCTTCAACCCCGAGATCTACAAGATCCTCTCGGCGGACGAAGCCAAGGAACTGCCGACCAGCGCGGCGAACCTCGACGTTCAGTTCGCGCTGGATTCCGAATACTGGGCTGAAAACCTGCCGCGCATTCAGAAGCGGTGGGAAGCTTGGCGCCTGCAATGAGCGACGGCATTCCCATGCCGCGTGATGGGAAGGGGGCGACGCGCAGCAGGCGCGCGCCTCTCTCCTCCCTCTGGCTGCTTGCCCCGGCGGCCGTGCTGTTCCTCTTCGTGTTCATCCTCCCGGTGAGCGAGGTCGCGTTGTGGAGCGTGCAGGGCGAAGCCGGGCTGTCGGCGGAGCATTACGAGGCCGCACTCGGCGAGGGGCCATACCGCAGGATCCTGGTCGGGACGTTGCAGCTTTCCTTCGGTGTGGCTTTCGCCTGCATCCTGGCCGGCTATCCGGCCGCCTATTTTCTCGCATCCTGCCGGCCGCGCAACCGCACCCTGCTGCTCCTGCTCATCCTGACTCCGCTGTGGGTCAGCGTGCTGGTGCGCACCTTTGGCTGGATCGTCGTTCTCGGCCGTGAAGGGCTGGTGAACTCCATGCTGATCGGTATCGGTGCCATCGATGGCCCCCTCCAGATGCTGTACACGCGCGGAGCCGTCTACATCGCGATGGTTCAGGTTCTGCTGCCGGTCGCCATTCTGGTCATGTTCTCGACCATGACCACCATCAACCGCTCCTTATTGATGGCTTCCCGGATTCTTGGCGCATCGCCGTGGCGCGGCTTCGTCCACATCTTCCTTCCGCTGAGCGCGGGGGGAGCGATCAACGCCTGGATGCTCACCTTCGTGCTGGCTCTCGGCTTCTTCATCACCCCGGCGCTGGTCGGCGGTCCGAAGGAGACGATGATCGCGAACCTGATCGCCACGCAGATCACGCTGACCCTCGATTGGGGCCTGGGTTCGGCGCTGGGCGTGGTGTTGGTGATCGCGGGCTTTGCCGTTGTGGGTGCCATCGCCCTGCTCTTCCGGCGTGTGACAATGCTGAGCGGCCATGGAGGCTCGCGATGAAACGATCGCTCTGGGAACAGTCCGGGCGCTATCTCCTGCCGGTCTATTTCGTCGGTGTCCTGCTTTACCTGCTGCTGCCATTGCTGCTGGTCATCCCGATGTCGATCAGCGAAACACGCTATCTGAAATTTCCGCCGCAGGGCTTCACGCTCCGCTGGTATGACGAGTTCTTCGCGTCCGCCGGCTGGATCGACGCCACCCTGCGCAGTCTGCTCATCGCAGCGGCGAGTGCCGTGCTGGCCACCGCCATCGGCACCGCAGCCGCCCTCGTGCTGAGCCGGGAGGGCGGCAAGGCCGTGCGGGCGGTCGGACCGATCTTCCTTGGTCCGCAGGTGGTGCCGGTCATCATCCTGGCGCTGGGCACCCTGCTGGTCTTCAGTCGCTTCGGTCTTTATGGCTCGCTGTGGGGTGTGGTTCTGGTCCATGCCGTCCTGGCCCTGCCCTTTGTCACCACCACGGTGTCGGGGGCGCTGCGTCAGACCGGGGACACGCTGGCCCGCGCGGCCCGCGTGCTGGGGGCCAGGCCGCATGAGGCCTTCTGGTACGTCACCTTGCCGACGATCCGTCCGGCGGTGATCTCGGCCGGCGTGTTTGCCTTCTTCATCTCCTTCGATGAATTGGTCATCGCCCTGTTCGTCATGGGTCAGAACGAAACCCTGCCCATGCGCATCTGGGCGGACATGCGTCACGACCTGACGCCGGTTGTGGCCGCCGTCGCCACGCTGCTGATCGTCGTCACCTTCGCCGCCGTCTTCATGAGCGACCTGATCCAACGCCGCGCCCAACGGCGCGCGGGGTAACGGGCCGCCCGACACCGCATGCAAAACATGCGCATCCCAATGACGGCCACCGCGCTCAACGGCCCTATCACCCGGGGAAAGTGTGATGTTCTCAGATTTTCGCAGGGAAGAGCCCGATGCTCTCGCCCGACGCCTGGAGGCGATGACGCTTCCGGATTCAGTCTATGACCTGCTGCTGAATACCGCGACCCGCGTCCCGACGGCGCCCGCCTGGCGCTTCCTCGACGATGGGGTTGAGCGGAACTGGGGCGAGGTTCTGGCCAAGGTCGACACCGCCGCCGCCGCCCTCTCCGCGGTCGGCATCGGCCCGGGTGTCCACGTCGCGGTGATGTCGTGGAACCGCGAGGAATTCCCGGTCACCTGGCTGGCGCTGTCGCGCCTTCAGGCGGTGATGGTGCCGGTCAACGCGACCTACACCGCGCGCGAGGTCGAGTATGTCCTGAAGACCTCGCTCGCCGCCTACATGGTGCTGGAGGCGGAGTTCCTGCCGCATCTGGACAGGCTGGAAGCGGTGACGCTCGATCCCTCCCACGTCATCGTGATCGGCGATGCGGTGACGGACCGTCATCGCAACTGGCAGATCCTGATGGACGAGGCCCGTGGCCGCCGGGCTCCGGCGATCCCACGGTCCATGGATGCCACGCTGAACCTCCAATACACCTCGGGCACGACGGGCTTTTCCAAGGCCTGCATGCTCAGCAACGAGTATTGGCTCTGCCTCGGCATCAGCTCGACCGAGTTCTTCGCCACCGACCTCAGCCGCTTCTATGTCGGCTCCAGCTTCTTCTACATGGTGGGGCAGCGCATCCTGCTGAACGCCATGGTCAGCGGTGGCTGCGCCTTCTTCCCGCGCAAACCGGGTGCCAAGCGCTTCATGTCCGACGTGTCGGCGCTGGAATGCGATTACTGCGCCCTGTTCGAGATGGTCTACAAGCAGCCGCCGCGCCCGAGCGACGCGGACAACAGGCTGAAGATCGCCACGATCTTCGCCTTCGGTCCCGAAAGCCACGCCGACTTCCAGCGCCGTTTCAACGTGTATGGCCAGGAATATTACGGCATGACCGAAATCGGCGGCGGCAGCTACGTCCCCGCCCATCGCCTGCCGGAGATGACCGGTTCGGGAAGCTGCGGCGTGGCCGCGCCCTTCCGTGAGCTGATGGTCACGGGCGAGGACGGAAAGCCGGTTCCGACCGGCGAGACGGGCGAGCTGTGGGTTCGTGGCCGTGGCATCCTCAAGGGTTATTTCGGCAACGAGGAAGCGACGGCGGACGCCTTCACCGACGGATGGTTCCGCACGGGCGACCTTTGCCGCGTGGATTCCAAGGGCTATCACTACATCCTTGGCCGCACCAAGGACATGGTCCGCCGCATGGGCGAGAACATCGCCGCGCGCGAGGTCGAAGTGGTGCTGCGCACGCTCGACCAAATCCAGGACGCCGCCATCGTGCCGGTGCCCGACGATTACCGTGGCGAGGAGATCAAGGCCTACATCCTGCTGGCCCCCGGTGTGTCCCCGGACTCCTGCACGCCGGAATTCATCGCCGATCACTGTTCCCATCATCTCGCCGGGTTCAAGGTCCCCCGCTACTACGAGTTCCGCGACAGCTTCCCGCTGACCGACTCCCAGCGGGTCCAGAAGAAGCACCTGATTGCCGAGAAGCCCGACCTTCGCGTCGGTGCCTATGACCGGCAGGACAAGATCTGGCGCTGACGCCATCCCCACCGACCCAATCCGAAAAGGCCAGCCGGCCTTGTATGAGGACTTTTGCCATGCCCGAAATTTCTACGCGGACAGAGGGCGCGATCCGCATCCTGACCATCTCCAACGAACGCAAGCGGAATGCGTTCGAAGGGAAGATGGCGGCGGACTTCCTCCGCCTCCTGAACGAAGCGGAAAGCGATGACGCGGTGCGCGTGATCGTGGTCACCGGGGCCGGGGACATCGCCTTCTCCAGCGGCCATGACCTGAACGAGATCGCGTCCGGCGCGCACGCCGAAAGCAACCTGGGCGAGGAACCCTTCCTGCGCCCGCGCAGCCTGCACAAGCCGGTGATCGCGGCGATCAACGGCCATTGCTATGCCGCAGCCCTTATCCTGGCGGTAAACTGCGACCTGCGGGTGGCGAGCAGGAACGCGACCTTCGGTTCGCCGGGGGCACGTCTCGGCATGCTGCCCGAGGGTGGCCAGATCGGCCGTCTGCCGCGTCTGATGGCGTCGTCCCGCGCGCTGGAGCTGATGCTGACGGCAAACCCGCTGCACGCCGACGAGGCCTACCGGACCGGCTTCATCAACCGTCTGGCTGAAAAGGGCGAGGCTCTGAACGAAGCCCTCGCCCTGGCGCGCGACATTGCCAAGAACTCCCCTTCAGTGGTCGCCGCGATCAAGGCCGGGGTGATCCTGGGAGAACTCGAGGGGGTCGGGGCCGCGGCCGCCTATGAAGCGACCGTCGCCCGTCAACTGGAAAAGGAAGCCGACGCCCGTGAAGGGGTCAGCGCCTTCCTGGAAAAACGCGCTCCCGTGTTCGGTGGCGGTGAATGACGATAGGCTCAGGCGGTAACGACAGGCGCCATCGAACAGCCGGCAACCCGGAGCCTGTCCATAGAGGTCATCCGCTGACCTTCCGGATGTGAATCGGCACCCGGCATGGACCTCGAACCGATGCAGCCCACCCCTTTGAAGGACCTGTGAGGGGCTTTTCTGAAGCGGGGTACCGACCGACATCGGCCGGAACCCCGCTCCGGGAAAGAAGCTGGTATCCACAAGGGACCACAGTGCTTCTTGGCCTGCGCCGTCAACAATCGGACGACCGGTCCCGGCATGCCGCTCTCCCGCAAGGCCGCCTGATCGCCGCCAGCTGCCGGCGGAAGCCGCCCTCACGCCGATTTGTGCGCCGAAGTCGCGGCATCGTCGACGATGGACAGGCGCAGGGCATTGCGGTCGGCCTTGCCGGTGCGGCCCAGCGGCAGGTCGCCGCCGATATGGATGACGTCCGGCAGCTTGTATCGCTCCATCCTCTCCGCCGCCCAGGACAGCAGAGCGTCACGGTCCAGCACCGCGCCGGGACGCGGCACCAAAAGGACATGGATGCGCTCGCCCAGCACGGGATCGGGGACACCGGTCGCCAAGGCGGCGGCGACGTCGGGATGGCCGGCGAACAGGCGATCGATCTCCAGCGGCACGATTTTGTTGCCGCCACGGGAAATCACCTCCTTGGAGCGTCCGACCAGCTCGACGAAACCGTCGGGCCGCTGGCGGGCGAGGTCGCCGGTGCGCAAACAGCCGTCGGTGAAGGACGCGGCGGTCAGTTCCGGATTGTCGAGATAGCCGAGCATGCCGAACGGGCTGCGGATCAGCAATTCCCCCATGCCGTCCGCCTCCATGCCGTCCGGGGGGGCGGCGATGCGGTACTCAACCCCGCCGGTGGGGTGGCCGATGGAGCCGGCGCCGGCTGCCTGCTGGTCGGGGCGCAGGCAGAAATCGCAGGATCCGGTTTCGGTCAGGCCATAGAGGTCGAAGACTCCCGCCGTCGGCCACGCCGTGGCGATCCGCTGGCCCAACCCGCCGCCGAGCGGCTCGCCACCGGTGAGGATCTGGCGCAGGGCGGGCGCCTTGCCCGGCCCCTCGGCGTCGGCGAACAGCGCGCGCATCATGGTCGGCACGAAGGCGGCGGTGGTCGCCCCGTCGGCTAGCGCCGCGCGGGCCAGGGCGGGCGTGAATCTGGGCATCATGCGCAGCCGGGCGCCCGACGCCATCGCCAGCAGCCCGACCCAGATGCCGAAGATGAAGGTGATCTGCAACGGCAGCAGGACGACGGACTGCCCGGAGAAGCCCAGCATCGCCTGGAGGGCGTGGATCTTGCCGGCGAACCGCTCGTGGCCGAGCACCGCGCCCTTGGGCGTGCCGGTCGAGCCGGAGGTGAAGATGATCAGCGCCGCCCCGCGCAACAGCGGCCGGTCGGGCGGTGCCGGGCCGTCGACCGCCAGCGCTCCGGCCGCGCCGTCGACCGTCAGCCGGACGCCGGTCCGCTCCTGGATGTCGCGCCGGGTGGCATCGAGCGCGCGGGCATGGATCGGCACCGCCACGCCGCCCGCCAGCCAGACGCCGAGGAAGCTGGCGAAATCGGCGGCGGCTCCGTCGACGCGGACCAGCACCGGCTCGTCGGGCCGGATGCCGGCGGCGCGCAGCCGGTCCGCCAGGGCGGCGGCGTGCGTCGACAGGTCGGCGGCGCGCAGCCGGCGGTTCGCATCCTCGACGCAGGGATCCCGCCCGTCGCGGAAGGCGTCGAGGAGAAGGGCGGCCAGCGGCGGCATCATGCCCGGCCCTCCCCCGCTTCGGAGTCCGGCGGAAAGCGGGCGTCGCGCCAGGCGATCGCCGCCCGCAGCCCCTCGCGCCGGGCGATCTCCATGAACTGGATCTTGTCGGGGCAGCCCTCGCCCTCGATGTGCAGGTCGATGTCGAGCGCCGCCTCCAGCGCCTCGCCCATGCCCATGATCTGGAAGGTCCGGTTGATGGCGTGCTTGGTCTGGCGCATCAGCATCGGATCCACGGCGGCGACATGACGGGCCATGGCCAGGGCGGTCCGTTCCAGCGCCGCGCCGGCGACGACCCGGTTGACGATGCCGATGCGCTCGGCCCGCTCAGCCGTGATGCGGTCGGCACCGGTCATGATGATTTCCTTGGCCCGCTTGGGGCCGACGATCCAGGGCAGCAGCATCACCACGATGCCGGCGCCGAACTTCAGCTCCGGCTCGCCGAACACGGCGGTGTCGGCGGTGATGGTCATGTCGCAGGCCAGGGCCAGTTCGAAGGCGCCGGCCAGACAATGGCCGTTGACGGCGGCGATGGTCGGCTTGGGGAAATGCCAGAAGCGCATCACCGTGTCGAAATCCTTGCGCAGCGGGCCGCGCCATTGCCCGACCCCCCGGGGCTGGTTCTCCATCTGCTCCTTCAGGTCGAAGCCGGAGGAGAAGGCGCTGCCCGCCCCGGTGACGACGACGGCGCGCAGCCGGTCGTCCGCCTCCACCACGTCGAGCGCGGCATTGATCTCGCCCAGCATGGTCTGGTTCAGGGCGTTGAGGCGTTCGGGCCGGTTCAGCACCAGCCACGCGACGTCGCCGCGCGTTTCCAACCGGATGGTGTCGTAGCTCATACCGTCAGCCTTTTCGGAAGCGAGAGGGAGGAAAGCGGGAGGCCGTCAGCGCCTGCCGCCGGCGATGCGCACCGCCGCCGGGTGGGCGCGCAGCCGCAGCATGGCCAGCGTGCCGAGCGCCGGCCCGATGGCGAGGAACGCGAAGGCGTAGCGCCAGCCGACCAGTTCCACCGCGTAGGGGATCAGATGGATGCTGACCAGGGTCAGCAGGAATCCGACGCAGGTTTGCAGGGTCAGCATGGTGCCGATCAGCGAGCGGTCCGACAGCTCGGCGACCGTCGCGGAGAATTGGCCGGAATCGGCGATGACGCTGATCCCCCAGATCAGGCCGACGGCGACGATCGGCCCCGGCGGCCCGCCGAACAGGAAACCGATGCCGAGCGCGCAAGCGCCGCTGACCAGCATGGCGGCGGAGGTGACCAGCGTTCGCCCCCAGCGGTCTGCGCACCAGCCGCCGGCCAACGCCCCCAGCGCCCCCGCCCCGACGATGGCGAAGGTGGCGAGCTTCGCCGCATCGCCGGCGCCGTCCGTCATCGACAGCGCGAAGCTCTCGTTCAGGAACAGCGCCAGCCACGCCCACATGGCGTAGAGTTCCCACATGTGGCCGAGATAGCCGAGATTGGCGAGGCGCAGCGGGTAGTTGCGCCAGGCCTCCAGCGCGTTGCCCAGCCGCAGCGGCGGCGCCCGCGTCACCTGCGGGCCGATGCCGACGAAGCACACCGTCACCGCCGCCAGCAGCGCTCCGGCGGCGGCGGCGGCGTAGGGCACGCGCCAATCGACGCCGCCCAGCAGCGCCAGCAGATGCGGCGACGCCGATCCGAGGGTCAGCGCCGCGATCAGCAGCCCGATCAGCAGCCCCAGGTCGCGGTTGGCCCAGGTCGCCGCCAGCTTCATGCCGACCGGATAGACCCCGGCCATGCACAGGCCGGTGAGCAGGCGCAGGACCGGCAGCAGGGCGTCGGTCGGTTCCAGCGCCAGCACCGCCAGATTGGCCACCGCCGCCACCAGCGCGCTGGCGGCGAACAGCCGGCGCGGATCGATGCGGTCGGGCAGGCTGAGCAGGGCGCTGACCAGCGTTCCCACCACGAAGCCCGCCTGCACGCTGCTGGTCAGCAAGGCTTCGTGGAAGGGACCCAGCGTCCAGTGGGCCTTGATGTCGGCCAGCGACGCGGTCGTGGCGAACCAGACGGACATCGCCGCCACCTCGGCGATCAGCAGCAGGGTCAGGGAGACGGGCTTGCCCATCCCGCCTGTCGTGCCCTTGAGAGGAACGGCGTCCATCGGTCAGCCCCGTCCGTTCACTTGGTCGTCGCGACCAGCGGGCATTCCGAGGTCGCCAGCGGACGGAAAGCCTGATCGCCGGGAATGGTCTGCACAAGCTTGTAATAGTCGTAGGGGCCCTTCGATTCGGACGGCTTCTTCACCTCGAACAGATACATGTCATGGATGGTGCGGCCGTCGGCCCGGATGCTGCCCTTGCCGAACAGCGGGTCGTCGGTCGGCATCGCCTTCATCGCCGCGACCGTCTGGTGGCCGACACGGGCCGCCTTCTTGTCGGGCATCACCGCGACCGTCTTCATCCAATGCAGCACCGACGCGTAGGTGCCGGCCTGGTTCATCGTCGGGTAGCGGCCGTTGTTGCGCTGGACGAAGCGCTTGGTCCAGGCCCGCGTCCCCTCGTTCATGTCCCAATAGAAGGCTTCGGTCAGCAGCAGCCCCTGCGCCGTCTCCAGCCCGATCGAATGGACGTCGGTCAGGAACACCAGCAGCCCGGCCAGCTTCTGGCCGCTGCTGGTGATGCCGAACTCGGCCGCCTGCTTGACCGAGGCGACGGTGTCGCCGCCCGAGTTGGCGAGCGCGATGATCTTGGCCCGGCTGTTCTGTGCCTGAATCAGGAAGGACGAGAAGTCGGGCGTCTGGAAGGGCGTGCGGACGGCGCCCAGAACCTTGCCGCCGTTGGCCTTGATGATCTCGGCCGCATCCCGCTCCAGCGACTGGCCGAAGGCGTAGTCGGCGGTCAGGAAATACCAGCTGTCGCCGCCCTGGCCGATCACCGCCTTGGCGGTGCCGTTGGCCAGCGCCCAGGTGTCGTAGGTCCAGTGCACGTTGTTGGGCGAACAGGCCTTGCCGGTGAGATCCGACGTGCCGGCGCTGGCGATCAGGAAGACCTTGTCCTTGGCCTTGGCGATCTCCGAGACGGCGAGCGCGATCGAGGAGGTCGGCACGTCGGCCACCACGTCGACGTTCTGCTGGTCGAACCAGGACCGGGTGACGGCAGCGCCGATGTCGGTCTTGTTCTGGTGGTCGGCCGCCAGGATCTCGACGCGGAAGCCCTTGGTTTCCGGCTTGAAATCCTCCACCGCCATCCGTGCCGCTTCGACCGAGCCGATGCCGGCGATGTCGGAATAGAGGCCGGACTGGTCGTTCAGCACGCCGACGCGGAACACCGGCAGGTCCTGCGCGGCCGCGGGCAGCGCGGCGGCGATGATCGACGTGACTGTCACGGCGGCCGTTGCGAAAAGACGCATGAATTTCCTCCCATGGGTTGGCCGGTTGCGCCATTCGCTCGTCGGCGGCCGCCGCTTGGGCCGCCTTTGTCCGGGATGAAGGAAGGCGAAGGCGATGGCCATCAGATTATGTATGAACACAAACAGTTAGAAACACAAACAAACATTTGTCAAACAAATAAAGGCTTTTCTTTTAATCCCCCGTGCCATCGTCGGCTGTGCTAAGGTCGAGCCGGACGAGAGCGAAAGAGCAGACGGCATGCCAGTGGAATTCGAAACCGTCGTCACGACGAGCGCGGCCAAGCAGATCGCCGACACGCTGCGGGCGGCGATCATGGATGGCCGCCTGAAGGTCGACGAGCGCCTGCCCACCGAGGAGGAGTTGGCCCAGCGTTTCAAGGTTTCCCGCCCGACGGTGCGCGAGGCGCTGAAGCGGCTGGCAGCCCAGCATCTGATCCGCTCGCGGCGCGGCCCGACCGGCGGAAACTTCGTGGCGAGCCCGGCCCCGGAGGAGGCGGCGCGGTCGCTCGCCAACGCCACGACCCTGATGGTGGTGGTCGGCGACATCCAACTCGACGACATGGCGACCGCCCGGCTGGAGTTGGAGGGTGCCTGCTGCCGTTTGGCGGCGGTCGCGCGCACCGACGAGCATCTGGACCGGATGCGGCGGGAGTTGGCGCACCAGCGCGACGTGGCGCTGAGCGACGAGGAATTCTGCGCGTCCGATGTGCGGTTCCACCGCGCCCTGGTCGACGCCGCCGGCAATGCGCTGCTGTCCTTCCTGATGCACGCCGTGGTCGAGGCGCTTCAGCCGGTCAGCAACATGGTGATTTTCCGGGTGCGCGAGCGCCGGACCATCGTGATCTTTCACGAGCGCATTCTTCAGGCCATGGAGACCCGCGACGCCGACGCCGGCATGGCGGCTCTGGGCGATCTGGTCGCCTACATCCGCGACCGCTACCGCGAGGCGCTGGACCGGCGGGCCGAACGGACGGGGTAACGCCCGGCCCCACCGGATCAGGCGTTCCGCGCCCTGCGCCGTATCAGGCGTTGAGGTCGAGCACGACACGTCCGCGGATCTGACCGGCGAGGATGCGTTCCGCCAGAACCGGCAAATCCTCGAAGGGGTGGACCTCGTACATGGTCGCCAGATGCGCCCGGTCGAGATCGCGCGCCAGCCGTGCCCAGGCGACCGCGCGGCGGTCGGCCGGCGCCATCACCGAATCGATCCCGATCAACGCCACGCTGCGCAGGATGTGCGGCAGCACCGTACCGGGAAGATCCGCCGACCCCGCCAAACCGCAGGCTGCGACGGCACCGCCCCAGACGGTCTGGGCCAGGGCGTTGACCAGCGTCGTGCCGCCGACCGAATCCACGCCGCCGGCCCAACGCTCCTTCTGGAGCGGGGCGCCTTTCTCGGCCAGCGCGGAGCGGTCGATGAAGCCCGTGGCACCCAGGCCGCGCAGATAATCATGGGTGTCCGGGCGCCCGGTGGAGGCGGTGACCGCATAACCGCGCTTGGCGAGCAGGGCGACGGCGACCGATCCGACCCCGCCGGCGGCCCCGGTGACCAGGACCTCCGCGCCGCCGGGCTGGATGGTGCCCCATTTCTCGAGAGCCTCGACGCACAGCGACGCGGTGTAACCGGCGGTTCCGATGCCCATCGCCTCTTCCAGGGTGAAGGCGTCGGGCAGGCGGATCAGCCATTCCGGCTTGACGCGCTGGAAGCGGCTGTAGCCGCCCCATTGGGTTTCCGACAGGCCCCAGCCGTTGACGACGACGCGGTCGCCGGCTTTCCAGTCGGGCGACCGGGATTCCACCACGGTGCCGGCCAGATCGATGCCGCCGACCATCGGCAGCTTGCGGGCGATCTTGCTCTTGCCGGTGGCGGCGAGCCCGTCCTTGTAGTTGACCGTCGAATAGGAAACCTCGACCAGAACGTCGTTGTCGGGCAGATCGGCGAGGGACAGCGGCTTGAAGCCCCCCTTGGGCTTGCCGCCGGAATCCTCGATGACAAAGGCCTTGAAGCTGTCGGTCACGGTGGAATCATCCCTTCAACGAGGAAGAATGTAGGGAGCGCCAAGGAACTCGCCCGCGACGTCGCGGTTCCAGTCCAAGGCGCTCGACCATGCCGCAGGGTAGGAAGCGGGGCCCTATTTGTCAAACAAATATGTGTCTGCTTTTCGTCGCCCGGAAATGTGGGGTGCTCAACGCCCAAGGTGCCCCGATGCAACAACGTCTCGCTATGACCCATGCCCGAAGCGGCTGAACGCGACCGCGTGCGTATCGCCGTCTTGACCGACAAAGGCGGTTTCCAGCGTCACCGCCCCCTCCTGCGACGCGGACGCCACCATGGTCCGCACCGCGGCGCCCCGGCCTGCCAGCATCGGCTTCAGGAAGGTCGCCGACAGTCCGCCGCCGGACAGCCAGGCAGGACCGGCCCACCGGGTCAACGCTTCCGACAGCCAGCACACGCTGACCAGCCCCTGCACCACCAGATCGGGAAACCCCATCTCGGCAGCGACGCCGAGATCCGTGTGAAGGTTGACGAAACCGTCGCCCAGACCGGAGAACACCGCGGATTGCGCCCGGTCGACCCAGATGTGCCCCTCGGCCAGTCTCATGCCGGCCTGCGGAACCGGCGACGGACGGTCGCTGACGATCGCCCCGGCATCCCATCCGATGGTGGGACGCTGCCCCCGGCGGGTATCCGGGTCATCGGGAACGCCGGGCCGCGACCGTTCGATGATCTCGGTATTGACCTGCGAAACGTAGAGACGCCCGTCGCGACCCCGGGCTTCGCTGACGTGGCGGAAATAGCCCTTGCCGCGCTTGGTGAACTTCTCGGTGTTGCGGCCGGTGAGGATGAGCTCGGTCCCGGCGGGCACCGGCGCGTGGAAGACCGCATCCTCATGCTGGTGGAAGCCGCGGACGCGGGAGCGGTCGTACTGGGTCTGATAGAGCCACATCAGCTCCTTGAGCACCATGGCGCTGGGTGCCAGCCGCAGGCCGAACCGCTCGGTCGGTCCGAAATACCAGGGGTCGTGGCAATCCACCGCATAGCAATAGGCCTTGATCGCCCGGTCGTCGGCGACATAGCGGACGGCGGGCGCCTCCTCCGGCACGACGATGGCATCATAGGTGGGCTCCCGCAGATGCGGACCGGTCTTGAGCGAGAACAATTCGGGCAGGGAGGACCAGTCGGTCATCGGGACTCTCCGGACTTGAGCCAGGCGGCTTGATCGGGGGTGAGGCGGACGCGAAGCGCCCCCAGGGAATCACGCAGTTCGCCCAGCGTGGCCGGGCCGACAATGGGAAAGACCGGATGCGGTTGGACCAGCAGCCAGGCCAGCGCCACCTGCGCCGGGGTGACGCCCAGGCGGGCCGCCAGGTCGTGCACGCGGTCGCGGCGGGCGAAATTCGTTTCGCTGTACCAGCAGTCGACCATGACCGGATCGTCGCGCCGGTCCCGTCCCGCCCGGTCGGTGAAGAAGCCGCGGGCCTGGCTGGACCAGGCGAACAGCGGAGTCTGCGTCCTGGTCAACCAGTCCACGCTGGCATCGTCCGACGAGGCGATGCAGCCCTCCCACATCGGCGCCACCATCTCGGCGAGGCTGAAATTGTTCGACAGCAGGTCGAACCCCTGCCTGCCGTTGCGGGACGCATAGGCCTTGGCTTCCTCCATCCGCGCGATGGTCCAGTTGGACCCGCCGAACCGTCCGATGCGGCCCTCCCGGACCAGGGCGTCGAGCACGTCGACGAACTCGCCCACCGGCACCGATGGGTCGTCGCGGTGCATGAAGTACAGCTCGACATGGTCGGTCCCCAGCCGGTCCAGGGACTCCATCAGCTGGGGACGGATGGCGTCCGGACGGCAATGCGGGGTGTGGGCGCCCTTGGCGATCAGGACCACCTCCTCGCGCACGCCGCGGCTGCGCAGCCACTGGCCGAGCAGCCGGTCCACCTCCCCCTGCCCATAGACGTAGGCGGTGTCGAACATGGTGCCGCCGGCCTCGAAGAAGGCGTCGTAGACGGCGGCGGCCAGCGGAAAGGACTTGAGCGCCATGCCGCCGGTGACGATCCGCGACGCCGGCTTGCCCAGGCCGAGACCGTCGTCATAAGGCATCGCCGCATCCACCGGGCGCCGGAGCGGACGGCCGGCGGCGGTTTCCCGCCGGCCCGGGTGCTCACAGGGATAGTCGAGACCGATCGCCCGCCGCCAGTCGTCGAGCACGCGCATGGTGCCGATGCTGTCGGCCGGACCGGGCGCCGGCCAGGGGACGGCCCCGGTCGCCACCGCATCGGCGAACAGGTCGGCCTCCAGCGCGTAGAGCCAGTCCGTCGTCTCGACCTCGATGGTCTCGACCGCGCCGGAACGGCTGGTCAACAGGATGGTGCCGATGCCGCCGGTCTTGCCGGAGCAGAACCACGGGGACCGCAGCTCGATCCGTCCCGCCGTGCCGTAGATGCGCAGGGTGTTGTCCTGCACGGTGGTGATGCTGACGGCCATGTGCGCCAACAGGCCGCCGGGGAAGCGCAGCAGCGCGGTCGCCCGTTCATCCACCCCGGTCGGGCCGAGGTGCCCCTGCGCCTGGATCCCGACCGGCTCGGCGAAGGGCTTGCCGGCGGCGACCCCGGCGATCAGGCGGCACATCGAGACGCAATAGCAACCGACGTCGAGGATCGCGCCGCCGCCGAGCTGCGGATCGAAATGGCGTTTCCCGGCCGCGAAGTCGGTATGATAGCCGTAGGCCGCCTGGATCAGCGTGACCTCGCCGATGGCCCCGGATGCGATGAGGTCGATCAGCCGCCGGGTCTGCGGATGGCCGCGGTACATGAACGCTTCCATCGCGACGACGCCGGCCCGCTCCGCCGCATCGGCCACCGCCATCGCCTCCGGCGCATTCATGGCCAGCGGCTTTTCGCACAGAACATGCTTTCCGGCCTCGCAGGCCCGGATCGCCCATTCCGCGTGGCCGGGGTGCGGGGTGGCGACATAGACGGCATCGATGTCCGGATCGGACAGCAGCGCGGCATAGCCGGCATGGACGGTGACGCCGCCGAAGCTGTCGGCAAGGCCGTCGGCAGGCTGCCGGCTGGCCACGGCAACCAGCCGGCCGCGCTTGCAGGTGGCAAGCGCGTCGGCGAACTGCCGGGCGATCGCGCCGGTTCCGAGGATGCCCCAGCGCAGGAGCGGGGTGGAGGTCATCGGGCAACTCCCATCGGATGGTTCTCCAGCAGAGGTCAGGCGCGGCCGAGCAGGATGCCCCTGGGATCGACCGTGCCGCGCAGCAGGCGCAGTTCCTCATCGGTCGGCACTTCGGTCACCGGCGCGGCCTCGATGCCGTCGAGCGCAAAGCCGGTGTCTTCCGGTAGCGTTGCCCGGCCCTCTTCCCGGTGGATGCTCCTCAACCGGGCGCGGCCGCCCTCGCGGTCGAAATCGAAGATGCAGTGGGGCGTGACGATCCACTCCGGACCGCCATGCCGGAGCCCCAGCGCCGCCCGGCCGGCCAGGCCGCCGGGATAGCCGACGCCGGACACGTAATCGACCTTGTCGACGAAGGTCCGCCGCGTGTGGTGCGGCATCATGATGTATTCGCGGCCGAAGATGGTCATGTGTTCCGGCTGGAGGATCGGCCCGACCAGACGGACCTTCGGCTTGCGGTAATCGCCGATGCACACGCTGTTCAGGCAGCCGGTGCGGTCGACCTGGGCTCCGGAGCTGAAGCCGAAATCGATGTCGCCGCGCTTGAACCGGATCTGTCCGGGGTAGGTCACCGCCTGGGCGTCGCAGGGCAGGTCGCGCAGCACGGCGTCGAATTCCGAATCCGGGACGACATCCAGCATCGAAAGATCAGGATTGTGCGACCAGCCGGCCAGCAGGACGGTGAGGTTGGGGGCGTGCATCCGCCGGGCCAGCAGCATGGCGGCGAGCGGAATGGTGGTTCCGTACAGGGTCGCGGCCTCCCCGGTCACCAGACCGGTGAAGCCGACCTCGCCATCCCGGAAGCTGCGGGCGAGCTGGGCGGCGATGGTTTCGGGGATCGTCGCGGGACCGGTTCTCATAGCGCGTCGAACTCCACAAGGGCGGTGAGCCTTGCGGTTCCCAGCCGGTCCAGATAGGCCGCCTGGTCGGCGGTGCCGAACACCCAGTCGTCGAGGTAGGCGGCGAACCCCTCGGCCGAGCCGGAGGCGGCGACATAGCGTTCCATGTGGTCCCCATCGGTCAGCCAGCGGCCCAGCGTCGGCGTGGGGTGGGCGCCGCACGGCGCCTCCACCACCAGGGCCGTGCGGTAGGAGGGAAGCTGGTTCAGGGCGGAATGGCGGCGGATGAAGCTTTCCGGCACGATCCGCTCCACGGTGACGATCAGCGTGTCGCAGCTGCCGGCGACGTCGAGGTCGAGCGTCTGCGGCAGCAGCCGGTGGCTGGGCATCAGGACGTTGCCCGCCGCGTCAGCGCACAGCGCGTGGATCACCGCGACCTGCGGGGCCGCCGGGGGAACGGCATAGAGCCTGCGCCCGGTCAGCGGACAGTCGAACGGCTTGATGTCGCTGTTGTGGGTGAGAATATCGGTGCCGCCGAGATAATCGCACGGCCAGAAGCTGAAATTCTCGCGGCTGGCGCGGAAGCGGTCGAAGCTGAGCACCTCGGGATAATCGACCATGTCGAGCGTCCCGCCCTCGCAGGCGCGGCGGAAATTGCGGGCCAGCCCGTATTTCTCCAGCCCGACATAGGAGGTTTCCAGCCGCGACAGCGCGCCGGCCCCGATCAGCATGTCGGTCTCCAGTCCGCTGACCATCCCGACGAGGGTGAGGTTCCGTCGGCGCTGCCGCACCAGTTCGCGGACGAAGGCCATCGGCCGCTGGTAGTTGGCGAAACCGCCGAGTGCCAGGCGGGTGCCGTCGGGCACCAGCGCCACGGCCTCGGCCATGGTGCCGATCCTGTTACCGGGAGAGCTCATGCGCGCACCTTGTCGATCCCGACGGGCGACCGCCCGCGGCTGAGGGGATTTGATGGGAGGCGCCCTTCCCGCCGTGGCCGCCGCATCCGGCGCGGCGGGAAGGACGGGCGGCTACTTGTCCGCGAGGTTCATCGCGGCCAGCCGGGACGGGGCAAGCTTGGCCTTGCCGGCCGCCGCGTCGTAATAGTCGGCGATGTTGGTCTTGTCGATCATCGGCGCGGAGAAGGCGATCGTCTTCGGAATCGGCTTCTTCTCCAGGACCCGCACCGCCGCCTCGACCCCTTCGACGCCGAACGGATGGTAGGACATGACCATGGCGAGATCGCCGTCGTGGATCGCCTTCAGCGTTTCCGTCGCGACCCCGTCATAGCCGGTGACGAACATCTCCTTCGACCGCCCGGCCTCGCGGATCGCCTGGATGGCGCCCAGCGCCATGTCCTCGGAATGCGCATAGACCGCGTCGATCCTGGCGTTGGACTGGAGCATGTCCTCCATCCCCTTCAGCGCCTTGGCACGGTCGTAGTCGGCCATGACGCGCCCGGCGAGCTTGAATCCCGGCACCTTGTCGACCACCTCGTGCCAGCCCTTGCCGCGGTTCTGGTTGACCGTGGAGCCGGGGGAACCCTCGACCTGGATCAGGTTGCCCTTGCCGTCCAGCCGCTTGACGAAATACTCGCCCGCCGTCTTGGCCGAGGCGTAGGTATCCACGCTGAGATGCACGGTCCAGTCGACGTCGCCGACCAGGCCCGAGCTGAGCACGATGATCGGGATGCCGGCGCGGTTGGCCTCGCGGATCGCCGGGGCGACCGCTTCGGAGAAATAGGTGCTGATCAGGATCGCGTCGACCCGGCGGGTCACCAGATCCTCGATGTCGCCGACCTGCTTGGCCGGCCGGTTGGCGGCGTCCAGCACCACCGTCTCCAGCCCGAACTTCCTGGCGGTGTCGAGCACGCCCTGGCGCTGCTGGCGGATCCACTCGGTGGTGACGAAGGACTGGGAAAAGCCGATGGTCTTGCCGGCGGCGGACTGCGCGAAGGCCGGACGGGCGATCCAGGGCATGGCGAGCCCCGCGGCGCCGAGCGCACCCGCCTGGATCAGGCGCCGGCGGTCGAGGGTGACGGTCTTGTCGGTGGCCATTTCGGTTCCTCCCTTTTCTTTTGGATTTGAAGTGTCGGTGGCGTGCGTGGTCGTCCTCAGCGCTTGCGGAATTCGCTGACGATGACGGCCGCGATGATGATCAGCCCCTTCAGCAGCATCTGCGTGTAGGGCGATATGCCGAGCAGGTTCAGGATGTTGGACAGGAAGGCCAGGATCAGCACGCCGATCACCGTGCCGCGCACCGTGCCGACGCCGCCGTCGAAGGTGGTGCCGCCGATCAGGCAGGCGGCGATGGCGTCCAGCTCGTACATCTGCCCGGCATTGGGATCGCCGACGCCGAGACGGGCGGTCAGGACCATGCCGCTGATCCCGGCGAGCAGGCCGCTGACCGCATAGACCTTGATCTGGTTCAGCTTGGTGCGGATGCCCGACAGGCGGGCGGCCTCCTCGTTGGCGCCGACCGCGTAGATCTCGCGGCCGAAGATCGTGCTGCGCAACACCAGATGGCCGACCACCGCGCAGACCAGGAAGACCAGGACCGGCACCGGCACCGGGCCGAGATAGCCCGAGCCCAACGTGCCGACCGCCGCCGGCGCGCCCGACGCCACGATCGGACTGCCGTCGGAATAGATGTAGACCAGCCCGCGGGCGAAGATCATCATGCCCAGCGTGGCGATGAAGGGCTGCAGCCGGCAGACCGTGATCAGCAGTCCGTTCATGACGCCCAGCGCGACGGCGGCCAGGATCGGCAGCACCCCCCATCCGACGACGCCCCACGGCATCATCCCGGCCATCAGGACGCTCGACACCCCGACCAGGGAGCCGACCGACAGGTCGATGCCACGGTTCAGGATGACGAAGGTCATGCCGATGCTGACGATGCCGACCATGCTGGCGCCGCGCAGCACATTGAAGATGTTCTGGGTGCTGAGGAAATGGGGCGACAGGATGCTGCCGATCACCAGCAGCAGGACCAGCGCCAGGATGTTGGTCAGCGCCACCGTGTGGCGGGCGATCACCGCGCGCAGGGCGGCGGCGGGAGACTGCGGGGCGCCCATCATCAGGGCGGCTGCCTGGGGATCACTGTTGGACATGTCGGACCGTCCTCTCTTCCTGGGGGCGGCTTCGGGGAACCGCCAGTTCGATGACGGCGGTTTCGGTGGCGGTGGCGGCGGCAAGCTCGCCGCTGATGCGGCCCTCGCACATGACCATGACGCGGTCGCTGATGCCGATGACCTCCGGAAGTTCGGAGGAGATCATCAGGATCGCGCAGCCCTGTTCGGCCAGCTGGTGGATGAAGCCGTAGATTTCCCGCTTGGCGCCGACGTCGATGCCGCGGGTCGGCTCGTCGAACAGGATCACCTTGGGCTGCCTGAGCAGCCAGCGGGCGATGACGCATTTCTGCTGGTTGCCGCCGCTGAGCTGGCCGGCGGGCTGATGGATCGACGAGGTCGCGATGTTGAGCCGGCGGACGAAGTCGCTGGCCGTGCTGCGCTCCCGCCGGGCATCGACGAAAACACCGCGGGAGAACTGCGAACGGGCGGCCAGGGTGATGTTCTGCTGGACGGTCAGCGGCCGCAGGATGGAATCCCGCCGGTCCTCCGCCAGATAGGCGATGCCGCCGGCAACCGCATCGGCCGGCGCGGCATGGCGCACCGCCCTGCCCTCCAGCCGGATTTCCCCTGCGGTGGGCCGCCGGGCGCCGCACAGCACCCGGGCCAGTTCGGTGCGGCCGGCCCCGACCAGCCCGGCCAGCCCGACGATCTCGCCCCGGCGCAAGGTCAGCGACACGTCCCGGAATCCGGGACCGGACAGGTTGCTCGCCTCCAGCACGACGTCGCCGGGACGGCAGGGCCGCCGCGGCGGGAAGTGCGATCCCAGCTCCCGGCCGACCATCAGGCGGATCAACTCCGCCTTGCTGGTCTCGGCCACCCGTTTCGTCGCCACCCGGCTGCCGTCGCGCAGGACCGTCACGCGGTCGGCGACCGCCATCACCTCGTCCATATGGTGGGAAATGTAGATGAAGGCCACGTTCCGGGCGGTGAGCCGCCGCATCAGGCCGAACAGCGTCGCGACCTCGACAGGCGTCAGGCTGGCGGTCGGCTCGTCCAGCACGATCAGGCGGGCATTCTGCGTGATCGCGCGGGCAAGCTGCACCAGCTGGCGCTGCGCCACGCTCAGCCGTTCGACCGGCGTGGCGGCGGTGAAGCCGGCCCCGATGTCGCTCAGCACAGGGTCGACGGTGCGGTTGAGGGTGCGCCGGTCGAGGAAGATGCCGCCGCGCGTCGGCAACCGTCCCATGAAGACGTTCTCCGCGACGCTGAGCGGGCCGGCGACCTTCGGTTCCTGATGCATCATGGCGATGCCGAGGTCGATCGCCTCGCCGGGAGACGCGATCGGACGGTCCCGCCCGTCGACCCGGATGGTTCCGGAGGTCGGCGGGAAGGTGCCGCTGACGATGTTCATCAGCGTCGACTTGCCTGCCCCGTTCTCGCCGATCAGCGCATGGATCTCGCCGGGAAAAACGTCGAAGTCGACATCGCGCAACACGGTGGTGGGGCCGAAGCTCTTGGTGATCCCCCTGACGCTGAGCAAAGGCGCTGACTGCTCCATGCTTTCCTCCCCTTCCTATCTTCGACGGGCCGTCCAAGGATCCTCAGACGGCCCGGTTCGACCTGAGGACGGCGACATCGTCGGGAGTAAGCTTGAGCCAATCGGCCAGCACCTCGTCGGTGTGCTGGCCCAGCGTCGGCGCAGGCTCGACGGCATGCCGCCCGCTGCCGACCCGGACGACCGGGCCGCTCATCGGCACCGGACCGACCGCGGGGTGCTCGACGTCGATGATGTTCCCGGCTTCCCGCATGTAGGCGTTCGCGGCGATGTCGCTGACGGTGGAGACCTTGGCGCAGGGTATCTCCGCCTCGCCCAGGCGGCGGACCGCCTCGTCGGCCGCAAGTCCGGCGACCCAGCCGGCAACCAGCGCCTCCGCCGCCTCGACATTCTCCATCCGGGCCGCCAGCGTGGCGAAACGGGGATCGTCCAGCAGCTCCGGACGGCCGATCATGGCGGCGAAGCGTTTGAACAGCTGCTCGTTGCCCGCCTGGACCAGCATCCAGGCCCCGTCCGCCGCCCGGAACACGTTGGCCGGTGCGGTGTAGCGGTCGCGGTTGCCACGCCGGGTGGGCGGCTCGCCCAGCAGCAGGCATTCCGGCAGGGCCGTCATCAGCAGGGATGCGGCGCTGCCCATCAGGCTGACGTCCACCATCTCGCCGGTTCCGGTCCGCTCGCGGTTCTGCAGCGCGGCGAGGATGCCGATCGCGGCATAGAGGGCGGTGCTATAGTCGACCACGAAGGTTCCGGCCATCATCGGCGGACCGTCGGGGTCGCCGGTCAGGTCCATCAGGCCGGTGGTCGCCTGCGCCACCCCGTCGAAGCAGGGGCGGCTCGACATCGAGTTGTTCTGGCCGAAGCCTGAGATCCGCGCCATGACGAGGCGGGGATTGATCGCGTGCAACTCCTCCCAGCCGCATCCCATCCGCTCCATGGTGCCGGGCCGGAAATTCTCGACCAGGACATCGGCCTCGCGCGCCAGCCGGCGCAGCAGCTCCTGGGCCTGCGGATTGCGGAAGTCGAGCGTCATCCCCCGCTTGGAGCGGTTGAACATCAGGAAATAGAGGCTTTCGCCGCCGAGTTCCGGTTTGAAGGTTCGGGTGTCGTCGCCCAGCTGCGGCCGTTCCACCTTGACGACATCGGCGCCGAGATCGCCCAGGACGGTTGCGCAGTGCGGACCGGCGATGTAGCGGGACAGGTCGAGCACCTTCAGGCCCGCCAGGGGTCTGGTCATCATGCCTCCCAATAAAATCGTTTCTATCGCCGGCCGCTGTTATAGCCGGCCGTATTTTCCAGCCGGCCGTGCCGTGGCCGGCCACCGGTCAGGCGCGCAGCAGCGACAGTCCCGGGTCGATGTGGCTGCGGATCAGCCGGATTTGTTCGGCGGTCGGCGGCTGCGTTTCGGTCAGGGTCGCGGAAATCTCCGGGCGGAAGCCCATCAGGCCGAGCACCTCGTCGACGGTCACGCCGGGATGAAGGGTGCGGAGCCGCATCGCTCCCCCGTCGCCCTGGAAGTCGAAGACCGCCTTGTCGGTGACGACCAGCTGCGGGCCCGGCCCGGGAAGGCGGTAACGCTCCCTGGTCACGCCATGCCGCTGGTGGCCGAAGCTGGTGACGTAGTCCACCGCCTCGACGAAGACGCGGGGCGACAGGTCGACCACGATGATCGGCTTGCGCACGAAGGCGAGGTGTTCCGGCTGCGCCAGGCAGCCGATCAGCCTCGTCTTCAGGCGGCCGTCGGGATGGTCGATCCGCGTGATGTTGAGGTTGCCGAAGCGGTCGACCTGCGCGGCGGATTCGAACGAGACATCGAAGCGGCACCGCGCCAGCATGTCGATCTTCTGCGATGTCTCGGTCAGCTGGCTGGCGCACGGCCAGCGGGTGAAGCTGTCCTGCAGCCAGCTGTCCGGCATGCGGTCGAGATCCGGCGTCAGGAGGTTGCCCCAATAGAGCGACGCCCCGGGGGCGTGGGCGGCCTGCGCCAGCCTCGTCGCCACCACCGGCAGCCCGACCGCCAGGGTGAAGGGACGCCCGGCGGTGCCGACGCCGGTGAACACGAGGTCGTCGTCGGCGATTTCGCGCGCGATGACCGCGGCCATCAGTTCATTGACGGTATGGTCGCTCACGCTCCGCTCCTCCGCACCGAGAGGCGCGCTTCGAGTGCGTCCCTGCCGCCGAAGCGCATCAGATAGTCGTCATGCGTCGGGCCGCCGTGAACATACGCATCCAGATAGGCGCGCGCGCCTTCGGGGGTCGCGCCGGCTTGTGCATAGGCGCGGATATGGTCGACATCCTCGTCATGGATGGTGTCGCACGCCAGCGGATGCGCCCCGAACGGGGCCAGGGCGACCGCCTCGACCCATTGGGCCGGGATGTAGGTCAGGTTCGGCTGGCGGATGATCTCCTCATGGTCGACGATCTCCTCGACCGTCACGATCAGCCGGCGCGACCCGCGGGCGATGATCTGGTCGACATCGTCGGCATCGCGCGCCAGCGGCCACTGGATGTTGCCGAAACGGTCGCCACGATAGCCGTGCATGACCGTGAACTCGGCATCGACGGCCCGCACCGCGGCGTAAGGCTCGCCGGTGAAGGGACAGGCCGTCTCCATCACGATGCCGGGATCCTGGCGCATCATGTCGGTGCCGAGCAGCGCCTTGACCGGCATGTAGCTCAGCCCGCTGCAGGCCGCCTGGAACCGGGCGACGATCGAGGATTCGGAGAAGTCCCGCACCTCGACGCGGCCGGCTTCGACGGCGCGGCGGAAATTGGGGGCGAGCCCGTGCCAGAACAGGCCGACATAGACGCCCTCGTACCGCCGCAGCAGGCCGGCCGCCGCCAGCATGTCCACCGACAGGCCGGTGGCGAAGGCATAGACCGTCAGGTCGCCGATGCCCTGGCGGATCATTTCACGGACCGCGGCATTGGGTTGCCGCCGCATGATGTTTCCCCCGAACGCCACGCGGCTGCCGGAGGGGATGCGGCGGACCGCATCGGAAAGGGTTGTGAGCTTTTCTTTCATGAACCTGCCGCGCGTCAGAGGGGGCAAGGGTCCGCCGCGACTGTCGCGGCATCGAACTCGTGGGCACGATATAAAAACGTTTTTATTAGCGCGTCAACCCTTATCGTCCGGATTCTCGATTATTCGGAAGGGCGATGATTTGATTGGCGATCAGGCGCGCAGGCGGTTCCGCGCACGCCGGACCGGAACCGCCGCGGTCGAGCGGCGCACCACCAGTTCGGTAGCGAAGATGTGGGATTCGGCGGCCAGATCCTCGCCCTCGATCATGCGGATCAGCATCTCGGCCACCCGGACACCCATCTTGCGCCGGGGTGGGCGCGTGGTCGTCAGATCGACGCCGGAGAAGCCGGCGAAGGGAATGTCGTCGGCACCGACCAGCGACATGTCTTCGGGAACCCGGATCCCGCGCTCCCGCGCCACCTCCAGGATTCCCAGGGCGTTCATGTCGTTGCTGGCGATGACGGCGGTCGGACGCGGGTCGAGCGCGAGGATCTGCCCGGCCACCTGCCGGCCGGCATCGATGCCGTAGGCGTCGCCGAGCACCAGCCGCTCGTCGCCGTCCAGCCCATGCCGGCGCACCATTTCGCGATAGGTCTGCAGGCGCTCCTGCACCGTGGTGGAGTCGTGGGGACCGCGGACGAAGGCGATCCGCCGGTGGCCCAGCACGACGAGGTGCTGAACCACCGCCTCCATCGTCTGCCGGTTGTCGGTTCCGACATAGGGATCGGGAAACCCCGCACATCGGCGGTGCATCAGCACGAACGGGACGCCCGCCAGCTGGGCGCGGATGGCCTCCGACCGGCTGTGCTGCGATATCAACAGCATGCCGTCGACCTGACGGTCGCGCAGCGTCTGCATCAGCATGATCTGGCGCGCCTCGGAATCGTCCGTGTTGCACAGGATCACGCTGAAATTCTCCCGCGTGGTGACGTCGTCGATGCCGCGCAGGTGATCGACCACCGACGGGTTGGCGACATCGGCGACCAGCACGCCGATGGCCGATGTCCGGTTGAGCCGCAGGCTGCGGGCAATGGCCGAGGCCCGATAGCCGAGCCGGGCCGCCGCCTCCTGCACCTTGCGGCGGGTTTCCTCGGTGACGTAGCTCTTGTTGGTCAGCGCGTTGGACACGGTGGACAGGGCCAGCCCGCACTCCTCCGCCACGTCCTTGATCGTCACGCGCCGCTTGCTTCCGGTCGAACCAGCCATGCCGCCCGTCTCCGCCCGCCTTGCCCCGGGGCATTCTACATCCTTGCCCGCCCCCGCCCACTGCTCCCGTCCGCTTCCGACGCTGCGGCCTCAGACCTTCAGAAGAGTCCGGTGGGGATCGATGGTGCTGCGGATCGCGGCGAGATCCGCCGCCGCCGGCTCCGGCGTCACGGGAACCTCGTCGGGGATCACCGGCACGAACCCCATCAGGTCGAGGACCTCCTCCCGGCTGACCCCGGGGTGGAGGGAGCGCAGCCGCATCCGGCGGCCGGGCGTGGCGAAATCGAAGATCGCCTTGTCGGTCACCACCAGATGCGGACCGCCGGACGCCAAGCCCAGCTCCTCGCGGGTGCGGCCGTCGCGGGCGTGGCCGACGCTGGTGACGAAGTCGACCTTTTCGACGAAGCCGCGCCGCGACAAATCCATCATGACGATCGGCCGCGGGACGAAGGCCAGATGTTCGGGCTGGGCAAGGCAGCCGACCAGCCGCACCGCCGGCCGGGCGTAGTCGCCGATGGCGGTGATGTTGAGGTTGCCATGGGCATCGATCTGCGCGGCGGAGTCGAACGACACGTCGAAACGCCGGCGCATCAGCATGTCGCATTTGTAGCCGACGTCGGCGGTGCTGGCCGCGGCGTGCCAGCGGGTGAAGCTGTCCTGACGCAGCGTGGTCGGCATCTGCGACAGGTCGGGCTCCAGCAGATTGCCGAAATAGACGCTGGCCCCCGGCGCGTGCCGCAGCCGGGCCAGTTGCAGGGCGACCAGTGGAATGCCGACCGCCAGCGTGAAGGCCCGCCCGTTGGTGCCGACCCCGACGAAGACGAGGTCGTCGTCGCGGATCTCGGACGCGACCAGTGCCGTCACCAGCTCATTGGTCGAATAGGCGGAGGATCGAGTGGTCGTCATCGCGGCGGTCATTGGACAGTCTCCCAAGCGGCAAGACCGGGGCCGACGTCCAGCGCGGCCATCCGCTCGCGGCCGCCGACGGCGCCAAGGTAGGAGTCATGGTCGCGCGGGGCGCGGACGAACTCGTCGAGATAGGCGGCGGCCCCCTCCGGGCTGCGGCATCGCTCGACGTAACCGGCCAGATGGGCCTCGTCCTCGTCGTAGAAGCCGTCGACCGCCACCGGATGGGCGCCGTTCGGCACCTCGACGATGGCCTCCACCAGCTGGCCCGGAATATAGGTCAGCGCCGGACGCCGCTTGACGACGTCGTGATCGACGATCTTTTCGACCGTGACGATCAGGCGGCGCGACGCGGTCGCCATCATCTGGTCGACGTCGTCGCTGTCGCGCACCACCGGCCATTGCACATTGCCGTAACGGTCGCCGACATAGCCGTGGATCAGGGTGAAGTCCGCCTCGGCCGCCGCCACCGCCAGCAGGCGCTCGCCGGAGATCGGGCAGGTGAATTCGCGGATCTGGTCCGTGTTGCGGAGCGCGATGTCGGAGCCGAACAGGGTGCGGATCGGCAGCGACGGCAGCCCCTGGGTTGCCGCGCGCAGGCGCGCGACCATCGCCGTCTCCGAGAAGTCCCGGACCTCTATGGAACCGCCCTCGATCCCGCGCCGGACGTTGGGGGCGAGCCCCAGATTGAACATACCGGCATAGATGCCCTCGTGCCGCCGGACCGCGCCGGCCGCCGCCAGCATGTCCAGGGCCGTCGTGGCCGCCCAGGTCATCACCGTGAGGTCGCGGACCCCCGCCCGGATCAGGGCGCGGACGGCGGCGTTCGGCTGCCGCCGCAGCAGGCTGCCGCCAAGCGCGATGGTGGATCCCGAGCCGATGGGCGACACCGCCTCTTCGAGGGTGCGCAGCTTGTCTTTCATGGTTTCACCGTCCCGATATGGCCGGTCCCGCCCGGTGGACGGGGTTGGCTTCCACTCCAATAAAAACGTTTCTATACGACATTGCCGCGATGTCAAGACGGACGGCCCCGCTTGGCCACGGTTGGAGGGCCATCCGCCCGCCGGGACTGGCGGAAATCGCCCAGCGAATCGGAAAACGATTTTTTCTAAAACGTTTCTGGACACCGCAGGAGCGTTGTACTAGTCCGGTTCCAGCAACCACGCAGGGCCACCATGGCGAGAAGAGAAGGCAATCCGGACATCCTGGAGGATGGGGGCGAACGCCGGCGCGCGACGATCCACGATGTCGCCCGGGAGTGCGGCGTGTCGCTGTCCACCGTGTCGAATGCGCTCGCCGGGAAGTCGAACGTCAGGGAGGAGACCCGGCAACGGGTGCTGGCGACGGCGGAACGGCTGGGCTACCGCGCCTCGATGGTCGCCCGCGCGCTCCGGATGCAGCGCAGCTTCACCATCGGGGTCCTGATCGCCGACGTGGCCAATCCGGCCTCGCCCGATTTCGTGCGGGGGATCGAGGACATGGCCGTCCGCGAGACCTGCACCCTGCTGCTGTGCAACACCGACGGCGACGAGACGCGGCAGATCGCCCACATGCGGTCGCTGCTCGACCAGCAGGTCGACGGAATGGTGCTGATCTCGCAATATTGCGAAGGCCCGGTGGTGCGCGGATTGCTGGAAACCGGCACGCCGTTCGTGCTTCTGCAGCGCCGGAGCCCCTTGTTCGCCGACGACTATGTCGGCGCCGACAATTTCACCGGCATCACCGAATCGATGCGGCACCTGATCGAGCTGGGGCACCGGCGCATCGCCTTCGTCCGTGGCCCGTTCGAATCCTCGACCGCGCAGGAGCGGTTCGATGCCTATCTCCACAATGTCGCGGGCTTCGGGCTGGACAGCGATCCCGAACTGGTGTGTCCCGGCCATTACAGCGTCGAGGGCGGTTACGCCGCCGCGATGCGTTTCCTTGCGCTCGACCGGCCCCCGACGGCGATCCTCGCCAGCAACGACATGAGCGCAATGGGCGTTCTGAACGCGACGGCGGAGCGTGGGATCGATGTGCCGTCCCAACTGTCGCTGGTCGGGTTCGACGACATCCAGCTTGCCTCCTTCGCACGCATCAACCTGACGACGACGCATCTGCCCAAGCGCGACATGGGGGCGGCGGCGGCCGGGCTGCTGATGAACCGCATCGACAGCAAGGAACAGCTGTCCCAGCAGACCGTCATCTTCCCCACCCGCCTGGTCGTCCGCGGCACCACCGGCCCCGTCCGGACCGCCCGGCCCAGGATCCGGATCGCCGCACGCTCCCATCGGGCCGGCTGAGATCGGGCCGGCTGGCGGGGCCCTCAGGGATAGACCTCGGTGGTCGGCCGCCAGCGATGGCGCAGATGGGCTTCCAGATCGCTTTCGGTCAGCTTGCGTGCCGGCCGCGGCCGGATCGCAGCCGGACCTGTCGAGGCGCGGACCACCAGTTCCGCCGGCAGGACGACGTCGCGCGGAGCCGTGGCATCGGCCGACAGCCTGTCGAGCAGGCGCCGCCCCGCCGCCCGGCCGATCTCCGCCGCCGGCTGGCGGACCGTGGTCAGCGCGATCTGGGGAAAGGACGAGATGAAGACGTCGTCGAAGCCGATCACCGAAAGATCCTTCGGCGGCGTCAGCCCCATATGCACGGCAATGTCCATCACGGCACAGGCCATCAGATCATTGGCCGCCACGATGGCGGTGGGGCGCCGCTCGGCAGCCAGGATGCGGCGTGCGGCGTGGAATCCGCTCGAAAGGGTGTAGTCTCCGGAACAGACCAGCGCCGGATCGGCCTCGAGCCCGAGGTCCTGGACCGCCTTGCGATATCCGGCCAGCCGCTCCCGGGCCGACGACGACAGGCGCGGTCCCTCGATGAAGGCGATCCTGCGGTGGCCCAGCCCGGCGAGATGGCGGACCGCCGCCTCGGCCCCGCCGACATTGTCCATGCCGACATAGTCGAGTGCAGCCTTCGGCGTGCGGCGGTGGATGACCAGGATCGGCCCGTCCCAGTCCAGCAGTTCGTCCATCCCCTCTCCCTCGACCGGCTGCGAGATCATGACCAGGGCGTCGACCTCGCGCTGGATGAAGGTCCGGGCCGCGGTGAGCAGCCTGCCCTGCCCGTTCTCGGTGCTGGCCAGCAGGGTGGCGAGGCCGGCCGGCGCCAGAACGCCGTCCAGCCCCTTGATGATGTCGCCGAACACCGGGTTGGAGATGTCGGGCAGCAGGACGCCGATGGTGAAACTGCACCGGACCCGAAGCGCCCTCGCCACCGGAGAGGCGACATAATTCATCGCCTCGCATTTGGCGAACACCCTCGCGCGGGTGTCCGGGGCGACCTCCGGCTTTCCGCGCAGGGCGTTGGACACGGTGGACGGGGCAAGCCCCAGTTCCCGCGCCACATCGATGATGGTGACCTGCTGTTTCGGTCGTCGCGCCATGGCACCCGCCCCCTGCCTGCGTTGAGCCTGCGGATTGTCTGTATCACGGAATAAAAACGTTTGCCAAAAACGTTTTTATCGCTAGATTGCCTCCCGATATCGAGATGAACCGCGCATCCCAGGCTTGGTCCGGGTTGCCCGCGCCCTGCGAAGGGTCAATCACGCCAAGGGCCGGCGCCGTGCCGCGAAGCCGGACGAGGCCCCTCTACGGAGACTGCCCCATGTCCAACAACGCGCAATCGTCCGGCGCCGTCACCATGCCGCCCGCCGGGGATTTGCCGCCTGCGGCGCCCGTGCCGCCCGCGGCGCGCATCCGCGCCCTGCTGCTTCAGAACGTGGCGGTCACCGGCCTCGTCGTGCTGATCGTCGTCTCCGCCCTGCTGTCGCCGCATTTCCTGACCGCCGACAACATCTTCAACGTGTTCCGGCAATGGACGATGGTCGGGCTGATCGCCATCGGCCTGACCTTCGTCATCATCTCCGGGGGAATCGACCTGTCGGGAGGGTCGATCCTGGCGCTCAGCGCCGTCGTCGGCGCGGTGGCGGCCCCCCATGTCGGGCCCTTCGGGATGATCGCGACCGTGCTGCTGGTCGGGGCCGTCTGCGGCTATGTCAACGGGGCGGTGATCACCTGGGGCAAGGTGCCCCCCTTCGTCGCCACGCTGGGCATGATGACGGTGGCCCGCGGGCTGGCGCTGATCATCAGCGAGGGCCGGACGATTCCGACCCAGCTGGCGCCCGACTTCGTCTTCTGGTTCGGCCGCGGCTATCTCGGACCGGTGCCGGCCCCGGTCATCCTCACCGCCGTGGTGTGCGTCATCGCCGCGGTGGTGCTGAAATACACCAGCTTCGGCCGCTTCGTCTGCCTGGTCGGCGACAATCCGGTCGGCGCGCACCGGTCCGGCCTCAACGTCGATGGGATGAAGCGCAGCGTCTACACCCTGCATGGGGTGCTGGCGGCGCTGGCCGGCCTGCTGTTCCTCGGCCGGCTCGGCGTCGGCGAGCCCACCGCCGGCATGCTGTTCGAGCTGTCGGGCATCGCCGCGGTGGTGATTGGCGGCACGCCCTTCACCGGCGGCGTCGGAAGCGTGGCGCTCAGCCTGGTCGGCCTGATGGTGATCGGGCTGACCTACAACATCCTGAACCTGCTGTCGGTCTCCCCCTACGCCCAGGACGTCGCCCGTGGCGTCATCATCGTCATCGCCGTGATGTTCAGCATCCGGCGCCTGACCGGCGGCCGCGGCCGGCACTGACGGCCCCACCACGACAACCAAATCACATCTCCAGGGGAAGGAAACACCAGATGAAGAAGCTCGGTCTGCTGGTCTCGCTCGGCATCGGCTGCGCCGCCGTGGCGCTCTCGGCCTCTCCGGCACCCGCCCAGGACAAGCTGCGCATCGGCGTGTCGCAGCCGAATGTCGAGCATCCCTACCGCGTCAGCGGCGTCGAGCGCGCCAAGGCCTGGGCCGCCCAGCATCCGGGCGTGGAGATGACCATCGTGGACGGGCGGCGGGACAGTGCGGTCCAGCTCGCCTCGCTGGAGGATCTGATCACCCGGCGGGTCGACGTCATCGTGCTGTCGCCCAACGATTCCGCCGCCCTGGCCCCGATCGCCGACACGGCCAAGCGGGCGAAGATTCCGCTCGTCGTCTTCGACCGCAAGCTGGGCGTCGCCCCGGACGACTATGCCGCCTACATCGGATCGGACAATGTCGAGATGGGCAGGGTCTCCGCCCGCTTCATCGCCGAGAGGCTGGGCGGCAAGGGCAAGGTGATCCAGATCGAGGGAACCCCCGGCGCGTCCGCCACCATCGACCGCAAGCGCGGCTTCGAGGAGGAGATCGCCAGGCACCCGGACATGAAGATCGTCTCCTATGTCGGCCACTATCGTCTGCATGACGCGGTGGCGGTGATGGAGGACGCGGTGACCGCCCACCGCGACATGAAGGCGGTCTACGCCCATAACGACACGATGGCGCTGGGCGGCGCCCAGGTGCTGCGCGAACGCGGGCTCACCGGCGTCGTCACGGTCGGCATGGATGGCGCCAAGGAAGGGTGCGACGGCGTCGCCTCCGGCGCGCTGACCGGCTCCCTGCACTATCCGACGATGTTTCCGGAAGCGCTGGAGTTGGCCGTGAAGGTGTCGAAGGGCGAGACGGTGCCCAAGAACACCGTGCTGCCCACCCCGATGATCACTGCCGGGAACCGGGCGGACTTCTGCAAGTAACCTTCGCCTTCGGGCCGCATGCGGCCTGCCTGCGGCCCGGACAGGGAGTCCCCAATGACATCACTGTTGAAGCTGAGCGGCGTATCGGTCTCCTTCGGACCGGTCCGCGCGTTGTCCGGCATCGATTTCGACCTGCGGCCATCGGAGGTGCTGGCGCTGGTCGGCGACAACGGCGCCGGGAAATCGACGCTGATCAAGATCATCTCCGGCGCGCTGACGCCGGATGAAGGCCGGTTCTGGTTCGAGAACGCCGAGGTGCGGATCCGCAAGCCGGAGGACGCGCGCCGGCTCGGCATCGAGACCGTCTATCAGGATCTCGCCCTGTTCGACAATTCCAACGTGGCCGAGAACATCTTCGCCGGACGCGAGATCGTCCGCCGCGTGATGGGCATCCCCTTCCTGCGGGCCGCGGAGATGCATGCCCGCTCCAGGGAGTTGCTGGCCTCGCTCAGGATCCACATCCAGTCGACCCGCTACACCGTGAAGGGAATGTCCGGCGGCCAGCGGCAGAGCGTCGCCATCGCCCGCGCCGTCGCCTTCGGCCGCAAGGTGGTGATCCTCGACGAGCCGACCGCCGCGCTGGGCGTTCCCGAACAGCAGAAGGTGCTGTCACTGGTCCAGGACCTGAAGTCGCGCGGCTTCTCGATCATCATGATCAGCCACAACCTGCACCACATCTTCGAAATTTCCGACCGCATCCATGTGTTGCGCCAGGGCCGCACCGCCGGCATCCGCACCACTGCGGAAACCACGCCCGACGAGGTGGTCAAGCTGATCACCGGCGCCGATCTCGTGCGGCACTGACCCCCTTCCCCGTCCTTCCGGAGACCTCCGATGACCTCCACCGCCCCGCAGGCGACGTCCGCCCCGCCCGCCACGGCACATGCCGCCACCGGCGCCGCCACCGGCGCCAATGTCACCGGCGCCCACGTCTTCGCCGCAGCCCTGAAACGCCACGGCGTCGAGGTCATCTTCGGGCAAAGCATCCCGTCGGCGCTGTTCCTGGTCGCTCCCGAATACGGCATCCGCCAGATCGGCTACCGGACCGAGAATGCCGGAGCCGCGATGGCCGACGCCTATGCCCGGATCAGCCACAAGGTTCCGGTGGTGACGGCGCAGAACGGCCCGGCGGCGACGCTGCTGGTTCCCGGCCTGGCCGAAGCCTGCAAGGCGTCGATCCCGATCGTCGCCATCGTGCAGGACGTCCACCGTCGCCAGACCGACAAGAACGCCTTCCAGGAACTCGACCATCTGGACCTGTTCCGCGGCTGCGCCAAGTGGATCAAGCGCATCACCGAGGTCGACCGGATCGACGACTATGTCGACATGGCCTTCACCGCGGCGGCCACCGGCCGGCCGGGCCCGGCGGTGCTGATCGCGCCCATCGACCTGTTCGCCGATACCCCGCGCGCCGACCGCACCCAGCGCGTCGCGACGCTCGGCACCTTCCCGCTGGAACGCTGCGTCGCCGATCCCGCCGCCATCGAGGCCGCCGCCGAGCTGATCGCCGGCGCGAAGGCGCCGATCGTGATCGCCGGCGGCGGCGTCCACGTCTCCGACGCCGCCGACGCGGTTGCTGCCCTGCAGGAGGCGGCGTCGCTGCCGATCGCCACCACCGCCATGGGCAAGGGCTCGGTGGACGAGCGGCATCCGCTGTCGGTCGGCATCGTCGGCTATTTCATGGGAACCCGGGGCCGGACCCGTCACCTGCGTCCGCTGGTGACCGAGGCCGACGTCGTGGTCCTGGTCGGCAACCGCACCAACCAGAACGGCACCGACAGCTGGTCGCTCTATCCGGAAGGCGCCAAGTACATCCATATCGACGTCGACGGGCAGGAGATCGGCCGCAATTACGAGGCGACGGTCCGTCTGGTCGGCGACGCCCGGCTGACGCTGGAGGCGCTGACCGGCGCGCTCCGGTCGCGCGATCTCTCGGCCCGCCACACCGCCCGTCCGGCCCTGGAATCCCGCATCGCCGAAGGGCTGCGGAGCTGGGAGGCCGACATGGCCAAGGCCGTGGAGATGGACAAGGTGCCGGTCCGGCCGGAACGGCTGATGCGCGATCTCGACAGCGTGCTGACCCCCGATGCCATCGTGGTCGCCGACGCCAGCTATTCCTCGATCTGGGTCGCCAATTTCCTGATCGCACGCAAGCCGGGGATGCGGTTCGTGACGCCGCGCGGGTTGGCCGGGCTGGGCTGGGGCCTGCCCTTCGCGCTGGGCGCCAAGGCCGCCCGTCCGGACTCGCCGGTCTTCTGCCTGGTCGGCGACGGCGGTTTCGCCCATGTCTGGTCGGAACTGGAAACGGCACGCCGGATGAAGCTTCCCGTCGTGGTCGCCGTCCTGAACAACCAGATCCTCGGCTATCAGAAGCACGCCGAGAAGGTTCTGTTCGACGACTACTCCGACGTCTGCGACTTCGAGGCGGTGGATCATGCCGCCATCGCCCGGGCCTGCGGCTGCGACGGCTTGCGGATCGAAAACCCGGCCGACTTCAAGCCGGCCCTGGTGGAGGCCCTGCGGTCCTCGCGCACCACCGTCATCGACGTGGTCACCGACCAGCGGGCCTATCCGCCGGTGACCATGTTCGAAGCGAACCGCCGCCTGGATTATTGATCGCCCGCAAATCGGGAGGAACCGCGATGAAGAAGCTGATCAACGCGCCGGAATCCTATGTCGACGAGATGCTGGACGGGCTGACGGCGGCCCACCCGTCGCTGGTGCGCGACGGGGCGGCGGGCCGGGTGATCCGCCGGCGCGTTCCGGCCAAGGGGAAGGTCGGGATCGCGTCGGGCGGCGGATCCGGCCATCTGCCCCTGTTCACCGGCTATGTCGGCGGCGGGCTGCTCGACGCCTGTTCCATCGGCAACGTCTTCGAGGGGCCGAACGTCGACTCCTGCACCGAGGCGATCCGGCTGGCACACGGTGGACGCGGCGTCCTGTGCCTGTACGGCAATTACGGCGGCGACCGCATGAATTTCGACATGGCCTGCGAACTGCTGGAGATGGAGGGCATCGCCACCCGGACGGTCCTCGGCACCGACGACGTGGCGAGTGCCGCCCCGGCCGAGGCCCACAAGCGGCGGGGCGTCGCCGGCATCGTCTATGCCTACAAGGCGGCCGGCGCCTGCGCGGAGCGGGGGGCCGAGCTGGAGGAGGTCGCCCGCATCGCCGCCAAGGCGGTCGCGGCCACCCGGACGATCGGCGTGGCGCTCGCGTCCTGCCGGGTGCCGACCGCCGCCAGGCCGACCTTCACCCTTGGCGACGACGAGATCGAGATGGGCATGGGCATCCATGGCGAACCCGGCATCTGGCGCGACACGCTGAAGCCGGCGGATGCGGTGGTCGACGAGATGCTGGACCGGCTGTTCGCGGACCGTCCGCCGCAGCGCGGAGGCCGGGTCTCGATCCTGGTCAACAGCCTGGGCGCCACCCCGCTGGAGGAGCTGTTCATCCTCTACCGGCGCGCGGCGGCGCGGCTGGCCGATGCCGGCCTGTCGGTCGTGAGCCCGCTGGTCGGTCCCTATGTCACCTCGATGGAGATGGCCGGCGCCTCGATCAGCCTCTGCCATCTGGACGAGGAGCTGGAAGACCTGCTGACGGCCCCGGCCGACTGCCCGTTCTGGAGGGTCGGCTGATGGCCGGCATCGATATCGGCACGGTGGCCGCGGCGGTGGCCCGGGCCAAGGCGGCGATGCCCGGGCTGGAGCAGGAGCTTAACGAGGCGGATTCCCGCCTCGGCGACGGCGACACCGGCAGCATGCTCGCCCGTGTCATCGACCGCATGGCCGACACCGACCTCGGCCCCGCCGCCGACGTCGGTGCCGCCTTCGGGTTGCTGGCGCGGGCGACGCTGTCGGCGACCGGCTCCAGCCTTGGAACCCTGGTCGCCACCGGCCTGATGGATCTGGCGAAGCGGTGCAAAGGACGGAGCGATCTGGACTGGAGTGACCTGTCCGTGCTGATCGCCGGCGCCCGCGACGCCATGATCGCCCGCGGCGGGGCGGCGCTGGGCGACAAGACCGTTCTGGACGGGCTGGATGCGCTGGCTCGGGCCACCGCCGGCGTGACGACCGGCGAAGCGGCGGCCGCGGCTGCGGTGGAAGCCGCGGACGGCGCGCTCGACCAATTCCGCGGCCTGCCCTGCCGCATCGGCCGCGCCCGCCTGTTCCCCGAAGCCAGCACCGGCGCGGACGATCCCGGCATGCTGGCACTGGCCCGTCTGGTCAGCGCCGCGGCCGGCCGTTAGGCCGGTTCAGTCGTACATCAGCACGACGGTCTCCGCCACCATGGCAGGCCGTTCGGGCCGATCGTCGACTTCGACGACATTGTGCAGCGTCAGCCGGACGCCGCCGTCGATCGGCAGGGCCTCGCGGATCGTCAGCCGCAGGCGGAGGCTGGAGCCTTCCGGCACCGGTGCCGTGAAGCGGACGCGGTTGCAACCGTAGTTCAGGCCCCGGCGATACCGGCGGACCTGCAGCAGGGTATCGACCAGCCCGGCCGTGACCGACAGGGTCAGCAGCCCGTGTGCAATCGTCTTGCCGAGCGGAAGTTCGGCCGCCGCCCGTGCGCGGTCGACGTGGATCCAGTGTTCGTCCCCGGTGATCCCGGCGAACAGGTCGATCTCGCGCTGAGTGACCCGCCGCCAGCCGCTCGGCCCCAGCTCCTGCCCAACATGTTGATAAAGATCGGAAATTCTTTCGACGACCAGCATGCGACCTTCCAAGGGGGAATTGACAGGACAAGGTGGCTGGGGTAGCTGTATCATCAATAAAAACGTTTTATTAGCGTCCCGGAGTGACCATGCCCAGAATCGATTTTTCGCTGCGCGAACCGACCTACGAGGCGGTGATCGTCGGGGAGGAGATCGGCCCCGTCGAGGTGCTGGCCGACGACCATTACCTGCGCCAGGGAACCTTCGCGGTGGACGACCACCGCCCCTGGCATACATCGGCCGATGCCCATCCGATGGGACAGCTGGTGCCGAGCACGGCAGTGCTGCGCGATCTGGTCGCGCATTTCTGCACGATCTACGATGCGAGCCGGGTGGTCGGGCTGCATCAGCGCGAGGAGGTCTGGTTCCACCGGCCGATCCCGCTGGGCACCCGCATGCGCTACACCGGGCGCTACATCGACAAGTACGAGCGGCGGGGCAAGGGCTACGTCGTGTTCGAGGCGGAGGCGCGCGACGCCGGGGACGGGGAACTGCTGGTCCGCCAGATCAGCACCGAGATCATGCGGATTCCGGAAAACGTGACGCTCGGCGCCGGCTCGGCGGCTCCCCCGGAAGACCGGGTCGCCGGCACCTGGACCCCGGGTGTCGAGCCGGCGGCCCGCGCCCATGCGGATCTCGCCCCCGGCACCCCCATCGTGCCGCTGACCAAAATCGCCTACCAGGACCAGATGTCGGTGTTCTCCGGCTGCAACAGGCAATGGTCGAACATCCACACCGACATCGATGTGGCGACCAAGGCCGGTTTCCGCGACACGCTGGCCCAGGGCGCGATGGAGACCTGCTGGAGCGGCGAATTGCTGGGCCGCTTCTTCGGCGAATCCTGGCTGACGTCGGGCTGGATCAAGCAGGTCTACCTGAAGCCGGTGTATCGTGGCGATGCGATCACCTTGCGGGGCGTGGTCAAGGGGCTCGAACGGGGGGACGACGGACCGCGCCTCACGCTGGAGGTGTGGGCCGAAAACCAGGACGGCGTGATGACCGCCGCCGGCTGGGCGAGCGGCCGGGTGGGGTGAACGGCTGACGGACCGGCCGGCCGAGACTCCGGCCGGCCAGAGTCTCAGCCGGCCGGGTCACACAGGAAAGGACATGCCATGCCCATCAGTTTGGACCTCACCGGACGGGTCGCGCTGGTCACCGGCGGCGGATCGGGGCTGGGCCGGGCGGCGGCCGAGAGGCTCGCCGCCGCCGGGGCCACGGTCGTGGTCGCCGGACGGCGGGAGGACGTGCTGCGGCAGGCCGCCGCCGCCGTGGACGGCGACTGGATCGCCTGCGACGTCGCCGACACCGCCTCGGTCCGCACCCTGTTCGAAACGCTCGCCGCCCGCCATGCCCGGCTGGACATCCTGATCAACGCGGCCGGGCTGAACGTCCGCAACGCGGCGCTCGACGTCGCCGAGCCGGAGTGGGACCTCGTCAACGACGTCAACGCCAAAGGGACCTTCTTCTGCTGCCAAGCGGCGGCCCGGCTGATGAAGGCCAACGGGCACGGGAAGATCGTCAACATCGGTTCGATGGCGAGCGAGATCGGCATCCCCAACGCCTCGGTCTATTGCGCGTCCAAGGGAGCTGTCCGCCAGATCACCATGGCGCTGGCCGCGGAATGGGCACCGTACGGCATCAGGGTCAATGCGATCATGCCGGGCTGGTTCAGGACGGAGCTGACCGAGCGGCTGTTCGCCGACGAGGCCTGGCGCGCCCGCGTCCTGGCCCGGATCCCGCTGGGACGCCCCGGCCAGCCTTCGGAGGTGGCCGACCTCGCCCTGTTCCTGGCGAGCCCGCTGTCCGACTACCTGACCGGCGAGACGATCCGCCTGGACGGCGGCGCGCTCGCCTGGTGATTGCCGGGCGGCCGGACGGGAAACGCCGGGATCATACGATCCCGGCACCCCGTGCCGCCTCGATGTCGGCCGGCGCCATCCCCAGCCAGTCGGCAAGGACCTCTCCGCTGTGGGCCCCCAGCACCGGCGCCGCCATCCGGATCCCGGCCGGGGTCTCGCTCAGGCGGATCGGCAGTCCCTGCATCGGAACCACTCCGGCGCGCGGGTGGACGGTGTCCACGACATGGCCGGCCTCGCGCATGTAGGGGCTGGTGGCCACGTCGGCCACCGTCTGCACCCGGGCGCAGGGCAGTTCGGCCCGGTGGAGGGCCTGGAGCACCTCGTCCGAGCTGCGGGCGCCGATCCATTCGGCGGCGATCGCCTCGATGGCGTCGACATTCGCCATGCGGGCCTCCAGCGTCGCAAAACGCGGATCGGCCAGCAGCCCGGGCCGGCCGATCATGCCGACGAAGCGCGGGAAATGCGCATCGTTGCCCGCGACCATATGGACCCATACGCCGTCGCCGGCCTTGAAGCTGTTGCCCGGCGCCGCATAGCGGTCGCGGTTGCCCAGCCGCGTGGCCTGATGCCCGCGCACCAGATGGTCGGGAATCGCCGTCATCAGCAACGACGTCGCGCTGCCCATCAGGCTGACGTCGACCACCTGCCCGACGCCGGTCCGGTGGCGCTGCTCAACCGCGGCCAGGATGCCGACCGCGGCATAGAGGGCGCTGGCATAGTCGACGACGAAGGTCCCCGCCATGGAGGGAGCGCCGTCGGGCTGCCCGGTCAGGTCCATCAGCCCGCAGGTCGCCTGGGCGATGCCGTCGAAGCAGGGATTGCCCGACAGGGCGTTGCCCTGGCCGTAACCGGAGATCCGCGCCATGATCAGCCGCGGGTTGATCGACCGCAGCACATCCCAGCCGCACCCCATCTTTTCCATGGTTCCGGGACGGAAATTCTCGATGAGGATGTCGGTCTCGGCAACCAGCCGGCGCAGCAGATCCTGGGCCGCCGGATTGCGGAAGTTGAGCGTGAGGCTCCGCTTGTTGCGGTTGTACATCATGAAATAGATGCTCTCGCCCTCGATGTAGGGGCCGAGCGAGCGGGTGTCGTCGCCGAGGCGGGTGCGCTCCACCTTGACCACGTCGGCGCCGAGATCGCCCAGCTGCATCGCGCAATGCGGTCCGGCGATGAACCGCGACAGATCGAGAACCTTCAGCCCGGACAGTGCCCCAGCCATGCTTGCATCCTGACGTTGGACAGTGCCGCCGATGGCGGCTTCTCTTTCTCATTAAAACGTTTTTATAACGGCGCGCAATCGGAAAACCGACGGCTCGCATTGTTCCGTTAAACGGATATTCCGCAGTTGACTTAATCGGACCGGCGGATTTAACTGCGCGTCAAATGGCCCTAAAAACGTTTTCGGGTGTGGTCGCCACCCCCGGAAACCAGACGGAACGACAATCCGGAGGAAGCCGACCGTGCCCAGCCGAACCCCGCCACCCCGGTCGCCGTCGGCAAGCGCCCCCCGCGGCCCTCGTGCCGCCCCGGGTCACGAGACGATGACGAAGGGAACACCCGCATGACCGACAGCCGGCCCGAGGAAATGCCGCCGGCCTCCGCGCTGGAACGGACGCTGGAATGGGTCATCGTGCCCCTGATGCTGGGGCTGATCGCGCTCGGCTGCGTTTCCGTCCTTTTGCGGATCGTGGCCGGCGGCGAATACGCCCTGTTCTGGTCGGAAGAGGTCATCCGCTACGGCTTCATCTGGCTGTTCTGGCTGTGCGCGCCGGTGCTGGCCTGGCAAGGCGCGATGTTCTCCGTCGACATGGTGTTCGACGCCCTTCCCTCCGCGCTTCGCAAGCCGGTGCGGCTGCTGGTCAACCTGCTGGTGATGGGGCTGACGGGCGTGTTCACGGTCCAGGGCTGGCAGATGACCGAATTGAACATCGACCAGGAATCGAGCGCGCTCGGCTTTCCGCTCGCCATCGTCTATGCCGCCATCCCGTTCGGTTGCGCCGCCATCTTCCTGGTCACCGCCTGGCGCAGCTGGTCCATGATCGCCGGAACCGGGCCGTCGGGAGGACAGCGATGATCCTCACCCTGTTCGGCACGTTCCTGCTGTTCCTGGCGCTCGGCGTGCCGGTCGCCTTCTCCACCGGCCTCGCCTCGCTGGTGGTGGTGCTGCTGGAGCCGTCGCTGTCGGTCCGCCTCCTGGTCACCAAGGCGTTCGGCGGCATGGATTCCTTCCCGCTGATGGCGATCCCGTTCTTCATCCTGGCGGGCGAGATCATGGCGTGCAGCGGCCTGACGCAGCGGATCGTCACCCTCGCCATGGCCCTGGTCGGGCATATCCGCGGCGGGCTGGCGCACGTCACCGTGCTGGCGAACGCCCTGATGGCGGGCGTTTCCGGATCGGCATCGGCCGATTGCGCCGCAACCGGATCGATCCTGATCCCTGCGATGATCCGCCAGGGCTACAAGCCGGCCTTCGCCGCCCTGATCACCTCCTTCTCGGCGATGATGGGTCCGATCATCCCGCCCAGCATCTTCATGATCATCTACGGCTCGATGGCCGGGGTGTCGATCGGCAAGCTGTTCATCGGCGGGGTCGTTCCGGGGCTGCTGATCGGCCTGTCGCTGATGACCCTGGTGTCGATCCTGGTCAGGCGCAACGCCTTCGCCGTCCCGACGATGGCGTTTTCCCTCCGGGAATGCGGGCGCAGCCTCGTCGGGGCGCTCTGGGCGCTGGTCATGCCGGTGATCGTCGTCGGCGGCATTCTCGGCGGCTTCATGACCCCGACCGAGGCCGGCATCGTCGCTGTCGCCTACAGCCTGTTCGTCGGCTTCTTCGTCTACCGGACGCTGACCCTGCGGCAGTTGCGGGCACTGACCATGCAGGCCGCCCTCTCCTCGGCCAACATAATGATGGTCGTTGGATTCGCCTCGGTCTTCGGCACCATCATGGCGCTCGGCCGGTTCGAGACGCAGCTGATGACGGGCCTGTTCGCCATCGCCAGCGAGCCCTGGATCGTCATCTCCATCCTCATCCTGTCCCTGGCCTTGATCGGCAGCCTGATGGACGAGGTGTCGACCGCCGTCCTGTTCGTGCCGAGCCTCGCCAAGGTCGGCGCCATGCTGGGCTACGACCCGGTGCATTTCGGCGTCGTCATGGTGCTGGCGATCATGCTCGGCGCCGTCGTGCCGCCGGTCGCCACCCTGCTGTTCATCGGATGTTCGATCGCGCGCATTCCGCTGTCGGCGATCATCAGGCTGGTCTGGGTGTTCCTGGTCCCGCTTCTGCTCGTCAATCTGCTGATCGCCTATGTTCCTCCGCTCGTCACCTATCTGCCGGCGCTTTTCTGAGCCGGAACCAAGAACAACCGGGAGGGAGCCCAATGACGTTCCGATCCATCGCCGCCCTGGTCGCCGGGGCGCTGACGCTGCTTGCCTACGCGCCGGCCGGCTCGGCCCAGACCGTGCTGAAGCTCGGCGAGATCTATGCCGCGACCCATAGCAACGGCATGGCGGTGCAGCGCTTCGCCGAACTCGTGGCCAAGAAGACCAACGACGCCGTCAAGGTCGAGGTCTTTCTCGACTCGACCCTGGGCAGCGAACGCGAGATCGCGGAAAGCCTGGTCGCCGGCACCATCGACCTGGCGCCGAGCGGCCTGTCGGGCATCGGCCGCTTCTTCCCCGATGCGCAGGTTCTCGAACTGCCCTACCTCTACCGCGACCTCCGGCACATGGAGCGCGTCGCCAAGGCGGTGGCGCCCGACGTCGACGCGCTGTTCCGCGCCAAGGGCGTCAAGAACATCGGCTACCTGTTCCTCGGCCCGCGGTCGCTGGCCAGCCGCAAGGACATCCACAAGCTGGAGGACATGAAGGGGCTGCGCCTGCGCGTACCGGAATCGCCGCTCTATGTCGGCCTCGCCCGGGCGCTTGGCGCCGTTCCGACGCCGGTCGCCTTCCCCGAGGTCTACAGCGCCCTGGAAACCGGCGTCGCCAACGCGGCGGAAGGCGAGCCCGCGACCCTGTGGACGACCAAATGGTATGAACCGACCAAGAGCGTCAGCCTGACCAAGCACATCTGGCACTACCGCTTCTTTGCGATGAACGGGAAGAGGTTCGACAGCCTGCCCGCCGACCAGCAGAAGGCCCTGCTGGATGCCGCCGCCGAGACCATGGAGTATCAGGCCGGCCTCCAGGAGGAATACAACCGCAAGGCGCTGGAGGACATCAAGGCCGCCGGGGTGAAGATCGTCGAAACCCAGGGGCTGGACGCCTTCGCCGATGCGCTGGTCGACTTCAACACGGGCTTCGCCAGGAAGCTTGGGCCGGGCGCGGAAGCGCTGCTGGCCAAGGTCAGGTCGGTCCAGTGAGCGCCGGACCGGCCGTCGCCACCGCAACCGCCATCACCGGTCGGACCGCGGTCTTTGCGCTGCTGGCCGATCCGGTCGAGCATGTCGGCTCGCCGCCGCTGTTCAATGCCCATCTGTCGCAGAACGGCCTGGATGGCGTTCTGGTGCCCTTGCAGGTGCCGGCCGATGCGCTGGCGACGGTGGTGGCGGCCCTGCGGCGGATGGGAAACCTGCGTGGATTCCTGGTGACCATCCCGCACAAGCAGGCGATCCTGCCGCTGCTCGACCGGCTCACGCCCCAAGCGGAACGGGCCGGCGCGGTGAATGTGGTGCGCCGCATGCCCGACGGGAGCCTTATCGGTGGGCAGCTGGATGGCGAGGCGTTCGTCGCGGCGCTGCTCCAGGCCGGGGAAACCGTCAGCGGCAGCAGGGTCTTCATCGCCGGAGCCGGCGGTGTCGCGTGCGGCATCGGATCGGCGCTTGCCGGACATGGGGCCGCCGCGATCACCATCTTCAATCGCAGCCAGCCACGGGCACAGCACCTGATCGAGCGTCTGCGCCATGGCTTTCCCGCCTGCGACGTCAGGATGGGCGGCCCCAATCCGGCCGGGCACGACATCGTCGTCAACGCCACCAACCTCGGCCAGCGGCCTGCCGATGCCCTGCCGCTGGACGTGCACGGGCTGGATGGGACGATCATCGCCGCGGAGGTGGTGATCGAGCCCGCCGACACCGCCTTCCTGAGGGCGGCGATGGCGCGGGGATGCCGGGTGCAACGGGGCGCCGCCATGGTTCGGGCGCAGCTTCCCCTGCTGCTGGCGTTCATGGCCCCCCGCAGCTGATGCCGGTCTTGCCCCGGGCAGCGTGCTGCAGGGAGGCGAGGACGACAAGAAGTCGCCCCGGCTCTGTCAGTCCTCGCGCCATCCTGCTCGTAACCGTGGGGCTGAAGTAGACGATCACCTCCATTCTGGAGGAGATCGATGCGCTGCGCGACATGCTCGCCATTGCGTAACTCATCATGCCCGCCCGGCGCCCCTCGGCGGCGTCAGCCCAGACTTGGCCTGACACCTGACGAAGCCCCGTTGGGGAGATGATCCGTGACGAAGGGATCGACAGGCCATGAACATGGCTGCACTCATAAGGTGAACAGCATCGCACCCGGCGTATCGTCGAGAAGACCGAACAGCCGCCACTCGAAACCGATCGAACTCCAGAACCGCGCAGGACGCTCCACGATCAGAATGTCGCCTCCAACATCGCGGATGGCGGCTGTTTGCGCATCTGTGGTCCGCCGCACCGTCGAAACCTGGACCGGGCATCGGGAATCCAGCCGGCGCAGCCACTCGGTCTCCCGATCCGGGCCGGTGCGCTCGTCGAGGATCAGGTGAACCGACGAAATTGTTGGAAAGAGCCCTTGGGCGATGCCGAAGGACGGCAGCTTGCGTGGCGGTCCGTTCGCCAGGATGGCGACCCTCCGTCCCAGGCAGGACGGTATCTCACGCGGTGCCACCAGAACCGCCCTGAACCGCTGCGCATCGGCATTCCAATAGGCTGGATTGCCCGACAAGGGCCTGCCGACAGGCGGGCGGCCGACCAACAGCAGATCGAACCTCCCGACAGGCGGCCCGTGGCTCAGTTCGAGTGCTCCGTCACCGGGACGCAGTGCCGCCAAACGGCGTGCCTCGATTGCAGCGGCATGCAAGAGCGCTTCATCGTCATCGTCCCGCTTGAGGATATGCAAATCCATGAAGCCGCGTGCGCAGGGGCCGGCACCTCGCCCCCAGTCCGAAAGGCCAACCGTGACGGTGGTTCCCTGGACCATTGACAACAGCCAGCCGCAGGCCAGCAACGGCTGAAAGTCACCATCCAGGGCAGCAAATATGTTGGCGCCGCTTCCCATGCGAACTACCCAATATGGAGGCAGGGCCTACGATGATCTGCCGTGATCGTTATTCAGCATTCCGGCAAATTGACCGCAAGACCGCCCAGGCTTGTTTCTTTGAATTTTGTACTCATTTCCTCGCCTGTCTGCCTCATTGCCTGGATGCAGTTGTCCAGCGGCATGAAATGCTGACCGTCGCCACGCAACGCCAGGGAGGCGGCGGCCACTGCCTTGGTTGCGCCGATGGCGTTGCGTTCGATGCATGGCACCTGGACCAGGCCGGCGACCGGGTCGCAGGTCATGCCGAGATGATGCTCAAGCGCGATTTCCGCCGCATTCTCCACCTGTTCCGGCGTTCCGCCCAGCACGGCGCAGAGTCCTGCCGCCGCCATGGCGGCGGCGGACCCGACCTCGCCCTGGCAACCGGCCTCCGCGCCCGAGATCGATGCATTGTGCTTGATGAGTCCGCCGATCGCCGCGGCGGTCAGCAGGAAATCGCCGACCTTGGCCGGGTCCGCCCCGGCACAATGATCGAGGTAGTAGCGGATCACCGCCGGCACGACGCCCGCCGCACCGTTGGTCGGCGCGGTCACCACCTTGCCGCCGGCCGCATTCTCCTCGTTGACGGCCATCGCATAGACGCTCAGCCAGTCGGATGCGACATGCGGCTGGCTTGAGTTCGCCCCGCGTTCGCGCAGAAGCTGCCGATGGATGGCCTTGGCGCGCCGCTTCACCTTCAGGCTGCCCGGAAGCTGGCCGTCCAGGCTCAGCCCGCGCTCGATGCAGCCGTTCATCGCCGACCAGACGGCGCCAAGCTTCTCCTCCACATCGGTCGCGGAGCGGACGACGACTTCATTGGCACGCTTCATCTCGGCGATGGAGGCACCATTTTCCCGCGCCATCCGAAGCATCGCCGCGGCGTTGTGGAAGGGATAGGGCCAGCCGGCGGACTCGTTTTCAAACGCCGCCGGAGGAGACTCCCGCTCAGCCGCCGTGACGACGAAGCCGCCGCCGATGGAGTAGAAGATTTCCGACAGCACCACCCTGCCAACCCTGTCCATGGCCTGGAAAACCAGTCCGTTGGCATGGCCCGGCAGCGGCGGCCCGAAGTCGAAGACCAGATCGGTTTCCGGATCGAAGTCCAGAGCCGGCAAACCGACCGGATTCAGCCTCCGCGTCCGCCAAAGCTCGGCGATCCGCTCCTCGGCTTCATCGACGTCGAGGCTGTCCGGCCGGTAGTCGAGAAGCCCGAGCAGCACCGCCCGGTCCGTCGCATGCCCCTTGCCGGTGAAGGCGAGCGAGCCGTGCAGCCGGACCTTGATCGCCGCGGGCGCGGTTTCCGCCCGCGTCCGCAGCATGTCGAGGAACCGCACCGCTGCGGTCATCGGCCCCATCGTGTGCGACGACGACGGGCCGATGCCGACCTTGAACACATCGAAAACGCTGAGAAACATCGGGCGCCTCGTCAGGTCAAAACAGTTGGCCTTTTAAGCAAAATTTCCCAGCGGCGCGAAACCAGATCATCCATAGATCGGGAAGCGCTCGCACAGCTCCCGGACCTCGCCATGCACGCGCGTCTCGACATCGGCATTGCCGTCCGGACCGGCGGCGGCAAGGGCGTCGACGACGGTCAGGATCAGCGCGCCGATGCGGGCGAACTCCGCCTCGCCGAAGCCGCGGGTCGTGCCGGCGGCGGTGCCGAGACGGACGCCGGAGGCCACCGCCGGCTTTTCCGGGTCGAACGGGATGGCGTTCTTGTTGCAGGTCAGTCCGGCGCGCTCCAGCGCGCGTTCGGCGTCGCGACCCTTCACGCCCTTCGGCCGCAGATCGACCAGCACCATGTGGCAGTCGGTGCCGCCGGACACGATGTCCAGCCCGCCCTTCACCAGCGTGTCCGACAGTATCCTGGCGTTGGCAACCACCTGCGCGGCATAGGCCTTGAACTCCGGGGTCAGCGCCTCGCCGAAGGCCACCGCCTTGGCGGCGATGACGTGCATCAGCGGACCGCCCTGGTTGCCCGGAAACACCGCGGAATTGAACTTCTTGGCGAGCGCCTCGTCGTTGGTCAGGATCATGCCGCCGCGCGGGCCCCGCAGGGTCTTGTGCGTGGTGGTGGTCACCACATGGGCATGGGGCAGCGGGTCCGGGTAATGGCCGGTGGCGACCAGCCCGGCGTAATGGGCCATGTCCACCATCAGATAGGCGCCGACCTCGTCGGCGATGCGGCGGAACGCGGCGAAGTCGATGACCCGCGGATAGGCCGAGGCGCCGGCGACGATCAGCTTCGGCTTGGTCTCCAGCGCCTTGGCGCGCAGGGCGTCATAGTCGATCCGCTGGTCGCTCTCGCGCACCTCGTAGCTGACGATGTCGAACCACTTGCCCGACATCGTCACCGGAGAGCCGTGGGTCAGGTGGCCGCCATGGGCCAGCGACATGCCCATCACCCGGTCGCCCGGCTGCAGCAACGCCAGGAAGACGGCCTGGTTCGCCTGGGCGCCCGAATGCGGCTGGACATTGACGAAGCCGGCGCCGAACAGCTGCTTGGCCCGGTCGATGGCGATGGTCTCCACCTCGTCCACGAACTCGCAGCCGCCGTAATAGCGGCGGCCCGGATAGCCTTCGGCATATTTGTTGGTGAGGATGGAGCCCTGCGCGGCCAGAACGTCCGCCGAGACGATGTTTTCCGAGGCGATCAGCTCGATCTCGTACTTCTGGCGGTTCAGTTCGCGTCCGATGGCCGCGGCAATCGCGGCATCGGTGAGGTCGGACTTCGGCAGAGATTGGTGACCGTTCATGTAAAGTTCTCTCTCAAATCAGATGCCGAGCGCGATTTCGCGGCTGACGGCGTGCAGGATTCCCCAGACATGGTCGGCGAAGGAGCGCCAGACCTCGATCCGGAAGCGGTTCTTGTCCTCGCGGATCAGGACGACCTGCGCCTTGTCGAAGATGGTGCGGCAGCCGGTGCCGACAGCCATTGCCTCGACATCGAAGGCGATGGCGGAGCGCAGGGCGAGCGCCGCGGCCTCCCCCTCCACCAGGATGCCGACCTCTCGATGGCCGACATCGACCAGGCTATGCGGCTCATGAAGGGCGGCGAAGGCATCCGCGATGCCATCGCTTTCTGCGACCTGCGCGATCAGCACCCACTCGTCGGGGCCGAGCTGCAGCGCCATCCGGCCGCCGGCCTCCACCATCCCGCCGATGCGGGTGGGGAGCGGCGTGCCGAAGGCGGTGCCGGCGGCCTGAACGGCGGCGGGGTCGATCCGCAGGCTGAAGCGGGCGGTGTCGTCGGCGGCACGGATACACAGCCGGCTTGTGGTGTCGCCGGGGATCGTCTTGCCCAGCAACGGGTGATTGGCCAGAAGCACGGGTAAGCCTCCTATGCACTGAGACGCTTGTTCTCGGGATCGACGAACACCATGCCGGTGATGGTCGCGGCATGGACCTTGTCCGGCATCGGCACATGCACGGTCTTGCCCTGCAAGGACCGGCCACCCTGGATCACCGCCAGGGCGATGGACCGCCCCAGCTCGGCGCTCCAGTAGGACGAGGTCACATGGCCGACCATCTCCATCGGGACCGGCCGGTTCGGGTCGAGGACGATCTGCGCCCCCTCCTCCAAAACCGTCTTGGGATCGGCGGTCAGCAGACCGACCAGTTGCTTGCGGTTGGCCGCGAGCATGTCCGGGCGGGTCAGGGAGCGCTTGCCGACGAAGTCCGGCTTGGTCTTGCCGACGGCCCAGGACAGGCCGGCGTCGTCCGGCGTCAGCGTGCCGTCCGTGTCCTGCCCGACGATGATGTAGCCCTTCTCGGCGCGCAGGACGTGCATCGTCTCGGTGCCGTAGGGGGTGATGCCGAACCGCTGCCCCGCCTCGAACAGCCTCTCCCACACCGCGCGGCCGTAGCGGGCCGGCACGTTGATCTCGAAGCCGAGTTCGCCGGTGAAGGAAACACGGAACAACCGGGTCGGCACGCCGCAGATCCTGCCTGTCGCCACCGCCATGTGCGGGAAGGCGCCCTCCGACAGGTCGATGCCCTCGACGAAGGGTTCGATCAGCTTGCGGGCGTTCGGGCCGTTCAGCGCGATCACCGACCATTGCTCGGTGGTCGAGGTCAGCCAGACCTTCAGGTCGGGCCATTCGGTCTGGAGATAATCCTCCATCATGCCCAGCACGCGCGCCGCGCCGCCGGTGGTGGTGGTGACATGGAAGCGGTCATGGGCCAGACGTCCGATCACGCCGTCGTCGCGGATGAAGCCGTCCTCGCCCAGCAGCAGGCCGTAGCGGCAGCGGCCGGGGGCCAGCTTGGCCCAGGCGTTGGTGTACATGCGGTTCATGAACTCGGCGGCGTCGGGACCGACGATCTCGATCTTGCCGAGGGTCGAGGCGTCGAACATGCCCACCGACGAGCGCACCGCCTTGCATTCGCGCGCCACCGCCGCATGCATGTCCTCGCCGACCTGCGGGAAGTACCAGGCGCGGCGCCACAGCGACACCGGCTCGAACACCGCGCCGTTTTCCGCGGCCCAGCTGTCGATCGGCGTCTTGCGCGTCACCTCGAACAGCGCCCCCTTGTTGTAGCCGGAGAAGGTACCGAAGCTGGTGGGGGTGTAGGGCGGGCGGAAGGTGGTCAGGCCCACGGCCGGGATCGGCCGCTTCAGCGCATCGGACGCGACGGCCAGGCCGTTGATGTTGGACAGCTTGCCCTGGTCGGTCGCCATGCCGTTGGTGGTGTAGCGCTTGATGTGCTCGATGGATTTAAAGCCTTCGCGCACCGCCAAGCGGATATCCTTGGCCATCACGTCGTTCTGGAAATCGACGAATGCCTTGGCATGGCCCGGATCGCGGTCGGTCGGCAGCTCCCGGCCGGTCACCCCGGTGAAGGACAGTTCGCCCTCCACATGGTGGGCGGCCGGCTCAACGCTGAACCCGGCATCCACCGCAGCGGCGGCACCGGCAGCGGCGCCATCCTCGAACGCGGCCTTCAGCCCGAAACGGCCCTTGCCGGCGCCGGCCAGACGGCATTCCTCCTTGCCCCGGCCGGGCAGGAACATCTGGCCCTCCTCGTTCCAGGCCAGCGACCCCTGGGTGTGCGAGAACAGATGGATGCTGGGTGTCCAGCCGCCCGACATCAGCAGGGCGTCGCAGGCGATGGTCTCGGCACCGCCGACTTTGCCTCCGGCGCCAACCGGATTGACCCGCACCGACGAGACGCGCAGGCGGCCTTTGGTCCCGGTGACGGTCCAGCCGATCAGCGTCCTGATGCGCAGGGCGTCTGCCGCCGCCGCCAGCTGGGTCGGCACGGTCCCGCGGATGTCGACGATGGCCGCGACCTCGACCCCCGCCCCGGCCAGATCGAAGGCGGCTTGCCAGGCGCTGTCATGGGTGGTGACGACGACGACGCGGTTGCCGACCTTGACACCATAGCGGTTCAGGTAGGTCCGCGCGGCCCCGGCCAGCATCACGCCCGGCCGGTCGTTGCCGGCGAAGACCAGCGGCTTCTCGATGGCGCCCTGGGCCAGCACCACCTGCTTGGCCCGCACCTTCCACATCCGCTCGCGCGGGGCGCCGTCCGGCACGATGCGCAGATGGTCGGTCAGCCGCTGGCACAGGCCAAGGAAATTCTGGTGGTAATAGCCGATGGCCGTCGTGCGCGGCAGCACCGTGACGTTCGGCATCGCCGCCAGCGCGGCGTTGGTGTCCTCCAACCAGTCCCAGGCCAGTTGCCCGTTGATCTCGGCAGCCGGTTCGGACAGCAGCGAGCCGCCAAGCTCAGACTGCTCGTCGCACAGGATGACCGATGCGCCGCTGCGGCCGGCTTCCAGTGCCGCGGCGAGTCCGGCGGCACCGCCACCGACGACCAGCACGTCGCAATGGGCGAAGCGGCTGGCGTAGCTGTCCGGATCGGGGGCGGTCGGCGCCTTGCCGAGGCCGGCGGCGTTGCGGATGACCGGCTCGTAGACCTTGTCCCAGAAGCTCCTGGGCCACATGAAGGTCTTGTAGTAGAAGCCGGCCGAGAACAGCATGTACAGCGCGTCGTTCACCGCGCCGATGTCGCGGGTCAGCGACGGCCAGCGGTTCTGGCTCTCGGTCTTCAGCCCTTCGAAGACCTCCAGCACAGTCGCCCGCGTGTTCGGCTCGAACCGCCCGTTTCCGCGGTCGCTTCCGACCAGCGCGTTCGGCTCCTCCGATCCGGCGGACAGGATGCCGCGCGGCCGGTGGTACTTGAAGGACCGCCCGACGAGATGGACGCCATTCGCCAGGAGCGCCGATGCCAAGGTGTCGCCCTCGTAGCCGGCATAGTCCACGCCGTCGAAGGTAAAGCGGACCTGACGGCTGCGGTTGACCCTGCCCTTGCCGGCGATGCGGAAATTGGTCATGGACGTGCTTCCTTGGCGCTCGCGGCGGCGCTGGCCGCGGCGCTGGCGGCAAGCTCGACCTCCTCGTCGCTCGGACGCGGAGCCCCGGCCTTGTAGGTCATGGCGAATTTGTCGGTCACGGTGTCGCGCACCGCATTGAAGAAGCGGCCGCAGCCATGCATGTGGCGCCAGCGCTCGAAATGCCGGCCGCGCGGGTTGGTGCGAATGAACAGGAAGTCGCGCCATTCGTCGTCGGACAAGGCGGATGGGTCCGCAGGTCGCGCGATATGCGCCTCGCCGGCATAGGTGAATTCCACCTCGGGGCGCTCGGCTTCGCAGTAAGGGCAGCGGATGAGCAGCATGGTCGTCTCCTCAATGCGCGACGGCGGCGGCGGCGGCCTCGTCGATCAGGCGGCCGGTCTTGAAGCGCTCCAGCGTGAAGGGCGCGTTGATCGGGTGAGGTTCGTCGCGGGCGATGGTGTGGGCGAAGACGTTGGCCGACCCCGGCGTCGCCTTGAAGCCGCCGGTTCCCCAGCCGCAATTGACGTACAGACCCGGCACCGGCGTCTTGCCGATGATCGGCGAGCGGTCCGGCGTGACGTCGACGATGCCGCCCCATTTGCGCAGCATGCGCATGCGGTTGAAGATCGGAAACACCTCGCAGATGGCGGCGACGGTGTGTTCGATCAGCGGCAAGCCGCCGCGCTGGCTGTAGGAGGTGTACTGGTCGGTGCCCGACCCGATGACCAGTTCGCCCTTGTCGGACTGGCTGATATAGGCATGCACCGTGTTGGACATCACCACGCAGGGGAAGACCGGTTTGACCGGTTCCGACACCAGCGCCTGCAACGGATAGCTTTCCAGCGGCAGCCGGACTCCGGCGGTGTCCATCACCACCGACGTGTTGCCGGCGGCCGACACCGCGACCTTCCCGGCCTTGATGAAGCCGCGCGCCGTCTCCACACCGGTGACGCGGCCGTGGGCATCGCGGCGGATGGCGGTGACCGGACAGTTCTGGATGATGTCGACCCCGCGCGCCGAAGCGGCCCGCGCATAGCCCCAGGCCACCGCATCGTGGCGGGCGGTTCCGCCTCGCCGCTGCAGCGCGGCGCCCACCACCGGGTAGCGGGCGTTGGCGGCGATGTTCAGCGGCGGGCAGTATTCCTTGGCCTGCTCCGGCGTCAGCCACTCGTTGTCGATGCCGTTCAGGCGGTTGGAATGGATGTGGCGCTTGAAGCTCTGGATGTCATGCACCGTGTGCGCCAGCATCATCACGCCGCGCTGGGAGAACATGACGTTGTAGTTCAGCTCCTGGCTCAGCCCCTCCCACAGCTTCACCGCATGCTCGTAGAGCCGGGCGCTCTCGTCATAGAGGTAGTTGGAGCGGATGATGGTGGTGTTGCGGCCGGTGTTGCCGCCGCCGAGCCACCCCTTCTCCACCACCGCGACGTTGGTGATGCCGTGTTCCTTGGCGAGATAATAGGCCGCCCCCAGACCATGCCCGCCCGCACCGACGATCACGACGTCATATTCGGATTTCGGTTCCGCATCGGGCCATTGAGGCTGCCAGTTCTTGTTGCCGGTCAGCGCGTTGGTCAACAGCGAGGAAAAGGAGAAGCGGGTCATGGCAGCACCGCGAAGTTCAACGTGCTGACAGTATCGGGACGCGACCCTTCGTTGGACAGAATGGATGCGTCAGTTTAATGTCACCTGTGCGACGGCACGTCCGCCGGAGGTCACATGACGAACAGCATCAGGACGAACGGCAAGTGGCCCGGCCGGTTCCTGGACCGTCCCGCGGCACCACGCCTGTCCGTCGGTTTCATTCTCGCCCACCGCTTCACGCTGTGCGCCTTCGCCAATTTCGTCGATGTGCTGCGGCTCGCCGCCGACGAGGGCGACCGCAGCCGGCCGATTTTGTGCGACTGGGCCATGCTGTCGGACCAGATGCGGCCGGTGGCGTCCAGCTGCGGCATGCTGGTGCAGCCGACCGAACGGCTGGGCGACCCGGCCAAGTTCGACTATATCGTCGTGATCGGCGGGCTGATCGACGAGATCTCCAACCTCAGTCCCGACTACATCCGCTATCTGCGTCAGGCGGCGGCCGCGAAGATCCCGCTGGTCGGGGTTTGCACCGGCGCCTTCATTTTGCAGCGGGCCGGGCTGATGGACGGATACCGCTGCTGCATCAGCTGGTTCCACCATGCCGATTTCCTGGAGCAGTTCGACGGCATCATGCCGGTGTCCGACCGCATCTTCATCGTCGACCGCGACCGGCTGACCTGCTCGGGCGGGACCAGCTCGGCCCATCTCGCAGCCTATCTCGTCGAAAAGCATGTCGGACGCGCCCAGGCGCGCAAGAGCCTGCACATCATGATCATCGACGATGCGCTGCGCGGGGAGAAACCGCAGCCGGGCATCCCGCTCGACTTCTCCACCAATGACGAGGTGGTGCGGAAGGCGCTGCTGCTGATGCAGCAGAACATCGACGTGCCGCTGTCGGTGGCCGAAATGGCCCGCCGCCTGGGTGCGGCCCGGCGCCAGATGGAACGCCATTTCCAGAACGCGCTGGGCATGACGCCGACCGAGGCTTACAGGATCATGCGGCTTGAACATGCCGAATTCCTGTTGCGCAACACCGGGCAGTCGGTGACGGAGATCGCCGCAGCCGTGGGCTTCTGCGATTCCTCGCACTTCGTCCGCGCCTTCAAGGAACGCCGTGGCGTGACGCCGTCCGTCTTCCGCAAAGGCTGAGAGTCCGCTACGGCCGTCCCATTCCACGCCGGTGACGCACCCGTACAATCGGCGGGTGGATCCTTTCGCCATGCTGGGTCCAACGGCAGGTGGGGAGCGCAGAGCATCCACCGTGCCCCCGGCCGGCATTGCGGCAAACCGCCTTCCGCGGCTTGCCGGACAGACAAGGATGGCGACGATGCTTGACGACAGCGACACCATGCATCTGCACTGGCATGAAGCCGGCATTCCCGAAGAGCTGTGCCGGGAGCTCGCCCTGGCATCGATGCCGATGCGCCTGCACGCCCATCCGCCGGTGCGCACCGTCGCCGACGCGGAGGAGCACTGGCGCAACGTTCCCGGCGTTCATACCAAGAACCTGTTTCTGAAGGATGCCAAAGGCGCACTTTGGCTTGTCGTGCTTCCGCACGACCGGTCGGTGAACTTGAAGGAACTGGCCCCGGTCATCGGCGCGGCCAAGCTGTCCTTCGCCTCGCCGGTCACGCTGGAGCAGGTTCTGACCATCGAACCGGGCGGGGTTAGCCCGCTTGCCCTGGTGGCGGATAGGGAACGCCGCGTCCGTCTGGTTCTGGAACGTCGCGTCCTGGCCGGCGACACCGTCAATTTCCACCCGATGACGAACCGCGCGACGCTGTCGATGCACCCCAACGACCTGTCGGCCTTCCTGAGCCGGCTCGGCTATGAGCCGATCATCGTCGACATCGCCTGACCACCCATCCCGCTTCATGCTCGGCGGCGGCCCATGCCGCCGAAGCTCATGATCCTGACAGGTCAGGATCATGAGCCGTTGGTGTAAGTCACTCCTGCGGCTCCAACATGAAATGACGAACCTTGTGTCGGTTTTCGATCAACTCGTCGATTGTGGGGTGATTGCGCATCGCCCGGCCGATGGCGATCTTGGTCGCCTCGTAGTTGGTCCGATAGAGATCGGCGCGACCGAGGTTCGGATCGGTGGCGCAGCGGGGATCGATCCAGACCATCGCCAGAACGCACAGGTCGTTGATCCCATCGCGAGGCAGAATGCCTTCGATGACACAGTCCAGCACCGCGTCGGCAGTGGCGGCCTGGACCACGCCACCGAAAAGGTCGACATAGGCGCTGGACTTCATGGTGACCTTGGACACCATCATGGTGGCAGGACGAACCATCCGCTTGCAATCCCGCACCGCGAACATGCGGGTGTGGCCGGCGGTCTGCCCCATCATGGTGGCAAATGCGTGGCCGGCCGGACCATCGACCGTACCGATCACGATCTCCGGCATGGCATCGGTGAACTGGCCTTCCTTGGCGAACACGGTGGCCTCGCCGGCTCGGAACAGCGGGCCGACTGGGAACAGCGGATTGCTCATGGGGGCATTGCTCTCTTGAAATGGGTGATGCTGCCGGTCATCCAATGCGGATGCCGTTCAGCAACTGCTCGATGCTGCCGCGCAGCCGTTCGGTCTGCCCGGCCAGCTCCGCGGCGGCGCTCAGGACATGCTGCGTCGCGCCTTCGGTGTCGCGGGCACCGCCCGTAACGTGCCGAGCGTTGCGCGCGACCACGCCCGCCCCGGATGCAGCCTGGTCGATGCTGGCATGGATGGTGGCGGAAGCGGCGGCCTGCGCCTCCATCGACCGGGCGATGGCGAGCGAGATGGCGCTGATCTCCTCGATCACCGCGGTGATGCTCTGGAGGGCTTGGGCGGCATTGCCGGTGGCGTCCTGCATCGCCTGGATCCGGAGCGAAACGTCCTGGGTCGCCTTGCCGGTCTGGCTGGCCAGCTGACGGACCTCCTGTGCCACCACCGCAAAGCCCTTGCCGGCTTCCCCGGCGCGCGCGGCTTCGATGGTGGCATTCAGTGCCAGCAGGTTGGTCTGTCCGGTGATCTTGTCGATGATGCGCACGACGTTGCCGATATCCTGCGCGGACTCCCGCAGGCTGTGAACCGATTGATCGGCTTTCCGGGCCTGCTCCACCGCCGACAAGGCGATGCGGGCGGAGTCGTCGATGCGCCTGCGGATTTCCTCCAAGGACCGGAAGGTGTCGTCGGCCAATGCGGCGACGGACTGGACGTTGCTTGCGATCTGCTCAGCCGCCACCACCGTGGCGCCGGCCTGCTCGTTGGTGCGGTCGATGATGCCTGTCAGCTGCCGGGCGGTTCCATCGAGTGCGCCCGCCGACGACTCCACCATGTCCAGCCCGTCCATCGCCGTCCGTTCGAAATGCGAAACCAGGCCCTCCAGACGGGCCGAGCGCAGGCGCTGGCGGCGCCGGGCCGCGATGTCCTGGAAGGCGGCCCGAACATGGTCGTTTGCAGGATGCTCCAGGATTTCGTCCGGAGTGCCGGCCTGCGTGAGGCGTCCCATCTCCATGAAGGCGATCCGGTCGGCAAGCCGCGTCGCCTCGTCCGGATCCTGCGTGGTGAGCAGCACGGCCGCACCATGCGCCCGCTGCCAGTCGAGGAATTCGGCCTCCAATTCCAACCGCAGGACGGGATCGACCCCGGCGAAGGGCACATCCATCAGCAAAATCGACGGATCGCCGATCAGCGACCGTGCCAGACCGATCCGCAGCCGCGCTTCGGTTGGCACCTCTTGCGGACGCCGGGCGGCGAGATGGGCCAACCCCATGCGCGTCAGCAAGGCCAAGGCACGCTCATGCCGGTCGCGCCGGCGCAGCCCGGCAACCTCCAATCCGAATGCCATGTTTTCCAGAATGTTGCGGGTCGGCATCAGCGCCATGGTGCCGAACGTCATCGCCATGGCGTTGCGGCGGACGGCCACCAGTTCGGCGGGCGTCATCGCTCCCATGTCGCGCCCGCTCAGGAACACGGTCCCGGCGGTCGGTTCGACCAGACGGTTCACCATGCGGATCAGGGTGGACTTGCCCGAATTGGACCGGCCCAACACCGCGAGGATCTCGCCGGCTGACATCGCCAACGAAACATCGGCGATGGCCACCGTGGCACCGGTTTCCCGCCGGATGTCGGCGTGGTCCACCCCGGCATGCAGCATGGCCAAGGCCCGGGCGGCATTGCCACCGTACAGCTTGCAAAGTCCTTCAGCCGACAAGACGGTCGACGTGCTGCCCTGCATGTGTGCTGACGAGTCCATCGGCGATCCCGATCATCGAATGGCTGGGGACGGGAATGGCTGGAGACGGCCGTCCGTCGCGCGACTGCGCCTGGAACGGACCGCCTCCACGAAAGCTGCAGGAAAGGGAGCGCAGCCACCGACCCGGCGGCGGCGGCCCGGATGCAGATCAGAGCTTGCCGGTGACCCAGTAATCGATCCGGGCCTTGTTGTTTTTGATGTAGTTGTCGACCGCCTGCTCATAGCTGGACTGGCGGGCTTCCTGCATCATCGCCTCCAGATCGCCGATCGGCAGGACCATCCGGTTCAGGAACTCGAACACTTCCGCATGATCCTGGTAGAAGCCCTTACGGACGATGGCGTTCACGCTCTCCAGCCCGCCCAGCGCACCCTTCGGATCCTCGAGGTAGCGCAGCTTCCAGTTGGCGAACATCCAGTGCGGGCTCCAGCTCGTCACAACGATCCACTCGTTGCGCTTCATGGCGCGTTCCAGGGCGGCCAGCATCGCGGCATCGCTGGCCGATACGAGCTGCAATCCCTTCAGATCGTAGGTCTTCAGCGCCTTTTCGGACGCCTGCATCAGACCCGAGCCCGGATCGATGCCCTGGATCTTGCCGCCCAGCTGCTTCTGCACCTCCGGCTTCTTCAGGTCGTCGATGGATTTGACCTGGTCGGCGGGAATGTAGTCCGGCACCACCCAGCCCAAACGGGCGCGGGTGTAGAGGGGGCCGAGATCGACCAGGTCCTTGCCGACCTTGTCGAGATAGGGCTTGTGGGTCAGCGGCTGCCACGACATCAGCATGGCGTCGAGCTTGCCGCTGGCGATGCCCTGATACTGGATGCCGATGTCGGCCATGGTCAGCTCGACCTTGTAGCCGAACCGCTCCTCGATCACATGCTTGGCCAGCTTCGTCACCGCCTCGGCGTCCGACCAGGCGGTCCAGCCGATGTTGATGGACTTCTCGGCGGCCTGCGCCGGGTTGGCGATCACACCGGTCCCCAGACTGACCGTCATGGCCGCCGAAAGCAGCATGCCCAAGGCTTTACCGAAGATTTTCATCAAGAAGCCTCCTGTTGTCGTTTGTTTGCATTTGTTTGTTTTGACGGCCCGGACCGCCGTGCCGAGACTTGAACGGGACGCGGGCATCTGGCCCGGGAGATCGCCTCTGTCCTTCCGGTGAAAGCGATCGACCGACGGGCGTGCATTCGTGGAACGGCTGACAGCCCACCTTCTGGGACCAAGACGAAAAAATGCTTCGAACCGACGCGCATCATTGCGGGCATCGGTGTTGATTTGGGAAGAATGCCGGTCCCGAAAGCAAAAAACCTTCATCAAAACGGCAATTCGTATCGGATTTGCGACAACCTTGTACGCTCCTCCACCCTGTAGTCGAAATCTGCCTGGTTTACAGGCAGAAATTTCAAAAACCCGCCATAGAAATAGGGAAATGCTGCGCAGTCCCGTGGGGTCGAGACGTTACGAACATCGATCGGTGGTCTTCGGATGTGGGCGCGCAGCCAACCGGCAATTCTCCCGATTGAACGAGACGGTCATCTTTCTTGAATGAATGCAGCATGTCGCAAACCGACTGTTGCCGAAATCCGGATTGCGCGGAAAGACAGGACCAGCTGTCGGCCTTTTTAAAGTTGCTGTCGCAATCCAGAACGCGGCGTGCTGCGCCGGGCGGCAGGCTGTCCATCGCGGAATCGAGGAAAGTACAGGCCAGTCAAGGCTGAAGCGGTTCCGCCAACGCACGGCCCCACTCCCGCAGAAGGTCACCTGCCATGTCGTCCGAGATTTCCATAGAAACCCTGCTGACGCGCCGAAAGAAGGGGTACAGCCTGGAAGCCCCGTTCTACACCAGCGAAGAGATCTTCAAGCTGGACATGGAGATCGTCTTCGGCCGCCACTGGCTGCATGTGGGTGTGGAACCGGACGTGCCGGAGCCGGGCGACGTGATGGTGGTGGATATCGGCAGGACGTCCATCATCGTCATGCGCGACGACGACATGGAACTGCGTGCCTATCACAATGTGTGCCGCCACCGCGGAGCACGCATCGTCCTCAGGGAGAAGAGCTCCGTCGGCAATCTGGTGTGCAGCTATCACCAGTGGACCTACGGCCAGGACGGCGAGCTTCTGTTCGCCGAACACATGGGCAAGGATTTCGACCGCAAATGCCGGAACCTGAAGAAGGTCCACATCCGCTCGGTCGGCGGCCTCATCTTCATCTGTCTGGCGGAGAAGGCCCCGGACGACATCGACCGCATGGCGGCGATGATCGAGCCCTACATCCTTCCCCACGACATCAGGAACTGCAAGATCGCCAAGACGGTGGACCTGATCGAGAAGGGAAACTGGAAGCTCACGATGGAGAACAATCGTGAATGCTACCACTGCGTCGGCAACCATCCGGAACTGACCATCCCGCTGTTCGAATACGGCTTCGGTTTCGCTCCCGACGGCTCCAACCCGAAGCGGATGGAGCATGTCGCCAAGTACGAGGCGCTGCTGCGAAGCTGCCACACCGGCTGGGAAGCGGCGGGTTTCCCCAGCCGCGAGATCGAACATCTGACCGACACCACCGGCTTCCGCGCCGAGCGGCTGCCGCTGGACGGCGCCGGCGAGGCACACACCAAGGACACCCGCTGCGCCTCCGAGAAGCTGCTGGGATCGATCACCGAGCGCAAGCTGGGCGCCCTGTCCTTCTGGACCCAGCCGAACTCCTGGAACCACTTCATGAGCGACCACGTCGTCACCTTCTCGGTGTTCCCGCTCAGCCCCGACCGCAATCTGCTGCGCACCCGCTGGCTGGTCCACAAGGACGCGGTGGAAGGCGTCGACTACGACCTGAACCGCCTGACGGAGGTGTGGGAGGCGACCAACCGGCAGGATGCCGATCTGGTCGAGATCTCGCACAACGGCGCCCTCAGCCCCGCCTATGAGCCGGGTCCCTATTCGCCCCACACCGAGCCGCTCGTCGAGAAGTTCACCGAGTGGTACGTCGGACGCATGGCCGGGCATCTGCTGGGCAGGCAGGCCGCAGTGGGCGTCGCCGCCGAATGACGCAACAGCCCTTTGTTCATGGCTAAGGGAGAGAGATGACGATGCAGCAGGATGCGGCGGCGCCTCCGGTCCGGGACTGGGATCCCGAAACCGACGATACGCTGGTGTGCCGGGCGGTGCGGGACGAAACGCATGATGTGAAGACCTTCATCCTCGCACCACGGCGACCCTCCCTGTTCCGGTTCAAGCCGGGCCAGTTCATCACACTGGAACTGCCCATCGGCGGCGGAACCGTCCATCGCAGCTACACCGTCTCCTCCTCCGCCGCACGGCCGCACCGGCTGTCCATCACGGTCAAGCGCGTGCCCGGCGGCCCGGTGTCGAACTGGCTGCACGACACATTGAAGCCGGGCGACACGATCCGCGCGGTCGGCCCGCTCGGCGAGTTCACTCCCGGAGACTCCCGGTCTCACCGCAAGTTCCTCTTCCTGTCCGGCGGCAGCGGCATCACGCCCCTGATGTCGATGACCCGGACATTCGACGATCTGGGTGACGATCACGACATCGTCTTCGTCCACGCCGCCCGAACCCCCGCCGACATTGTCTTCCGTCGCGAACTGGACGCGCTGACCGGTCCCGGCCGCCGCCTGCGCGTCGCCCATGTGTGCGAGAGCATTGGAACCGAAGCCCATTGGGCCGGCTTCACCGGACGGCTATCGCTGCCGATGCTCGGGCTGATCGCACCGGACTTCAGGGAACGGGAAGTCTACGTCTGCGGACCCGGCCCCTTCATGAAAGCGGTGCGTGCCTTCCTGGAAGAGGGGGGCTTCGACATGAGCCGCTACCGTCAGGAAAGCTTCAACTTCGAGGAGCTGGCGGCCGAACTTGCCGCGGGAGAGCCACCGGCCCAGCCTGGACCGATCCGGCATGCAACGTCCACGTCGGGGTTCCGCATCGAATTCGCCAGGACCGGCAAGGTCTTCACCTGCCCGCCGGACATGACCGTGGCGGATGCGGCATCGGCCGCCGACATCCGGGTTCCCACCTCATGCGCACGGGGATTGTGCGGAACCTGCAAGACAAGGTTGATCTCCGGCACGGTGGAAATGGACCATACCGGCGGCATTCGCAAGCGGGAGATCGATCAGGGGTTGATTCTTCTCTGCTGCAGCCGACCTACCAGCGATCTGGTGATAGAGCGTTAGCAGCATCGTCAATGAATTGTCTTCCGGGGGCAGGCTGCTGACGCTAGCATTCCGGAGGATGAATCAGGGCCGTCAGACCGAGGGAGTGTCCTGGTGGGGAAGACAGTGGAATATCGCCGTTTCGGCGGTAGCGGTCCCGCCCCCCGGCAGGAGGAACGCGCGCTGCTGTCGGTCGGGTTCATCCTGACCAACAATTTCACCCTGACGGCGCTCGCCCCCTTCATCGACGCCCTGCGGCTGGCGGCCGACGAAGGCGACAGGTCGCGCCAGATCCGTTGCCGCTGGACCATCATGGGGGCGCGGGCGGAACCGGTGATGTCCAGCTGCGGCATCAGCGTCGCCCGCTGGGAACCGCTGACCGATCCCCGCCGCTTCGACTATGTGGTCGTGGTGGGCGGGCTGCTGCATGCCGGCCCCCAACTGGACGACGAGGCGCTGGCATATCTGCGCGCCGCGGCATCCTATGGCGTGACCCTGGTCGGCGTGTGCACCGGAAGCTTCGTGCTGAGCCGTATCGGCCTGATGAAGAACCGGCGCTGTTGCGTCAGCTGGTATCATCACCGCGATTTCATTGCGGAATTTCCCGATCTGGCGCCGGTGGCCGACCAGCTTTTCGTGGTGGACCGCGACCGCATCACCTGTTCGGGCGGTGCCGGGGTGGCGGATTTGGCCGCCTTCCTGATCGAGCGGCACCTGGGCCGCGCCACGGCCCAGAAAACCATGCACATCCTGCTGATCGACAAGGCGCGTCCCGCCAGCCAGTCGCAGCCGCAGCCCCCGACAATGGTGGAGATCACCAACGGCCGCGTCCGCCGCGCCCTTCTGCTCATGGAGCAGCATATCAGCGACCCCCTGTCGGTGGAGGAGCTCGTCCACCGGTTGAACGTCAGCACTCGGCAGTTCGAACGGCTGTTCCGGCTGGCCGTCGGCACCAGCCCGGCCACCTACTACCGCAGCTTGCGCCTGCGCTATGGACACTGGCTGCTGCGCAACACCAGGCGTTCGGTCACCGCCATCGCCAACGAGGCCGGCTTCGCCGACTGCGCACATTTCTCCCGCCAGTTCCGGGAACTGTTCGGCGTCTCGCCGTCGGAGTTGCGCCGCACAGCCGGGTCGGATGTGGAGGCCGATCCGCATTTTTCGCCCTTTGCCGCCTTCCGGCGCGCCAACGGCGATTCCCTCCTGCCCGACCGCCGCCTGTTCGAGGATCCGGCGCCCGTGATCGAAGACGCCCCTCGGATGGAGTGAAGGGGCGACGCCGCCCCGGTTTCCCTGAAGATCTCAAACGATAGATGGGATGGAGCCGCTCCGTTCCGCCTCTGTCGCAAAAAGGTAATTCCCGGTCGCGGCGGGCAACGCGACAATGGCACCGATGATGAATTCTTGGCAGGCTCAATACCGGGGATCGTTCCTGCCATGTCCTCACCCGCCGAAGCCCTTCTGAAGCCTCTGCAGATCAAGCGTTTGACGATCCGTAACCGCGTGATGAGCACGAGCCATGCGCCGGGCTACGGGTCCGAAGGCAAGCCGAAGGAACGCTATCAGCTCTATCACGAGGAAAAGGCCAAAGGCGGCATCGGCCTGACCATGTTCGGCGGCTCCTCCTCGGTCTCTGTGGACAGCCCGGCGGCCCCGTGGAACCAGATTTCCGTCGCCGACGACAGCGTCATTCCCTTCTTCCGCGAATTCTCCGACCGGGTGCACCGCCACGGCGCGGCGCTGATGATCCAGCTGACCCACATGGGCCGGCGCACCCGCTGGGACACCGAGAACTGGCTTCCCACCGTCTCCGCCTCGGCCGCCCGGGAACCGGCGCACCGCAACACGCCGAAGGAGATGGAGGATTTCGACTTCAAGCGGATCATCGCCGATTACGCCGCCGCCGCCCGCCGCTGCAAGGAAGGCGGGCTGGACGGGTTCGAGCTGTCGGCCGCCCACGGGCACCTGATCGACCAGTTCTGGAGCCCCTCGGCCAACCGGCGCAGCGACAAGTACGGCGGCAGCCTGGAAAACCGCATGCGCTTCGGCATCGAGGTGTTCGAGGCGATCCGCGCCGAGGTCGGCGACGATTACGTCATCGGCATGCGCATGTCCGGCGACGAGTTGATCGACGACGGCCTCAGCCATGAGGACTGCATCGCCATCGCCCGCAGCTATGCCGAACGCGGGTTGATCGATTTCGTGAACGTCCTGGGCGGACAGGCGCGCGATCATCTGGCGCATGCCATCTCGCTGCCCAACATGTCCTTTCCGGTCGCCCCCTTCCTGCATCTGGCCAGCGGCATCAAGCGCGAGGCCGGCATCCCCGTCTTCCATGCCCAGCGCGTGACCGACCTCGCCACCGCCGCCCGCGCGGTGGAGGAAGGTCATGTCGACATGGTCGCCATGACCCGTGCCCACATCGCCGACCCGCATCTGGTGCGCAAGCTGATGGAAGGGCGGCTCGACGACGTGCGCCAGTGCGTCGGCGCCGGCTATTGCATCGACCGCATCTATGTCGGCGGCGATGCGCTGTGCATCCAGAACGCCGCCACGGGCCGCGAGCGCAGCATGCCGCACGCGATTCCGAAGGCGGAGTGCAAACGCCGCGTGGTCGTGGTCGGCGGTGGCCCCGGCGGCCTGGAGGCCGCCCGCGTCTGCGCCGAGCGCGGCCATTCGGTCGTCCTGCTCGAACGCAACGCCGCCACCGGCGGGCAGATCGGCATTGCCGCCAAGGCGAGTTGGCGCGAGGCGATGAGCGGCATCACCCGCTGGCTGTCCCAGCAGGTCACCAAGCTGGGCGTCGATGTCCGCCTTGGGGTGGAGGCCGACCGCGCCGCGATCGAGGCCGAGAAGCCCGACGTGGTGATCCTCGCCACCGGCGGCCGTCCCAACCGCGGCGACTTCAAGGGGGCCGATCTGGCGGTGTCGAGCTGGGATGTCCTGACGGGGGCGGTGGAGCCGACAGGAACCGTGCTGATGTATGACGGCACCGGCCAGCATCACGGCGCATCCTGCGCCGAATTCATGGCCAAGCGCGGTGCGCTGGTGGAAATCGCCACCCCCGACCGCATGGTCGCGGAGGAGGTCGGCACCACCAACCAGCCGATCCACCTGCGCGAGCTGTACAAGCTGAACGTGGTGATGACCACCAACCACCGGCTCGTGGAAATCTACCCGGAGGGCAACCGCCGCGTCGCCGTCCTGCGCAACGAATACACCCACGAGGAGGAGGAGCGGCTGGTCGACCAGATCGTGGTGGAACTGGGCACCCTGCCCAACGACGGCCTCTATTTCGATCTGAAGGACCATTCGCTGAACCGCGGTCAATCCGACCTCGACAGCCTGATCGCCGGCCGGCCGCAGCCTGTGCAGGCCAACGGCCATGGCGGCTACACGCTGCACCGCATCGGCGATGCGGTGGCCGGCCGCAATATCCACGCCGCCATCTACGACGCGGCGCGTCTCTGCAAGGACATCTGACACCTCTGTCCCCGCCCAGCGACCCCGGCCCAGCGACCCCGGCCAAGCGACAGGAGCCGTCCGACGTGATCGCCACCGCTCTAACCACCGTCGTCCTTGCCGTCCTCGCCATCGGCGCGGCATTGGCCGCCTGGCAGTCGCGGCGTTGGCTGGCCGGCCGGCCGGCGACGGTCGGCATGGTCGCCGGGCTGCGCGCCCTGCCGGGCCGCTATCTGGTCGATGTCCACCATGTGGTGGGGCGGACGCCGTTCAACGCCCGCTTCCACGCCCTGGTCGCTGGCGGCTTCCTCACGGCTCTTGTGCTGCTGGTCGCCATGGGTATCGCCTTCGGCGGATCGCGCATCCTCTGGCTGTTGCTGGCCGTTGTTCTGGCGGCGATGCTGGCCGGATCCCTGATGGTCTGGCATCGCCGCCGGGTGCTGCGCCCGCGCGAGCTGTCGCAGGGGCGCTTCGCCCGCCTTCCCCTGTCGCTTCTGGGATTCTCCGGCTGCCTGCTGGCGGTGGCTCTCGACCAGTCGCTGGGCGGGGTGATGCCGGAGGCTCCGGCCCTGGTCCTGATCGCGCTTGCCGGGCTGGCGATGGCCGATCTGGTGTGGGGCGTGCGGAAGGGGCCGCTGAAGCACGCGGTGCATGGAGCACTGCATCTGGCCTTTCATCCGCGCCCGGCCCGCTTCCACGACGGCCGGGGACGCGACACCGGGCTGAAGCCGTTGCCGCTCGCTCCGCGGGAGGATGTCGGCACCGTCGAGCCGGGCGCGCTGGGCGTGGAGCGCCCCGTCGATTTCGCCTGGAACCGGCTGCTCGGCTTCGATGCCTGCGTCCAGTGCGGGCGCTGTGAGACGGCCTGCCCGGCCTATGCCGCCGGCTTGCCGCTGAACCCGAAGAAGCTGGTGCAGGATCTGGTCGCCGCCATGGACGGGCAGGCCAGCGACGCCGCCTATGCCGGCAACCCCCATCCCGGCCGCGGCGTGGGCAAGGCCCATGGCGGGGCGGCGCTGCCGCTGATCGGGCCGGATGCGATGATCCATCCCGATACGCTGTGGTCCTGCACCACCTGCCGTGCCTGCGTGCAGGAATGCCCGATGATGATCGAGCATGTGGACGCCGTCGTCGATCTCCGCCGCTTCCAGACGCTGGAACTGGGCGCCACTCCGGCCAAGGCCGCCGTCATGCTGGAGGAGCTGCGCGCCACCGACAATCCCGGCGGCCGTGCGCTCGCCCGGCGCTGGGACTGGGCGGCCGGCCTGCCGCTGCCCCGGCTGCCGGCCGGCGGTTCCTGCGACATGCTGCTCTGGGTCGGCGACGGCGCCTTCGACCTGCGGGTCCAGCGCTCGCTACGGGCGCTCGTCCTGCTGCTGCGCCGCGCCGGGGTGGACTTCGCCGTTCTGGGTGACGAGGAGCTGGACTGCGGCGATGTCGCCCGGCGGCTCGGCGACGAAGCAACCTTCCAGTCGCTGGCCACCCGCAACGTGGCGACGTTGAACGCCCGCCGTTTCACCCGCATCGTCACCGCCGATCCCCACGCGCTGCACACGCTGCGCAACGAATATCCGGCTTTCGGCGGCAGATGGACCGTCGTCCATCACACAGCCCTGCTGCTGGAGCTGATCGCCGGCGGCGCGCTGCCCGTGACCAAACCGCTCGGGCGCAGCGTCACCTTCCACGATCCCTGCTATCTCGGCCGCTACAACGGCGAGATCGAGGCGCCGCGCGCCCTGCTGGACGCCATCGGGCTGGAGCGGCGGGAGATGCCGCGGTCCGGCCTGCGGTCGAGCTGTTGCGGCGGCGGCGGTGGCACCCCGCTGACCGACGTGTCGGGCGAACGCCGCATTCCCGACGTCCGCATGGAGCATGTCCGGGAAACCGGCGCCTCGATGGTCGCCGTCGCCTGCCCCAACTGCGCCCTGATGCTGGAAGGCGTCGTCGGTCCCCGGCCGGACGTGGCGGAGATCGCCGAGCTGGTGCTCGCCGCGACGGAAACCGCCCGATGACCAGCCATCCAATCCGCCGCCGCGTCGATCCCCGGGCCGAACGTGCCGCCCGCACGATCCTGACCGGTCCGCGCCCGCGCCTGCTGCGCCAGGCGGTCGCCGCAACGACCAACGAGCGCCGCCGCGACCCCCGCGCCATCCGCGACGCGGCCCTGGTCCAGCGTCAGCCGCGCCCGCGCTACGACTGGGCGCGCGACGCCGCCTCGGCCGGAACCGCCGCGGCGGTCGGCATTGCCGTCGCCACGGCACCCGCGATCCCGCTGCAGGTGATCGCCGAGCCGGCCTATCTGGTCCTCGCCATGCTCGACCGCCCCGGCGGCGAGGTCAGCGAGCATGACAGGCAGGTCATCGCCGCCGCCCGCCTGCTGGCAGACGCCGGAGGCGGGGCGGTGGTGACCGTCTCCACCGGATCGGGCGAAGTGCTGGCGGAGTCCGGGTCCGACCGCCATGTTTCGCTACCCGACGGCTGGGCCGACGATTACGTGCCGGAACGGCGCGCCGTCGCCGCTTCGGCGCTGATGGGGGCCCTGTCTCCCCGCCACATCCTGTTCCCGGACAGCCCGGATGGAGGCGACGTCGCGCGGCGGGTCGCGGCGGCGACGGGAGAGCGGCTGTTCGCCGGCGTGCAGAGCCTCGGGCCCGACCGGGCAACCCGCCAGTCGGCCGGCGGGACGCTGGAGACCGGATACCGCCCCACCCGGTTGATGACGGTGGCGGCGGACACCTTCGCCCCGCTCGACGGCGTCCGGCACGAAGCCCGGCCGCTCGACCTTGCCACCCCGGTCATGGCCGGGGAGGAGATCCTGCCCCGCCTGGGCGGCGCCCGGCGGCTGGCGGTCGATCCCGACGCCCTGTCGCTGTCGGAAACCGACTTCATCCTCAGCGCCGGCAACGGCGTGACCGACTGGCAGAGCTTCGTCGAGCTGGGCGAGGCGCTGGGCGCCACCCGCGCCGGCAGCCGCGTGGTCTGCGACGCCGGCCATCTGCCGCGCGAACGGCAGGTCGGCGCCTCCGGCACGGTGGTCGGCGCCCGCTGCTACCTTGCCTTCGGCATCGCCGGGGCGCCGCAGCATCTCCAGGGCATCACCGCCGTCCGGCATGTGATCGCCGTCAACACCGACCTCCACGCCGAGATGATCAAGCGCGCCGACCTGTCCATCGTCGCCGATGCCCAGGCCGTCATGCCCGCCCTGATCCGGCTCATCCGGGAGCGCCGCCATGGCTGATGTCTCCACGACTGACATGGCCATGCCTGACGTCGCCGTCCTGCTGTCCATCGGCCGCCATCCCGTCTCCCGCCGCGCCCGCCGCGCCGCCACCGATGCGCAGGCTTTGGACATGGCGCTGGCGCTGCGACCGCGGCGGCTGACCGCGATCCATGCCGGACCGGCCGCCGACGGCGAGGCACTGCGGGCCTATCTCGGCATGGGGCTGGAGCGGCTGACGCTGCTGGTCCTGCCAGAGGGAAGCGATCCGGTCGAACCGCTGATCGCCCATCTGCGCCACCTGGCCCCGTCGCTGGTCCTGACCGGACGGCAGGCCGAGGACGGCGAGGGCAGCGGCATGCTGCCTTACCTGATCGCCCGTGGCCTCGATGCCGCGGTCGTTCCCGATGTGGTGCGGATCGGCCCTGCCGAGGCGCCGGACTTCATGCCGGGCTCGGCGGACCTCGTCCAGGCGCTGCCGCGCGGACAGCGGCGGGCGCTGACCGTCACCGGCCGCTTCGTGGCGACCGTCCATCCCTCCGCCCCGCCCGCCCGCCCGTCCGCCTTCGGGCCGGCCCGGCGGGGCGTCATCGAGCCGCTGGCGGTCCAGGCGGCCGCCGATCTCTTCCTGCCGGACTGCAAGCATCGGCCATGGCGCCCAAAGCCCAAGCTTATACGCATGAAGCGCGGCGGCTCGGCCCTGGACCGGTTGAAGGCGGCGACCGAGGGCAAGAGCGGAAAAGGCCAACTGCTGGTCAACCCGTCAGCCGAAGCGGGAGCGCTGGCCATCTACGACAGCCTTGTCGAACAGGGAATGCTTCCATGAACATGCACAACGATCCTCCCGGAGCCACGGGTCACGCTGTCGCGAAGCCAGGGGAGGCCTGTCGATGAATACGATGATGCGAAGCGCGGTTTCGGCCGGCGGCCCAGCCAGCCTGGGCTTTCCCCGCGGAGCCGCCAGGAGGAGCGCCGGGGACGACGCGGCGATCCGCCTCGAGGTGCGGAACGTCTGCAAAATCTTCTCCGCCGACCCGAAACCCGCGCTGTCGATGCTGCGCAAGGGCGCCAGCAAGGCGGAGGTTCTGGAAAAGCTGAACGTCAATGTCGGGGTGCTGGACGCCAGCTTCCAGGTCCGCGCCGGCGAGATCTTCGTCATCATGGGACTGTCGGGATCCGGCAAATCCACCATGATCCGGCTGCTGAACCGGCTGATCGAGCCCAGCAGCGGCGAAATCCTGCTCGACGGCAAGGATCTCGTCAGCATGTCCAACGCCGAGCTGATCCAGGCCCGCCGCCGCAACATGGGCATGGTCTTCCAATCCTTCGCCCTGATGCCGCATCTGAGCGCGCTGGACAACGCCGCCTTCGGCCTGGAGATCTCCGGCACGTCGAAGGCGGAGCGCCACAAGGCCGCACAGCGCGCACTGGAGCAGGTCGGGCTCGGCGCCTACGCCCATCGCTACCCGCGCGAGATGTCGGGCGGCATGCAGCAGCGCGTCGGCCTCGCCCGGGCACTGGCCAACGACCCGACCATCCTGCTGATGGACGAGGCGTTCTCCGCCCTCGACCCGCTGATCCGCACCGAGATGCAGGACGAACTGCTGCGCCTGCAGCGCGAGCACCAGCGCACCATCGTCTTCATCTCCCACGACCTGGACGAGGCGATGCGCATCGGCGACCGCATCGCCATCATGGAAGGCGGACGCATCGTGCAGATCGGTACGCCGTACGAGATTCTCAGCCGCCCGGCCGACGACTATGTCCGCTCCTTCTTCCGCAACGTCGATGCCTCGAAGGTGCTGCGCGCCGGCGATGTGGCGCGCTTCGAAGCGACCAACACCGTCATCCGCCTGCCCGGCGAACTGGCCCCCGCCCTGCACCAGTTGCGCGAGAATCACCACGGCTTCGGCTATGTCCGCACCCAGGACGGCCATTTCGAAGGCATCGTCTCGCAGGCGACGCTGGAGCGCGAGCTGAGAGGGCCGCAGCCCCGCTTCGTCAACGCCTTCCTGCCCGACGTCCGCACGGTCAACGCCGCGACGCCCGTCCACGCCCTGCTCGCCCTCGTCGCCGACACCGAATGGCCGGTGCCCGTCGTCGATGACGACCGCAACTTCCTCGGCGCCATCTCACGCGCGCTCATGCTCCACACTTTGGTTCGGGGAGATTGACCGATGGACTTCGAAATCAGAATCGGCAAATGGGTCGAGGAACTGGTCGGTTTCATGCTCGACCATTTCCAGTCGACCTTCGACGCGATTGCGATGGTGGTGAACGGCTTCGGCGGTGCCATCGACTTCGTGCTGGTCGGGGCGCCCGCCTGGCTGCTGATCGGGCTGATCGTCGCGACGTCGCTTTGGCGCGTCGGCGCCGGCTTCGCGATCTTCACGGTCGCGTCGCTCCTGCTGATCGCCGGCATGGGGCTGTGGACGGAGACCGCCTCCACCCTGGGCCTGGTCTTGACCTCCACCCTGCTCTGCCTGCTGGTGGGAGTGCCTCTGGGCGTCTGGATGGCGCGCAACCGTGTGGTCGAAAGCATCGTCCGCACCTCGCTGGACTTCATGCAGACGATGCCGGCCTTCGTCTACCTGATCCCGGCCGTTATGTTCTTCGGCCTGGGCCGGGTGCCGGGCATCCTCGCCACCGTGATCTTCGCCATGCCGCCGGCCGTGCGCCTGACGGCACTCGGCATCCAGCAGGTGCCGGCCGAGATCGTGGAGGCCGGCAAGGCATTCGGCTGCCATGACCGTCAGCTTCTGTTCAAGGTGCAGTTGCCGAACGCCCTGCCCTCGATCATGGCCGGGGTGAACCAGACCATGATGATGGCGCTGTCGATGATCGTCATCGCCTCCATGATCGGCGCCGGCGGCCTGGGCAACGTGGTGCTGCAGGGCATCCAGCGCCTGGACATCGCGCTTGGCTTCGAGAGCGGGCTCAGCGTCGTGCTGCTGGCGATCATTCTCGACCGCATCACCCAGAGCTTCGGCCGGACCGCCGCCGCTCCGCGCCCGGCACGCTTTGCGTTCCTGCGGCGATTCCTGCCGGTGCCGGCACGGTGAGCGCGGGGGCACTCCCGGAAGAGGGTGTCGCCACCGCTCTTCCAGGGCGGGCCGCGCCACCTCAGGGGCGGCGTTTGCCGGGCGATGAGCGGAGCGATTATCGGGTGGAGCGGCTGACGGGAGCCGTCCTTGCAGAGCGGCTGGAGGAGCTGGCTGCCCTGCGTCTGACGGTGCTGGGCGAGTTTCCGTTTCTCTATTCCGGATCGGCCGCGTACGAAGAACGCTATCTGTCGGGGTTGGGCAGCCTGCCGGACGGGCTCATCCTGGCCGCCTTCGACCGCAACCGCATGGTCGCGGCCGCCACCGGCGCACCGCTCGACCAGGAACTGGACGCCTTGCGCGACCCCTTCGCCCATGCGGGCCGCGATCCACGCTCGATTTTCTTTTTCGGCGAGGTGGTGGTGCTGCCCTCCCATCGCGGGCGGGGCGTGGGCACCGCCCTGCTCGAGATCGGCGAATTCCATATACGCGAAGCCGGCCGCTTCGCGACCGCCGCCTTCGGCGAGATCGTGCGGGCCACCGACCACCTCCGCCGTCCCAAATCGTACCGGACGCCCGATGCCGCGTGGCGGCGGCTGGGCTATCGGCTGGAGCCGGAAATCGGAGGCACCCTGTCCTGGTGCGACGCCTTCGACCGCGAGGAGACCGCCAAACCCCTTCGCTTCTGGGTCAAGCCCATCATCCCGAGCATCGGAGCGTGACGCATGCCGCAGGACGGCCTTGTCTTCGACCTTCCGGCCGGGGAGAATGCGGGCGGCGATTGCCCGCTGCTGATCCGCGAAATCCCCTACCGCGATCCGGCCGCCGCTTTCGCACCCTGGTCCGGCCAGCCTTTCGCCACCCTGCTGCACAGTGCCGAGGAGGCCGGCGGCCGGGGCCGGTGGAGCATCGTGGCCGTTGACGCCGGACCGCGTCGTCGCCCAGGCCGGCGGAGGAATCGTCGCCGATTCCGATCCCGGCCATGAGCATGACGAGATGACGGTGAAGATCAGCCCGCTTCTGCGCGCGCTGGATGGCGGCTGAGCCGGGGGTCAGGACGCCGACACCGAACGAAGGGTGAGCGACAGGGGGCCGTTCCGGCGCGGCCATTCAACCACGTCGCCGGCCCGTCCGCCCATCAGCGCCTCGCCCAGCGGAGATTGCCAACTGATCCGGCCGGCAGCGGGATCGACCTCCTCCCCACCCACAAGCGTGAATGTCCACCGGCGCCCGCCCTCATCCTCGGCGACGATGACGGAGCCGAAGCCGGCCTCCTCCGCCGAACCGGCCGGGCGCATCACCACCGCGGCGACCAGACGGGCGCGGAACAGGTCGACCCGCCGCTTGGCGCTGCTCATGGCCTGCCGGTCCTCCGGCGCATCGGAGCCCCGAAGTCTCGCAACCTCCGCATCGGCCGCGGCAAGCTCCTCCTGCCAGGCGGCGACGGTGGCGGCTGACACATGCAGGCGGCCGGCGACCTGCGGCAGCGGCCCCTCGGTTTCGGCATCGCTTTCCTTGACGAAGGCACGGCTCATCCCGGGGCCCTCAGCCGAGCAGCGCCATGGCCGCCGCTGGGGCGCAACTGGCGACCCAGCCCTGACCGTGGGCACCGACCACATCGCAGAAATCCCGGTAGGGGCGGGCCAGCCGGGCAGCCACCTCCTTCACGACGGCACGCCCGACGCCGGCCCCGACCACGGGCGCGTCCACCGGCAGGGGCGGCGTTCCGGCCGACAGCACCCGCGAGGCGGCATCGTGGATGCGGCGCAACTGGCGTTCGGTCAGATCTCCGGCCATCGCCCGCCAGACCGCCGGCTCGTAGTCGCCGGCGTCATGCCCGACCATGCGCGCAAGACGGCGCAGGCTGGCCTCGACCGTCTTCGCCCCGTTGTCGGCGGCGGGGTGCTGGTCGGCGGCCTCGTCGAGCCGGCCGAGCACGCGGAAGAGGTCGGCACTGGTGGCGAAATATTCGGCCATCATCGGCAATCGCTCGCCGGCGACCAGCGCGGTGCGCTCCATCGCCATCACCGCCGTGCGGGTCAGGCCTGTATAAAGCAGTTCCTCCACCGCCATGCGTTCATGATCGGTGACGCCGCGCGCCACCACGGCGCCATCCCGTACCGGCACGATGTCCGTGGTGGTGCTGCCCATGTCCACCAGCAGCGCCGCCGGCAGGCGCCGGGCAAGCACGGCGGCGGTCGCCATCCAGTTGGCCGAGGCCACGTCCATCACCCGGCCACGCGCTTCCACAGGTGACAGCAGCCCGCGGCGGCCGGCATAGACACGCAGCCGCCCCTTCGGCAATGCCGCGCCCATGCGGTCGATCAGCGTGTGCACGCCCTGGGCACGGTCCTCGAACAGGTCGACCAGCTCGCCGGTCATCGTCACCACATGGTCGGCGTCGGCCGGCAGGCGCTCCAGCACCGCGGAGAGTGCGGTGTCGAGTTCCGCCAACCCTTGCCAAAGCCGGCAAGGCACCTGCACCGCATCGCATAGCCGGCCGTTCGCCGCCCAGGCTGCCTTCAAGTGGGCGCCGCCGATGTCCCAGCCAACCACGGTCGATCCAAAGGTGTCAGACATTCGCATCCTCCCGGCCGGTGTCGGCCGATCCGGTGTGGAACAGATCCAGGATATGGCCCGCCGGGTTCCAGCCCAGTACCCGCGACAGCCCGGAATAGCCGACGGACAGGCGCGGGTTCACCTCCACCGCCACCGGGCCGTCCGGCCGGTCGATGAGGTCGACGGCGACATAGCCGCGCAGGCCCGGCATCGCGGCGGCAACGGCACGGGCCAGCGGCTCCCAGGCGGAACGGCGGTGGTCCATCGCCCCGACCTCCACGCCATGGAAGGAGAACTTCCCATTCCCTCGCTCCACCTTCTGACGGTTGCAGCCGAGCAGCCGTACCCCGGCGGCATCGTCGACCAGCATGGACAGGCTGCACGCCTCGCCGTCGACCAGCGGCTGGACGATCCAGCGGCCGGCATGCGGCGGCATCCAGGCGGCAACATCGTCGACGATGAAGGTATCGAGGCAGCCGGCGCCATCGTCCGGCTTCACCACATGGCGGGCGGCGGGCGGCGGCGGAGCGCCGAGGGGAACCGTGGGAATGGCCGCAATGCCGTGCCGACCAGCGCCGCGACCATCGCGTCGGCTTCCGCCATCAGGTCGGCCGGAAGCGGCCCGTTGCACAGCGCGCCGCCGGTGACATACTCGCAGACAAGAACCCGACGAAGACTGTTCGCCATGGACATCGTTCCCGTCATCGACCCGCTGGGCGGGCAGGTGGTTCATGCCAAGCAGGGGGAGCGCGACCGCTACCGCCCCATCGAACGCGCGCCGACCTCGACTCGATCCGCGGCGGCGGCCACACTCGCCCCATCGTCGCCGCGCTGCAGGCCCGCTGGCCCTCACGGGCGATCGCCATGACACTGGATCGGGCCGGGTCGGGCGAGGGTCCGATCAGGCGGCGTCCGATCAGGCGGCGGCGAACGGGTGAACCGCGGCGGCCTTGCCGTCCAGCATCTCCTGGGCGGTCGGGCTGCCGGCCACCGCGCGCTTGAGTGCCAGCTTGGTCGCCTCATGGTTGTAGTCCTGGATCTTGCGGTCGTCTTCCGCCTGCCAGTGGATGAAGACGCCGACGGAGATGAAAAGGTCGTCGGCCTCGTCGGCCGGGATGGTGCCGTCCTCGACGCATTCGGCGACCGCCAGGGCGACGGCGCGCTGGGCCGGGCCGAACATCTGCACGGCCTGCTTGGCGTTCTTGATCGTCACCTTGTTGAACATGACGGTGGAGGGCTTGACCATCAGGTTCGGCGCCAGCACGGCCAGCAGGCCGTTCACGCCTTCCTTCTGGTTGGTCAGGGTCTGGCAGAAGGCGGTCTCGGCGGCGCTGCCGCGCGGACCGACGATGAGATCGATGTGGGCGACCTCGTTGCCGTCGCCCACCAGAGCTTCGCCGACCAGAACCTTGTCGATCTTAGGCATTGCGCGTCCCTTGCGGTGGTTGGTTTGATGAAGTTCCGCCGGCCGTCGTCCGGCGGCCACGGTCCGGCAGGCAACTCGCCGGCCAGCCGAAGCACGAACAGGCAGGCCACCGTCAGATCGGCGGACGTGCCCGGATTGAGGCCGCGGCGCTTCAGCGCACGGTCGAAGGCAAGAAGCCGGCGGGCCGCTCCCGAATGGCCGCCAAAGGCGGAACCGACGGCAAGGCGCCGCTCCAGCCGGAAGGCCCGATCCCGCACCCGTTCCGCCACCGCCGCGCCATGCTTGCGGGCGATGTGGGTGTCGGGGTGCAGCGCCATGAAGCCCAGATGGATGGCGCTGGCCGCCTCCGCAGCGCTGGCGCCACGACGCATGGCCAAGCGGCCGCGGGCCACGCCGAAGGTGAAGACGTCGGCGAAGGCGCTGGCATATTGCCGCGCGATCAGGTCGCGGTCGGACGCCGCCGCCATGGCCGCCCGCAGGTCGATACGGGGGGCCTCGGCGACGTCATGCTGCGGGGCCTCCCCCAGCCCGGCAGGCAGCGCCAGGCGGATGGCAGCAAAGGCGCCGCCGGCGTCGGCGACGCCCAGCCCGTCGAGCACCTGCGCCAGCCTCAGCCGCAACGGTTCGCCCTTGTCTCGGCACAGAGCCGCAGCCGCGAGCGGTGCCAGCAGCAGCACGATCCCGAGATTGGTGTTGCAGCCGGCCACTTCCCGCGTCGCCTCGACGGCGCGCAGGATCGCTTCCCCCACCGGTTGGTTGGGCGTGGCGAGAATCGGGGCGATGGCGGCGGCGCTGTCCAGGAACTGCGTCACGCTCATTCCGTGGCCTTCGGCGTGGACGTGGACGTTGCCGGGCTTCAGCGCCATCAACTCGAGCCGGCATGCGGTGAACACCGCCTCCTCCACCAGGGCCCGGCAATGATGTCCAGGCGTCGGCAACGGGGCGCTCATCCGGCCCTCCGCGCTTCAAACGATGCAGGCGAAGCGGAGGCCAGCCGGGCCAGAACCAGATCCGCCAATGCCTGCGCCACATCCACCGGCGTCACCGCCTGGAGACCGCGCCAAGCCGGCATGCTGTTGACCTCCAGCACCAGGAACCGACCGTCGGGCGCGCGGATCACGTCCACCCCGGCATAGTCGGCGCCGACGGCGGCGGCGGCGGCCAGCGCAAGCTCGCCCAACACGCCCGACGGACTGGCCGGATGGCAGCGCGCACCCTGCTTGACGTTGGTGATCCAATGGTCGCCCTGACGGACCATGGCGGCCAGCGGACGCCCGTCCACCACGAAGACGCGCCAATCGAACCAGCCGCCATGCGCGGCACCGACATACTCCTGCAAATGGTAGACGCCGGCGACCTCGTCCGGGCCGGGCAGAGTCATGCCGGGGTCGAGCCGGCGCAGCCCCTTGCCCTGCGATCCGAACAGCGGCTTCAGCACCGCGGTCCGTCCCTCGTCATGGAGGACGGCCAGGATGGATGCCGCCTGGATGGGATCGGCGACGGTCCAGGTCCGCGGGGTCGGCACCCCGGCGGCGGCCAGCCGGAAGGCGTTGGCGCTCTTGTCGACGCAGCGTTCGATGGCCGCGGGGCTATTGGCCACCCTCACCCCGCAATGGGCCAGCGCACGCAGCACGCCCAGCCGCAGCGTGACCTGCTCGAAATTGCCGGCGGAGATGGTGCGGACCAGACAGGCATCGGGCAATCCGCTATCAGAGCCCGGGCCATCGAAACCCGGAACCACCGGCCCGTCCGGACCGAAGCCGCAGGCGCTGAGCGACACCGGAACCGCCTTCGCGCCACGCCGGGAGAAGGCGGCGGGTGTGCCAGTCGGCGCCGTCCACGAAGTTGGCGATGCGGTTCCGTCCCATCGTCCGGTCCCCCTACCCGCCGATCCCGAAGGAGCGGTCGAGCAGCGCCGGAGCGAGCGCTCCCGCACTGAAGCTCCTGCCGCTCCCGAAGGCGGTGACGATCGCGCGGGCCGGGCTGAACAGCATCGGGTCGATCTTGAAGAAATCGCAGCCGCTCGCCGCGAACAGGTCGGCGAAGGGCCGGCCATAGTCGGCGGAGGCCGAGCTGGGAAGGCGGGCCGCCAGATCGGCAGCGTCGTCGTCCGGCCGGTCGACCAGCAGATGGACGGTGCCGCCGAACAGGATGGCATCGTTGGTCCGGCCCATCGCCTGGACGAAATCGCGGCCAGGTGGCGGCAGCGGCGCACAGCCGATGCCGTCGCGCACCCGCTCCAGCGGAAAATGCAGGGCGTGCAGCTTGTACAGCCCCACCTCCAGCACGCGGGCGACGATCTGGACGATGCCGGCCGGACTGCGGGTCGGCGTCAGGATCAGGGTCACGCGCTCGGCCGGCACGCCGCAATCGCGCGCCACCTTCTCCACCACGGACGCCGGCGGCCGCTTGTCCGTCTCCAGCACCAGAACGGCGCGGTCGGCCATGTCGCGATAGCCAAGTTCGGCGAACAGCGGCTCCTTCACCGCCAGGGCGCGGCCGGGGCCGGAGCCCAGTGCCGAGAACCTCTCGCCCGTCAGTCTCCAGCCGGCATATTGGCTGCCCAGGCAGGCCAGGACCGGATCGGCGGCACCGCCCAGGCAGATCTCGGCGATGCGGCGGCCGGCCTCCAGGCTGCCGGGCCGGCCGATGCCGGCATCGATCACGGTGCAGCCGGCCGGATGCTGCTCCACCCCGATCCGCAGCATGGCGGCGTCGGCCACCAGCGCATGCACCAGGGTGGCGGCAAGCCGGTTAACACTGAAGGAAGGGATGACATCGCCGGTGCTCTCCATAGGGCGGGTTTTCTCCACAAGGCCGGCCCGCCGCGCGCAGTCCGTGACGATGCGTTCGAGACGGCTGGACAACCGGCGCCGTGCCTCCGCCTCGTCTCCGCCCCAGGCGGTGACGCTGCACAGCGGCTGTCCTTCTCCAATGGTCCCGCCGGCGCGGGGCAGGTCGGCGCACCAGGGGGCCCAGGCGAAATCCACCGGCACCGTCAGCGCGGTGGCTGCGTAGGCAACCGCCCCGGCGATGACGCCCGGACGTGGTGCTCCCAGGCTCCAGTGGCGTCCGGAAGCCGCATCGAGATGGGCGCGCATCGCACCGCCCAGCCGGTGACGTTCGAGCAGGTCGAGGGTGGCGCCCGGACGCGGGTTGACCTCCAGCACCGTCGCCGATTGCCCATGCGATTGCCCATGGGATTGCCAGTCGACCAGCAGGTCGAGGCTGTTCAGCCCGACCAGCCCGAAGGCCGCTGCGATGCGCCGCGCCGCCTCCGCCAGGCGGTCGGCCAACGGTTGCGGCATCGCCGCCGGCAGCACCGCCCCACCATAGCGAAAGGGCGCGTCGGGCACCGGATCGGCCCATTGACGGCTGATCGCCACCGGCTCGCACCGGCCGGAGCGGTCGGCGATGAAGGCGACGGACACCGCCCGGCCTGGCGCCCGCCGTTGCAGGTAATGGCCACCGGGCAGCGGCCCCCCGCCCCAGGGGAGGATATGCCCGCCCCCGGCCGCACCCGCACGCTTGACCAGCCACTCTTCCGGACCTGCATCATCGGGAACCTCCGTCCGCATTTCCGGATGCGAGATGCCCAGTTCCTCAAGTCCCAGCGTCGCCAGCCGTGCGGCGAAACCGGACGGATCCTTGACCGCCCGCACCACATCCGGCCCATTGCCGAGCAGGCGGTAGGGACCGGCCCGCATCAGGGCGGCCAGCAGGGCGGGCGCCTGTTCGAATCCCGGTCCGACGATCAGGCCGCTGCCCGGCGGCGCCAGCGCACGGCCGGCGGCGATCAGCGCACCCGGGTCGAATCCGGCGGCCGGATCGCCCGCCACGCGGCGGGCTGGCACCGGCACGTCAGCGTCGCCGAACTGGTCCAGGGTCGCCACGGCGGCCCTTGTGCGCGCAACCGCCTGGGCGATGGCACGGCCCGACAGTGCGGCGACAAGGATCAGGCCGCTTTGCGGCATTGGGCGCGGGCCAGGGCGAAGGCGTCGTCGAATGACAGATAGACCGGCTTCGTCGCCTCGCGCATCGCCTTGAACAGGCCATGCTGGGTCTTGAACTTCACGTTTCCGATGGCGAGTGCGCCGATGCCGACCGCATCGGTCCCGTCGATGGAAACACCGTCGCTGAAGGCATCCACCCCCTCCACGCCGGCCGGCGGCACCGCATTGACGTCTGCCACCACCCGCACCGAGGAAGCGGCGGCGATCTGCGCCCGGCTGAGCACCCGCACGCCGGCGCGGGCGGCCGCCATCACCACGTCGATTTCCTCCAGGATGGCGGCTTTGCGCGCGTCGGTCGAACCGTCCACCGCCCCCAGCGTCACGCCGAACCGCGCATGGTAGGACTCCGCCCGCTCGGCGACGGACGCCGCACCGTCATGGCCGACCAGCCGCACGGAGGCTCCGGCGCGCGCCGCCAGCACCGCCGCGACACCGCCGACCGGCCCCTTGCCACCGAACACCGCGACCCGCGCCCCGGCGAGCCCCATCCCGGCCTTCTCAAGCTGGACCTCGATCTTCGCGATCATCGCCGCAGCGGCGGCCGCGTCTGCGACCCGACCGGGGCTCCCGGGACCGCAGACGGCGGCACCCTCCGCGAGCCCACACGCGACCTGCATCTGAAGGACGGCCGCATCGCGGCGACTCCTCCGGATGGTGCCCGCATCGCGGAAGTGGTCGATCTCGACGGCCGCATCGTCATGGCCGGCGCCATCGACATCCACAGCCACATCGGCGGTGGCAAAGTGAACCTCGCCCGCCTGCTTCTTCCGGAGGAGCATCGCGAGCATGGCAGCGGCCCGGATGGGCTGCGCCGCTCCGGCAGCGGCCTGTTCACACCGTCCAGCTTCGTCACCGGCTACCGCTATGCCGAGATGGGCTACACGGCGGCCTTCGAGCCGGCGATGCTGCCGTCCAACGCGCGCCACACCCATCTGGAGCTTGCCGACGTCCCGATCGTCGATAAGGGCTGCTACGCCGTCCTCGGCAACGACGATTTCCTGCTGGAACGGCTGGCCGCCGGGGCGACGCAGTCGGAGGTCAACGACTATGTCGCCTGGATCCTGCACGCCACCCAGGCGGTCGGCGTCAAGGTGGTGAACCCCGGCGGCATCAGCGCCTTCAAGTTCAACCGGCGCCGCCTGGAGCTGGACGAGGCACATCCCCATTACGGGATCACGCCGCGCCGCATCCTGACCACACTGGCCACCGCGCTGTCCGACCTGGGGGTGCCGTATCCGCTGCACATCCACTGCAACAATCCGGGAATCCCCGGCAACGAATCGGTGACGCGCGACACCATCGCCGCGCTCGACGGCCTGCCCGCCCATTTGACCCACCTGCATTTCCACAGCTACGGAACGGAGGGCGACCGCCGCTTCTCCTCGGCCGCCGCCGAGATCGCCGAAGCGGTGAACCGCAGCCCGAACATCTCGGTCGATGTCGGCCAGATCGTCTTCGGCCAGACCATCACCGCGTCGGCCGACATCATGTCGCAGTTCCGCAACAGCAGCCTCGCCAGCCCGCGCAAATGGGTGTGCACCGACATCGAATGCGACGGCGGCTGTGGGCTGGTGCCGTTCCGCTACCGCGACAAGGCGTTCGTCAACGCCCTGCAATGGGCGATCGGGCTGGAGCTTTTCCTGCTGATCGAGGATCCCTGGTGGGTCTATCTGACCACCGACCATCCCAATGGCGGCCCCTTCACCAGCTATCCGCACCTGATCCGGCTGCTGATGGACCGCAGCTTCCGCAACGACCAGCTGGCGCGGATCGACCCCGATGCCGCTGCACACAGCCGGCTCGGCTCCATCGACCGCGAATATACGCTGGAGGAGATCGCCATCATGGCCCGCGCCGGCCCCGCCCGCGTGCTGGGGCTGCGCGACCGCGGCCATCTGCGCCCCGGCGCCGTCGCCGACGTGGTGGTGTATGACGACCTGCCCGACCGCGAGGCGATGTTCGCCGCCCCCGCGTGGGTGTTCAAGAACGGCCGGCCGGTGGCGCGGAACGGACAGCTGACCGCCACCGGCTGGGGCGACACCATCGTCGTCCGGCCGGAGTTCGATCCCGCCATCGAACGGCGGCTGAAGCCATGGTTCGAGGATCACCAGACCGTGCGGCTCGGCAACTTCCGCATCGCGGACGCGGAGATCCTCGACCACGGCCGCGGCGGGCTGTCCATCGTTCCGGCCCTGACGACGTCCGGCTCATGCTTCTGAACGGCATCCACATCGAGAACACCTATGCCGAGGCCTTCGACATGAAGGCGACCCGGCTGATCGTGACCGCCGACACCCTGGCCTGGGCACGCCATGCCGGCATGGCGGCGACGGGATTCGCCACCTCGGTCATCGCCTGCGGCTGCGAATCCGGGATCGAACGGGAATTGTCGCCGGAAGAGACGCCGGACGGGCGTCCCGGCGTCGCCCTGCTGTTCTTCGCCATCGGGCGCAGCGTGCTGGGAAAGCAGGTGGAGACCCGCCTCGGCCAGTGCATCCTGACCTGTCCCGGCACCGCCTGCTTCGCCGGCGTACCGCGCGGAGCCCGGGAGGACCTGATCCCGCTGGGCCGGAAGCTGCGCTATTTCGGCGATGGGCAGCAGATGTCGAAGCTGCTGGACGGCCGGCGTTACTGGCGCATCCCGGTGATGGACGGCGAATTCCTGTGCGAGGAATCGAGCCGGAGCGTTCCTGCGGTCGGCGGCGGCAATCTGCTGATCCTCGCCGATGCCCGGATGGCCGCGCTGGAGGCGGCGGAAGCGGCGGCGGACGCCATGCGTGCCGTGCCCAACGTGGTGCTGCCGTTCCCCGGCGGGGTCGTCCGCTCCGGCATCTGGGGCGTCACCGCCGGCAATTACGGCGGCAAGCTGGGCCGTCACCATTTCCACCTTAACGGGCTGCTGCCATGAGCGTGCTGTGCTTGCGTCTGAAAGGCCCGCTGACCGGCCGGGTCGATGCCTCTCCCCTGCTGCCGCACCGGCTGGCGGAGCTGACCATGACGGAGATCGCCGCCTTGCCGCTGCGGCTCGGTCGCGGCCACATCGCCGTGGGCGACCTGTTCGATCTGTCGGGAAGCCCCGGCGGCGCCATCGAACTGGAGGGCGACGACCGGCTCGACTTCGTCGGTGCGGGACTGGCCGGCGGCGCCATCCAGGTCGCCGGACCGGTCGGCCACCGCGCCGGCACCGGCATGAGCGGCGGCGTCCTGACCATCGAAGGCGATGCCGACGACGAGTTGGGTGGCGCCCTGCCCGGCGGGCGGTCTGGGATGACCGGCGGACGGATCTTGCTCCAGGGCAGATGCGGCTACCGCGTCGGCGAACGCATGCGCCGCGGACTGATCGCCGTCGGCGGCGATGCCGGCGGCTACGCCGCACTGCACATGAATGCCGGCAGCCTGCCGATCGGCGGAAAACCGGGGACGGCCACGGGCCACGGCATGCGAAACGGGACCATCCTGTTCCGCGGTGAGATCGATCCGCTGCCGGGGTTCGCAGACTGCGGCCTCAACCAGCTGCCTTTCCTGTCGGTCCTGGACAAGCACCTGTCCGAACTGGGCGGGGTTCCGTCTTCTTGCCGGGGCATGACCGGACGGGTGCGCCGCTTGCTGGGCGACCGCGGATTCGGCGGACGCGGCGAGTTGCTGGCCTGCCTTTGAAAGCTCCCGCCCCCCGAATTCTTCCGGCAGCATCCATAGGGGGACGCGGGGCTACCCCACCGGATGGGCTGCCGTTCTCCCATATGGATGGTTTGCGCAAAAAACAATCCCGACTCGATCAACGTCGTGCTCCTTCAAGAATAATGTCCGCTTTGTTCAATGTGACCGGGCCGCATCCTGCGTAGGCTGCTTGTCATAAAAATTAGATGGTGCGGAAATGAAATGACCGCCCGCCCATCCGAACGTGGCTTCAGAACGGAACAAGGCCGCGGGAAAACAGCGTGTTCGCCGACCATTCGCGACCCACGAAGATACGAACAGGAAAGCGGAAGAGGGGCACGGGACAATGAAGTGCATCGAACAGCAATCCGGCGTTTCCACGGTCGACACCATCGGATTTCTCCTGGTGCCTGACTTCTCCATGATCGCATTCACCGCGGCGGTGGAGCCTCTCCGCCTTGCCAATCACATCAGCGGAAAGGAACTCTATCGCTGGGTGCTGCTCTCCCCGAAGGGCGGTATCCAGCGGGCCAGCAATGGCATCGGGATCTGCGTCGATCACGCCATCGCCGACGCTCCCCCGCTGTCCACCGTGATGCTGTGCAGCGGCATCGGAGGCCACTGGTACGAGGATCGGGCGATGTTCTCGTGGATGCGGCGTTCGGCGGCCCAGGGGATCGCCTTCGGCGCCCTGTGCACGGCCAGCCATATCCTGGCCCGGGCCGGCCTGCTGGACGGCTACCGCTGCACCATCCATTGGGAGAATATGGCCGGTTTCGCCGAGACCTTCCCAGAGATCGAGGCGACCGGCGAGCTGTTCACGATCGACCGCAACCGCTTCACCTGCGCTGGCGGCACCGCCGCCACCGACATGATGCTGCACCTGATCGCCGCCCGTCATGGCGAAAAGCTGGCGATGGACATCGCCGAGCAGCTACTGCACACCAAGATCCGCGCCGGGAGCATCCGCCAGCAGGAGGAGTTGCAGGCCAATCCAGTGCTGGACCACGAGGATCTCAACGCCGCCGTGGCGGTGATGCAGGCCAACATCGAAGAACCGCTGGATCTGCTGACGCTCGCCGAGGAGCTGGGCCAGTCCCGCCGAAATCTGGAGCGGCTGTTCCGCAAATACATGAACTGCTCGCCGGCCAAATACTATCTCGGCCTGCGGATGAAGCGGGCGCGACAGCTGCTGTGCCAGACACGCATGTCGGTCATGGAGGTGTCGATCAGCTGCGGCTTCATTTCCGCGACCCATTTCAGCAAATGCTACCGCGATCATTTCGGCATCGCACCGCGCAGCGACCGTCAGAACCAGCGGCACAGCCCGCTTGCCGCCGCGCACGAGTTCGCCAGCCTGACCTGATGCCGCACTTGGCGCCTCGGCATAGGGCAGGGCCGGCTCCGGGAATTCATGCGGGCGACGGCGGAAAACGCCAATAAGGTGTCGCATCCAAACAGGTGCCGCCCCTTGGATGCCGGTAGGGTTCAAAACGGCCTGTCTTACACCCAGTCCGTGTTTGATCCCGCCGGAGAACTGCCAGGAGGATGGCACCGATGCTCGAAACGATCCTTTCCGCCCAATGCGCGCGCGGCATGGCCGCCGACTCCGGGCTGTCCGCCATCCCCTCCGGCCTGTACGAGCTGTTCCTGGAGAATGTCGTCCTGCCCTGCCGGATCGGCGTCTTCGATTACGAGCGCGACGCGCCTCAGCGGGTGCGCATTGACCTGTCGCTGAAGGTGCGCCAGGACGGGGCCCAGTTCTCCGACGATATCGGCGACGTGCTGTCCTACGACGATCTACTGTCGGGGCTGAAGCGGATCCTGATGGACGAGCACACCAATCTGGTCGAGATGCTGGCGGAGAAGATCGCCTGCATGTGTCTGGCCCACGAACAGGTGCAGTCGGCCCGCGTGTCGGTAGCGAAGCTGGACATCTACGACGGGGTCGCGGTTCCCGGCATCCGGCTGGAGCGGATGCGCGAGCAACCGGCAGGTCCGTTCCTGCCGGCGTCACGCCGCATGATTGCCATGGCCGACCGCATGGCCGACCGGCGGATTTGACCCGATGACGGCAACCGCATCGCCTGAAGACGGATCGCCAGACGCCTCGGCACGGCCCTGGGTGATCAAAATCGGCGGCAGCCTGTCGGATTGGCACCGGTTGGGAACCTGGCTGGACCTGATCGCCCGCCCCGGCCATCTCCATCCCGTGGTCGTCGTGCCGGGCGGCGGCCCCTTCGCCGATGCCGTGCGCGACGCCCAGGACAACTGGCGCTTCGACGACCGGCTCGCCCACCGCATGGCCCTCTTGGCGATGGAACAGTTCGGGCTGATGCTGCACGGCATCTGCCCGACCCTGCAAACGGCGGCGACGCGCGGGCAGCTGCGCTCGCTGATCCGGGCGCGGATGCCGGCGGTTTGGCTGCCGTCCGCCATGGCGCTCGACCAGCCCGAGATCGCGGAAAGCTGGGATGTCACCTCGGACAGTCTCGCGGCATGGCTGGCGGTGGAGTTGGATGCGGCGGCGCTGGTTCTGGTCAAGTCGGGACCCTGCCCTTGTGCTGCGACCGACGCGGCGGCACTGGCCCGCGACGGGCTGGTCGACGCGGCTTTCCCGCTCTGGCGCGCGCGTTTCGCCGGCGAGAGCTGGTGCATCCATCGCGACAATCACATCCTGATGGCTGAGGCGCTGGCGGGCCGCGGCAATCCCGGCTGCGTCCTTCTGCGCAGCCCCGAGGTGGAACCTCTGCCGGGCGTTCGGGCATGAATGAGATCTCAGCTCCTCCCGCTCCGCCACGGCTGGCCTGGGCGCTGACCGGATCCGGCCATTGCATCAAGGAGACGCTCGACCTGATGGCGCGTCTGGCGCCGCTCGACGTCTTCCTGAGCAAGGCGGCCGAGGAGGTCATGCGCATGTACCGCCGCCGCGACGGCAACTTTCCCCCGGCACCTGCCTGTTCCGCGACCGTGCCGCCAGTGCGCCGCAGATCGGGCGCTTCTATTTCGGCGAATACCACACGCTGGTGGTCGGGCCGGCCACCTCGAACACGGTCGCCAAATGCGTGTAGGGCATCTCCGACACGCTGCCGACCAACGCCTTCGCCCAAGCCGGCAAATGCCGGGTGCCCTGCATCGTCTTCGCCTGCGACACCGCGCCGGAGATGACGACCGAGGCGCCGCACGGCATGGTGCCGGTCTATCCCCGGCGCATCGACCTGGAGAATGTCGAACGGCTGCGCGGGTTCGAGGCGACCACCGTCGTCGAAACCGTTCCCGAACTCGAAGCGGCCCTGTCGGTGCGTTTGGGAGAGCGCGCCTCGAATGTCTGACCACCTCGTTTTCGTGACCGGAAAGCTGGCGGAACCGCGCCTTCGGGCGGTGCTCGACGGGATGGCATCCTCACCCTTCAGCTTCGACGTGGTGCAGATCGGCGTCAGCGTTGCCGCCCTGATGACCGAGGAGTTGATCAGGCGACGCCTTCCGCCCCCGGCAGCGGGATCACGGGTGATCCTGCCCGGCCGGACCCGCTGCGACCTGACAGCATTGTCCGGGCATTTCGGCGTCGCCTTCGAACGCGGGCCGGAGGAACTGCGCGACATTCCCGCCTATCTCGGCGGGCGGACGGTACGGACCGACCTGTCCCGCCATGCGGTGCGGATCTTCGCCGAGATCGTCGACGCCCCCCATCGCTCCATCGACAATCTGCTGGAGGCCGCCGCAGGGCTGCGCCGTGACGGTGCCGACGTGATCGACCTCGGCTGCCATCCCGGCGAACGGTTCGACGGGCTGGAGCTTGCGGTTGCCGCGCTGGTCGCCGCCGGCCATACCGTCAGCGTCGACAGCGCCGACCCCGAAGAGCTGCTGCGCGGAGCGGCGGCCGGCGCCTCCTACCTGCTCAGCCTCGACGAGGACACGCTGTGGGTGCTGGACCGGACGGCCGCGACCCCGATCCTGATCCCGGCCAAGCCGCGCGACCTTGGCTCCCTATGCCGCGCCGTCGACCGGCTGCGGACATCGGGCCATCACTTCCTCGCCGATCCGGTGCTGGACCCCATCCATTTCGGTTTCACCGAGTCGGTGGTGCGCTATCGCTCCCTGCGCCGGCGCTACCCCGACATCGAGATCCTGATGGGCATCGGCAACCTGACCGAGCTGACCGACGCCGACACCACCGGCACCACGGCCCTGCTGATGGGCATGGTGTCGGAACTGTCGATCGGCGCCGTCCTCACCCTCCAGGTCAGCCCACACGCCCGCACCGCCGTGCGCGAGGCCGACCGTGCGCGACGGATCATGCAGGCCGCCTCGGAAAGCGGCAGCCCGCCCAAGGGCATCGACGACGGGCTGATGGCTCTGCACGACCGCCGCCCCTTCTCCGGCACCCCGGCCGAGATCGCTGAGACAGCCCGCGGCATCCGCGACCCCTCCTTCCGGGTGGAGAAACCATCGTCACCACGCTGGGCACCGACGGAACCCCGCACATCGCTCCTTTCGGCATCGCCCGGACCGGCGACGATCTGGTGATCGCCCCGTTCCGTCCCTCCGTCACGCTCAACGCGCTGGAGGCAACCGGCCGGGCTGTGGTCAACCTCACCGACGACGCGCGGCTGTTCGCCGGCTGCCTGACCGGACGGCGGAACTGGCCGCTGGTGCCGGCCACCACCATCGCCGGCGTGCGTCTGGCAACCAGCCTCGCCCACTGGGAAGTGGAGGTGGTGCGGGTCGAGGCCGATCCGGTGCGCCCGCGCTTCCATTGCCGGAGCGTCCATGAAGTGACACATGGGCCGTATGCCAGTCACAACCGTGCCGCCGCAGCCGTGATCGAGGCGGCGATCCTGTGCAGCCGCCTGTACCTGCTGCCGTGGGAGAAGGTGGAGCGGGAAATGGCCTACCTTGCCACAGCCGTCGAGAAGACCGCCGGGATGCGGGAGCGGGAAGCCTGGGGCTGGCTGTGCGACCGGGTGGCGGCTTTCCGGGCTGAAGGACGCACTCGTACTTCATCGATCGCCACAGCCGTTCGATGAAGACGTTGTCCACCCACCGGCCGCGCCCGTCCATCGATCCCCGGGGTCACTGCAGGCGTCGCGCGGCGTTGGCCTGAGCCTCCCGGATCAGACCGGAATACATCTTCTCCTTGCCGGGGTACCAAGGCATGGAGCCGATGGTTCCGAAGCCGGGGATCGTCTCCATATGCGCGACCATGCGGGCGCGCATGCGTTCGTCGGGAAGCGGGCCGGTCATCGCCTGGACATTGTCGCTCATGTGGTCGGGGTTGGACGTGCCGCACAGCACGCTCGTGACGGCGGGATGCGCCATGACCCATTTCAGGAAGAACTGCGCCCAACTCGTCGCGCCGAACTCCTGCGCGAAGCCCGGAAGCGGCTGTCCCTCGACCACCTTCATCAGGCGTGCCTTTTCAAGCGGCAGATTGATCAGCACGCCGACGCCCTTGTCGGCGGCGGCCGGGAGCAGGCGGCGTTCGGCGTCGCGGCTGAAGATAGAGTAGTTCGTCTGGATGAAGTCGACGCCGTCGCGTTCCACGATGGCCGTCAACTGGTCGTGCGCCGACGACTCGTGGTGGGTCACGCCGACATGACGTATGAGCCCTTCCCGCTTCCAGGCCTTCATCAGCGGGATGATGACGGGCGCATTGGTGATGCTGTGGCATTGCATGAGATTGATCGTGTCGCGCCAGGTCCGCAGCCGCGATTGCCGGAAGCTTTCCTCGGCGTGGCTTTCATCGCCGAGATACTCTCCGGTGGCCCAGACCTTGTTGGCAAGGAACATCCCGTCGGATCCCGGATACTCACCCATGAATTGACCGACGCTGACTTCGGCCGAGCCGTAGAGCGGCGAGGTGTCGACGACGCGGCCGCCCGCGGCGACGTAGCGCTCGAAGACCTGCCGGAGACCGTCGCGGCTATCGCCGGGCTTCAGATCGAAGGTCAGGAAGGTGCCGAGGCCGAGGGTCGTGACCCGTTCGCCGGTGCGCGGCAAGGCGCGGGTCAGCACATCCGGATTCGATCCCGAAGCCGGCGACCCCGCATTCGTATCCTGGGCCTCTGCCGTGGCTTGGGTGGCCAGGGCAAGCCCTGTTGCCGCCGCCCCCATCGTGCCGAGGAAACCGCGTCTGTTGATCGTCGACCGGTCCATGAAATCCCTCCTTTTTTCCCGGGTGTCAGAACTGCCAGTCGGCAGGCACCCAGACGTAGGCGCCGTCTGTCTTCAACATCCGGCCGAGGCCCGGGAACGGAAAATGGAAACCGAGCACGGGAATGCGATCGGCCGCCGCCCTGTCGAAGATGCGCCGGCGGGAGGCAAGGGCCGTCTCCTTGTCGCGGTCCGGGCCTGGAAGCCAGGGCCTGTCCACGTTGACGACCGGGTGATAGGCAAGGTCTGCCGTCAGCAGCAGTTGGTCGTTCCCGGAATGGACAAGAAACGTCGCCATGCCCGGGGTATGGCCGGATGCGACGACCGTCGTGAGGCCCGGCACGATCTCTGCGCCGGCTTCATAGAACTCGATATCGGTCTTGACCGGCTCGAGGCTGCTCTTGATGGCTGCCGCGAACCGCACACGGAAATCCTCCGGGACCGGCATGTAGGAGAGATCCGGATCGGTGCGGACGAAGAAATCCCAGTCCGCCTTCGGGACGAAGACCGTGGCGCGGGGGAAGGCCTTGCCGCCGTCTGCGGCCCTCAGGTTGCCGACATGATCGGGGTGGGTGTGCGAGACGACGACCGCGTCGATGTCAGCGGGACCGAGGCCGATCGCCGCCAGGTTTTCAAAGATGCGGCCGCCGTTCGGACCCATCGTCCTGCCGGCGCCGGCCTCGACAAGTATCCTCCGCCCACCGGCTTCGATCAGCAGCGTGTTGAGGTTGAGCGTCATGTGGTCGGTCGGCAGGAATGCCCGCCGCAGCACCGCCTGAAGCTCCGCCTCGGGCGCGTCGCTTGCATAGATGCGAGGCGGGCCGCCGATAACGCCGTCGCTCAAGACGGTCGCCCTGATCTCGCCGACCCGCATGCGGTAGTGGCCGGCGTTGCCGCTCAGCGAGGATGCGGCCTGGGCATTCGCGCTGCCGGAACCGCCCAAAGCCGGGACGAACATGCTCGATGCGCCTGCCACGGCCGACAGCATGATGGTGCGTCTGTTGAGAGTGAAGGCATTCATCGGTCTTCCCTTTTCGGTTGGGCACGCTCGCGCTTCATTCGGGTCTACGGGGCCGAAGATGACCGGTGAAAGGAAGCGGGCGGAGCGCGACAGCCAGTTCGGTGCCAACCATGACATGGGAGTATTGATCTGATAAGGTACGCAACAATGAACAACTTGATTAGATATGCTTCTCAATGAGCCCGGTTCGCCTGGACAACCTTGATGTGTTCGTCTCCATCGTCCGCTGCGGCGGTTTCCGCGCGGCAGCGCTCGAGAGAGGGGTGTCCTCATCGGCTTTGAGCCAAACGATGAACGCCTTGGAAGAGGCTCTTGGCATTCGGCTCCTCAATCGGACGACGAGGAGCGTAGCTCCGACGGAAGCAGGACAACGCCTCCTCGATCGTTTGGCCCCGGCGTTGAGCGATATCAGGCTCGCCATCGCAGAGGTCGATGAGTTGAGGGATAGCCCATCCGGAACTTTGCGGATCAATGCGCCGGCACCCGCCGTCGATCATCTTCTCTGCCCGCTGGCGTTCGACTTCATGGATGCCTATCCCGAAGTGAAGATCGAGGTCATCAGCGACGCGGCTGTCATCGACATCGTCGAGCAGGGGTTCGATGCCGGCGTCAGGTTCGGCAAGCATCTGGCGCAGGACATGATCGCGCTCCCCTTTGGCCCTATGCTTCGATATGCGATCGTCGCTTCACCGGACTACATCGAAAGGCACGGCCGGCCGCAGATACCGCAAGATCTCGTAAGTCATGATTGTATCAGGCGCAGATTTCCTGGTGGCTCTCTCGTTACCTGGCGGTTTGCCGATGGCGACGAAGAGATACAGATCTCTCCCACGGGCCGACTGACAGTCAGCGCGGCGCAAAACGAGTTGCAAGCGGCGTTGGCCGGCAGAGGAATCGCACATGTCTTCGATGACTATGCCAAACCCCATATCCTGAATGGTCGGCTGGTGGAGCTCCTTGCCGATTGGAGCCCTATTTTGCCGCACTGGTTCCTGTACTACCCCAGTCGCCGCCTGCCGAGCGCTGCCATGCGTGCATTCCTGGATTACATGAAGAGCTACGACTGGCAGGCTGGAAAACAACGGCACCACGCCAAGCGGTGATCGCGCGAACGAGCGTCAGAGCAGGAATTGATAGCGCGCCGGCACGAAGCGGAATCCTGCGTCGAGCGGCTCGACATGGCCGACCGACGGATGGGGCATGTGTTAACCGATAAAGGGGGTTTTCTCAGCAGCCAGCATGCCGAAGATCCTTTTGCGGCTGCTGGCGGCAGCGCCTTTGTCCATGTCGAACGAAACTTCCCAATCCGGCTTCTGCAGGGAAGCAACGAAATGGTTCGCCGTATCGCCCGTCAAAAGCAGGTTGCGGCCTGCCGATTCGAAGAGGAACGGCCATGTGCCCGGGGGGTGATCACCTTCCACCGCCTCATTTGACGCGCTGCCATTCGATCCTGATTTCAGTACCTTCCGGCCTACGGAATTGTTCGGTCATGCGGTCGCCGGCAACGACCAGCCTCAGATCGTCACGCGTTCGGACGCTGCCAACCCAGTTTGGAAATGTCGCCCCTTCGACACGGTTTCCGCTGAATTCTCCCTTTTCATCGACTGTGTAGGTCCCAAAAAACCCGATACTGCGTGACATGGCCATGCGATTTTCATCATCCGTCCCCTCACCGCGAGCTTTGGAAGCAAACCGCGGGATGTCGGCGTCGGTAAGAACTTCCACGAAGTGCATGTCGGGAGTGAAGACGAGAAGGCCGTTAGGGTTTTCTCCATAGGCGGAGATATTTTTCCCGCCGGGGTCGATCGTTGCCGACATCATGCGCCAAGTGCCTACGACTTGGTTCGCTTCGGCGGTCTGCGCGAAGGCAGAAGACGAAATGCTAATCGCGAGAGCCAATATAGCTGGTCGGATGGACATGTTGTTTCCTGTCCTGTTCATGAGATCTGTGTTTCCAGGCCGCTGCTGCGGTTCACAGATCCTGCCTGTCGGCGGAATTCGCCACTCCCCGCTGCGCCTCAAGGGCAGACAGGCGTGCGGAAAGCGCCTGTGAGATGGATGAATAGGCAGTGCTACCCAGCGCCAACCGCAATGGCGGCGTCTCGCTCTCGGCGGCCGAGATGATTGCGGCTACGGTGCGCGCCGCATCTCCCTTGATCTCGAAGCTGCCATCGGCAATCGCCCGGCGGACAACGCCGGCAGGGGTTTCATCGTAGGCATCCATCGGTGTCGCGCGAACGAGATTGGCTCCGAAATTCGTCCCGGTCGGTCCCGGCTCGGCAATGATGACGTCGATACCGAAAGGAGCCACTTCCTGTGCCACGGCTTCGAGGAAGCCCTCGATGCCCCACTTGGTCGCGTGATAGAGGCTGAAGCCCGGATAAGCGATCTGCCCACCTTCGGAGGAAACCTGGACGATACGTCCGCCGCCTTGCCTTCGAAGAAAGGGCAATGCGGCACGGATCAGATGGATCGATCCGGCAAGGTTGGTGGCGATCTGCCGATCGATCTGCGCATTCGTAAGCTCCTCCGCAGCACCGAACAGGCCGTAGCCCGCGTTGCTGACGATCACGTCTATCCGGTCGTGTCGCTGAAAAGCACTTTCGATGGCTGACGCAATGCCGGCCGGCTCTACCAGATCGAGTTGGACGATATCCAGGCGTTCACGGAGATCCCGCTTCAGTGGTGTCAGCGCTTCGGAACGGCGCGTTGTTGCAACCACCTTGTGCCCCTTGACAAGCAACTGCTGCGTCATCTCGAGGCCCAGCCCCGAAGAAGCACCTGTGATGAGCCATGTCTTGTGCATGTGAACTCTCCATCTGTTCATCTCCGAATGTAAATCAGCGATATTAGTGATATAAGATCTTCAATATGAGATAGCATGGTGAGGAATATTCACGAATGGTGCGTCCCAGCCTGAATGACCTGGCCGCCTTCGCGGCGGTGGCCAGCCACCGCAGTTTCCGCAGGGCCGGCGAGGTCATGGGTGTTTCGCGCTCCGCACTCAGCCACACAATCATTGGACTGGAGGAAAAATTGGGCGTCCGGCTTTTCAACCGGACGACACGCAGCGTCTCGCTGACCCAGGCTGGCGCACGCCTGCTCGCACGCCTCGATCCGGTTCTTCAGGACCTCGATCAGGCACTCGATACCCTCTCGGAGGAGCGCGGCACCCCAAGCGGCGCACTGCGGATCAATGCGAACAAGAGCGGTGCCCGCATCCTGCTAAGAGACGTCGTGCCTCGCTTCCTGGATCTCTATCCCGATGTGGAGCTCGATCTGGTTTCGGAAGGTCGGCTCGTCGATATCGTGGAACATGGTTTTGATGCCGGAGTGCGTTTGCTGGAGTCCGTGCCGCGAGACATGGTCGCGGTGAAGTTCGGAGGTGAGGTCCGATTCATCGCCGTGGCGGCTCCGTCCTACATGGAGGGTAAGGCGACACCGAATACGCCGGACGATCTGCATGCCCATTGCTGCATCCGCCAACGCCTTCCCAGCGGGAAGCGCTACCGCTGGGAGTTTTCCAGACGCGGGGCCGAGATCGCGATCGATGTCCCAGGCAATCTCACCCTTGATGACAATGATCTTCTCGCACAGGCGGCGGCGGACGGGCGTGGCATCGCCTATGTCCCCGAATATTTCGCCAAGCCGTTTCTGGAGTCTGGCCAGCTTGTGACCATTCTCGATGACTGGTGCCCGCCGATGCCAGGGCTGGCGCTCTATTACCCCCGCAGCCGGCACGTGCCATCCCCGCTCCGTGCCTTCATCGACCTGTTGAAACAAGTGGACAGTACACGATGACGCCGTTCTGGCGACTGGCACCATGGCTTCATCGGGCAGGCGGAGGAAACCCAGTACGCCCAGCCAACCGGCGCTGAAGCGTACAAACGCCACTTGCCGGCAGTCCATGACCGTCTGCTCGATACAGGCGGTTCCGTCGGGTCTCGCGCCAAGGTGAGCGAGTATGGGCGGGAACTGCCTCTTAGCCGTCTTTGGTTGAGAATGGCGGCGTGTATTTTCACCTGTTCTATGGCCTCACCCCTGGCTTGGTTTCAGAAACCCAGACGGTCCAGGATGCGGCCGTGCTGCACGATGCTCCAGACGCCCAGCGGCCACAGGGCGTGGAAGCGGATCGCCTTCGGCTCGACAACCGGCAGGTCGATGCTGGCGGCATGCCCATCGATCAGCCGACGCGCCATCTGTTCGGCGATCGCCGTCCCCAGCGCCACGCCGCGTCCGTTGCAGCCGAGATAAGCGAGCACATCGGGTGCCGGCTCGTGCAGGTGGGGCCAGTGATCTTTCGTGACGGCGAGCCGGCTGTTCCAGCCATGGGTCCAACGCAGACCGGCAAGCTGCGGCCACAGCGTCTCCGCATAGTCGGTCAGATAGGCGAGCGGCGCCGGCGTGGCGATCGGCCGCATCGGTCCGCGCCCCCCCATCAGCAGCCGTCCCCTGCCATCGATCCGGTAATAGACGGTGATCCGGCCGCTCTCATAGACCGCCGGACGGTCCGGCAGGAGGCCGCGCAGGCGGTCGGCATCGAGCGGCTCGCTCGCCGCGATGGCGCTGAACACCGGCACCACCGTGCGCCGCAACCCCGGCCAGAGGTCGCCGGTGAAGCCGTTCGTGGCGATCAGGAGCTTTTCGGCCTCGATGGTGCCGGTGGGCGTTTCGATGGACCAGCCTCCGGGACGCCGGCTAAGCGCCCGCGCCGGCGTGCGGCCATGGACCGCTGCGCCGGCGGCAATGGCCGCCGCCGCGAGGCCGCGCACATAGGCAAGCGGGTTCAAATGGCCGCCGCGCCGGTCGAGCATCGCGCCGTGATAGGCCGGGGTACCGGTGGCACCGGCCGTCTGCTGCCGGTCGAGGAAGGACACCGGCATGCCGCGGGCCATGCACTGGCGGGCGGTTTCCGCCACGCCGCCGGTCGATCTGACGCTGCGCGCCACCCGGAGCGTGCCGCTCTGCCGCGCCTCGCAGGCGATGCCCAGCCGGTCGATCAGGGCGAAGGTCCGGTTGGTCGTCTCATAGGCGAACCGGACCATCCGGGGGCCAAGCTCCGGACCCCAGACCTGTTCGATGGTGTCGGGATCGAACTTCAGTCCCGGATTGAGCTGGCCGCCATTGTTCCCCGAGGCCCCCCAGCCCGGTTCCCCCTGGTCGATCACAACGACGTCAACCCCGGCCTCCGCCAGATGAAGCGCCGTCGTCAGGCCGACGATGCCGCCTCCGACGATTGCGACCGATGCCCGGCGCGAGCCATCGAGCGGCGGGGTCGGCGGCCCCGGAGGCGCGTCCAGCGAATAGACGTTGGGCGGCATGGCGGGCGGCATGGAAAAGGGGTGGGTCATCATGGCGGCTTTCCGGAAGGGAACGACTTTTCCGCGGTCTCCTCAGGCCGGTTCGGCCGGCAGGAAGATCTTGCCCGGATTCATCAGCCCGTTCGGGTCGAGCATCTGCTTGATCCCGCGCATCAGCATGAGTTCGTCGGGATTCTTGGTCCGTGCCAGCCGCTTGCGGTAGGTGTAGCCGACGCCATGCTCGGCCGTGATGCTGCCGCCAAGTTCCATCGCGATGTCGTCGATGATCACGTCGACGTCGTCCGACGCGGCCTCGAACGCCTCGGCAGTGGCGAAACGCTCGTGCGGGAACAGCACGACGACATGGATGTTGCCGTCGCCGATATGGCCGACCATCATCACGTTGGCGTCGGGATAGGCGGCGAGCACCGCGGCCTCGACCCGCTCGACGAAGGCCGGCTGCTCGGCGACCGGAACCGAGGTGTCGTGCGACATCGTCTTGCCGGCAAGCTTGAATTCGCCGGTGACGCCGTGGCGCAGTTTCCAGATCGCCTCCTCCTGGGCGAGGCTGGAGCCGATGACGGCGTCGCTGACCAGGCCGGCCTCGAAGACCTCGCCGAGAAACGCCTCCATGTCCGCCGCCAGCGGCGCTTCGGGCTGCGAATCCCCCACCTCCAGCAGCAGGTACCAGGGGGCCGGCTGGGCGAAGGGCATCACCGTGCCGGTCACATATTTGAGCACGAAGTCCATATAGGACGAGCCGATGATCTCGAAGCTGGAGATCCGCTCGCCGAATGTCCTGCGCGCCCGCGCGAACAGGGTCAGCGCATCCTCCACGCTGGCTATCTGCATCATCGCGATGGAGCGCGAGCGGATGGCCGGGAACAGCTTCAGCGCCGCGGCGGTCACGATGCCGAGCGTGCCTTCGGCGCCGACGAACAGCTGTTTCAGGTCGTAGCCCGAATTGTCCTTGCGCAGCCGGCGCAGGCCGTCGAGCACCGTGCCGTCCGCCAGCACGACCTCCAGCCCGAGCACGAGCTGCCGCATGTTGCCATAGCGCAGCACGGCGATGCCGCCGGCATTGGTGGCGATGTTGCCGCCGATCTGGCAGCTGCCCTCGGCGCCGAGGCTCAGCGGGAACAGCAGTCCGTCGCGGGCCGCCGCCGCCTGGATGTCGGCAAGGATGCAGCCCGCCTCCACCGTGATCGTCTCCTCCGCCGCGGAGAGCGCACGGATCCGGTTCATGCGGTCGAGACGCAGGACGATGCTCGGCCGCGGTCCCATCGGCGTGGCCGCGCCGCACAGGCCGGTGTTGCCGCCCTGCGGCACGATCGCCACACCGGCCGCGGCGCAGGCCTTCACCACGCGGGACACCTCCGCCGTGCTTGCGGGCTTGACCACCGCCAGCGCCGCGCCAGTGTAGCGGCCGCGGTGGTCGGTAAGGAAGGCGGCGGTGTCGGCCGAAGCGGTGACGACATACCGCTCCCCGACGATCGAGGTCAGTTCGGCAAGCAAGGCATCGTGGGACATGGCATTCGCACCGATGGCAGCGGCAAGGGGCGGGATCGAAGAGCGGGGCGGAGACGGGACTCGTCGGCGGTCAGGTCAGCATCCACTCGGCATAGCGTTTCTGCATCGCCGTGTAGTTCTCGCTCCACCATTGGGAATCGACGATCACGTTCTTGCCGTTGGTGAGGTCGGGCAGATACTGGCTGGCGGGACCGCCCTTCACCTCGTCCATCGCCGCGACGCTGTTCGGCAGGTAGTAGCCGCGCGTCGCCCAGGCGACCTGGCGGTCGGGCCGCAGGCAGAAGTCGATGAAACGCATCGCCGCTTCCTTGTTCTTCGTGCCCTTGGGGACCGCGAAGTAGTCGAGCGAATTGATCGTCTGCGCGAAGGAGAAGTCCAGGGTGGCGCCCGCCTTCTGGGCCGATTTCACCCGGTTGAAATAGCTGTAGGAGAAGTCGGCCTCGCCCTGGACGATCGCGTTGACCTGATCGGGCGTGGTGGCCGCCCATTTGCTGACATGCGGCTTGATGCGGTCGAGCATGCGGAACGCCCGTTCGACGTCGAGCGGATAGAGGTCCTTGGGCGCGACGCCGTCGGCGATCAGCGCGGCCTCCAGCGTTTCCGACGCCAGCGACCGCATCACCCGGCGGCCGGGGAAGCGCGCGACGTCGTAGAATCCGGCAAAATCGACGGGGTGCTTGCCGTCGGGAGAGCGCTTGGCATCCCAGACCAGCCCGCCGCTGTAGAGGTAGAGCGGCATGTAGTCGGAGGCCGCGGCCTGCACCAGCGGCCCCGGCTTGACGATCGAAAGGTCGAGCTCCTCCCACAGCTTGTCGCGGGCGCCGGAGGTGGCGAAGGCGGCGGGGGCATCGATGACGTCCCACTGCACCGCCTTGCTCTGCACCTGCGCCTTCACCTTCGCCATGTCGCCGTTGTCGACCAGCGTGACCTTGATGCCGGTCTCCTGGGTGAAGGGATCGGCGAAGATCTCACGCACCATCTTGTTGTAGTCGCCGCCCCAGGAGGTGACGGTGAGGGTGGTGTCGGCGGCATGGGCGCGGCGGGAGAAGACCGCCGGGGCCGCCATCAGGCCCGCGATGCCGGCGAGGCCGGCGGCACCGCCCTTCAGCAGCCCGCGCCGCGAAGTCAGGAACGTCGTCTTGGTCATGGGCTCTTCCCCCTCGTCTTTTCGGCAGTGGTGAATGGCGGTCGGCGTCAGCCGGCCGGTGACGGTGTGTTGGGCGGCGATGGAAGCAGTCGGGCGTGATCCATGGTCCAGCCGGCGCGAACCGTCTCGTCGCGGCGGGTGCCGGCCCGGCCCGGCTGGTTGAGTTCCTGGACAATGACCATGCTGCCGTCCGCACAGCGCACGAAATGCCGCACCACCCCGCCGAGCAGGATCGAATCCTCGATCCGGCCGGCGACGCTGGTGGGATCGGCGCGGTCCGTCAGCACCATGTTTTCCGGCCGGACCAGCAGGACGCCGCGCTCGCCGGGCCTGACCGGCCGGTCGGGCGCCGGCACCGGGAAGGCGCCGAGCGCGGTCTTCAGCGTGACGGTGCCGCCCTCCCCCGCCGCGATCTCGCCGGGGATCAGGTTGGAGCTGCCGATGAACTCGGCGCTGAACACGGTCTCCGGCTTGAAATAGAGGGTGTCGGGCTGTCCCTGCTGCTCGATCCGGCCGCCGTTCATCAGGACGATGCGGTCCGACATGGTCAGCGCCTCGTCCTGGTCGTGCGTCACGTAGAGCATGGTGATGCCGAGCTCGGCATGGAGCCGCTTGATCTCGAGCTGCATCTGCTCGCGCAACTTCTTGTCGAGCGCGCCGAGCGGCTCGTCCATCAGGATCAGCGCCGGATTGTAGACGATGCAGCGGGCGAGCGAGACGCGCTGCTGCTGGCCGCCCGACAGTTCGCGCGGCTTGCGGCCGGCGACATGGCCGAGCTGGATCAGGTCGAGCACGCCGGTGACCTTGCGCCGGATCTCGTCCTTGGGCAGGCCGCGCACCTGCAGCGGGAAGGCGATGTTCTCGAACACCGTCATGTGCGGCATCAGCGCGTAGTTCTGGAACACCATGCCCAGGCCGCGCCGGTTGGTCGGCAGGGTGGTGGCGTCGCGGCCGTCGATGACGATCCGGCCGGAACTCGGCATGATCATGCCGGCGATCAGGTTGAGCAGGGTCGACTTGCCCGAGCCGCTCGGCCCCAGCAGCGTGACGAACTCGCCCTTCGCGATCGACAGGTCGATGCTGTGCAGGGCCTCGAAGTCGCCGTAGCGTTTCGTGACGGCATGGAGCTGGACCATGGCGGAAGCGGACGGAGCGTTCATGAGTGCGCCTCGGTCTTGCGCTGCAGGGCGATGATGCCCAGAGCGATGAGCAACGACAGGACGGTGAGCAGCGTCGACACCGCGGCCAGCACCGGCGTCAGTTCCCAGCGGATGGAGCTGTACATCTTGACCGGCAGCGTCATGGCGTCGGTGCCGGTCAGGAAATAGGCGACAACGACCTCGTCCAGCGACATCAGGAAGGCGAAGAGCGCGCCGACGGCGATGGCCGGGCCGAGCTGGGGCAGCACCACGCGGAAGAACACCACCCGCCGCGAGGCTCCCATGATCGACGCCACGGTCTCCAGAGCGATGTCCGAATGCTGCAGTCCCGACATCACCGAGATCATGATGTAGGGCGTGGTCAGCATGACATGGGCGAGAACGACGCCCGCGGTGGTGTCGAGCAGCCCCCAGTTGGAGAATTGCAGGTAGAGGCCGAGCCCGAGAACGATGACAGGCACCAGCATCGGCATCATGAAGAGGCCGCGCAGCAGCCCCCGTCCGGGCAGCTCCGACCGTGCCAGCGCATAGGCGGCGGGCACCGCCAGCAGCAGGGCGATCACCGTGGTCGCGACGGCGACGACCAGGCTCTGCACCATCGATCCCCACCAGGCCGGATCGGTGAAGAACTGCCGGTAGAGCCCGAGGGAGAACTCCCGCGGCGGAAACTCGATCTGTCCGGAATTGCCGAAGGAAATCGGCACGACGATCAGGCTCGGCACCAGCAGGAAGAGATAGCAGAGCCAGGCGGCGGCGGTGACGAGGCGGCGGGCGGTGTGGCTGGAGCCGAACAGCGGGTTCATGCCGCACCTCCCGACAGGCCGCCGCGCACCCGGCCGAGCATCGCGACCAGCAGGCCCGAGATCGCCAGCAGGGCCACGGCCGTCGCCGAGGCGGCGGTCCAGTCCAGCGTCTGGCGGGTGTAGAAATCGACGAGATTGGCGACCATCATGTCCTGACGCCCGCCGAGCAGGGCCGGCGTGATGTACATGCCGATCGACAGCGTCACGTTGATCAGCACCCCGGCGACCACGCCCGGCATGCTGAGCGGCAGGATGATCTTCCAGAAGATGCGCAGCGGGCCGGCCCCCATCGTCTCGGCGGCGAGCACGAGCCGGCGGTCCAGCGCCAGCAGGCTGCCGAGGATCGACAGGATCATGAAGGGCAGCAGGAAATTGATCATGCCCAGCACCACCCCGACGCGGTTGAACATCATCGGCAGGTTGATCTGGCCGCCGCTGAGGAAGCCGAGCAGCTGGTTGACCAGCCCCTGGTTGCCGAACACCGCCACCAGCGCGAAGCTCTTGACAAGGATGCTGGTCCAGAACGGCAGCATCACCATCACCAGGCAGGCCGTCCGGCGCCGCGGCGGCTGTGCCGCCAGATGCATGGCGACCGGATAGCCGAAGACCAGGCTGACCAGCGTGCCGGTGATCGCGATCTCGAAGGTGTTGCGCAGGACCTTGAGGAACAGGGTGCTCGACGCCAGCTCGGCATAGGCCCGCAAGGACAGCTGGCCGTCATAGAGGCTGGTCCACAGCGTGAGGCCCAGCGGATAGAGCAGGATGGCGAACATCAGAACGGTCAGGGGGGCCAGAAGCACTATCGCCGACCAGGGACCGAGACCCGATGCGCCCGATGCGGTGGATGAACTGGTCAACGCAGCACGTCCTTCAGTTCCGGCACGGGATCCGGGGGCGCCTGCGGCGCGCCCCGGCGGGGAATGCTGAAACTATGAGCGCCAATTTTCAGTAAGGCAACGGGTATTTTCAATATTCTAAAAACGGCGGCGCCACTGACCGCCGACGGGCCGGATCAGATGTCGGCGTTCACCCAGAAGACCGTCGCCGGCCGCGCGCTGCTGTTGGCGAAGCGGTGCGGCTTGTCGCTGGAAAAGGCGAAGCAGTCGCCCTCGTAAAGCATGAAGGTCTCGCCGTCGATCTGCAGTTCCAGCGAGCCCGACAGGATGAAGCCGATTTCCTCGCCCTTGTGCGTGTAAGGCTGCGCACCGGAACTGCAGCCCGGCTGGATAGCCATGAAGAAGCCGCGCAGCCGCTTGCTGGCGACCGGGGACGCGACGTCCTTGCGGATGCCGTCGAGGTCGAGCAGCTGCGACCGTTCCCCGGCCCGCACGATATAGCGGCTTTCGGTGTTCTTCGAGGATGACGGGTCGATCAGCCAGGCCGGCATGACCCCGAAGGCGGCGGCGACCGTGTAGACGGTCCGCACCGTCGGCGACACCAGCCCGCGCTCCAACTGCGACAGCGTGCCGATCGACACGCCGGTCGCCTTCGCGAGATCCGTCAGCGTCATGCCCGCCTTGAGCCGCAGATCCCGGATCCGCTGCCCGAGCTTCTGCGTCTCTTCATCCACATTGGCGCCGGCGTTGGCACCGTTCGCCTGGGCGCGCTCGGCGCCGTCCTCAGCGGTCTTCGTGTGCGGCATCGATGTGGCGCATCCGTTCATCTGATCGGGACCGATGCCATTGCAGCGGCAGCCCCATAGTGATCGTCAAGATAGCAACCGGTTTCAGCGGTGTCAGTTCATTTTTCAGAAAACGAAAAATTTGCGGTGGAGCGGTCCGCCGCGATCACCTATCATCCCGTCACCCGACGAAGGCCGAACGGCCCGTCGCCGCCCCCCCTGGTTGAAAGAGACCCCATGTCAGCGACGATCGATTGGCACGCCCGCGCCGCCGCGCTCAGCGTCAACGGCAGCGCCTTCGTGGACGGACGCTACGTCCAGGCCCGATCGGGCAAGACCTTCGACTGCACAAACCCGGCGACCGGCAAGGTCCTGGCGCAGGTCGCCGCCTGCGACGCCGAGGACGTCGACCACGCGGTCGCGGCGGCGCGCAAGGCCTTCGAATCCGGTGTCTGGTCGCGCATGGCGCCGCGCGAGCGCAAGAAACGCCTCGCCGCCTTCGCCGACCTGATCGCCGCCAACACGGAAGAGCTGGCGCTGCTCGAAACACTCGACATGGGCAAGCCGATCCGCGACAGCCTCGCGGTCGACCTCCCGCTGTCCGCGCAATGCATCGACTGGTATGCCGAAGCGATCGACAAGCTCTACGACGAGATCGCGCCGACCGCGCCGACCGCGGTGTCGCTGATCCGCCGCGAACCGCTCGGTGTCGTCGCCGCGGTGGTGCCGTGGAACTTCCCGCTGCTGATGGCCGCCTGGAAGCTCGGTCCGATCCTCGCCGCCGGCAATTCGGTGATCCTGAAACCGGCGGAGCAGTCGCCGCTCACCGCCATCAGGCTCGGCGAGCTTGCCGCAGCGGCCGGCATTCCCGACGGCGTGTTCAATGTGCTTCCAGGCTTCGGCGAGACCGCCGGGCGGGCGCTCGGCCTGCACATGGACGTCGACGCGGTGGCGTTCACCGGCTCGACCGAAGTCGGGAAATACTTCCTCCAATATTCCGGCCAGTCCAACATGAAACGGATCGGCCTGGAATGCGGCGGCAAGAGCCCGAACATCATCCTGGCCGACGCGCCCGACCTCGATGCCGCGGCGACCGCGGCGGCCTGGGGCATCTTCTATAACCAGGGAGAGGTCTGCAACGCCGGTTCGCGCCTGATCGTCGAGCGCAGCGTCAAGGACGAGGTGGTCGAAAAGGTGATCGGCGTCGGCAGCGCCATCAAGGTCGGCGACCCGCTCGACCCGGCGACGGAGATGGGCGCCATGGTCGACAGCCGGCAGGCCGACCGCGTCATGGACTATATCGAGAAGGGCAAGGCGGAAGGCGCCACCCTCCGGCTCGGCGGCAAGCGCATCGCCTCCGATGGCTGCTTCATCGAGGCAACGCTGTTCGACGACGTCACCGGCGGCATGACCATCGCGCGCGAGGAGATTTTCGGCCCGGTCCTGGCAACGATCGCCGCAGCGGACGTCGACGACGCGATCCGCATCGGCAACGACACGAGCTACGGCTTGGCCGCGGCGGTGTGGACCCGCGACATCAACACCGCGTTCAAGGCATCCTCCGCACTCCGCGCCGGCGTGGTCTGGGTCAACTGCTTCGACCATGGCGACATCTCTTCGCCCTTCGGCGGGTTCAAGCAATCCGGCTTCGGGCGGGACAAGTCGCTGCACGCGCTCGAGAAATACACCGAACTGAAGGCGACCTGGATTCATCTCGGCCGCTGATGCCGGTTCTGCGGGGGACGGGCCGCCCTTCCGCCGCCCCTCCCACCCATCCGGATTCGCTTGAGGAGACCATGCCCTTGCCGCTGCCGATGTTCCGCGGGCTGATTCCCGCCTTCCCCACGCCACTGCACGCCGATGGAACGCTCGACGAGAGCGGGCTCGAACGGATCGTCGCCTATCAGATCGAGCGAGGCGCGTCCGGGGTGCTCCCGCTCGGCGGCACCGGCGAAGCGGCCTCCTTCGACCTCGCCACCGGCCGCCGCATCATGGAGGTCACGGTTTCCGCCGCAGCCGGGCGCGTGCCGGTGATCGGCGGCGTGCTCGCTCCAGGTCTCGGCGGCGCGCTCGACATCGGACGGATGTGCCGGCAGGCGGGCGCCGACGGCCTTATGGTCATCCCACCCTATTATGCGCGCACCGACCAGGAAGGAGTCCTGCGCTATTTCCGGGCGCTCGTCCCGGAACTGGGCCTGCCGATCCTCTATTACGACAATCCCTTCCGCAGCCAGATCGTCACGGCACCGGAAACCATCGCCCGCTTGGCGGCGGAGCGGCTGATCGTCGGCATGAAGGCATCGAACACCGATCTTTACCACCTCGACCGGCTGACGAAGCTGGTCGATGACGACTTCAGCCTGCTGAGCGGCCAGGACACCCTGTTCGTCCAGCAGGTGATCCTCGGAGCCAAGGGCGGCATCCTGACCTCGGCCGCCCTGCTGCCCGGCTATTGGGCGAAGATACAGGCGCTTGCCGAGACCGGCCAGGTCGCCGAAGCGCTGGCGGCCCAGGGCAGGCTGAACCCCCTGATGGATGCCCTGTTCGCCGAGCAGTTTCCCGAAGCCGTCCGGCGGGCCTTCGCCCTGATCGGCTTGCCGATCGGCCGGTCGCTCCCACCGGTCGGACAGCTTTCCGATGCCGTGGAATCGGCGCTCGCCGCCGCGGTCGAGGCGTTGGTGGCGGACGGCACGTTGGCGTAGGTCCTGTTCTCAAAGCCGGCACCGTCAGGTTGGTGTCGGACGGGTTGCCGGAGCGGGCAAAGGCGGGATATTGAGCGGCATGACGACACCCGCCGAACGCCGCTATGCTGGTTACCGCTCCCCCGCCGAAGTCATGAGACGGTGCGGCAATGGGGCCTGAAGTTCGGCCGCGCCGTCGCCGACCGGTTGCGCCGGGGGTGGAGCACCGCCAGCACAAGGGGCTCAACAACCGAGCCGAGCACTCGCACCGACCGACCCCTCCCGCTCCACGGGGTCGGGTATCTGCTCGACGCGCAGGCGCAGGCGGGTAGCCATGGTGCGCAGGCAGTGCCGGTTGCGCCAACGGCGCCTGCAGCGCGAGCCGCACCGTCACCACCCCGGCCGGCAACACCTACTCCCACACCGGCAGCATCGGCCGCTGAACCGCCACGGCCCAGCCACGAAGGAAAACCGCCATGACCATCAGCAGCCACACGGTGCGGCCGGCCCTTCGCCGGGCGCTGTTCGCGGCCTTGCTGGCCGCTGCCACCGCCGCCGCCGGAAGCGCCGCCGCCCAGGTGCCATCCTCCCAGGCGTCACCGGAGACTCGCGCCCGCATGCAGGCCATCGCCCAGGCCTGCCGGGCCGACGGCCAGCGTCTGTGCAATGGCGTTCAGCCCGGCGGCGGCCGTATCCTCGCCTGCCTAAACCAGCAGATCGAGCGCGTTTCCGTCCCCTGCAGAGACGCGCTCGCCGCGCTTCCGCAGCAGGCCCGCCCGATGTCCCTGTCGACCGCCGGCACCACCGCCGCGCCAAGCGCCTTCGCGGTCGAACGGAGGCGGCGAGCAACAGCGCGTCGCGGTGGCCCGCGCGCTGGCCAACGATCCCCTGCTGATCCTGGCCGATGAGCCGACCGCGGCGCTGGACAGCGTGCGCGGACGACAGGTGATCGCGCTGTTCCGCCAAATCGCCGACGAACGCGGCGCCGGCATCGCCGTCGTCACACACGACCCGCGCGCGCTCGACCTGTTCGACCGCACCATCGACTCGTCCGATGGCAAACTCGTCGGCGCCGGCACGGGGACCGGCGGCTTGGATGCCGCAATGGGCCTTGCTCCAAGCTCCGGCTTGGGCAGGCGGCTGTCCCCACAGTGATGGTGTGAGAAACGGCGTCCGGGCGGATCGGGCCCAAGCATCATGGAGGGACAGCCATGGATCGTTGTGCGAGAAGAGCGCGATTGATCTCGCCCGTCAGCGTACTTCGTTTACATATCTGTGGTCGTCCGTCAGCGTCCTGTGGTGGCTGATGATGGTCAAGGTTCCAGTCTGGTCGAACGCCTCCTCGTCGATGACCAGAAGCGGCGTCGGGTCGGGGACGCCGAGGTCGGCGCGATCCTCGGCAGTGGCGAGCCCGGCCGAGACCCGCTCGCGCACGGCGGAAATGCGGATGCCGTGAACGTCGAGCAGATGGATGTAGAGCCGCTGCGGCACCAGCGATGGTTCCAGCGGGAAATCGGGCACCCGGCGGGCCACCAACGCGATGTGGGAGCGCATCACCGCCCTCCCCTCCACCCGGCGCAGCCGCGCGATGCGGATCAACGGCTCCCCCAGCGCCTCGCCCAGCAGGGCGGCCTCGTCGGCGGTGGCCGGACTGCGCGAGATATCCGTCACCACTGCCTCGGACGACAGCAGCCGGCCGTCCCCGCCATGCAGGCGGTAATATTGGAAGAAGAAGCGCAGGCTGTGCTGCGGCGTGCGCCCGGTGACCACCGTCCCTGTCTTGCGCCTGCGCATCAGCATGCCGTCCGCCGTCAGGTCGGCCAGCGCGCGGCGCATCGTTCCCACCGCAACCCCGTAATCGGCAGCCAGCGCGACCTCGCCCGGCAGCACCATGCCGGGCGGCCAGTCGCCCAGCAGAATGGCTTCCGCCATCCGGCGCTTGACGTGCTCGTAAAGCGGAATCGGCAGGTCACCCGCCATGTTTGCCGTCTTTTTGCTCACTACCGCCTCGAAAATAGCCAGAAATTGCCCGAATCTTGACGATTGACAAAGATTTGTGCGCCGGTCACATTTCTTTATAGAATATAGAAAACAGCGAGCGTGTCATGGACAATCGGCATGGAAGCGGCCGGCCCACCGGTGACGACTCCCTCGATGCTGCGATGGCCTGGATCGCGCGGTCGACGGAACCCGCCGTGGCCGATCTCGCCCGCATGATCGCTGTCGACACGTCCTTTCCTCCCGGTGCCGGCTACGACGCCTTCGCCGACCTGATGGATGAGCTGATCGCCCCGCTGGGCTTCCGCTCCAGCCGGATCGTCGTCCCCGATGCCCTGTGGCGGGTGCCCGGCGGGCCGGCGTCCGGCCGGCGCACCAATCTCATCGGCGAGCGGGAGACGGGCAAGCCGGTTCTCGGGCTTTATTTCCATGTCGACACCGTGCCCGCCGCCGCCGGCTGGGACAAGGACCCGCTCCGGCTGACCCGCGAGGGCGACCGGCTGTACGGGCTGGGCGCCGCCGACATGAAGGGCACCATCGCCGCCGTGCTGCTGGCTCTGCGCGCAGCCGAGGCCTGCGGCCTGCCGCTCGCCTACGATCCGATGCTGCTGTTCTGCACCGACGAGGAGGGCGGGCTCTATCCCGGCGTGCGCTATCTCGCCGAACAGGGGCTGCTGAAGGGCCATGTCCTGAACTTCAACGGCAGTGCGGCGCCGCGCATCTGGTCGGGCTGCTTCGGCCTGTTCAACCTGCAGATCCGGCTGCACGGCCACACCGTCCATGCCGGCGAGGGCAACCGCTCCGGTTCCGGCGTCAACGCCATAGAGGCGGCTCTGCCGCTGCTCCAGGCCTTGACCGACCTCAAGCCGGTGGTTGCGCAACGGACCTCGGCCCTGCCGCCGCCACCGACCGCGTCCGGTCCGCTGGCCGCCCGGCTCGACATCGCCGCCGCCCATGGCGGCATCTGCGGCGGGCAGGTGCCCTCGCTGTTCGAGATCCTGGTCTGCCGCCGCTATGCGCCGGAAGAGGCGTACGAGGAGGCGCGTGCCGAAATCGAGGCGGCCATCGCTCGGGCGATGGCCGGAAACCCCGACATCGCCGTGGACATCCAGCTGGTGGGCCATCTCGCCCCGACCGGCGATCCGACCGGGCCGCACTGGCCGCGCTGGCAGGCCGCGCTGTCGGCCGGCTTCGGCTACCGCCCGGACGAGTTCCGCGCCTGGGGGGCGGCCAGCTGCTCCGACTTCGGCTGGGTCCAGCGCACCGGCATGCAGGAGGTGCTGCTGACCGGACTCGGCCGGCCGGAGCGCAACGTCCATTCCCCCGACGAACACACCACCGTCGCCGACATCGTGGCCTTGGCGCAGAGCGTGCTGGCCTATCTGGCCGCCGGCTTCGCTCCCGACCTGATCCCAGAAAACCCCGATCCCAGAAAACCCTGATCGAAGCATCGATCCGAACGCCGTGCCGACCCCAGGCCGCGGCCCGCAGAAGGAGTCCGACCGATGAGTTCCGTGACCCGCCGCCTCTTCCTCGCCGGGACCGCCGGCCTCGGCGCCCTGCCCGTCTTTGGCCTTCCGGGCGCCGCGCCGGCCTTCGCGCAGCAGAGCGCCGCGCGCCGCGGCGGCCTGCTGCGCATCTCGGTCGATCAGGCCGCCAGCGTCATCCACCCGCTGCGCACCCGCGTGAACCCGGAATATCTGGTGGCCGAGCTGCTCTATTCCGGCCTGACGAGGCTCGCCGCCGGCATGAAGGTGGAACCGGACCTCGCCGAATCCTGGTCGCCAGACCAGACGCTGACCGAATGGACCTTCGTCCTGCGGCAGGGCCTGACCTTCCATGACGGCTCGCCCTGCACCGCCGCGGACGTGGTGGCCACCTTCACCGCCATCCTCGATCCCAAGACCGCCTCGCCGGGCCGCACCAATGTCGGCCCGATCAAGGAGGTGACGGCCAAGGACGAGCGGACCGTGCTGTTCCGCCTGAGTTCGCCCTATGCCGACCTGCCGGTGGCGCTGGCCTACACCAATGCCCGCATCGTCCCGGCCAAGGTGATCGAGACCGACCTCGACAGCCTGTCGCGCAGCGCCGTCGGCACCGGCCCCTTCAAGCTGGTCTCCTTCGAACCCGACCGTAAGATCGTGGTGGAGCGCAACCCGGCCTATTACGACCCGGCGCGCCCCTATCTCGACCGGGTCGAGGTGCTGGTCTATCCCGACCGCACCGCCGAAGCCTCGGCGCTGATCTCCGGCGACATCGACCTGATGCTGGGCACCGCCCCCGGCGAATACCAGCGGCTGGAGAAGGCCTCCGGCGTCAAGGCGCTGCGCGTCCCGTCGGGCCAGTTCCTGAACGTCAACATGGGCTGCGACCAGAAGCCCTTCTCCGACCCGCGCGTCCGCAAGGCGCTGGCGCTCTCCGTCGACCGCGAGGCGATGGTGGGCTTCGTCGCCGGCGGCTACGGCACCCCCGGCAACGACACGCCGATTAGCCCGGCCTACCGCTTCTACCGGGAGCAGCCGCTGCGCAAGGCCGATCTCGCCCAGGCGAAAAAGCTGCTGGCCGAGGCCGGCTATCCGAACGGCGTCGACCTGACCATGATCGCGTCGGACAAGCCGGGCACCCGCACCGAACTGGCGGTCGCCATCCGCGAGATGGCGAAGCCCGCCGGCTTCCGCATCCAGGTGCAGACCATGCCGCACGCCACTTACCTGGATCAGGTGTGGAAGAAGGGCAATTTCTACGTCGGCTTCTACAACATGCAGGCGACCGCCGATGCGGTCTTCTCGCTGCTCTACACATCCGACGCCGCTTGGAACGAGACGCGCTGGAACAACAAGGACTTCGACGCCCTGGTCGCCGAGGCGCGGGCCAAGACCGACGAGGCCGAGCGCGCCGCCCTCTACGCCAAGGCCCAGCAGCTGATGCATGACGAGGTGCCGTCGGTCATCCCGGTCTTCTTCGACCTGCTGGCGGCGCGGCGCGATTATGTCGAGGGTTACGACCTGCACCCGCGCGGCTCGGTGTTCCGCCTCGACTTCGTCTCGCTCGGGGCGACGGCGCCCAAGCGGGGTTGAGGCCGTGAGCGCATCCTGGCTCCTGCGGCGGCTGGCGCTGATCCTCTACACGGTCTTCATCGTGTCGGTGCTGGTCTTCGGCATCACCCAGGCGCTGCCGGCCGACGCCGCCGTCACCCTGCTGGGCGAGAACGCCACCGCCGAGGCGCTGAACGCGATCCGGGAGCGGCTGGGCCTCGGCGACCCGATCTGGTGGCAGTATCTGCGCTGGGTCGGCCATGCCGCGACGGGCGATTTCGGCCTGTCGATGCGTACCGGCCAGCCGGTGGGGCCGGAGATGCTGACGGCGCTTGGACGCTCGCTGCTGCTGGCCGTCGCCGCCATCCTGGTCATGCTGGCGATCGCCGTGCCGCTGGGCATGGTGGCGGCGGTGCGCCAGGGCAAGCTGGCCGACATGGCGACCGGGCTGATCTCCTATCTCGGGGTTTCCTTCCCGGAATTCGTCACCGCGACGCTGCTCGCCATGCTGCTGGCCGACACCCTGCAATGGCTGCCCGCCACCGGCTACGTCTCGCCGCTGGAGGATTTCGGCGGTGCGGTGCGGCATCTGGCGCTGCCGGTGCTGACCGCCTCGCTGATCCTGGTGGCGCATGTCGCCCGCATGGTGCGGTCGGAGACGCTCGACGTGCTGCACAGCGACTACATCCGCGCCGCCCGGCTGAAGGGGCTGCCGGAGCGCACGGTGCTGGTCCGCCACGCCCTGCGCAACGCGCTGCTGCCGGTGGTCACCATCGTGGCGCTGGATGTCGGCTATCTGCTGGGCGGCATCATCGTCATCGAGGAGATCTTCGCCATTCCCGGCATCGGCCGGCAGCTGATGGTGGCGGTCACCGCCCGCGACCTGCCCTCGATCCAGGCCGGCGCCCTCATCATGTCGGCGACCTACGCCGTCGCCAACACGCTGGCCGACGTCGCCTACGCCGTCCTCGACAAGAGGATCCGCTATGACTGACCTGCTGCGCCGCCTGATGCGCACGCCGCAAGGCGCCATCGGCCTGATCCTGCTGGCAATCCTTGCCGCGGCCTGCCTGTTCGGCCCCTGGCTGGCGCCCCACGACCCGGAGAAGATGGATTTCCTCGGCCGCTTCCGCCCGCTCGGCGCCCAGAACTGGTTCGGCGCCGACCAGTTCGGCCGCGACGTGCTGAGCCGCCTGCTGGTCGGCGCCCGCTCCACCCTGCCGATGGCGCTGGCCGCCACCCTGCTCGGCACCGTCGCCGGGGCGGTGATCGGTACCGCGTCGGCCTATCTCGGCGGGCGCTGGGACGAGGCGATCATGCGCACCATCGACGCGGTGATGGCGGTGCCCGGCCTGCTGCTGGCCCTGCTGCTGGTCAGCACGCTGGGCAACGGCGCCGGCAACGCGATGATCGCCATCGCCGTCACCTTCGCCCCCGGCATGGCGCGCGTCACCCGCGCAGTGGCGCTGACCGTCCGCGGCCAGGACTATGTCAAGTCGGCCACGGTGCGCGGCGAGAGCGCGCCCTGGATCATCTTCCGCGAGATGCTGCCCAACGTGATGGCCCCGGTGGTGATCGAGGCGACGATCCGCGTTTCCTTCGCGGTGATGCTGTTCGCCACCCTCAGCTTCCTCGGTCTCGGCGCCCAGCCGCCGGCCTCCGAATGGGGGCTGATGGTGGCGGAGGCGCGCCAGTACGTCCATCAGGCGCCCTGGATCATCATCGCGCCGTCGTTGGCCATCGCGATGACCGCCATCGCCTTCAACCTGCTCGGCGACGGGCTGCGCGACGCCATGAACCCGCGGGACGAACGATGACCGCAGTCCTTTCCCTGCGCGATTACACGCTCGACTATCTCACCGGCAGCCGCCCCTTGCGGGTCCTGCAGGACATCAGCCTCGACATCGCGCCCGGCGAGGTGCTGGGGCTGGTCGGCGAATCCGGCTCGGGCAAGAGCACGCTGGCCTGGGCGATCATGCGGCACCTGCCGAAGAACGCCCGCGAGCTGTCGGGCAGCATCCGGCTCGGCGACACCGACCTGCGCGGCCTGCCGCCGCGCGAGCTGACCCGCATTCGCGGCCGGCGCATCGGCATGGTGTTCCAGGATCCCTCGACCGCGCTGAACCCGACGCTGACCGTCGGCCGTCAGGTGACGGAGACGCTGACCCGCAACCGCGGCCTCCACCGGCGCGAGGCCTGGGAGCTGGCCCTGGAGCTGCTGGGCCATGTCGAGCTGCGCGATCCGGACACGCTGATGCGCCGCTATCCGCACGAGATCTCGGGCGGCGAGAAGCAGCGCATCCTCATCGCCACCGCCTTCGGCTGCCGGCCGGAACTGATCGTCTTCGACGAGCCGACCACGGCGCTCGACGTCATCACCGGCGCCCGCATCCTCGACCTGTTCGCCCGGCTGCGCGCCGAGACCGGGGTGGCGGCGCTCTACATCTCGCACGATCTGGCCCTGGTCTCGCGCGTCGCCGACCGGGTGGCGGTGATGAAGAAGGGCCGGCTGGTGGAGGAGGCCCCGGCCGCCTCGATCTTCTCCCGCCCCGCCCACGAGGAGACGCGCAAGCTGGTGGCGGCGGTGCCGCGCCCGGAAAACCGACTGGTCCACGACCGTCCGGGGGACCGCGTCCTGCTCGCCGCCGAGGCGATCTCGGTCCGCTATGCCCGACCGCGCCTGTTCCGTCCGCCCCCACCGCCGGCGACCAGCGCGGTCGGCTTCGACATCAGGGCCGGCGAGATCCTGGGCATCGTCGGCGAGTCCGGCTCCGGAAAATCCTCCATCGCACGGGCACTGACCGGTCTGGCCGACTTCTCCGGCGGTATTCGCTTCGACGGCCGGCCGATCGGCTCGGCCCGCGACATGGACGGTGCCTATCGCCGCGCGGTGCAGATCGTGTTCCAGCATCCCGACGGCTCGCTGAACCCGCGCCAGACGGTGGGGGAGATCCTGTCGCGCCCGCTGAAGCTGTTCGGCACCGGCTCGGCCAACCTGAGCGCCGAGATCGCCCGACTGCTGGAACAGGTGCGGCTGCCGGCCGCCTACGCCACGCGCTGGCCGCACCAGCTTTCCGGCGGCGAGAAGCAGCGCGTCGCCATCGCCCGCGCCTTCGCCGCCAAGCCTTCGCTGGTCATCTGCGACGAGATCACCGCCCCGCTCGACGTCTCGGTCCAGGCCTCGATCATCGAGCTGCTGCTGTCGCTGCGGGCCGAGACCGGGGCCGCCTATCTCTTCATCACCCACGACATCAACCTGATCCGCCAGATCGCCCACCGCATCGCCGTGATGCGCCGGGGCGAACTGGTCGACCTGCTGCCCATCGATGCGGTCGACGCCGACCATGTCCACCCCTACACGCGCGACCTGATGGCCGCCTCGCCGACCCCGGTCGGCTGACCCTCTAGGATTTCCCCCATGGACACAGCAGACATTCTCGCCCGCCTCGACACGGATGCCGCCCTCGCCTTCCTGGCCCGCATGGTCCAGCACAAGAGCTACAGCCAGACCGAGGGCGAGCGCGAGCTGGCCCGCTTCATGGCCGCCTCCATGTCCGGCCTGGGGCTGGAGGCGGAGCTGACGCCGGTGCCCGGCGGGCGGGTCAACGCCGTCGGCCGCTGGCGCGGCACCGGCGGCGGCAAGAGCCTGCTGTTCAACGGCCACATCGACACCAACCCGGTGACCGAAGGCTGGACCGTCGATCCCTGGGGCGGGAAGATCGACGACCGCTTCATCTACGGCATCGGCTGCTCCAACATGAAGGCGGGCGACGCCGCCTATTTCTGCGCGGTGAAAACCCTGATGGACGCCGGGGTCAGGCTCCGCGGCGACGTCATCCTGACCTATGTGGTGGGCGAGCTTCAGGGCGGTGTCGGCACGCTGGCGCTGATGGACCAGGGTCTGCGCGCCGACTGCTTCATCAACAGCGAGCCGACCGACCTGCAGGCGATGACGATGCACGCGGCGGCGCTCAGCTTCGTCATCGAACTGGTCGGCGACACCCGCCACCTGTCCAAGCGCGAGGAGGCGGTCGACGCCATCTCCGCCGCCTGCGACCTGATCCCCCGGCTGAACGCCCTGGCGCTGTCCGGCGCCAAGTCGCCGGAACACGCGACGATCAACCGCGTCCATGTCGGCGTCGTCCACGGCGCGCTCGGCAAGGAGCTGCACGAGTGGCGCTCGCCGCAGGTCGCCGACTTCGTGCGGATCAAGGGCTCGGCCCGCTACGCCACCGGGCAGAGCGAGGGGGGAGCCTTGGCCGACCTGCGGCGCGAGCTGGATGCCCTGGAGGCGCGCTTCCCGGGGCTGAAGGCCACCGTCTTCTCCGAAGACCGTGGCGGCACGCCGACCATGCCAACCTTCGAGGTGGCGAAGGACAGCGCGATCGTGCAGGCGGTGAACCGCGCCTACCGCGCGGTGCGCGGCACCGACCAGCCGACCGGCGCCATCACCCCGCCCGGCTTCTACGGCACCGACGCCGGTCACCTGCAACATTCCGGCGGCATGGAGGGCGTCGTCTGCGGTCCGGGAGGACGCTACAACACCATGCCGGACGAGCGGGTCGACATCGACGACTATCTCGACATGATCCGCGTCTACATGCTGACCATCCTGGAGATCTGCGGCGTGGAGCCTCGCGAATGACCGGCTCGGCCGCCGGGCGCTTCGCACCGCGGATGGCCCGGCTGCGCGACGCCATGGCGGCCGCGGGCTGCGATGCCTTCCTGGCCGACCATGCCGAGCTGATCGCCTGGATCGGCGGCTACACCGTGTCGGAAACGCTCTACCGCGCCGTCATCGTGCCGATGGACGGCAACCCCTGCTTCGTCCTGCGCTCCATCGATGCCGGCCCCTGCCGCTCCGGGGTATGGTTCGACGAGGTGGCCACCTTCGACGACCATGAAGACCCGCATGGCGCGGTGGCGAATGCGCTCGCCGCACATGGCCTTGCCGGCGCGCGGATCGGCATCGATCCGGTGTCCTACGGCCACACCGTCGCCACCGCGCAGCGCCTTGCCGGATTGCTCCCCGACGCCCGCTTCATCCCGTTGCCGGGACTGAGCGACAATCTGCGCGCCTGCAAGTTCGCCGACGAAATCGACGCGATCGCGGCGGCGGCGGCCATCGCCGACCGCTGCATGCTGGGGTTGGAAGGCCACGTCCGTCCTGGCCTGACGGTGCGGGAGGTGGCGGCGATGGCGGCAGCGGCACAGCTCCGGCTCGGCGCCGATGACGGCGGCCCGGGGCCGATCCTGGTTTCGGGCGGCCATGGAAGCGGAAGCCATGTCGATTTCCTGCACGGCAGCGGCCTCGACCGGACGCTGATGCCGGGCGACATCCTGCATGTCGAGCTGACGCCACGGGTCGGGAATTACGGAGCCAGGCTGATGCGGCCGGTCTTCGTCGGCACGCCGCCGGCCGAAGCGCGAGAGACCTTCCAACAGCTGGCAGAGCTTCAGGACCGGCAGATGGCCGCCATGCGCCCAGGTGCGGCGGCCCGCGATGTCGATGCCCTGCTGCGAGCGGCAGTCTTGGCCACCGGGTTGCGCACCGATTACGGTAACGTGACCGGCTACGCCATGGGCCTCTACGCTCGCACGCCACGGCCTAGCGATTTCTCGCACGCCTTTCACCCTGGGGCCAACTTCCATCTGCAGCCGGGGCAGGTGTTCCACATGTACGCGTCGGCGCGAGGCGTTGCCGTGAGCGAGACCGTTCTCGTGACCTCAGCCACGCCGCGCCTGCTGACGACCTGCCCGCGTCGGCCCATGCAAGGTTGAGCCCGCCGCATCGTCCCAGCATTGAGGTGACGATGCCCGACGACTTCGGTTCTTTAATTGCGGGTACGGGAGGCAAGCCCTCAAAAGATGGATCATCGGCAACGGCGTTGACGAAGCGACCTGCCGGCTCTGTGGTTCTTTCCGAAGTCGGCACGAGCCCGCCTCACCATGGCCGCTGAAAGCTCTGCTCTTCCAAGGTGCGCAGCGCGTTCACCCCGGAGGGTGGAGGCAAACAAAGTCGCGGAATGACCAGCGCTTCGTACGCCTCCGGTGAGGCTGCCGGTCACGTCCCTGAACGTGGTGTAGGAGCTGTGGGGAACCGGCCCGCCGAAGCGCCCCCCAGAGCTGGCGTAGGCGGGCCGGTTTTCCACAGCGGGGCGGTCATCGTGGGTCTTCGGTAGAGTCTGGTCACCACACCTCAACCCGACCGAAGGGTGACCACGATGACCGACGAGATGATGGCGCTTCGCGCGCTGCTGGAGAAGAGCCCTGACGCTGACGTCTTGCGCGAGATGATCGGCTTCGCAGCCGAGCGGCTAATGGAACTGGAGGTGCAAGGCCTGACCGGCGCCGCCCACGGTGAGCGCTCCGCCGAGCGGCTGGTTCAGCGCAACGGCTACCGCGAGCGTGATTGGGAAACCCGCGCCGGCACCGTCGAGCTGCGCATCCCCAAGCTGCGCAAGGGCAGCTACTTCCCCGGCTTCCTGGAGCCGCGCCGCATGGCCGAGAAGGCGCTAACCGCCGTGATCCAGGAAGCCTACGTCCACGGCATCTCGACGCGCTCGGTGGATGATCTGGTGAAGGCGCTCGGCATGAGCGGCATCTCCAAGAGCCAGGTCAGCCGGCTGTGCGAGGAGATCGACGAGCGGGTGAAGACCTTCCTGGAGCGTCCCATCGAAGGCGATTGGCCGTACCTGTGGATCGACGCCACCTACGTGAAGGTTCGCCAGAACGGGCGCATCGTCTCGGTCGCCGTGACCATCGCGGTGGCCGTGAACACCGACGGCCGGCGCGAGGTGCTGGGCATGATCCGGCGGGAATGTCGATCGAGACGCCGTCGATCGTTGGCCGCTGAGAACCGTCATAGGAGAAGCTGACCTCATGGAGGCGGATCGCGCCGCGGAGGCTTTTCTGATCGGGAACGGTCGGGTCGGGCCGTTCACGGATTTCAACCGGCCGGTCGAGATAATCGAAGATGCGCGCAAACAAGGCACGCGTCGTTCTGATCTCGACCCCGGACCTCAGAACCTCCTCCAGCGGCCAGAGCAGTTGCTCCTGTAGGGCGATCATGGCGACCAGCGTGCCGATGGTCACTGCTGCGGTTCCCTGGCTCATCAGGAAGCCACCGAGCAGCAAGGTCAACCCCGGCAGTGCCTGCAGCACCAGATCGATCACCGCCCATTGCCACTGACCGGCGGTGTGGGATCGTACCTCAAGCGCCGCCACACCCTCGGAGGCGCGGACGAACCGCCGTGTCAGATGGTCGGTGCGGCCCATCGTGCGTGCGAGGATGATGCCGGAGATCGACAGGGATTCCTGCACCATCGACTACAGATCGGCGATGCGGAGCTGCTGCTCGTAGGTGATCTCCTCGCGCAATTTCCCGACACGATGGCTGATCCAGATCGCGGCCGGCAGAACCAGGAAGGAGAACAGCGCCAGTCGCCATTCCAGCGCCAGTATGGCGATCATCGTCATCACCACCGTGCTGACATTGCGCGTCAGCTCGCCGGCGGTGTGGGTGACGAGCGCCTGCAGGCCGCCGATGTCGCTGGCGATGCGGGACTGCACCTCGCCCGTCCGCGTCGTCGTGAAGAAGCCGAGGGACAGGGATTGCAGATGCGCGTAAACCCCCACCCGCAGGTCATGCATGATCGCCTGTCCGACCCTTGACGTGATCGCCACCTGAAGGGCACCGATCACGGTTCCGAAACAGGCAAGAGCGATCAGGCTGCCGGCGAGAAGTGCCAAAAGCCCGAGATTGCCGTTCGGCAGCGCGTCATCGATGATGGCGCGCAACAGGAAAGGCGAGGCGATGCCCAAAGCCGATGACCCAACGATCAGGATAAGCAGCAAGATCAGGCGGGCTGCATAGGCCTTGAACAGACCGAGCACGCGACGCACGGAAACGTGCTTCGCTGCAAGATCGTCGTAAGAGGACTCCTCGAATTCCTGGCTTCTATCTACCATAGGTCATCTCTGGTCGAACTGTAGGTTTCGCTTGGCGCCGAGGCGGGCGACGATGGCCGCTCTGCAAAGAGGAGCGCCATCGCACCGTCTTCTCAGATCGCGACTGCTTGACTGAAGGCGGACGCACGGGCGCAGGCAGATCGTCCGACATCGGACCTGCCGAGGGCCGGGCAGCATGCTTGCGTGTTTACGGTCAGAGTTTCGGTAGGCGGATCTCGAAGGTAACGCCTTGCGGTTCCGACGCCATGGCCACCGCGATGCCGCCATGGGCCTGCGCGATGGCCTGCACCACCGCCAGGCCCAAACCGCTGCCGCCGCTCTCCCGCGAACGGGACGCGTCGCTCCGCCAGAAGGCGTCGAAGACCTGGGTCTCCGCCTCCTTCGGCAATCCGGGACCGTGATCGCAGACCCGCAGAATGGCATGGTCGCGCGTCACACGGGTTTCGATGCGGACCTCGCAAGGGGCGGCGTAGCGCCGGACGTTGTCGAGCAGGGCGGTCAGGACCTGCCGGATGCGGGCGCCATCGCCGCGGATCACCACGGACCCCAGGTCCATATGGATCGACACGCCGGCCAGCTGAAGCATGGGCGTGGTGACGGCCACCACCGAGGCGACTTCCTGGGCAAGGTCGATGGTCTCCAGCCTCAGCTCAAGACGCCCGTTCTGCGCCAGGGTCAGGACCTTCAGATCGTCGACGATCCGACTCAGCCCCTCGACCTGGACAAGGAGCCCCTGGAGCGACGGCGTGTCAGGTGTGAAGACACCATCGACGTAGCCCTGGATCTGGCCGCGCAGAATGGTCAGGGGCGTGCGCAGTTCATGGGCGATGGCGGCATGCCACGCCCGCATTTCCGTTTCCGCCCGGTCCAACTGCCCGGCCATGTGGTTGAAATCCTCGATCAGCTGGCGGGTTTCGGCGAAGGACGCTTTCGTCGGCGCGGCACGCGCGCTCAGATCGCCGGCTGCAACCCGCCGGGCCGCTGTCGCGACCGCCTCCAGCGGCTGGATGAGCCGGCGGGAGAAACGCATCGCCGCGAGGATCGCCCCTCCCAGTCCGATGGCCCACAGCACGAGGAAAGCGGTCCATTCCGGCGTCGTCGGCCAATAGCTGTCCGGTTCGGGAATGCCCTCCAGCCCCTCGGGTGCCCAAAACCGGAAATAGACAAACTCGTAGAACAGGAAGGACCCGGCGCACATGATGATGAGCGCCAGCCCGGTCACGCCCGCCATGGACGCAACCAGCTGCCGGTTCAATGACTTGGCCGACTTCATGGAATGGTCGACAGCCGATAGCCGACGCCCCTGATGCTCTCGAAGAAATCGTCGGTTCCGGCCGCGTGAAGCTTGCGCCGGATGTTGCTGGCATGGGTGTCGATGGTCCGTTCCAGCGTGTTGCTTTCCGGCAGGCAGGCGTCGATCAGGTCGGCGCGGCTGAAAACGCGGGTCGGCTGCCGCGCCATATGCGACAGGATGCGGAATTCCGTCGCCGTGAGGTCGATGCGGACCCGGCCGTCGGCGCCCTCGACGGCGACGGCATGGGCCGTCAGGTCGATTTCCAGCGGACCGACCCGCAGCACCGCGATGTCGCTCCGGCCCATCGCGCGGCGCAGGACCGCCTTGACCCTGGCAACCACCTCCAGCGGGTTGAACGGCTTGACGATGTAGTCGTCGGCACCGATCCGCAGCGCCTGGAGCTTGTCGAGGTCCTCGTCGAGCGCCGTGACCATGATGACGGGGGTATCGCCGCGACGTCTGATCGCCGCCAGAACCTCATAGCCGTCGAGCTTGGGGATCTTGACGTCGAGGAGCACGATGTCGGGCTGCAGCTGATGATGCAGATCGAGGGCGATCTGCCCATTCTCCGCACGGACCGTCCGCAGCCCCTCACGGTCGAGATACCCCGTGATGATCCGGGCGACATCGGGCTCATCCTCCACAACCAACACCAACACGCTCATTTCCTGCTCCAGATTTCGGCTGTGGGACTCATGGTAGCGCCGCTTTATGGACGTTCCGTGGAGAATGTGCAGAGACTGTCGCGCCGTTCGCAGAATGACGGGCCGGACCTATCCGGACACAGAAGGGCAGCCGCCCAGGGCACGGTAGAGGGCGGCAGCATTCTCCAGCCGTGCCCGCCTGGCGTCCAGCAGCGCCTGATCGGCGGCGAGCAGGCTGCGTTCGACGTCCAGGACCTCCAGGTAGCCGACCGCACCGGCCAGATACCGGTTCATCGTCATCGTCCGACGACGTGCCTCCACCTCGCGCAGGGCGGTCCGGGCGGCGACATCGCGTTCCAGCGACGCCTGCCCGGCCAGGGCATCGGACACCTCGCGGAAGGCCGTCTGGATGGTCCGTTCATACTCGATGACGGCCGCGCTTTCGCGCGCCCGCGCCAGATCCAGATTGGCTTGGTTCCGCCCACCGTCGAAGATCGGCAGGCTCAGCTGGGGAACGACCTGCAACGCGCCGCTGCCGGCGGTGAAGAGGCTGCGGAGTTCGCCGGACGCGACACCTCCCATGGCGGTCAGGCGGATCGAGGGGAAGAAGGCGGCGCGGGCGGCGCCGATCTGGGCATTGGCGGCCTGGAGCCGCTGCTCCGCCGCGACGATGTCGGGACGCGCCGTCAGCAGTTCGGAGGGGAGGCCGGCCCGCGTCACCCCCCACCCGGCACCGAAAGCGGCGGAGGTGAAGGGCGGCGCATCCTTCGCTCCCGCCCTGTCGCTGTAGCCGGTCAGCAGGGCCAGGGCATGGTCGGCGCGCGCGTGGACGAGCTGCTGCTCGATCAGGTCGGTGTCCGCGGCCCCGACCAGCGATCTGGCCTGCTCCAGTTCCAGCGGGGAGGAAACGCCGGCCGCGACCCGACGCGTCAGCAAGGCGACCGCCGCCGTCCGCGAGGCGATGGCACGCCGCGCAAGGTCGACACGGGCCGCCGACGCGCGCTCCAGCACGTAGCCCCGCACCACCTCGGCCAGCACGCTGATCCTCGCCGCCCTCTGCGCCTCCTCCGTCGCCAGATACTCGTGCAGGGCCGCATCGGACAGGTTCTTGGCCTTGCCGAAGAAATCCAGCTCATACGCCGCCAGGGTGACTCCCGCCTGATGGGCGGACTCGTTGTTTCTCGCCGGATGGGTGGTCGTGCCTTCGAGGGCGACGGTGGGAAGGCGGGACGCCGACTGCACTCCGTGCAGGGCACGCGCCTCCTCGACCCGTGCCGCCGCCAGCTTCAGATCGCGGTTGTGCTCCAACGCCGTCGTGACAAGGCGTCTCAGCACGGGGTCGGGGAATTGCGTACACCAGACCGTGCTCCGGATGGCGGATGCCCCCTCGTTCCCCGATGCCGGCTGGTTGGCCGGCCGGGTATCGGGCGATTGGGCGTCGGGCGATTGGGCAGCGGCCGGATAGCTGGCCGGGATCGGCGCGGCGGGCCGCTCGTAGAGGGGGGCCAGCGAACAGCCCGACACCAGGGCAATAGCACAGACGGCGGCGAGGGCCGCGGCCCGGCGATGAGTCCTCGACGGAGCGGTCATCCCCGGACCTCCTTCGAGGTCCGCAGCGCCGGTGTCTCCGGCCGGGCATCGCCGGGGAGTGGGCGGGCGGTGAGGAACTTCGCAAGTCCGCGCTGTCCGATCAGGAAGCGTTGGCCGGTGCGGGGCGACAGGGCGACCACCGCCTCCACCACGCGCTCGTCGACACGCTGCGTGGCATCGCTCGGGTCGATCTTCCTTTGCCCGAGGATCTCGCCGATGCGCAGAACCTCGCCGGACAGCGGCTCGGACGTGCTGTCCAGCGTGACCGTCACCGGCTGGCCGGCATGGACCTGCCGCATCAGCCGCTCTTCGACATCGACGCGGAAGATGAAGCGCTCGTTGGGCACCAGGGTGAACAGGGTGGAGACGCTGAGGGTCGAGGCGCCGCTGCCCGGCCGGGCCTGAAGCCGGACGATCCGTCCATCGACCGGCGCCCGGATCTCGCGCTGGGCGATCTCCATGTCCGCGGTTGCCAGCCGTGCCTGGGCGAGGCGGATTGCCGCCTTGTGGACGGCCAGATCGGCCTCGGCCTCCTCCAGGCGGCTTTGGGCCTCGTCGACCAGCTTGACCGCTTCGGCGCCGTCCCGGCGCAGGCGGTCGAGCCGGTCGCGTTCGCGGCGGGTGGCGGCGGCACGGACCCGCAGAACGGCGCCGCGGGCCTCCGTTTCGGCAAGGGCGGCACGGGCTTCGTCCAGCGTGGCGCGGGCCGCCCGGTCGTCCTGCCGCGCCAGCAGATCGCCGGCGCGCACGTCGGCGCCTTCCGACACGAAGATCGCCGAGATCACGCCGTCCCGCTGGGCGGCGATCTGGATCATGCCGCCTTCGACGTCGATCCGGCCGCGACCGGCCGCCGCGACCGGCGCCTCCACCGACAGAATTTCCTGGTCTCCCGAACCGGCCCCGGACAACTCGTCCGTCATTGCGGTGGAGACGGCCAGCCCGACGCAGGAGCCAATGGCGATCACTGCCAATCCGCCCAGCATCAGGCGCTTAGGACGCAGCATTTTCAATGTCCCAATGATGGAAGGTGTCAGGCGTTTCGGGCCGTTCGTCGGACAGGATCCGACCGTCATCGATGGTGACGATGCGGTCGGCGTGGCTGACCAGACGGCTGTCGTGGGTCACGCACAGGACCGCCGCCCCATTGCGGTGGGCGATCCTGCGCAGGATGCGGATCACCAGATCGCCGTTGGTGCGATCAAGGGCCGAGGTCGGTTCATCGGCGAACAGCAGGGTCGGCTGCTTGACCAGGGCACGGGCGATGGCCACCCGCTGCTTCTCGCCGCCGGACATGGCCGATGGCTTGAGGTGGGCCCGGTCGCCCAAGCCGACCTCCTTCAGGCTCTCCCACGCGCGGCTGTCGATGTCCGCCGCCGGGGCGCCGGTCAGCTGGAGAACCAGCCGCACCTGATCCAGGGCGCTCAAAGCGCCGAAGAGGTTGGGACTCTGGAAGATGAACCCGCAGTGACGCAGGCGCACGGCGGTCAGGTCGGCCTCGCCGAGATCGGCGATCGGTTGGCCCAGAATGCTGACCGTGCCGCGGTCGGGACGCGACAGGCCGGCCAGCACCGCCATCAGCGTGGATTTGCCGGAGCCGGACGGTCCCATCAAGAGGGTCAGCTCGCCGCAGCGTGCCGTCAGGTCGATCCCCTTCAGGATGTCCATCCGGCTGTCGCCGCTGCTGTAGGATTTGTAAAGGCTCCGGGCGGCGAGCGCCGGCGTGTCCGAGGAAACGAGCATCGTTGTTCTCCTATCGCAGCAGATCGGCCGGTTCGCTGCGGTACAGCACCGACAGGGCGACCAGTCCCGACAGACAGGCGATGGCGGTGACGAACAGGGTGGTGATGCCGCCGAGCCACCATGTCAGCACCAGCGGGATCCCCATGATCCAGGCCAGCCCGCTGAGCAGGCCGGCGATGACGAACATCAGGAGGTTGCCGACAAGAGCGACCCACAGGGATTGTTCGAGGACGATGGCGCGCAGCTGGCCGACCGTGACGCCGAGGGCGCGAAGCGTCGCATATTCCTTCAGCGAGGCGATCACCGCTCCGCGCAGGGTCTGGCCGGTCACGCCGATGCCGACCAGAAGCGCCAGCAGCATGGAGAAGCCGAACGAGGTTCCCGCCCCCGACTCCTCCAACCAGAACAGGGCGGACTTTGCGGTCAGCTCCTCCGGCGTCGCGACGCCATAGGTCTGCACCCCGCCGGCGGCTTCCAATTCCTGCCGGACCTGTTCGACATCGAAGCGGGGATCGAGCTTCAACAGGAAATACGGAGGCCCGTTGCTGGTCCAGTCCGCGTTGATCCGCCGGAGTGATTCGGCCGAGGTGAAGACAAGCGGCATGAGATTGCTGCGGAATCCGCGAACGAATCCGCCGATGGTCACGCGCTTGCCGGCGATCTCCGCGGTGCCGCCGATGGTTGCCCCCAGCTTGGCCGCGTCGGCCCGGTCCACCAGCACCGTCTCGGGATTCGACAGGACCGCCAGCGTGTCCGCCGTAATGCCGTCAAGTCCGCTGAGTTCGCCCGGCCGGATGTTGACCCCGACGATCATGACGTTCTGCCGCGCGCCATCCCCGGTCCGCCAGTCGGTGTATCCGAGGCTCATCTCGTGAACCTCCCGAACGGCGGGGTGGGACCAGAACAGCCCTTCGACACGGGCCGGAACGACAGTCGACTGGTCCCAACTCTGAATGTTCGGGGCGGTGATCCACAAATCGGCCTTGGACCGCGTGAGCGGGAGGGTGAAGGCGTCGAGCTGGCCCAGCAGCAAACCGACCTGGACCAGGATCAGCAGACCGGAGAAGGCCAGCGTCAGGATCGCCGCGGCGAACCGCCTCCATTCATGCACAAGATTTTGTCGAGCAAGCGAAACCATCGAATGTCCCCGGGCTATCTGCCCGAACCAAGTGCCATCCGGTCGTGGAGGGACCATCCATCGATTGTCGAGATTGTGCAGAGACGGCGGAACGGGGGATGAAATGCGGGAGCCGACCCGGCCTTGATGGAAGCTCCATGAAATCTGCACAGAGCGATGGAAGGTTTCCGGCAAGCCACAGTCGCCGCGATGCGACGCAGCAGCCTTCCATCAAGGACACGATACAGATGACGACTGTTCTTTTGACCGGCGCGACGGGATTCATCGGCGGCGCCGTTCTCGCTCACGGCCTCTCCCACGATCCGGATTGGCATTGGATCTGTCTTGTGCGGGGCAAGGGGGAGGAGCAGGCCCGTGCCCGGCTTGTCGAAAACCTGATCCGCTTCATGGGCGCCGATGCGGCCCGCAAGGCCATTCGGCGGGTCGAGATCGTCGTCGGCGACATCACCGATCCGGCAAGCCTCGAAGACGGGCGTCTGGATGCCGTGACCCACATCCTGCATCTCGCCGCCGACACCTCCTTCCGTGCGCAGGAGCTTTGCCATCTGATCAATGTCGAGGGCACCAGGGCGCTTGCCGTGCGGGCGCGGCGCATGCCGCATCTGCAGCGCTTCCTCTATGGCGGAACCGCAATGATCTGCGGGGGCAACCCGCCGCCCGTGGTCACGGAATCCGATGCACCGGCTGAGGCAGCGCAGCACCTCGTTCCCTACACCCGGACCAAGGTCGCCGCCGAGGCGATGCTCCGGCAGGAGTTTGCCGACCTGCCCGTCGTCATGGTGCGCCCCTCCATCGTCACCGGGCACCGGACGCTCGGCTGCATCCCCAGCAGCAGCATCTTCTGGATGTTCCGTGCCGGCGACCGGCTGCGTCTGGTGACGGGCGAGCTGGCGGGCGGCATCGACGTGGTTCCGGTCGATTGGACCGCCGAGGTCCTGGTCGGGCTTCTGGCCAAGCCGACGCTGGCCCATGACGTCTATCATCTTTCGGCCGGCGAGGCGAAACGCACGACCTGGGACAGTCTGGCCGCCGCCTTCGAGCGCTGCGACCCCCAGGGCGGCCCCCGTTGCTACAGCCGGTTCGACGACGGCGATTGGAAGACGCTGCGGGCGCGTTTCCAGGCGGTCTTCGGCCTCGACCAGCCGATCAAGCTGGCGATGCTGCGGGCGATGCGCGCCTATTACCAGTTCAGCACGCTCGGCGTCGTCTTCGCCAACGAGCGGCTGACCGCGGAGGGCTTTTCCCTGCCGCCGACGCTGTCGGACTATCTGCCCGCCTGCCTGTCGACCCCTGCCAACCTCTCGATTCTCGACCAGTTCGCCGACGATCTCGGCATGTTCGACGAAGCCCCTGCCGTTCAGGAAAATTCGGTTCAGCCGACTCCGGTGGCGGCATGACTGCGGCCGGCGCCTATGGGCTTCTCGGCCTCGCGATCCTGGCGGAAATCACCGCCACGATCGCGCTGAAGGCCGCCGACGGGATGAGCCGGATCGGCCCGATGGTGGTCGTCGCCGTCGGCTATGCCCTGTCCTTCTGGCTGTTGTCCGTGTCCCTCCAGCGCTTTCCCATCTCGCTCGTCTATTCGGTCTGGGCTGGGTTCGGCATGGCCGGCGCCGCCATCGGCGGCTGGTGGCTCTTCGGTGAGGCCCTGGCCCCGTCCGCGCTGCTCGGCATCGCGGTCATCGCCCTGGGCGTCTTCATCCTGGCCGGTGCGATGGAACCGTCCGCGGCCTGACCTCCGCGGCGCAACCGCTCACGACCACTCTTCACACATCGAACGCCCGGGATCTCGGCTCCGGTTCCGCCGCGATGCGCGGGGCGGGGCAAAGTGAACCGCGCCGGGTTTTCTGGAGGCCCCGTTTCTTGAGAGACTGGGGTCATCATGGCGAAGCAAGCATCACCCAAATACGCCCCTGAAGTGCGCGAGCGCGCGGTTCGAATGGTGTTCGAGCACGAGGGGGATCACGCCTCGCAGTGGGCGGCGATCGGCTCGATCGCGGCGAAGATCGGCTGCACGGCGGAGACGCTGCGGGGCTGGGTCCGGCAGGCCGAGCGTGACCAGGGCAAGCGGCCGGGGCCAACGACGGACGAGCAGGAGCGGATCAAGGCGCTGGAGCGTGAGAATCGCGAACTGCGCCAGGCGAACGAGATTCTGCGCAAGGCGTCGGCGTATTTTGCTCAGGCGGAGCTCGACCGCCCGTTCAAGAAATGATCGCCTTCATCGACGCGCACCGCGCCGTCCACGGGGTCGAGCCGATCTGCAAGGTCCTGCCGATCGCCCCGTCGACCTACCGCGCCCATGCCGCCCGGACGGCCGATCCGGCCAAGGCGCCGGCCCGCTCGCGAAGCGACGCGGAGCTGAGTTTGGCTATCCGACGGGTCTGGAATGAAAACTTCCAGGTCTATGGGGTGAGGAAAGTGTGGCGGCAGTTGGGGCGGGAAGGCATCGACGTGGCACGCTGCACGGTGGCCCGGCTGATGCGCCAAATGGGCCTGAAGGGCGCGACACGGGGCAAGGCGGTGCGCACCACGATCAGCGACCGGGCGGCGCCATGCCCGCTCGACCGAGTGAACCGCCAATTCCAGGCGCCCCGCCCGAATGCCTTGTGGGTGGCGGATTTCACGTACGTGGCCACATGGCAGAGCTTCGTCTACGTGGCCTTCGTCATCGATACCTTTGCCCGTCGCATCGTCGGCTGGCGGGTGTCGCGCACGGCACACGCCGGCTTCGTCCTCGACGCCTTGGAACAGGCGCTCCACGACCGTCGGCCGGTCAAGGGCAGCGGCCTCATCCACCACTCCGACCGCGGGTCGCAATACCTTGCCATTCGCTACACCGATCGCCTCACCGAGGCCGGCGTCGAGCCCTCCGTGGGCAGCGTCGGCGATTCCTACGACAACGCCTTGGCCGAGACCATCAACGGTCTCTACAAGACCGAGGTGATCCGCAGACGAGGACCCTGGCGCACTCTGGAGGCCGTCGAGTTCGCCACCCTGGAATGGGGCGACTGGTTCAACCACCGGCGCCTCCTCGAACCCATCGGCAATATCCCGCCCGCCGAGGCCG
>NZ_CP167909.1:285000-465000 GCF_041507355.1 Azospirillum sp. HJ39 | reverse complement strand
CTCCAGCGCCCGGGAGGACAGGCGCAGATAGACCGAGCCGCCGGTCTCGTCGCGCAGCCAGTTGCGCTCGTTCGGCGCCCCCTCCCCGTCCCGCTGCATGTAGTCGAAGGCCCAGCGCATCACCACCGCCAGTTCGTCGGCGAATGCCGGTTCGAAATAGGCAAGGCCGTCCTGGGCCATGCCAACCAGCGGCGTGGCGATGGACTGGTGCGCCCCGCCTTCCGGCGCAAGCGTGATGCCCGAAGGCGTCGCCACCAACATGAAGCGGGCATCCTGGTAGCAGGCGTAATTCAACTGGTCGGCGCCGCGCATGATGAAAGGGTCGTAGACGGTGCCGATGGGCAGCAGCCGCTCCCCGAACAGGCTGTGCGACAGGCCCAGCGCCGACAGCAGGATGAACAGGTTGGATTCGGCGATGCCCAGTTCCAGATGCTGGCCCTTCGGCGAAAACTCCCAGCTGTAGGTGGAGGGGATGCGCTCCTTCTTGAAAAGGTCGGCCATTTCGCTCTTGGCGAACAGGCCGCGCCGGTTCACCCAGGCACCCAAATTGGTGGAAACGGTGACGTCGGGGGCGGTGGTGACGATGCGCTCGGCCAGTGGCGAACGCTCGCGCCCGATCTCGTTCAGGATCAGACCGAAGGCGGCCTGGGTCGACAGGTTCTTTTGCGTCGGGGCCGGCAGGACCGCAGGCACCCCGACCGCCGGCGCCTCGTAGCGGCGGCGGCCCTTCTGCGCAAAGGGCACGCGGCGCAGGAACTCCTCAAGCGCCGCCCCGGGCAGGCCCAGCCCCTCGAAACGCTCCCACTCATGACCGGGCCGGACCTTGTTGGCGGCGCGGAAGCCGTCCATCTGCTCGCGGGTCAGCAGGCCGGAGTGGTTGTCCTTGTGGCCGGCGAGCGGCAGGCCGAAGCCCTTGACCGTATAGGCGATGAAGCAGACCGGCCGGTCATGCGTGCGTGCCCCGGCGAAAGCCTCCAGCAGGGACGGCAGGTCGTGGCCGCCGAGATTGCCCATCAGCCGGGCCAGTTCCTCGTCGTTCCGGCGCTCGATCAGGCGGGTGACGTCGCCCTGGTCGCCCAGATCGTCCATCAGGCGCCGGCGCCAAGCGGCGCCGCCCTGGTAGGTCAGGGCCGAATAGAGCTGGTTGGGACAGTTGTCGATCCAGTCGCGCAGGCGCTCGCCGCCCGGCTCGCGGAAGGCCTCCTGCATCAGGGTGCCGTATTTCAGGATAACCACGTCCCAGCCGAAGGCACGGAAGATGTTCTCCAGCCGCTCCCACAACCCTTCGCGGATCACCGCGTCGAGACTCTGGCGGTTGTAGTCGACGATCCACCAGGTGTTGCGCAGGCCATGCTTCCACCCCTCCTGCAACGCTTCGAAGATGTTGCCCTCGTCCATCTCGGCGTCGCCGACCAGCGAAACCATGCGGCCCTCGTCCAGACCGGGAGCCCAGCCCTTGGCCTTCAGGTAATCCTGGACCAGCGAGGCGAACAGCGTCTGTGCCACCCCCAGCCCGACCGAACCGGTGGAGAAATCGACGTCGTCCACGTCCTTGGTACGCGACGGGTAGGACTGGGCCCCCTTGTAGCCGCGGAAATTCTCCAGCATCCCGCGCGTCTGGTTGCCCAGCAGATACTGGATGGCGTGGAAGATCGGGCTGGCATGCGGCTTCACCGCCACCCGGTCCTCCGGCCGCAGCGCCGAGAAATAGAGCGCGGTCATGATGGTGGCCAGCGAGGCGCTGGAGGCCTGATGGCCGCCGATCTTCAGCCCGTCGAGGTTGGGGCGGACATGGTTGGCGTTGTGGATCGTCCAGGACGCGAGCCAGAGTACCTTGCGCTCCAACTCGGCCAGGCAGGCGAGGTCGGCGGAGGACGGCAAGGTCGCGGTCATGGGTCTGCTCCCGGACTGGGGGGTTATGGTTCGCAGAGCCTATCATTTGCGATCCGGCAGGTGCTTGCGAAGTGGCGCCGCCCTCGCGTTCGTTTTAGCATCGGATGTCGAATCACAGCCGGGAACGGCATCCAATGCCAAAGCATGCCCTCGATCGCATCGACCGGAAGATCCTGGCCGCCCTGCAGGAGGATGGACGCCTGCCCAACAACGAGTTGGCGGAGCGTGTCGGCCTGTCCCCGTCGCCCTGCCTGCGGCGGGTCAAGGCGCTGGAAGAGGCGGGCGTGATCGGCCGCTATGTGGCGCTGGTCGATCCGGCCTCCGTCGAGCTGCCGGTCAACATCTTCGTCAGCGTCAGCCTGGAACGGCAGGTGGAGGCGCGGCTCGATGGGTTCGAGGCTGCGGTGATGGCTCGGCCGGAGGTGCTGGAATGCTACCTGATGACCGGCGACGCCGATTACCTGCTGCGGGTGGTGGTGCCGGACCTCGTAAGCTACGAACGCTTCCTGAAGGAACACCTGACCCGCATCCCCGGCGTCGCCAACATCAGATCGAGCTTCGCGCTGAAGCAGGTCCGTTACCGCACGGCGCTGCCGCTCGACCATCTGGGGGGATAAGAGCCTCACCCCCGCGCGGCGGCCGGCTTGACGCGCCCGGCACCGCGCCCCAGCATCGGCACCAGCAGGGCGGCGACCAGGCACAGGGCGCCGGCGATGGCAAAGGCCGGCAGGTAGCTCTGCAGGACGGTGCGCGACAGGCCTGCACCGAAGGCTGCGGCGGCGGCGCCGAGCTGGTGGCCGGCGAAGACCCAGCCGAAGACGAGGTTGGCACGCTCCCGGCCGAAGCGTTCGGCGGTGAGGCGCACCGTCGGCGGCACGGTGGCGATCCAGTCGAGACCGTAGAAGACGGCGAAGACCGACAATCCGTACAGGGTGAAGTCGGAATAGGGCAGATAGAGCAGCGACAGCCCGCGCAGCGCATAGTACCAGAATAGCAGCCAGCGGTTGTCATACCGGTCGGACAGCCAGCCGGATCCGACCGTGCCGATGAAATCGAAGATCCCCATCAGCGCCAGCAGTCCGGCAGCCTGGACCTCCGGTACGCTGAAATCGACGCAGAGCGGGATCAGGTGGGTCTGGATCAGGCCGTTGGTGCTGGCACCGCAAATGAAGAAGGTCGCGAACAGCACCCAGAAGGTCCGTGTCACCGCGGCGTCGCGCAGGGCACCGAAGGCCGCCGGCAGGACCGAGCCGGCCGGGGGAGGAGGCGGGGCGTCCTTCGCCTCGCCCAGGGCGGCGAGCCCCAGGTCGGCAGGGCGGTCACGCATCAGCGCCAGCATGGCGAGCGCGGCCGTGGCGATCAGCCCGCACAGCAGCGCGATGGCGGTCCGCCAGCCATAGGCCTCCGTCAGCATCGACAGGAGCGGCATGAAGACCAGTTGCCCCGTGGCCGAACTCGCGGTCAGCAACCCGATCACCAGCCCGCGGCGGGCAACGAACCAGCGCGTGGCGATGGTGGCGCCCAGCACCATGGCGGTCAGGCCGGTGCCGAAGCCGACGACGAACCCCCAGAGGACGATCAGCTGCCACACCTCGCGCATCGCCAGCGAGGCCAGCAACCCCGCTCCGACCAGGGTCAGGGAGGACAGAACCATGCGGCGGACGCCGAAACGGTTGATCATCGCCGCGGCGAAGGGGCCCATCAGCCCGAACAGCAGCAGTCGGATCGCCATGGCGGTGGAAATGTCGGCGGTATCCCATCCGAACTCCCGCTGCAACGGCAGCAGCAGGACGCCGGGGGCGCCGACCGCGCCGGCCGAGACCAGCATCGACAGGAAAGTGACGGCGACGACGACCCATCCGTAATGGATGTTCCGCCGCGCCAGGGCGGAGGCGAGAGGGGTGGACAGCATGAATTGGCGTCTCCGTCGGCCGGCGCGCAGTCGATCCGGGGGTTACTGGGCGGTCACGCCACCGTCGATGTTGATGGATTGGCCGGTGACGAACCCGGCAGAATCCGAGCAGAGCCAGAGCACCGCGGCAGCAACCTCCTCGGGCCGGCCGACGCGGCCGACAGGATGGAGCCGCCCCAGCACGGCTTCGACCTGCTCCGGTCCACCGAGGGAGCCCTGGGTCATCGGCGTCTGGATGATCGCCGGGCAAACGGCATTGACACGCACACCGGAAGCCGCGACCTCGATCGCCGCGGTGCGGGTCAGTCCTTCCACCGCCGCCTTGCTGGCGGAATAGGCGGCATTGCCGGCCATGCCGATCTGGCCCAGCACCGAACCGGTGTTGACGATGGAGCCATGCCCCTGGCGCTTCATGATCGCCAGCTCATGCTTCAGGCAGAGCCAGACGCCCTTCACGTTGACGGTCAGTATGCGGTCGAAGGCGGAATCGTCCATCTCCGTCAGCGGGGCGACCTGATGGATGCCGGCATTGTTGAAGGCGGCGTCCAGGCGGCCATGGTCGCGCTCGATCCGTCCGAACAGGGCGGCGACCTCCGCCGCATCGGCGACATCGGCCGCCACGAAGCTGCCGACTCCGCCGGAATGGCCGATCTGCGCCACCGTCTCCTGCCCCTCCGCCTCGCGCCGGCCGGTGACGATCACGGTCGCCCCAGCCTGGCCGAAAGCCAGCGCCGTCGCCCGCCCGATGCCCGAGGTGCCCCCGGTGACCAGGACCACCCGTCCGCCCATATCCGTCGTGATGCTCATCGCTCTTCTCCCTGTTGAACTGCAGAATCCGCTACGGGCCAACCGGTGCGCACCACCGGCGCCAAGCGCCTATAAATTATGATCATAATGAATAAGAAATATGATGACGTCCATCATGATTGTTGACGGCAGGCCCGGCCCGCCGGCGCGGCAGCCATGCATGCATCGAATGAAGACGGATCAGGGAAAACCCTCAGGAAATGTGCCGGTCCAGACATACGCAGGATCCGTTTGCCTCCCTTGCATAAGGACTCCCTTGACCGGTCGTCCTTATCGGATCATGTAAGCGGCGCCCGAACCCGCATGTATCCGCATGTATCCGGGCCGGCAGGTCTTTTAATTTCTTCTGGTCGGTGCGAATCGTGCTCTTGCAGCGCTTGGTCGGCCCAAGACTTGCCATATCCCAACGGTACAGGTACCCGCCTGACCGATGGAAAGCTTTCGTTAACCATAAAGTCCCACAACATGTCGGCGGCACATGGCCGCATTCAGCCGACCGCCGGGACCGGGCACCGCTCGGGTCCGTTGGGCGCCACCGCGCTGATCCCTATCGGAAGGCTGATACAGCGTGACCCTGCTGAATACGCGGGCGAATGGCCCGATCGACGTCTCCCCGGCCGGTCAATCGACGATTTCCTCCAGCAGCGCCGCCGATGGTCCGGTGACGATGCTGCGCGGTCCCGTCGACCCGACCCTGCTGCGGGACGAGCTGCTGTCCGACATTCCACAGACAACCGCCGCTGCCCATCCCGACCGTACGGCCATCATCCATGAAGGGCGGCGCGTCAGCTACGCCGAACTCGATGCACGGGCCAACCGGGTCGCCCGCGGCCTGCGGGCGCGCGGAATCGGCCCCGGCTGCTTCGTCGGGTTGTGGATGGCACGGTCGCTGGACCTGCATGTGGCACTGCTCGGCATCCTGAAGGCCGGCGCCGCCTATCTGCCCTTCGACGCCGATGCCCCGGCAGAGCGCGTGGCGGTCAGTTTGACCGACTGCGCCGCCCCGGCCATCCTGGTCGACCTCGTCACCGGCACCAAGGCGGCGACCCTGGCCGTCCACGGCGCGGCGGTGCAGACCCTGCGCATCGGCGACGTGCTGGGCGACGACGCCCGTCCGCTCGACCTGCGCGCCGACGGGGTCACGCCGGACAGCCCGGCCTATGCCATCTACACCTCGGGCTCGACCGGAAAGCCCAAGGGCATCGTCATCAGCCACCGCAACATCTGCCATTACCTGCGCGCCGCCAACAGCGTCTACGGCATCGCCGCCGACGACGTGGCGTTCCAGGGCGCATCGGTGGCCTTCGACCTGTCGCTGGAGGAGATATTTGTCCCCTATCTGGCCGGTGCCACCCTGTGGGTCGCCAGCCGCCAGGTGCTGGACGAGGCCGACCGGCTGGCCGACGTGCTGAACGACGCCGGCGTCACAGTGCTGGACACCGTGCCGACCCTGCTGGCGATGCTGCCGAAGGACGTGCCGTCGCTGCGCGTCGTCATCCTGGGCGGCGAGGCCTGCCCGCCGGCAGTGGCGGCGCGCTGGTGCCGGCCCGGCCGGCGCCTGTTCAACAGCTACGGCCCGACCGAGGCGACCGTCGTCGCCACCGTGGCCGAGGTGCTCCCCGACACCCCCGTCACAATCGGCCGCCCGATCCCCAACTACACCTGCTATGTGGTGGACGAGGCGCTGAACCCGGTTCCTCCCGGCACCCAGGGCGAACTGCTGATCGGCGGCCCCGGCGTCGCGCAGGGCTATCTCGGCCGGCCGGAGTTGACGGCGGAAAAGTTCATCGCCAATCCCTTCCGGCCGGATGGCGCCGGAGCCGGTCCCGATCCGCTGCTCTACCGCTCCGGCGACGCGGTCAGCCTGGACGCCGACGGGAACCTGCGCTTCCACGGCCGCATCGACGATCAGGTGAAGATCCGCGGCTTCCGTCTTGAGCTTGGCGAGATCGAGGCGAAGCTGACCGAGTTGCCGGGCGTCGCCCAGGCAACGGTGGTGCTGCGCAACGACAACGGCCTGGACCGGCTGGTCGCCTTCCTCGTTGCCCGACCCGGCGCCGCACCGGACAGGATTGCGCTGCGCGATGCCCTGCGCGCCCAGCTGCCGGCCTACATGGTGCCCGCGCATTACGAGCTGGTGGAGGCGCTGCCGCGCCTGACCTCGGGCAAGGCCGACCGCAAGACGCTCCAGGCGATGGCGCTGACCGGGGATGCCGGTGCCGCCGAACAGGAGGAGCCGGGCAACCCGACCGAGGCCGTCCTGCTGGATGCGGCGCGGCGGGTCTTCCCCGGCCAGTCGATCCCGCTGGAGGCAGACTTCTTCCTCGACCTGGGCGGCCATTCGCTGCTGGCGGCGCGCTTCGTGTCGGCGGTGCGCGAAACCGCGGGCCTGTCGGGCCTGACGCTCCAGGACGTCTACGGCGCCCGCAGCCTGCGGGCGATGGCCGAGCGGCTGGACGCCAAGGCGCCGGCCGGGCGCGGCGCCAAGCCGGCCGACCTGTCCTTCGAGCCGCCGCCGCGGCGTCGCCGCCTGCTGTGCGGGCTGGCCCAGGCCGCGGCGCTGCCGGTCATCCTGGCGCTGATGACCGTCCAGTGGCTGGGCGTCTTCGTCAGCTACATGCTGCTGTCGGGCGAGGACGCGACGCTGCTGGGCGAGATTTCCACCCTGTTCGGCGTCTATGTCGTCATCAACATCGCGACGATCGCCATCGCCATCGCCGCGAAATGGCTGATCATCGGCCGCACCAAGCCGGGCCGCTACCCGCTGTGGGGCGTCTATTATTACCGCTGGTGGCTGGCGCAGCGCTTCATCAGCCTCGTCCACCTGAAATGGTTCCAGGGATCGCCGCTGATGCGGCTGTTCCTGCGGGCGCTGGGCGCCCGGATCGGCGACGACGCCATGATCGGCGAGTTCGAATCCGGCGCCATCGATCTGGTGTCGATCGGCCGCGGCGCGTCCACCGGCGGCAAGGTGAAGCTGGCCAATGCCGAGGTGATCGGCAACGAGCTGGTGATCGGCACCATCGAGATCGGCGACGATGCCTATATCGGCACCTCCTGCGTCATCGGGCACGACGCGGTGGTGGCACCCGGCACCGAGCTGGCCGACCTGACCGCCCTGCCCGCCGGCACCCGCACCGGGGCCTATGAATCGTGGGACGGCTCGCCCGCGCGCAAGGTCGGCACGGTCGACCGCGCCGCCCTGCCCCAGGCGCCCGCCGCCGGGGTCTTCCGCCGGATGACCCAGGGGCTGTTCTATCTGGTCGCCGTGGTCGGACTGCCGCCGGTGGCGCTGATCCCGATCTTCCCGGCCTTCTACCTGTTCGACCGGCTGGACGCCTGGATGGGCGGGGTGTTCAAGGTCAACTATCTCTACTACGTCCCCGCCATCGCCTGGCCGACCGCCATGTTCCTGGTGGCCTTCACCGTGCTGCTGATCGCCGCCATGCGCTGGATCGTGCTGCCGAAGGTGGAATCCGGCTCCTATTCGGTCCACAGCTGGTTCTATGTCCGCAAATGGATCGTGGCCCTGGCGACCGAGGTGATGCTGGAGACGCTCAGCTCGCTCTACGCCACCGTCTACATGCGGGCCTGGTACCGGCTGATGGGCGCCAAGATCGGCCGCGACGCCGAAATCTCGACCAACCTCGCCGGCCGTTACGATCTGGTGGAGATCGGCGAGAAATGCTTCATCGCCGACGAGGTGGTGCTGGGCGACGAGGACATCCGCCGCGGCTGGATGGTTCTGAAGCCGGTGAAGACCGAAGCCCGCGTGTTCGTCGGCAACGACGCCGTGGTCCCGCCGGGGGCGGTCATCCCCACCGGCACGCTGATCGGCATCAAGTCCAAGCCGCCGGCGAATGCCGAGATGCAGCCGGGCGACACCTGGTTCGGCAGCCCGCCGATCAGGCTCCCGGTCCGCCAGAAGTTCGACAACGTCGCCTCCAGCTGGACCTTCGAGCCGTCGCGCGCGCGCCGTCTCGGCCGCGCGGTGTTCGAGGCCTTCAGCCTGTCGATGCCGTCGATGCTGTTCATCACCTTCGGCACCTTCGCGGTGGAAATGTTCGCGCCCGCGATCCTCGACGGCCGCTGGGGCGCCTTCGCCTGGCAGTTCCTGGCGGTCAGCGTCGCCATCCCGGTCGCGATGGTGCTGGTGGTGGCGCTGGTGAAGTGGCTGCTGATGGGCCGCTACGTCCCCACCATGAAGCCGATGTGGTCCTGGTGGGCGATGCGGACCGAGGCGGTGGCCGTGCTGTACTGGGGCCTCGCCGGCAAGGTGCTGCTCGACCATCTGCGCGGCACGCCGATGCTGCCCTGGGTGCTGCGCCTGTTCGGCACGAAGTTCGGCCGGGGCGTCTACATGGACACCACCGACATCACCGAGTTCGACTGCGTGGCGGTGGGCGATTACTCTGCGATCAACGCCCTGTCGGCGCTGCAGACCCATCTCTACGAGGACCGCGTCATGAAGGTCGGCCGGGTGAGCGTCGGCACCGGCGTCACCGTCGGGGCGGGGGCCACGGTGCTGTACGACACCCATGTCGGCGATTTCGCCCGGCTGGGTCCGCTGACCCTGGTGATGAAGGGCGAGGAAATCCCCGCCCATGGCGAATGGGCCGGTGCCCCGGCCGAGCCGGTGACGCATGGCCATGCGGCGGTCGCCGGACAGGTGAAGGCGGCGGCGTAGGGAAGTTATCGCCGGGGAAGCGGCACTGGTCTGACCACTTCCCCGCGCGCCTTCCAAGAAAATCCTCCGAACTGTCCCAAGTCAAACCGCCGCGCCGCCTTCCGTGCGGCCGACGGTTGTCTTCGTCCCGCAGCGGTGTATAAGGGGGCCGAGCGCGGCTTGTTCCCCTTCGCGCGCCCGGCCGGGCGCGTTCCGCGAAGGCGAGCGGACGCAGTTGGATCGTCATGCCAGGATCGTCACGCCAGGATCGTCATAAAGGAACGCCCCCAATGCCCGACGACATCGCCTCAGCCCGCGGAGCCGGCCTGTTTCCGCTCGCCAAGGACGACACGACCTACCGCAAGCTGACCTCCGATCACGTCTCCGTCACCGAATTCGACGGCGAACAGATCCTGAAGGTCGAGCCGGAAGGCCTGCGTCTGCTGGCCGAGGCGGCCTTCGCCGACATCAACCATCTGCTGCGCCCGGGCCATCTGGCCCAGCTCGCCAAGATCCTCGACGATCCGGAGGCGTCGGCCAACGACCGCTTCGTGGCGCTCGACCTGCTGAAGAACGCCAACATCGCCGCCGCCGGCACGCTGCCGATGTGCCAGGACACCGGCACCGCCATCATCATGGGCAAGAAGGGCCGCCGCGTCTTCACCAAGGGTGGCGACGAGCAGGCACTGTCGGAAGGTGCGCGCGACGCCTACCTGAAGCGCAACCTGCGCTACAGCCAGTTGGCGCCGATCTCCATGTACGAGGAGAAGAACACCCGCAACAACCTGCCGGCCCAGATCGACATCTATTCCGAGGGCGAGGACTATTACAAGTTCCTGTTCATGGCCAAGGGCGGCGGGTCGGCCAACAAGACCTTCCTGCACCAGGCCACGCCGTCGGTACTGGCGCCCGACCGGCTGCTGAAGTTCCTGGAAGACAAGATCCGCTATCTCGGCACCTCGGCCTGTCCGCCCTACCATCTGGCCATCGTCATCGGCGGCCTGTCGGCCGAACAGAACCTGAAGACGGTGAAGCTGGCGTCGGCCCGCTATCTCGACAACCTGCCGACCGAGGGCGGCGAGGACGCGCACGCCTTCCGCGATCTGGCGATGGAGGCCGAGGTCCATAAGCTGACCCAGAACATGGGCATTGGCGCCCAGTTCGGCGGCAAGTATTTCTGCCACGACGTCCGCGTCATCCGCCTGCCGCGCCACGGCGCCTCGATGCCGATCGGCGTCGGCGTGTCCTGCTCGGCCGACCGTCAGGCGGTGGGCAAGATCACCAGGGACGGCATCTTCCTGGAACAGCTGGAGACCGATCCGGCCCAGTATCTGCCGGAGATCGGTGACGAGCATCTGTCGGGCGAGGTCGTGAAGATCGACCTGAACCAGCCGATGGAGCAGATCCGCGCCACGCTGTCCCAATACCCGATCCGCACCCGCCTGTCGCTGACCGGTCCGCTGATCGTCGCCCGCGACCTCGCCCATGCCAAGCTGCGCGCCCGGCTCGATGCCGGCGAGCCACTGCCCGACTACTTCAAGAACCACCCGATCTATTACGCCGGCCCGGCAAAGACGCCGGAAGGCTACGCCTCGGGCTCCTTCGGACCGACCACGGCCGGCCGCATGGACAGCTTCGTCGACCAGTTCCAGGCGGCCGGCGGCTCCATGGTCATGCTGGCCAAGGGCAACCGCAGCGCGGAAGTGACGGCGGCCTGCAAGCAGCATGGCGGCTTCTATCTCGGCTCGATCGGCGGTGCCGCAGCCCGTCTCGCCCAGGACTGCATCAAGAAGGTGGAGTGCGTCGAGTATCCCGAACTCGGCATGGAAGCCATCTGGCGCATCGAAGTGGAGGACTTCCCCGCCTTCATCATCGTCGACGACAAGGGCAACGACTTCTTCAAGGAATTGAAGCTCGCCTGATCGGAGGCCAAATACAAGGGGGCGCGGCGCCGATGGGGTCCGCGCCCTTTCCCCTGTCCGCTTGCCGGGCGGCAGGGGGAAAGCCTATCTTCAATGCCGATGGTTTGCGGAGGGCTTTCCGATGGACGGGGTTCATGATCGGCGCACACACAAGCAGGACGTCATCCTCTCCCTGGACGAGGATATCCTTCAGCGTGCAAAATCCCTTCCCGGCGACCTGTCGGAGCGGGTCGAGAAGTTGCTTGTGGACGAATTGGCGAAGGCCGAGCGTGAGCGCCGCCTGGACGCCACGATAGAAGCCTGGAACATGTTCGACGAAAAGCACGGCTCCTTTGCCGAACAGTACGCCAACGACGTCCTATGAGCCAATTCGACGTCCATCGAAACACGGGCGCCCGCCGTCAGTTCATACCATTTGTCGTCGTCATCCAGTCCCGTAGATTCGATGCCGCACGCAGCCGCGTCATAATTCCGATGGTGGACAAGCGTGCCGAACCTCCGATCGATCCGGAACGGAATCCGTCCTTCGAGATCGAAGACCGCTCGGTGGTCCTTCATCCGTTGCAGACTGTTTCGGTCCGTGCCGACCAGCTCGGTGACAGAACTGGCTCCCTTGCCGACGACAGCGACCGCATCATCGCCGCCATCGACCTCCTGATTTCCCGTGCCTGGGGATGAGTTGCCCGTGACACCCGCCCAAATCCAAGAGCGCATCCTGTACCGCGACGGGCTGATGCTGATCCTCGACAAGCCCCCCGGATTGCCGGTTCATGCCGGTCCAGCCGGCGGCCCGAACCTGGAGCGGCATTTCGACGCACTCCGCTTCGGCTTTCCCAAGCCGCCGTCCCTCGCCCACCGGCTGGACCGCGACACCTCGGGCTGCCTGATCCTGGGCCGCCATGCCAAGGCGTTGCGCAAGATCGGCATCCTGTTCCAGAACGGCAAGGTCGATAAGACCTATTGGGCGGTGGTCGCCGGCACGCCGCCGCAGGAGTCCGGACGGATCGAGCTGCCCCTCGCCAAGGTTTCCAACAAGACCGGGGGCTGGCGCATCGTCGGGTCGCCCGACGGGCAGACGGCGGTGACCGACTATGTCGTGCGCGGACAGGCGGACGGTCTGACCTGGCTGGAGCTGACGCCGCACACCGGCCGTACCCACCAGATCCGCGTCCACTGCGCCTCCATCGGCTGCCCCCTGGTCGGCGACCCGCAATATGGCGGGCCGGAGGGCAAGCCGCTTCACCTGCATTCCCGCGCCATCTCGCTGCCGCTCTACCCGAAGCGCGACCCGGTGGGAGCGGTGGCGCCGGTCCCGCCGCACATGCAGGCCGCATTGGCCGCCTGCGGCTTCACCGAGGCTTCATAGAGCCTCCGCGAGGCCAGGCCGTTGCCGTAACCATTGCCGCGATGCGGCAAACCACCCCATGATGCAGCCTCATGAGGCCGCCCCATGACGGGGCCGGGGAAAAGCGCATGATACCGATCGGCACGACCACGGCCCGCTGGATGACCGTGCGCTATGCCCTGGCGCTGATGCTGATCGCGCTGGGCACCCTTGCCGGCTTCGTCATGACCGAACGGGTGATCGGCCAGCACGAACGCATGCTGGAGGTCGTCAACGTCTCCGGCCGGCAACGCATGCTGTCGCAACGGACGGCTCTGCTGGTCGAGCAGTTGAAGACCGTCACCGATCCGTCGGCACGCGCCGAGCTTGCCCAAAGGCTGTCCGAGGCTACCGACATCTTCGAAACGGCCCACCGCCGGCTGAGCGGCCGGGCCGGGTCGAAGGAAGGGCCGCCACTCGGGCCGCCGCCGGGCGACCTGTTCCACGACGGTCCCGATCCGCTCGACCCGGTGGTAACCGATCATATCGCCGCCCTGCGCCGGGTGATCGCCGCCGCAGCGGCCGGCAATCCGCCCGACCCGGCGGAAGCGGACCGCATCACCGCCCAGGCGCTCGGCCCGCTGCTGGACCGGCTGGAAGATATGGTGGCCCTGTACCAGGAGGAGGGGGAGGCCGGTTTCCACACCCTCCACCAGCTGGGGCTAGCGGCCTTGCTGGCGACCCTGCTGATCCTGGCGGTGGAGGCGCTGGCGATCTTCCGGCCGATGACCCGGCAGGTGCGCCGCCAGTTCACCGAAATCCTGCGCATGGCCGAAACCATCGAACGGGCCAACGCCACATTGGAACAGCAGGTGCGCGAACGGACGGCGGAACTGCATGCCGCCAAGACCGCCGCCGAGCAGGCGCACCGCGCCAAATCCCGCTTCCTTGCCCATGCCAGCCACGATCTCCAGCAACCGCTGCAGGCCATCGGCATGTTCACCGGCATGCTGGAACGCCAGCCCCAGAGCGGCAAGGCGGTGGCGCTGCTGTCCGACCTGAAGGCGGCGCAGCGGTCGATGCGCGACCTGCTGAACGCGATCCTCGACATCTCCAAGCTGGAATCGGGAGTGGTGACGCCGAAGCCGGCCGACCTGCCGCTCTCCCCCCTGCTCGACCAGCTGGAGGCGGAGTTCGCCGGCTTGGCGGAGGCGAAGGGACTGCGGCTGCGCGCCGTCCCGACTGGCGCGGTGGTGCGCAGCGACCCGGCGCTGCTGGAGCGCATCGTCCGCAACCTGATCGCCAACGCCATACGCTACACCGAAGCCGGCGGCGTTCTGGTCGGCTGCCGCACCCGCGGCGAAACGCTGTGGATCGAGGTCTATGACACCGGCCGCGGGATCGCCGCCCCCGACCGTGCCCGCATCTTCGAGGAGTTCGTCCAGCTCGACCGGCCCGACCGGGACCGCAGCGAAGGAATCGGGCTGGGTCTTGCCATCGTCGAACGACTGGCGCGGCTGCTGGGGCATCCGGTGACGGTACGATCCATCGAAGGGCGCGGGACGGTGTTCGCGGTGGGGGTGCCGCTGGCGGGATAAGGGGAGCGGCATAGGTCCGATATTGTGCCCACTGTAGAAACAATCTTGTGTGATTTGCCTGGATTGTTCCCCAAACCCTCCGGTGCCAAATTCTCCTCCAGACAACGAAAGCCCAATGGGCACGGAGGGTTCCATCATGATGACCATTCGCCATCGCGACGAGCGTGGGGTCGCCAACATGGGTTGGCTGAACAGCAACCACAGCTTCTCCTTCGGCCATTACTTCGATCCGGCCCATATGGGCTTCCGTGCGCTGCGGGTGATCAACGAGGACCGCGTGATCCCCGGCGCCGGCTTCCCCACCCATGGGCACGCCAACATGGAGATCGTCTCCTACGTGCTGAGCGGAGCGCTGGAGCACAAGGACTCCATCGGCACCGGATCGGTGATCCGTCCGGGCGAGGTCCAGCGGATGAGCGCCGGCCGCGGCATCCGCCACAGCGAGTACAACGCGTCCGACACCGAGCCGGTGCATTTCCTGCAAATCTGGATCCTGCCGGAGGCCAACAACCTGGCACCCGGCTACCAGCAGGCGGATTTCCCGGCGGCGGAAAAGCGTGGCCGGTTGAAGCTGGTCGGCTCGCGTGATGGACGGGAGGGGAGCGTCACCATCCATCAGGATGTCGACCTCTACGCCGCCCTGCTGGACGGGGAGGAGAGCGCCACGCTGGCCCTGCGCCCCGGCCGCCATGCCTGGGTCCAGGTCGCCCGCGGCTGGGTGCATGTCAACGGCACCCTGTTGAAGGCTGGTGACGGCGCCGCACTGACGGACGAGGAGGCGGTGACGCTGGACCGTGCCGACGAGGCCGAGGTGCTGATCTTCGACCTGGCATGACAGGTCGGGCTTGACACAAAAGCTTGATTTGAACCGGGAGCGGGGCGCGCGGCAGGATTGCCGCCGTCCCGTTCCCGTCGGCGCCCCGCCGGCGGGCCGAACCCAGGGGTGGGCCATGGCAGACCAGATGGGCACCGAGAAGATCTACAACGTCCTGTTTTTGTGCACCCATAATTCCGCCCGCAGCATCATGGCGGAATGCCTGATGCGCCGTTGGGGTGCCGGCCGCTTCAACGCCTGGTCGGCGGGCAGTCACCCGGCCGGCCAGATCAACCCGCACACGCTGGCCACCCTTCAGGCCTTCAAGTTGCCGACCGAGAATCTGCACTCCAAGAGCTGGAACGACTTCGCCCGGCCGGACGCACCGGCCCTCGATTTCGTCTTCACGGTGTGCGACCAGACCGCGGGAGAGATGTGCCCGGTGTGGAACGGGACGCCACTGACCGCCCATTGGGGCGTCGAGGATCCCGTCGCTGCGACCGGGTCGGAGGACCGCATCCGCATGGCCTTCCGCCGCACCTATGTCGAACTGGAAAGCCGCATCAAGATCTTCGCCAGCCTGCGGGTGGAACAATTGGACAGGCTGGCTCTGCAAAGCTCCCTGCATGCCATCGGCACCGTCCACGGCTCCGACATGGACATGATGGCCGACGCTCAGCAATAGAGTCGGCTTCCATCGGCTTGGACAGGTCGGCTCCAATAGGAGCGACGTGCCCGTCGCCAAAGGCATCAAGCGGTCAAGCGGTCAATCTCCGGCATCCTGAGCGGGATCGGATCGGCAACCAGACCGATCCGGTTCCTCTCTGCCTCCGGCCGCATTGCGCGAGACGGCACGAAAAAACGAACACCGGCATGGCCAAGGCGAAGGGCCGACGCCAGTCCAAGGGCGCAGAGCCTACCGGTCGCACCCAGCCTCGCCCCTGGACATTTCCAAGCCGGCTCCGATGACCCGGCACGCTCCAGCCGCCGGCATCGAGCCTTCATTCCCCGATTCCAGGCTTCCCGCTCGATCAAGCCAACGCAGCCGGCACCCCACTTTTCGGTAATTCGAAGCTCATTTCCCAAAATTCTAAAACAATAGAGCCACATCACTCATCAGACGACCGTAATCATTGATCCTGATATTGATCATTTATGATTTCAAATAATTCCTGTTTTTTATTGCAGAATATGCCTTTTCAGCAAAAGCATTGATGATAATGTTGATAGTTTTACTTTACAATTTCTCCTAAATGATTTTAATTATCTTGCTCAGTGGATAAATAATTATTAAAATTCCGTTAGGGCAGCACCCTCCATCATTGGGGACGACCCGAATATTCCCGCCTTGCGTCATATTGTAGAGATGGAGATCGAAAAGCCCGCTTGACCGGGCCGTCCTCCGATCATTGAAAGGCGCACGATGTCCGGCTTGCGCGATGCTGCAACCGTCGAGTGCTCGGGTTCCATGACACTGTCGGCGATCGAGGCCGTCCGCGACCGCTTGCAGGACGCGCTGGGCTCCACGACGCATGTCGAGGTGGATTGCCGCGGCCTCACGGATGCCGACGTCTGCTTCATACAGCTCTTGCTGTCGGCACGGGTGACCGCGGCACGGCGCGGCATCGTCCTGCAGATGAGCCAGCCGCTCGGGGCACCGCTGCGCGACGTCCTGGAGCGAGGGGGATTTGTCGACAAGTCCGGGGCGATCCGCCCCGATGATGATTTCTGGATCGGGGGGCCGTAACACAATGGCGAAAACCATTCTCAGCGTCGACGATTCGGCCAGCATGCGCCAGATGGTCAAGCTGACCCTGTCTTCGGCCGGCTATCAGGTGGTGGAGGCCGCCGACGGGCGCGAGGCGCTGGCCAAGGCGAAGACGGGCAGCTTCAATTTGGTGCTGACCGACCTGAACATGCCCAACATGGACGGGTTGACCCTGATCCGCGAGTTGCGAACGCTGGCCGCCTACCGCGGCATCCCGATCGTCTTCCTGACGACGGAATCCGATGCCGGGAAGAAGGCCGAGGCCAAAGCCGCCGGGGCCACCGCCTGGATCGTCAAGCCGTTCCAACCGGACCAGCTGCTCAGCGTCGTCCGAAAGATCATCGGCGCATGACCGGGCATGCCGATCCAGGCCAGATCTTCCGCGAGGAGTCGGTGGAACTTCTGGCCGATCTGGAAGCCGCGCTGCTCCGCCTGGAACAGCGGCCGACCGATCGCGACCCGCTCGACACCGCCTTCCGGGCCCTGCACACGATCAAGGGCTCGGGCGCCATGTTCGGGTTCGAGGCCGCCGCGAGCTTCACGCACCATCTGGAAAGTGCGTTCGACCGGATGCGCAGGGGCGAGTTGAGCGCGACGCCGGCCCTGATCGGCATCGCCTTGGCTGCCAAGGATCACATCCGCATCCTGATCGACGATCCCGCCAGCGCCGATGCCGCGACAGGGGAAGGGCTCCTGGCCCGGCTTGCGGAGCAGAGCGTCGCGTCGCCCGACGCGGCCCAACCGGCAGGGGACACGGCGGAGGAACCGGCAAGCTGGCGCATCCGCTTCCGTCTCGCCCCCGACGCGCTGGAGCGCGGAACCAACCCGCTGTTGCTGCTCGACGAACTGCAGGGGCTGGGCAAGGCCGAGATCGTCGCGCTGACCGACACGGTCCCTCCGCTGGAAGAGCTGGAGCCGACCCGCTGCCATATCGGCTGGGAGGTGGTCCTGACCACGACCCATCCGCGCTCGACCATCGAGGATGTGTTCATCTTCGTGATCGACGAAACCGAGCTGACCATCGAGCCGGTCGCCCGACCGGCCGGCGCGGCGGCACCCGATCCGGCCGCGGCACCGGCACGCCCGTCCCCTGCGGAGCCCGCCGCCGCGACCGAAGAAAGGGGCGGGACCGGACCGGCTGCCATGCCAGCCGCCATACCAGCCACGGCACCGGTCATCGTGCCGGCGAAAGCACAGCCTGCGGCCAACTCGATCCGCGTGCCTGCCGAGCGGCTCGACGATCTGATGGATCAGGTCGGCGAACTGGTGATCGCCCATGCCCGCCTGAAGCAGCTGATCGCCGACAGCCTGGACCTCCAGATCAAGTCGGTCACCGAGGAGATCGAACGGCTGTCCAACGGCCTGCGCGACATCACCATGGGCATCCGGATGGTGCCGGTCGGGTCGCTGTTCGGCCGCTTCCGCCGGCTCGTCCGCGACCTGTCCCAGGAGCTGGGCAAGGACGTCCAGCTCACCCTGTCCGGTGAGGAGACCGAGCTGGACAAGACGATGATCGAGCGGCTGAACGACCCGCTGGTCCACATCATCCGCAACAGCCTGGACCATGGGCTGGAGCCGGCGGCCGAGCGGGTGGCGGCGGGCAAGCCCGGCCAGGGACAGCTTCACCTGTCCGCGCGTCATGCCGGAACCCGCGTGCTGATGACCATCCGCGACGACGGGCGCGGCCTGGACCGCGACCGCATCCGCGCCAAGGCGGAGGAGCACGAGCTGATCCAGCCGGGCGTCAAGCTGTCGGACGCCGAGCTGTTCCAGCTGATCTTCCATCCCGGCTTCTCGACGGCACGGACGCTGACCAGCGTGTCGGGGCGCGGCATCGGCATGGACGTGGTCAAGCGCACCGTCGATGCGCTGCGCGGCACCATCGACGTGTCCAGCACGCCCGGCGGCGGGACCGAGATCACGCTAGGCCTGCCCCTGACGCTGGCGATCATCGACGGGCTGCTGGTCCGGGTCGGACAGGGCCGCTACGTCATCCCGCTGTTCGCGGTGGAGGAGTGCGTCGAGCTGCCGCCCGAGGGCCGGCGCCATTCCGGACGCAGCTTCCTCAACATCCGCGATTCCCTCGTGCCGTTCCTGCGCCTGCGCGATTGCTTCGGCGTGACCCATCCGCCCGATCCCTACCAGAAGGTGGTCATCATCTCCAATGGCGACCGGCGGGTCGGGCTGGTGGTTGACCAGGTGCTGGGCGACCACCAGACGGTCATCAAGTCGATGTCGAAGCTGCACGCCGATGTCGCCAACTTCTCCGGCGCGACGATCCTGGGCGACGGATCGGTGGCGCTGATCCTGGACATCGCCCAGGTCGTCGCCGCCGGGCAATCGCAGGACCAGCGGAAGGAAGCCTCATGAACGACGCTCCGGCAAGCCAGGGAGGCCCGACATGACAGCCAACGACAACCGCTCCTTCGAGGCGCTGACCTTGGGTCTGGGCGGCGAGATCTTCGCCATCGACGCCAATGCCGTGCACGAGATCCTCGACCTCGTTCCCCAGACCGAGGTGCCGGGCGCCCCGGCGATGGTCGGCCACCTCATCAATGTGCGCGGCAAGGTGGTGCCGCTGGCCGATCTGCGGATCCGGTTCGGCATGGAGCGCACCCCGCCGACGATCGACACCCGCATCGTCGTGGTCGAAATCGAACTCGACGGGGAGCCGACCGTGGTCGGGCTGCTGGCCGACAAGGTCTATGAGGTGACCGGCATCACCGGCGCCTCGATCGAGGACACCCCCGACATCGGCATGCGCTGGAACCCCGACCTGATCAAGGGCATCGGCAAGCGCGGCACCGATTTCATCGTCATCCCGGACATCGTCCGCATCTTCACGACCCACTGAATCACGGCCTGCCGACCGTCGGACTCCCACAGGCTCGCGTAGCGAGGAACGACCATGCGCATCTCCATAAAAACCAAAATCGTCGCGGCTTTCGGCACCGTCATCCTGCTGTCCGCCGTCACCGCGGGCATCGCGATCAACGGCCTGTCGGACCTGAGCCAGAAGATCGAGGAACTGGTCAGCGTCTCGGCGCAACGGATCAACGTTGCCCGCCAGATCCCGGCGCTGGTCTACGTCATCCAGCGCGAGGAAAAGAATCTCCTGCTGTCGAGCGCACCGGAGGATCTGGAGCGCTTCGACAAGGCGATACTGACCCGGCGCGATGAGCTGAAGGCGGCGGTGGAGCAATACCGTCGCATCGCCGACGCGGAAGGCGTGAAGAAGGCCGTGCAGGTCGAAAGCCTGATCGGAGAGTTCACCGCCGCCCAGGACAAGGTGCGCGTGCTCGGACGAATCCGGTCGAACCAGCAGGGCGTCGAGCTGCTCATGGGCAGCGGCAACGAGGTCGTCAATGCGGCATCGGAAGCGTTGCGCCCATTGCTGGACCGGGTCGAGAAGGGCGGTCAGCCCACCGCGGAACAAGTTGCAATTGCCCAGCGGGTCCGGCGGATGACGACCGACTGGACACAGGCGCGTGTCATCCTCCGCAATGCCCTGCTGGTGTCCGACGATGCCGGAACCGAAGCCGCGCTGAAGCCGCTGCCGGATCTGCTGAAGAACATTTCCCAGCAGAATGACCAGATCCGTGCCCAGCTGACCGCCGACGAGGATATCCGCGTCTTCACCGGCTTCCTCGACAAATACCGCGCGTATGAACGGTTTACCGACGAGCTGGTCACACTGGCGCGCAAGAACACCGAGGTCAAGGCACTGACCTTGTCGCTCGGCGAGGTGCGGACCGCCGCCAGCAAGCTGGCGCAGACGTCCAGCGATCTGGTCGCTTCCGCCGAAAAAGGCATGGCCGACGACAAGCAGCAGGCCGACACCACCTATACCCAGATCCGCATGATCACCATCGGCGCGGTTTCGCTCTCCCTGTTGATCGCCATCATCGCGGGCGCCTACATCGCCATCTCTATCGCCCGCGGCCTCGGCAAGGCGGTCGGTCTGGCCAACGCCGTCGCCATCGGCGATCTCGGCCAGCAGGTGGAGGTGTCGAGCGACGACGAGATCAAGGATCTGGTGAGTGCGCTGAACGGCATGACCGCCAATCTGCGGACGACCGCCGGGATCGCCGACGAGATCTCCCGCGGCAACCTGACGGTCCAGGCGAAACCGCTGTCCGACCTGGACACGCTGGGCATGGCGCTGGAAACCATGCTGGAGAAGCTGCGCATGGTCGTCACCGACGCCTCGTCGGCCGCCGACAACGTCGCGGCGGGCAGCCAGGAGCTGTCGGCCAGTTCCGAAGAGCTGTCGCAGGGCGCCACCGAGCAGGCATCGGCCGCCGAGCAGGCGTCGGCCTCCATGGAGGAGATGGCGGCCAACATCAAGCAGAATGCCGAGAACGCCACCCAGACCGAGAAGATCGCCCGGCAATCCTCCAAGGACGCCCAGGCGTCCGGCGAGGCGGTCAGCCGGACCGTGCAGGCGATGCAGACCATTGCCGAGAAGATCAGCATCGTGCAGGAGATCGCCCGCCAGACCGATCTGCTGGCGCTGAACGCCGCGGTGGAGGCGGCGCGTGCCGGCGAACACGGCCGCGGCTTCGCCGTCGTCGCCTCGGAGGTGCGCAAGCTGGCCGAACGCAGCCAGGGAGCGGCGGCCGAGATCAGCTCGCTGTCCACCGAATCGACCAAGATCGCCCAGGAGGCCGGGCAGATGCTGGCCCGTCTGGTGCCCGACATCCGCAAGACCGCCGAACTGGTCGAGGAGATCAGCGCCGCCTGCCGCGAACAGGACATCGGGGCGGAGCAGATCAACCAGGCGATCCAGCAGCTCGACAAGGTGACGCAGCAGAACTCCAGCGCATCGGAGCAGATGGCCGCGACGTCCGAAGAGCTGTCCTCGATGGCGACGCAGCTCCAGGACACCATCTCCTACTTCGTGGTGGAGGAACAGGGCGCCCGCCGCCCCGCCGCCCGGACGGCCACTCCGGCGCCGGCCCCGCGCGCCGCGGCCCATCCGGCCCCCGCCAACCGTCGCCCCGCTCCGTCCGCTGCCAACGGCCCGTCGCACAAGCCGGCAGGAAAGCCGAACGGCAAGGACCGCGGAGTGAAGATCGCACTCGAGGCCGGCAAGGGTCCGGACGACCTCGACGGCCGCTACGCCACCTTCTGACCTCCGTTCCCGACCACCACCGGGGGACGGCGCGCAGCCGGCGCCGTCCCATTTCGTCCAACCCGCTATCCCCCAGCCCGAGGAGCGGCGCCCATCCATGACCAGCGCAGCAGCGCCGCGCGAACCGGCGCAATATGTGACCATCGGCATCGACCGCGAGGTCTTCGCCATCGAGGTCGGCATCGTCCGCGAGATCCTCGACATGCAGCCGGTCACCCGGCTGCCGCACGCACCGCCGAGCCTCGTCGGCATGATCGACGTGCGCGGACAGGGCGTGCCGACGGTCGATCTGCGGATCAAGCTCGGCCTGCCGGCGGTACAGACGACACCGCACACCCGCATTCTGGTGCTGGACGTGCCGCTGGAGGGGCAGCCGCTCCGGATCGGGGTCGTCGCCGACCGCGTGTTCGAAGTGACGGCACTGGACGGCCACGCGCTGGAGGCGCCGCCCCAGGTCGGCGGGCGGTGGCGGTCGGACTGCATCCAGGCGATCGGCCGCGCCAACGGAACCTTCGTCATCGTCTTCGACATCGCCCGCCTGTTCGCCGGTGACGATGCGGTGCTGCTGAGCCTGCCGGACGCGGTGTCATGAGCGACACGGAGGATCCGTCCCCGGCACCGGCCAGGACGCTCGGCCAGGACGGCCTGACCCCCAGTGACTTCGAGCGCCTGGCGGCGATCATCGAGCGCCACTGCGGCATCCGCATGCCGGCGTCCAAGCGGACGATGGTGGAAGGCCGCCTGCGCCGCCGCGTGCGGGCGCTGGGCCTGCCGGACTTGCACGCCTACTGCCGCCATGTGCTCGACGAGGGGGCGCTGGAGGCTGAGCTGGGCGACCTGATCGACGCTGTCACCACCAACAAGACCGACTTTTTCCGCGAGATCGATCATTTCCGCTACCTGGTCGGCACCGCCATCCCCACGCTGACGCGCCTGCCCCATCGTCCCGGCATCGACCGCCCGATAAAGATCTGGAGCGCGGCCTGCTCGACCGGCGCCGAACCTTACACCGTGGCCATGCTGTTCCAGGAGCAGGAGCGGGCCGGCACGCCGATCCGCCACGAGATCATCGGAACCGACATCTGTACCGAGGCGCTGGCCGCCGCCAAGCTGGCCGTCTATCCCTTCGAGATGGCGAAGATGGTCCCGGCGCCATTCGCCTCCCGCTACCTGATGCGGTCGCGCGACGGCGCCAATCCCTCGATCCGGCTGGTGCCGTCCATCCGCCAGGCCGTCCGTTTCGGCCATCTGAACATGATGGACCCGGTCTATCCGGTCGCCACCGACATGGATGTGATCTTCTTCCGCAACATCCTGATCTATTTCGACAAGCCGACGCAGAAGGCGGTTCTGCACAAGCTCTGCCAGCATCTGCGGCACGGCGGCTACCTGTTCGTCGGCCACAGCGAAACCATCACCAACATGGACCTGCCCCTGACCCAGGTCGCGTCCGCCACCTTCATCCGGAGTTGAGACATGGGCGCCAAAATCCGCGTGCTGATCGTCGATGATTCCGCAACCGTCCGGCGGACATTGACCGACATCCTGTCTTCGGACCCGGCGATCGAGGTGATGGGCGCGGCGGCCGATCCCTACGCCGCCGTCCGGCGCATCGGCGAGGAGGCCCCCGACGTCATCACCCTCGACGTCGAGATGCCGCGGATGGACGGCATCACCTTCCTGCGCAAGCTGATGAGCCAGCACCCGATCCCGGTGGTGATGTGCTCCTCGCTGGTGGAGGACGGCAGCGAGACGCTGATGCAGGCGCTGGAAGCCGGGGCGGTCGACGTCATCCTGAAGCCGCGGATCGACACCCGCCAGAGCCTGCTCGACGCCCAGGTCCGCATCTGCGACACGGTCAAGGCCGCCGCACGGGCAAAGCCGCGGCCGCGGGCCACCGGTGCCACGGGAGCGGGAACCGGAGCCGCGCGCACCCGTTCGCCGGAACCGAAGCTCAACGCCGACGTCATGATGCCGGCCCCCACGCTGGGCGGGAAGACCGGCGGCGCGATGGCGCGCACCACCGAACGGGTGGTCTGCATCGGCGCCTCGACCGGCGGCACCGAGGCGCTGCGCGAGGTCCTGGAGGCCCTGCCGGCCGACAGCCCGGGCATCGTCGTGGTTCAGCACATGCCAGAAAGCTTCACCGCCGCCTTCGCCCGCCGGCTCGACGGGCTGTGCGAGGTCACGGTGCGCGAAGCGCGCGACGGCGACACGGTGCTGCGCGGCCAGGTGCTGATCGCGCCGGGGAACCGCCATATGCTGCTGCAGCGCAGCGGCGCCCGCTATCTGGTGGCGGTGAAGGACGGACCGCTGGTTTCGCGCCACCGGCCGTCGGTGGACGTGCTGTTCCGGTCGGCCGCGCATTGCGCCGGCGCCAACGCGGTCGGCGTGATCATGACCGGCATGGGCGACGACGGCGCCACCGGCCTGCGGGAGATGCGCGACGCCGGGGCCTTTACCCTCGCCCAGGACGAGGAGAGCTGCGTCGTCTTCGGGATGCCCAAGGAGGCGATTGCCCGCGGCGGCGCCGAGAAGGTGGTCGGGTTGACCTCCATCGCCCGCGAAATGCTGCGCCATGACCGGTCCTGACACCGCTCCGCAGCTGAACGACGATTTCCCGAAGGGTTCCGGTATGGACAGCATCTTCGCCGCCCCAGGTCCCCGCGCTGCCGAGGATTCGGTGGCCGTCCCGGACAGCACCGCCGGGCTGCTCCGCGATCTGACCGTTGAACTCCGCGAGGCGTCGGCTCCGATCGAGGCGACCTTTCTCGGCGTCGGCGACGCGCTGGGCCGGTCGCTGGGCCTGCTGAACGCAATCGGCGACCGGTTCCGCGCCCTGTCGACCCTGATCGACAGCGAGGACGGCAGCCGGGCCGTGGACATGCTGACCGGCGTCTGTTCCGGCACCGACGGGCTGGCCGGCAACGCCCGGCATACCCTGGACGGGCTGGACGGGCTGGAGCAGGCCGGGACCGGGATGGCCGCGCTGTTCACCAACCTGTCGGCGATCATCGGCGAGATCACCGCGCTGGCGATCAACGCCAAGGTCCAGTCGGTGCAGATCCGCTCCACCACCGACGATTTCAGCGTCTTCAACCGGGAGATCGACCGGCTGCACCGGCTTGCCGAAGAGACGACGGCGAAGGCATCGTCCCGGCTGGTGACGCTGCGCGCGGCGATCACGACGGCGAAGGGCAGCGCCGCCGGCTTCCAGCACGACAACCGCGCCCATCTGGACGATGCCGGAACCCGGCTCCGCCGGAGCCTCGACGCGCTGGTGGCCCGCCGGGCCGCTGTCCGCGAGGCCGCCTGCCGGTTCGCCGACCGGGTGGAGGAGATCGGCCGCCGCATCGCCCGCTGTATCGGCGACCTCCAGGTCGGCGACGTCACCAGCCAGCGCCTTGCCCATATCGGCGACGCGCTGGAGGTGCTGCGGGCCCTGACCGGCGACGCCGATCCGACCCTGCTGCGGAGCGACCGCCGCTGGCTGGCGACGCTGGAACCGGGCCGGCGGGCCGAACTGTTGGTGGCGATCTGCGAGTTGCAGGGCCGCCAGTGCCGCGATGCCAACCGCGACTTCGCCCAGCAGGTCGCATCGCTGGCCGCCAATCTGGCCGGGCTGCTCCAGGATGCCGGGGCCATCGCCGGAGAGGCGCAGCGGCTCTTCGGCTCGGGGGTGCCATCGGCGGCGCAGAGGGACGGCGAAGCCGGGCCGGCCTTCCTGCAGGGTGTCGCCGCGGAAGTCGACCGCGCCTTGCAGCTGTTGGACCGCTATTGCCGCGCGGACGAGGTGATCCGCGCCCAGGTCGTCCAGGTATCGGACGGGTTCGGAGCGATGAGGCGCGATGTCGCCGCCATCCATTCCATCGACGTCGACATGCGGCTGATGGGCCTGAACACCACCTTGAAATGCACCCGCCTCGGCCCGGCGGGCCGGGCGCTGGGGGTCGTCGCGCAGGAACTGCGGGCATGCAGCCGCCGGACCGAGGATGTGTCCGAAGCGATCGCCCAGGCGATCCGGTCGGCATCGGAGCGGGCCGGCGATCTCGACCGGCGCTCGGCCGACGATCATCTGGCCGCGGCCGGGCTGACCGACCGGATGACTGTGGCGATGGGCATCCTGCGCACGCTGCAGGCCGACCAGGAGCGCGCGCTGCAGGCCCTGATCCGCGACTGCGCGACGGCATCGGGCCTGCTCGGCACCGCGATGGCACCGCTCGGCATCGGCCCGCGCCAGGAGGAGTTCGCCGAACGCTTCGCCCAGCGGCTGGCGCTGATCGCCGGCTCACTGCCGGCCGCGGCGCATGGAGCAGACGTCGCCGGCGACCTGCACCGGCTCTTCGGCGACACCTACACCGTGGACAGCGAACGGCTGATCCATGGCGGCATCGCCCCGTCCGTCAGTCCGGCCCACATCGACGCCGACGGGGCCGGCATGGACGATTTCTTCCTGTAGGCAGCGGGGCGGCTCACAGCACCTGCTTGGGCAGCGACAGCAGCTCCTTCCTGATGCGGGTGAGGCTGGGGCGGTTGTCGGGGCCGAAGGCGATGGGCCGGCACAGATGCATGGCGGTCAGCCCGACCCGCGCGGTCAGCAGCCCGTTGATCACCCCCTGCCCCATCCGGGTCGAGATGGCCGCGGCGAGCGAGCCGCCCAGCGCCTCCACCGCCACATGATGGGCGCTTTCCGTCACCCCGGCGACGGCGATGTTGGCCAGCATCCGGCGCAGCAGCCGCAGCGACCCGACATAGCCGGGACGGGCGCCGTAGAGCGCGGCGATCTCCCGCACCAGCTTGAGGTTGCGCCACAGCACCACCGCGAAGTCGAGCAGCGCCGCCGGGCTGAGCGCCGTGGCGACCGCGGTGTCGCGCGAGGCGCGCAGCACCCGCTGATAGGCGGCGCGGTCGAGCGGGCCCAGCACCTCGCGGTCGAGCAGCCGCACCACCTCATGCTCGTCATGGGCATCGGTGACATGGTCGCGCACGCGGGCCAGCGCCGGGGCCAGTTCGCGCCGGTCGGCGTAGAGCGCCACCAGCGACCCGGCGAAGCGGTCGGCCCGGCCGCCCGCGGCATCGGCCGCCAGCCGTCCGGCCTCGTCCCGCAGTTCCTCGATCCGGCGCAGGCGGCGCAGCGACAGCAGCTCGTTCACCAGCATGGCGAGCGCGGCGATGCCGGCGGTCGCGGCCAGCAACGCGACCAGAACGCCCAGCGCCAGGCTGGCGGCGAAGGCGCGGGCCAGCAGGTCGGCGGTGTCGAAGCCCAGCGCCACCAGCACCAGCGCCGCCAGCGCCCCGAACAGCCAGCGCCCCAGCCGGCGCGTGGTGCGCACCGGGGTCGCCGGGGCCGGCAGCAGCTCGGCGGGATCGCCCGATCCGGTCAGCAGCGCCGCTTCCTCCTCCGCCGGCAGCGGCGCGGCACGGTCGAGCTCCAGCTCCATCGGCGGAATCCAGCCGGCGCCGCTGCGGGGGGGATCGCGCTCCGTCACTGCAGGTGATCCCCCAGCAGGAATTGCAGGGCCTGATCGACCCGGATGTGCGGCAGGCCGCGCGGGTCGCGGCCGAGATCGTCGGGCGGGCGGAAGGACAGGAAATTATAGGGGCGGTCGCGGCCGGGCGGGAAGGCCTCGGCATCCTCCGGGATTTCGCCGGGGAACAGCACGGTCGGGCGGTCGCGCCCGACCGGCACGCCGCGCACGCAGCGCAGCTGCCGGCCCTCATGCTCCGTCACCACGCTTTCGGTGCATTTCAGCGCGGCGATGGCCATGGTCTCGACCTCGGCGCCCTCGAAGCGGATGGCGTTGCGGGCATCGCCGACCAGCCGGTCGAGCAGGGCGCGAAGCTGGGCATGCTGGTGCGCGGCGATATGGTCGGCCTTGGTCGCGGCGAACAGCACCCGGTCGATCCTGCTGCCGAACAGCCAGTCGAGCCAGCCGGACGCGCCGTGGCGGAAGGGCTCCAGGCTCAACTCCAGCGCCCGCTTCATGTCGGCCATCCCGGCCGGCCCGGCATTCAGCGCGCCCAGCACGTCGATCAGCACGATCTGGCGGTCGAGCCTGGAGAAATGCTCGGCGAAGAAGCGGCGGACGACGTTGGTCTTGTAGGCCTCGTAGCGCTCCTCCATCAGCGCCCACAGGCTGCCGCGGCCGCGCGACCCCTGGGGCTGGCCGCCGGACAGCGGGCAGAAGGTGAGCAGCGGCGCGTCCTTCATGTCGCCCGGTTCGACGAAGCGGCCGGGCTGGATCAGGCTGAGCAGCGTGTCGGCCCGGCGGCAGGCGTGGAGATAGTCGGTGTAGAGCGCCGCGCCGCGCCGCGCCGTCTCCTCCTCCGCCGGGGCGGCCGGGTCGATGGTGGCGAGCCAGCCGCGCCAGGAGACCGACAGTTCGTCCCGCGGCGGCCGGGCGGCGAGTTCCAGGGTCAGGGCGCTCCAGTCCGCGAAGCTCTGGCGCAGCAGCGGCAGGTCGAGCAGCCATTCGCCGGGATAATCGACGAGGTCGAGGTTCAGCGTCGCCATCGGCTGCACCGCCCGCTTCAGGACCGAGTCCGGGCGGTAGCGCAGGGAGACGCGCATCTGGCCGATGCCGCGCGTCGGCTCCGGCCAATGGGGATCGGGACCGGTCAGCGCGGCCAGATGGCCTTCGTAGTCGAAGCGCGGCACGTCGGGATCGGGCTGGGGCCGCAGCCGGGCCGCCTGGAAACGCCCCGAGGACATCGCGTCGACGAAGGGCAGCCGCCCGGCCTTCAGCAGGTTGTCGACGAGCGCGGTGACGAAGACGGTCTTGCCCGCCCGCCGCAGGCCGGTGACGCCGACGCGGACCGTCGATTCGAGGAGAAGCCGGCTGCCGGCATCGTACAGGCTGTTGAGATCGGGAATGCGCACGGGCGGTCGTTCACCTCTGGCCGATGACCGGTCCTATATGGGGGCGGCGGCCCCGAATGGAACATTTGAAACCGGATGAAACATTCTGCGGCGTCTGTTCCACTGTTCCATCCGCCCGGCCGGAGGCGCCCGCGGCGGTGCGGCGCGGTTGGACGGCCGGTGCTGCGGCCAGTCCGGGAGCCGGTTTGGGAACCGGTTTGGGGGCCGTTCTGGAAACCGGTGCGGCGAACTGTCCGGGCATGACGCAAGCCTCCATGGTCGGAACGGATGTTCCATCCTATCACGGACGCTTGGCCCGGGTGACACCCGGATGAAAACCGCCGGCGGTCAGCCCCCGATATGGTTGGGCATCAGCCTCGCCTGATCGCCGACCCAGACGCTGCACCGGCTGTCCTGGCCGCGGAAGAAATAGACCTTTCCGGGCTGGCGGCGATTTTGCGGATCGATCAGGTTGGCCCCGCCGGAAAAGGCGACGCCATAGCGGCGGTCGGGCGCCGCGGCCCAATAGAAGCCGTCGATCTTCTGCAGGAAGGCGCCGCGCCGGCACAGGCGCGACAGGTCCGGGTCGGGCATGGCGAGGCCATCGATCCCCTGGGGCAGCTTGTAGACCGCCCGGCTCTCGGTGCGGAGCAGGCGCGGCCCATGGCCGGGGGGCGGCGGCTCGTAAGCGCGGAAGGGCGGACGCAGATGGCCGGGGGCGGTGCGGTCGGTGCGCAGGACCTGCTCCGCCCCGGCAGCGGCGGCCGGGAACGGCAGCGCCGCCGGAACGAGTGCTGCCGGAACGAGGACGGCCAGCGGCAGGACGAGGAGAAGGCGGGTCAGGATGCGGGGCATCGCGCCCCCGGTTCCGGCGGTCATCCGGGAGTCCGGTCAGGCTGCCGTCAGGAAACCGGCGATGGCGGCCTGGAATTCCTTGGGCTTGATCGGCTTGGAGACATGGCCGTCGAAGCCGGCCTCGGTCAGCCGGCGCTTGTCGGCAGGGGTGGCGAGGTTGGTGACGGCCACCACCGGCGTCGCGGCCAGAGCGGCGTCGGCGCGGATGCGCTTGATCAGGTCGAGCCCCGACAGGCCGGGCATGACGATGTCCATCACCACCAGATGCGGCGCGCAGTCATGCATCAGGTCCACCACGGCCATCGGATCGGCCGTTTCGATCACGGTGAAGCCGCCCTCCTCCAGGCAGCGGACGAACAGCTTGCGCATCAGCACATTGTCCTCGACCACGAGGATCGTCCGCGTCTTCCCGACCGTGTCCGCCATGTCGCCATCCGTCCCTTTGGAGCGGGGGCCGCATCGCCTATCGCCGCGCCGCCGGAGGGGCACCGGCAGGCAACACGACCGGAACGGCACGCTGCCGCAAGACGACCGCCACAAATCGCAAGTAGTCCGCCTGTGTACCGGGTTCGGATTTTCCAGTCAACCCGGCGGACGGCGCCGCTGTCATTCCGGCGGGATCCGCGCTTGTCAGGGAGCGGTTCCGTCCGGACCGTCCGGCCGTCGCTTTCCACTGGCGCATCCCCCCCGATTCGGGCCATCTTCACGGCAAATCGGGCCATCCGGCCCACCGGAAACGCCGCGCAGCAAACCCCGCGCATCAGGGAGACAGAGCCATCGTGACCGATATCTCGACCGACACCGCGACCGCGCCCTTCATTCTCTACGGCAACGTGAATTCCCAGCCGGCGGCCCGCATCGCGCTGTTCTTCCGTCTGGCCGGCATCCCCTTCGGCTACCGTCATCTCGACCTGCGCAGCGGGCAGCAGAAGACGCCCGAGTATGGGGCGATCAACCGGTTCGGCCGGGTGCCGACCCTGGTGCATGGCGAACGCTCGATTTCCGAATCCAGCGTGATCCTGACCTATCTGGCCGAACAGACCGGCCGGTTCGGCGGCCGCGATGCGGACGAGACGATTCGCATCGCCGAATGGCTGAGCTGGCTGGCCGACGTGCTGCTGCCGGTGCAGCGCGCCCGCGCGGTGCGCAAATTCCACGGCGACGCCAACGCCCTGCCCTGGATCGATGCGGCCGCGGCCAGCGGCATGGCGCTGTTCGACCGTCACCTGTCCGGCCACGGCTTCATCCAGGGCGAGCGGCTGACCATCGCCGACATCTTCGCCTTCCCCTGGATCGACCTGATGAACGAATCGGCGATGGAGGCCAAGGATTATCCCAACGTCCAGGCCTGGGCCGACCGCATCCGCGCCCAGCCCGGCTACAAGCCGCAGTACGAGCTGATGCCGCAGGCGGATGCCGAGTGCTGAGGTAAGGTACTGCAACTGTGCCCCCTCCCCATCCCTCCCCCGCTTTTCAGCGGTGGAGGGGGCAGGATGCATGTTGGCGTGACCCAACCGCCAAAATAGGGGAGGGTCAGGGAGGGGATATCCGCTGCAACACCTCAGCCCCGCGCGTCGTCGATCACCTTGCCGTCGTTGGGCAGGCTGCCCGGCGCCGCGAACTCCACGGCGCCCTTCAGCTTGGTGACCGCCGCCAGCGTCTCCCGGATGGCGGCGGCGAGCGCCTCGCCGCTTTCCTCCGCCTCGCACCGCAGGGTCATGGTGTCGCTGGCGTCCTGGCGGCCGACCACCAGACGGGCGCGGGCGACCTCCGGGTGGCGGCGCAGCACCTCGGCCACCTGGGCGGGGTGGACGAACATGCCCTTGACCTTGGTCGTCTGGTCGGCCCGGCCGAGCCAGCCCTTCAGCCGCATGTTGGTGCGGCCGCAGGGGCTGGCCCCCGGCAACACCGCCGACAGGTCGCCGGTGGCGAAGCGGACCAGCGGATAGGCCGGGTTGAAGATGGTCACCACCACCTCGCCGACCTCGCCGTCGGGCACCGGGTCGCCGGTGCCGGGGCGGACGATCTCGACGATGCAGCCCTCGTTGACCACCAGTCCCGACCGCGCCGCGGTCTCGTAGGCGACGATGCCGAGGTCGGCGGTGCCGTAGCACTGGGTGACCTCCAGCCCGCGCGCCTCGTAGAAGGCGCGGGCGTCGGGCAGGTAGGGACCGCCCGACACGCTGGCGATGCGGATCGACGAGACGTCCAGCCCGAGCGCGTCGCCCTTCTCCAGGATGATCTTCAGGAAATCGGGCGTGCCGATATAGCCGCGCGGCCTCAGCCCGGCGACGGCCTGGGCCTGCATCTCGGTGTTGCCGGTGCCGGCGGGGATGACGGCGCAGCCGATGGCGTGCGCCCCGGTCTCGAACATCGAGCCGGCCGGGGTCAGGTGATAGGCGAAGCAGTTCTGGGCGAGGTCGCCGGCGCGGAAGCCGGCGGCGAACAGCGCGCGGGCGCTGCGCCAGGGGTCGGCGCCGTGCGGCTCCGGATCGTGGATCGGGCCGGGGGAGGCGAAGACGCGGGCCAGCCGCCCGACCGCCACCGCCGCCAGCCCGCCGAACGGCGGGTTCGCCTGCTGGAGCGCGATCAGGTCCGACTTGCGCGTCACCGGCAGGGTGGCGAGCGACGCCCGGTCATGGATCGCCGCCGGGTCGATCTCCGCCAGCAGCCGGCTGAAATAGGGCGCGGCGTCCTTGGCATGGTGGAGATGGGCGGGCAGGGCCGCGAACTGCTCGGCTTCACGCCGGTCGGAGGAACGGGTTTCGAGGTCGTCGTAGAATTCGGTCATGGTCGTTCGTCCGTTCAGGGGTCGGCCGAGGTGACGCGGGGGTGTGCACGTGCTTGCGCCGGGTGGCCCCACTCGCGCTCTATGCCCCCTCCCCATCCCTCCCCCGCTCCGCGGGAGAGGGGGCAGGACGCTTGCAGGGGTACGCAACGGAGCGGCGGCAGTTCCCTCTCCCTCGAAGAGGGGGAGGGTCAGGGAGGGGGCAGCCGACGCCTCGCCACTCCCCTCAAATCCAGCGCTTGCGCCGCTTGAAGCTCTTCAGGTTCTTGAAGCTCTTGCGCTCTTCGTTGCCGCCGCCGCCGAGGTAGAATTCCTTCACGTCCTCGTTGTTGCGCAGCTCCTCTGCGGTGCCGTCCAGCACGACCTTGCCGTTCTCCATGATGTAGCCGCGGGTCGCGGCCTGGAGGGCCATGCGGGCGTTCTGCTCCACCAGCAGGATGGTCACCCCCAGATCCCGGTTGATCTGCTGGATGATGCCGAACACCTCCTTCACCATCAGCGGCGACAGGCCCATGCTCGGCTCGTCCATCAGGATCAGCTTGGGCCGGGCCATCATCGCGCGGCCGATGGCGAGCATCTGCTGCTCGCCGCCCGACAGGTAGCCGGCCAGCCCGGTGCGCTCCTTCAGGCGGGGGAAATACTGGTAGACCATGTCCAGGTCGTCCTTCACCCCGCCGTCGCGGCGGGTGTAGGCGCCGAGCCGAAGGTTTTCCAGGCAGGTCATGTCGGCGATGATGCGCCGGCCCTCCATCACCTGGAAGATGCCCTTGCGGACGATCTTGTCGGGGTCGATGCCGTTGATGCGCTCGCCGGCGAAGGTGATGTCGCCGCGCGTGACCTCGCCGTCCTCGGTCTTCAGGAGACCGGAGATCGCCTTGAGCGTCGTCGACTTGCCGGCGCCGTTGGCGCCCAGCAGGGCCACGATCTCGCCCTCCGGCACCTCCAGGCTGAGGCCGCGGAGCACGAGGATCACGTCGTTGTAGACGACCTCGATGTTGTTGACCGACAGCATCAGCTTCTTGGCGGTCGTGACCGGCGGCGCGACCGGGGCGGCGGTGGCGGTGTTCAGCATGCGGCACCTGGCAGTGAAAAACCGGCAGTGGAAGAGGCGGGAACCGCCCCCTCCGCCCGGATGGGCGAAGGGGGCGTCTCGGTGGAGCGGCTTACCAGCCGAGCCATTCCGGCTTGCGCGGCACGTCGATGGTGGTGATCTTCTCCAGCTTGATCGAGCCGTTCTTGACCAGCTCGTCGACGCTGGCGCCGGTGTCGGCCTTGACGGACGCGCGGTAGATGTTGACCGCCGTCATGCCGCGGTGGTCGGTGTCGGTCCAGGTCGAGGGGATGCAGACGCCCTCGAAGCCGGCAGGCACCCAATCCTTCTTCTGGTACATCGCCTTGCGGATGTTCTGACCGGAGAGGCCGCCGTTCTTGGCCGCCCAGTCCAGCGCCTCCTTCATGTAGAAGGCGGTGCAGACACCGGCCATGTAATGCACCGGGCGGTAGGCGGTGCCGGCCGCGTCGGAGATCTTGGAAATCTCCTTCATCGTCGCCATGCCCGGCGCGTCGCCGTTCCAGGTCACGGCGGTGCGCATCGGGAAGACGACGCCGTCGGCGGCCGAACCGGCGGCCTTGGCGGCGTTCTCGTCCATGCCCCAGACGTTGCCCATGAACTGCACCTTGGCGCCGACCGTCTGGCAGGCCTTCAGCACCGAGATGTTGGAGCCGGCGGTGTTGCCGAGATAGGCGTAGTTGACGCCGGATTCCTTCAGCGTCAGGCACTGGGCGGTGTAGTCGCCGGGCGTCAGCGCGAACTGAACCGCCGGCAGCACGTCGAAGCCGAGTTCCTTGGCGAGCTGCTCGCCGGCTTCCTTGGGCGCGTTCGGGTAGGGGTGGTTGGCGCCCATGTGGACGTATTTCGGCTTTCCCGCCCCGCCCTTCTTCTTCCAGTCCTCGGCCGCCCAGGTCAGCATGCCGCGCAGGCTGTCGGAATAGGACGGGCCGTAGAAGAAGTTGTAGGGGGCCGGCTTGGAGCCGTGCGGGCCCTTGCCGGTCGGGTCGGTCAGGTGGCCGGAGTAGGAGCCGGAATAGGCCGGGATCTCGTCCTTGCCGACGAAGGCGGTCAGCGCCTCGGTGTCGGCGGTGCCCCAGCCCTGCAATGCCACGATCTTGTCGCTGCCCGACGACCACTTCTTGTACTGGCTGATGGCGCGCGGCGCCTGATAACCGTAGTCGACGGAGTCCACGGCCATCTTGGTGCCGTTGATGCCGCCCTTGGAATTGATGTAGGCGAGCGCGTCGGAGACACCCTGCGCGTAGGGAACGCCCACGTCCGAGGTGCCGCCGGACTGGTCGGCGAGGTGGCCGATGGGAATGTCGGCCAGGGCCGGGGTGGCCGCGGCGCCCAGCAGGACGGCGGAGGTGGCGAACAGCGCGGTCTTCAGCGAGCCGGTCTTGCGCATCATCTTGCGTTTACTCCCTATTCTATTCTGTTCGTTGGGGATGCGGTGCGGGACGGGATCAGTGCGAGAAGGGGTAGAGCTTCCAGTAGGCCTTGATCTGCTTCCAGCGGTGGGCGAGGCCATCGGGCTCGAACACCAGAAACAGGATGATGACCACGCCGACCGACATCTCGCGCAGGAAGGCGATGTTCTCGCGGAGGTTCAGCGCGGTGTCGATGGCGGTGCCGCTGACCATCTTGGTGAGCGCCTGCATCAGCTCGGGCAGGAACACCATGAAGGCGGTGCCCATCAGCGTGCCCATGATCGAGCCTAGGCCGCCGATGATGATCATGCCGAGGAACTGGATCGAGAACAGGATGGTGAAGTTCTCGACCGAGACGAACTGCAGGTAGTGGGCGTAGAGCGCGCCGCCGATGCCGGCGTAGAAGGCGGAGATGCCGAAGGACATCGTCCGATACTTGGTGAGGTTGATGCCCATGATCTCGGCGGAGAGATAATGGTCCCGCACCGCCACCAGGGCCCGGCCGTCGCGGGTCCGCATCAGGTTGGTGCCGAGGATGTACATCACCACCATCGCCACCAGCACGACGTAGAAGTAGCTCTCGTCCGTGTCGAAGGCGAAGCCGAAGACGGTCAGCGGCTCGGCGATGGTGCCGGCGCTGCCGCCGGTGAACCAGTCGGCCCGCCCGAAGAAGTCCTGCAGGATGTACTGCGCCGCCAGCGTCGCGATGGCGAGGTAGAGCCCCTTCAGCCGCGCCGCCGGCACGCCGAAGATCAGCCCGACGCCGGTCGTCGCCACCCCGGCCAGCGGGATCGCCAGCGCCACCGGCACGCCCCAGCGGTTGTTGAGCCAAGCCGACGCGAAGGCGCCGAAGCCGAAGAAGGCGGAATGGCCGATGGAGATCTGCCCGGTGAAGCCGACCAGGATGTTGAGCCCCAGCGCCGCGATGCCGAGATAGCCGATCTGGATCAGCAGGCTGAGCCAGTAGCGGTCCATGAAGGCCGGGCAGGCCAGCAGCAGGACCACGCCGAGGATCGCGAAGTTGCGGCTGGTCTTCGTCGGGAAGATGGTGGTGTCGGTCCCGTAGGACGTCTTGAAATCGCCGCTCGGGATGATGCTGACATTCGCCATTTTGGCCTCACACGCGCTCGATGTCTTTGGTGCCGAACAGGCCGTAAGGCTTGATCATCAGGATGGCGATCAGGACGTAGAAGGGCGCGATCTCGTACATGTTGCCCCAGTTCAGCCACTGGCTGTCCAGGTAGTGCGCCATGTTCTCCAGCACGCCGACGATCAGGCCGCCGACCACCGCGCCGATGACGCTGTCGAGGCCGCCGAGGATCACCGCCGGGAACACCTTGATGCCGAAGAAGGAGAGCGCCGAGGACACGCCGTTGACGACGCCGACCGTGACGCCCGCCACCGCCGACACCATGGCGGAGATGGCCCAGCTCATCGCGAACATGTGGCGGACCGAGATGCCAAGCGACTGCGCCACCTGCTGGTCGAAGGCGGTCGCCCGCATGGCCAGCCCGGTGCGCGAATATTTGAAGAACCAGCCGAAGCCGGCCATGATCAGGATCGAGATGCCGAGCGAGACGACGTAGACCGTCTGCACCTGGAGGCCGAAGACGTCCATGGTGGCGTGGGCGAAGATCGGCGGGAAGGGCTTGGCGAAGACGCCGAACATCCACTTCATCGCCGCCTGGAAGACGATGGACAGGCCGATGGTCACCATGATGACCGAGATGATCGGCTCGCCGATCATCGGCCGCAGCACGACGATCTGCAGGATGACGCCGAAGGCCAGCATGAAGACCAGCGTGATCGGGAAGCCGATCCAGAAGGGCAGCTGCCAGCTGGTCAGCAGCCACCAGCAGGTCCAGGCGCCGATCAGCAGGAATTCGCCCTGCGCGAAGTTGACGATGCGGCTGGCCTTGTAGATCAGCACGAAGGACATGGCGACCACGCCGTACAGCGCGCCGACGATCAGTCCGTTGACGAGAAGCTGGAACAGAAGGGTCATGGCGTGGCCTCGTTCTTTTCCTCTCCCGCCCCGGGAGAGGGTGGCCCGAAGGGCCGGGTGAGGGTGCTGCAAGGATCAGGGCGCCTGCATCTTGCCGGCCCCCTCACCCTCCCCATGCTCCGCACGGGTCCCCTCCCTCTCCCGGGACGGGAGAGGGTTTGATTGGCGGTGTGCATCGCGCTCTCCTCACGCCGCGACCGGCTGCGGCTTCTTCGCCGCGACGGGCACGAGGTCGATGACGGTCAGCGTGGTGCGGATGCGCTGCTTCGTGCCGTCCTGGAAGGCGATCGTCGTGTCGACGTCGATCCTCGGCTGGCCGGCATAGATGCTGTCGATGATGGTGCCGTACTTCTCCGCGACCACGCCGCGCCGCACCTTGCGGGTGCGGGTCAGCTCGCCGTCGTCGGCGTCCAGCTCCTTGTAGAGCAGCAGGAACTTCGAGATGCGCTGGTATTCGGGAAGCGTCTGGTTGACCCGCTCCACCTCGCTGCGCAGCAGCTCGTACACCTCCGGCCTCGACGCCAGATCGGAATATGTCGTGAAGGCAATGCGGTTCTTCTCCGCCCATTTCGACACGATGGAGAAGCGGATGCAGACGATCGCCGACAGGTAGTCGCGCTTGTCGCCCAGGATCACCGCCTCGGCGACATAGGGGCTGAACTTCAGCTTGTTCTCGATGAACTGCGGGCTGAAGCGGTCGCCGCGGGCGGTGGTGGCGATGTCCTTGATGCGGTCGATGATGACCAGATGCCCCTTCTTGTCGAAGAAGCCGGCATCGCCGGTGTGCATCCAGCCGTCCCGCATGTCGGCGACGGTCGCGCCCTCGTTGCGGTAATAGCCGGCGAACATGTTGGGGTGGCGGGTGACGATCTCGCCGACGCCGTTGTGGTCGGGGTCGATCACCTTCACCTCGATGCCGCCGTCGAACGGCACGCCGACCGTGTCGAAATCGACGTCGGTGCCGCGATGGACGGTGTAGGCGCCCATCGTCTCGGTCTGGCCGTAGATCTGGCGCAGCGGCACGCCCAGCGCCTGGAAGAACTTGAAGGTGTCGGGACCGAGCGCGGCGCCGCCGGTCGCCGCCGATTTCAGGTTGGTGAAGCCCAGCCGGTCGCGCAGCGCCTTGAACAGGATCGCGTCGGCCACCGCCGATCGCTGCCCCTTGGCCAGCGCCTCCAGCCCCAGCTTCATGCCGAGCTCGTACATCTTCTGCTTGAAGGGCGAGGCGTCCATCATGCGGGCGCGCACGTCGGCGGCGATGGCCTCCCACAGGCGCGGCGCGAACAGGACGAAGCTCGGCCCGATCTCGCGGAAGTCGTGCATCATCGTCTCGGCTTCCTCGACGAAGTTCACGCGCATCCGCGACACCACGCCCATGCCGACGGCATAGACCTGCTCCATGATCCAGGACAGCGGCAGGACCGAGACATACTCGTCCTCCGGCCCCTTGGGATCGGCCGACAGGTAGCTGGCGACATGGCGGATCAGCCGCCCGGCCGGCAGCATCGCCATCTTCGGGTTCGAGGTGGTGCCCGACGTGGTGCAGAGGATGGCGACCTCCTCGCCCTTCGTCTCCGCAACCATGCGGTCGTAGAGGTCCGGCTGCCGGGCATGCAGCTCCTCGCCCATGCGGATCAGGTCGGTGACCGGCATCAGGCGGGGGTCATGGTATTTGCGCATGCCGCGCGGGTCGGAATAGATGATGTGCTGGAGCGTCGGCAGCCGGTCGGCGAGGTTCAGCAGCTTGTCGACCTGCTCCTCGTCCTCGGCGAACACCACCTTCACGTCGGCATAGGTGATGAGGTAGGCGACCTCCTCGTCCAGCGCGTCGCGGTAGATGCCCAGGCTGTAGCCGCGCACCGCATGGGTCGCGATCTCGCCCATTACCCAGTCGGGGCGGTTGTCGCCCAGCAGACCGACCACCTCGCCCGGCACGACGCCGAGCTTGGTCATGCCGAGCGCGAAGCCGCGGACCCGGGCCTGCACGTCGGCCCAGGTGAAGCTGCGCCAGATGCCGAAATCCTTCTCGCGCATGGCGATGTCGCCGCCATGGTCGCGGGCGTGCAACGCCACCAGCTTCGGCAGCGTGTCGTGGACGGCGAGATCGGGCAAGCCGGAGGGGGAAGCGGGGGGAGAAACGGTGTTTGCGGCCATCACGCGACCTCCTTGCGGGGGGGCTGCCGGTGGACGGCGGCGGGCGCCTCCTCCTCGTCGTCCTCGCCCAGATAGGCGCGGCGGACGCGGGGGTCGGCCAGAACCTCCTCCGGCCGGCCCTCGGCGATCTTCTTGCCGAATTCCAGCACCATCACCCGGTGCGAGATGTCCATGACCACGCCCATGTCATGCTCGATCATGACGACGGTCATGCCGAACTCCTCGTTCAGGTCGACGATGTAGCGGGCCATGTCCTCCTTCTCTTCCAGGTTCATGCCGGCCATCGGCTCGTCCAGCAGGATCAGGTCCGGCTTCAGCGCGATGGCGCGGGCCAGCTCCACCCGCTTGCGCAGGCCGTAGGACAGGGTGCCGGCGGTGGCCTTGCGGACATGCTGGATTTCGAGGAAGTCGATGATCTCCTCCACCTCGCGGCGGTGGGACAGCTCCTCCTTGCGGGCGCCGGTCAGCCAATAGAGCGGGCCGGTCAGGAAGTTGTTCTTCAGCAGGTGGTGGCGGCCGACCATGATGTTGTCGAGCACGGTCATGTGCCCGAACAGCGCCAGGTTCTGGAAGGTGCGGCCGATGCCGAGCGAGGCGCGATGGTTCGGGGTCATCCCCGTCACGTCGCGGCCCTTGAAATAGACCTTGCCGTCGGTCGGCCGGTAGCGGCCGGAGATGCAGTTGACCATCGAGGTCTTGCCGGCACCGTTCGGGCCGATGATCGAGAACAACTCGCCCTTGCGGATGCCGAAACTGACGTCGGTCAGCGCATGGACGCCCCCGAAGCGCAGATTGACGCCCCGAGCCTCGAAGATGGTCTCCGCCTGGGTGGTGGGCGAATTTTGGGCAGGGCCGGGGTGTGGTGCGACGGGCGCGCCTGACATTTCCTCCTCCGTTGCTGTTGGTACCGCTTCTCGGGGTCACGACCCGGCTCTTTGGTGGCCGGCGAGGTCCATATTGTGGACCGTTTCATGAGCAACTTCCTCACTATATACCGGGCTCCGGTCTGTTTTCAACACTGACATTCCGCCACTGCATGTTTTTTCCCGCGACAACCCGGCGCATGGTCCATATGATGGACCCATGACCCGCCATGCCGACATCGCCCCCGCTCCGGCCGCCCCGAACGCCGCGGGCGGCACCCAAAGCCTGGAACGCGCCATCGCCCTGCTGCGCGCGGTCGCCGCCGCCGGGACCGGCGGCGCCCGGCTGGCCGACCTGATGACCGCCGTCGGCCTGTCGAAGGCGACGGCGCACCGGCTGCTGACGGCGCTGGCGCGCGACGGGCTGGTGGACCAGGATGCCCGCAGCAGGCGCTATCACCTGGGCCCGGATCTGGTGGCGCTTGGCGATCTGGCGGCCTTGCGGCACAGGCCCCCTCCCCCGCTCGGCCCGCCGGAAACGGCGGCGCCGGAACCTGCCCCGCCGGAGCCGGCACTTCCGGTGCCGCTGGTCCGCGCCTCCGCCTTCCTGCGGCCGGAATATCGCGGCGACGCCATCGCGCTGGCGACGCTGCTGTGCGACCGCCATGTCCGCGCCGCCGACGGTGCGCGGGCGGCGCTGCTGCATGAAAGCGTGGCGGGGCAGACGACGGAGCTGAGCTTCGCCCGGCTGGCCCGCGATTCGGCGCGCTTCGCCAGCGTGCTTGCCGGGATGGGGGTGGGACAGGGCGACCGGGTGGCGGTGCTGCTGCCCAAGGGTCCGGAGCTGCTGATCACCGCGCTGGCGATCTGGCGGCTGGGCGGGGTCTACATGCCGCTGTTCACCACCTACACGACGTCGGCGGTCGCCTACCGGCTGGCCGACAGCGACGCGCGGGCCATCGTCACCAACGGCTTCCTGCGCCGCAAGGTGCCGCGCGACAACAGCCGCCCGGTGGTGACGGTCGAGGGCGACGAGGCGTTCGGACCCGACGCCGTGCCCTTCTGGTCGTCGCTGCACGAGGCGCCGCCGCGGGCGGAGGTGGCGCGCTACCGGGAAAGCGATGCCTTCGCCCTGATCTATACCTCGGAATCGGAGCCGACGCCGCTCGGGGTGTCGCTGCCGGTCAAGGCGCTGTCGGGGATCGAACAGTACATGCGCATCGGCCTCGACCTGCGCGACGACGACATCTATTGGAACATGGCCGATCCCGGCTGGGCCTATGGTGCCTATTACGGGCTGGTCGGGCCGCTGCTGCTGGGACGGACGACGATCTTCTGCGACGGCCCCTACGACGTGCGGCAGGGCTACCGCATGCTGACCAAGTTCGGCGTCACCAACCTGACCGCGGCGCCGTCGCAGATCCGCGCCTGGCACGGCGCCGATCCCGGCGTGTCGCACCAGCTCGCCCTGCGCATCCTGTCGGTGGTGGGCGAGCCGCTGCCGCCCGACCTGATCGCCTGGGCCAACCGGACGGTGAAGGTGCCGCTGCTCGACCAGTATGGCCAGCGCGAGACCGGCATCTTCATCGTGAACCGTTACGATCCCGAGGGGATCGGCCGTTACGACGCGGACGGGACGGAGGGGGGAGACGCCGCCCAGCCGCCCAGCGGCTCGCTCGGCCGGCCGATGCCCGGCTTCCGCGTCGTCGTCCTCGCCCCCGACGGGCGGGAGGCGCCGGTGGGCGGGGTCGGCGAGATCGCCATCGACGTCGACCACTCGCCGCTGTTCTGGTTCGAATCCTACGCCAACGATCCGGAGCGGACCGCCCGGCGCTTCCGCCACGGCCGGCGCTATTACCTGACCGGCGACTGGGCCTTCCTGGACACCGACGGCAACATCCACTATCGCGGCAGGGCGTCGGACGCGATCCAGATGCAGCAGGGCGAATAGGCAGCGGCCTCCCTTTTCGGGTATAGATCGCCGTCGGGACTGCGGCGGCGGACGCCTGGGGAGCACGAAGGACGGGTATGGAAGCCAAAACGAAGAACCGCGAGTCCTGGCTGGCCGCCGCCTTCGCGGCGCTGGCCGAAGGCGGCGTCGACAAGGTGCGGGTGGAGTTGCTGGCCAAGACCCTGAAGGTCACCAAGGGCAGCTTCTACTGGCATTTCCGCGACCGCACCGACCTGATGGGCGCGCTGCTGGACAGCTGGAAGCTCGGCCGCATCGCCGCGATCAAGGAACAGACCCGGCTGGACGGGCGCGAGCCGGCGCGGCAGCTGCGCGACATGCTGGCGCTCTATGGCGGCAGCAAGCCGCGCGGCATGGCGATCGAGCTGGCGGTGCGCGACTGGGCGCGGCGCGACCCCGATGCCGAGCGCATCATCGCCGAGGTCGACCGCGAGCGCCTGCACAGCGTCGCCGGCCTGTTCGCGGCGCTTGGCCTGCCGGCCGACCAGGCCTTTGCCCGCGCCTACCTGTTCTACGCCTTCGCCTTCGGCCAGGGCCTGCTCGCCCCCGCCGCCGCCGCCGACCGGGCCGAGCTGGTGCGGGCGATCTGCGCCGACGTGCTGGTACCGGAGGCGCGGGGGTAAGGACGGGGTCTGCCGTGCGGGTCCATGGCCTCCTTGAGGATGTTGATGCGCAGAAATTCAACTGGACAGATATGCCTGCATTGCCAACTCTCCAGGGGCGGCGGTCCCTCCCCGCCCATCACGAGAAGGTGGATGACATGGCAATCAATCCTTGGACGGCGATCGGCTACGCCATCCGCTCTGCGCATATCGTCGGTGATACGAAGGGAGCTGCGGTGCGCCTGGACAATTCCATTGCGGAAGATGAGACACGCGGCGTGAAGACGCTCTATTGCGGGCGCGCGCAGAGCAACGACGGGTCGCATAACGTCTACACCATAACGGCCGAGCCAGGGGCCCATGGCGAACAGGTCTATTGGCTTCCCTGGGGACAGAACCCGATGGCCGCGATCTCCGCGCTGAACAACAGCGGCGCGACGTTCTTCCTGACCAGCGAGTTCAGCGGGTGCTACTTCGTCGGCTGCAATGGCGTCGTCATGCATACGGCAGCGGGATACAAGCAGAACCAGGGACACCCGCTGGCCCATGCTCTTGCGGAAATGCAGGAATGGGGCGAAGAGCTTGACCAGGACACCAGCCAAAGGTTCGTGCTGGCTCCATTCTCCGAGGGAACCCGCCCCGGCGTCACCGATGTCTACGGGACTGCCGGAACCGCGCACCGTTCCGTGGTCATGGGCTGGAAGCAGCCGGGAACCCCGCCGCAATGGTGCTTCGCCTATCAGGATCTGACCATGACGACGAGCCGCTTCGGCATCTGGAGACGCCTGCGCCCGCAGTGAGCGCCGGGACCGGCGGCGGGCGCTCCGGAACCTGCCCGCCGCCCTCCGGACAAGCCCGCCGTCACGGCATGTAGGCCAGCCGCAGATTGCCCCAATGCCGGCCGCGCACGGTGATCGGCACATCGACCTCCTTCAGCCGCACCGTCTGTCCGCCGCCCATGTCGCGGCGGTAGGCCTGCAGCAGGAAGGCGCGGGTGTTGCGCGCCGCGGCAAGGCCGGAACGGTCGGCGAAGACCCGGCGGTTGCGGCAGTGGGAGGCGTTCCACACCGCGTCGCCCGGCCGCTGCGGTTCGGAATAGCGGGCGTTGTGGGTCGGCAGATAGCCGACGGCATTGACCGCCGCGCAGAACTGGAAGCGCGGGTTGGACGCCAGGACCGCCTCCTGGACCGCCGGGAACAGGCGGTCGGTCAGGTCGGTGAAGGGGGCGAGGCATTGCTCCGGCTCGCTGCCGGGGATGGTGGAGAGGTCGGTGGAGAAAAGCGCCTCCTCGCCGATGCCGCCGCTCGACAGGGCGCCTTCCAGGGCCGCCGCCAGCGCCGCCGCCGCGTCCTGCGCCTGGCGGATGATGGCGGAATCGGCCTCGATCATCGCCCGGTAGGCACGCTCCAGCCGGCCGGCCTGGGCGTCCGTCAGCTCGTCGAAGGCCAGATGCAGGCCGAGGTCGCTGGCGCCGGCGACGATGGCCGGCAGGTCGCCGGCATCGCGCAGGGTCACGGTCAGCCGCGTCTGCTCGGCCAGATCGGACATCCCCTTCAGGTCGACCAGCAGCCCGTCGAGCGACAGGTCGAGCATGGTGACGGACAGGCGCTGGCCGTCCACGGTCAGGCCGACCGGCTCCTCGCACGGGATGCGGTCGGAGACGCGGCGGTCGCCGGCCACCGACTGGCGCAGCGCGATGACAAGGCGGCGCTTCAGGTCGGCCACCGCGGTCTGGGTGTCGGTCATGCGGCGGCGGACATCGGTGGCGATGCCGGTGATCCCGTCGGTCTGGTCGCGGATGTGCAGCACGCTGCCCGACACCTGCGCGGCCCCCCCGGCGGAATTGCCGGCACTGCGCCCGATCCCGGCATTGGCGGCGGATTGCTGCTCGACCGCGACAGCGGTGGCGGACGCCGCCTCCTCGATCTCCTCGATCACGGAAATGACGGTCTGGATCGCCGACACGCCGCCGCCGACCGCCTGCCTCAGCTGGTCGATCTGGCGGGCGATCTCGCCGGTCGCCCGCGCGGTCTGGTCGGCGAGCTGCTTGACCTCGCCCGCCACCACGGCGAAGCCCTTGCCGGCCTCCCCGGCGCGGGCGGCCTCGATGGTGGCGTTCAGCGCCAGCAAATTGGTCTGGCCGGCGATCTGGTTGATCAGGCTGGCGACCTTGGCGATCTCCCCGGTCGCGACCTCCATCCGGCCGATGGCGGAGGCGGAGCCGCGGGCATTGTCGACCGCGCGCCGCGCCACCTCGCTGGAGCGGGCGGCCTGCCGCGCGATCTCCCGGCCGGACGAGTTGAGCTGCTCCGTCGCGGCGGCGACCGACTGGGCGTTGGCGCTGGCCTGTTCGGAGGCGGCGGAAACCACCATCGTGTTCTCGCGCACCACGCCGAGCGCCTCCATCAGGTGGCGGATGCCGTCGCCGGCACGGTTGCTCGCCAGCTCCACCCCGATCCAGGTGGCGTCCAGGTCGCTCTCGATCGACTTGCAGGTTTCCAGCAGTGCCTGGCGGGTCTGCGCCTTCTGGCGCTGCTCGGTTTCGTGATTCTCATGGATGTTGTAGGCGAGCTTCGCCTTCATCGCGTTCAGCTCGGTGGCGACGCGGCGGAACTCCGGCACGGCGATGGCAGCCATCGGGTCGGTGAAGGCCCCCTGGGCGATGCGCTCGAAGGTCCGTTCCAGCACCTCCAGCGGCCGGCGCACCGTGCGCAGGATCAGCAGGCCGAACAGGGCCGCCAGCAGGCAGCTCGCCAGCACCGCAGCAGCCATCTCGACGAAGCGGACGGTGTAATCGGCCTCCGCCTTGTCGAACTCCTCCTTCGCCACCCGGACCTGGAGGTCGAGCAGCGCAACCGACACCCGATGCAGGTCGGCGAAGGCCGGCCGGACAATGCCGCGCAGATGGGCGTCCAGCGCCGCGGCGTTCCGCTCCCGCGCCAGGGCCAGGGCCGGGGCAATCCCCTTCTCGAGATAGGCCGCGACCAGCGGCTTGAACCTCTCGGCAAGGACGGCCTCCTCCGGCGTCAGGTAGGTGGCGAGATACTCGGTCAGCAGCCGCTGCATGACGCCGCCGTTGGCGGCGACCTCCGCCTCCATCGCGGCAAGGTCGGCGGCGCTCCTCCCGGCCTGCAGGTCGGCTGTGAGATCGGTCAGCTGCTGCCGGCTGTCGCGGGCGCGGTTCTCGATCTCGCCGATCTGGTAGGCCGGAACGGTGCGGTCCTCATAGACCGTGCGCAGCGACCGGTTGGACCCGGCCATGCCGTCCAACCCGAGCCAGCCCGCCAGCAGCATCGCCAGGATCAGCAGCCCGAACACCGCGAACAGGCGCCCGGACAGGCTGGCGCGGGCGGTGGCGGCGGCGCGGCCGGCGCGGTTGCGCCGCACCAGCATCCCTTGGACCAGTTCCACCGTGGCAAGGCCGTCGCGCATGGCGGCATACAGTGCCTCCGCCGACCGCACCTCGTCCCGCGACGGCTTGGACCGGATGGAGATGTAGCCGGCAACGGCACCGTTCTCGATCACCGGCGTGACGTTGGCGCGCACCCAATAGAAATCTCCGGCCTTGGTGCGGTTCTTGACCAGCCCTTCCCAGGGCCGCCCGGCCTTCACCGTCGCCCACAGGTCGGCGAAGGCCTCCTTCGGCATGTGGGGATGGCGGACGATGCTGTGCGGGGCACCGATCAACTCCTGCTCGTCGAAGCCGCTGATCTCGACGAAGGCCCGGTTCACGAAGGTGATGCGCCCGCCGGTGTCGGTGCGCGACACCAGGGGAACCCCCTCGGTCAAATGGACTTCGCGGTCGGTGATCGGTGAGTTGACGCGCATGTCGCGGTTCCGCTCCAGCCAGTGTCTTGCAGGAAAAGGTCGGGCATGTCGGCTGGAGCCAGGCCACCGAACGGCGGCATGGGGCGCACACCCGGACCGGAGGCTTCGCTGCAAGCGGCATGCCGCATCATTTTGTCAGCAAACGAACAAGACGGCTCTGCCCTGCAGGAGACCGGCAGGAGGGCGGGCGGCGGAGCTCATCGCAAAATGCGTACTGAAACGGGAACGAGAGGGAAGGACTGTGCAAATCGGAAATTGTTGCAGAGTCCATCCATTCAGGGGCGCGACAGGCCGTCCAGCGGGATGGCGGTGACGCTCTTCACCTCTTCCATCACGGCGTAGGTGTGGGTTTCGCGGACGCCGCGCGCGGTCGACAGCAGTTCGCCCAGGAACAGCCGGTACTCGTTCATGTCGCGCACCCGCGCCTTGACCAGATAGTCGAAGCCGCCGGCGACCATGTGGCATTCCATGATCTGCGGCATGCGCAGCACGGTGGCCTTGAAATCGTCGAAATTGTCGGGTGTCGTACGGTCCAGCACCACTTCGACGAAGACCAGCATCCCGGCCTCCAGGCGATGCGGGTCGAGCAGCGCGACATAGCGCTGGATGACGCCGTCGCCCTGCAGCCGCTTCACCCGCTCCAGGCAGGCGGCCGGGCTGAGATTGATGCGGCGCGCCAGCTCGACATTGCTGAGGCGCCCGTCCTCCTGCAGTTCGCGCAGGATCTTGAGATCGGTGGAATCGAGGCTGCGGTCCATGGGAGGCTCGGAATGCTGTTCGGCTGGCGGCACCGATCCTCAAGGCAAAGAACGGAAGCGGCCAGCCGTGACCATAGCAGGATCGGTGCGGACGGCGCCACTCCGAAGCCTGTTCGCCGAAGGGGACGGCGGTCGGTCACGCCGCCAGCGGCAGCGCAACCGTCATCCGCAGGCCGCCGGCCGGCCGGTTCTCCGCGCGCACCCGGCCGCCGAAGGCCTCGATGTTGCGGCGTACGATCCACAGCCCGATGCCGAAATGCGCCGCCCCCGCCTGATGGGCCGCCGCCTCGTCCTCCGGCATGCCGCGGCCGGGTTCGCGGTGGGAGAAGTAGCGATCGAAGATGCGGTCCAGGTTGGCGGGATCGACGCCCGGCCCCTCGTCCTCCACCACCAGCTCGGCCCAGGGGCCGCTGCGGGTCAGCCGCACGCTGACCGCCGCATCGGGCGGCGAGAAGCTGACGGCATTCTCCACCAGATTCTCGACGATGGTTTCCAGCGTCTCCTCGCCCGCACGCACCACCAGACCGGCGTCGATGCGCGAGCGCATGTGCAGCCGCTGTTCGGCGAGCAGGCCGGTGTAGCCGCCGGCCATCCGTTCCACCAGCGCCGACAGGTCGACGCGGCGGCGCGAGGGCGCCAGCAGGTCGGCCGCCGCCTCGTCCATGCGGCGGGCGAAGGAGACGAGGCCGTCCAGCTTGTCCAGCGACTTCTCGATCATCGTCAGCGCCCGCTGGCTGCGGGCGTTCTCCGCCGGCAGGGCGCGGCGCAGCGGTTCCACCGACTGGCGGATCACGGCGATCGGCGTCTTGAAGGCGTGGGCGTTGTCCTCCGCGGCGCGGCGCAGCGACTGGGCGCTGTCGCGCAGCGTGGCGACCAGCCGGTCGAAATCCTCCGCCACCCCCGCCAGTTCCGGCACGGTGTTGCGCGCGGCGAAGGAGGCGCTGCGGCCCTTCCGGTCGGCGCAGTCCTCGCCGCCCCCATCGCCGCCCCCATCGCCGCCGACAATCCCGCGCGCAAGGTCGCCGAAGCGGTTCAGGTTGCGCCAGACGCCGGCCAGCACGGCCAGCACCAGTGCCGCCATCGCCAGATAGATCGCCGCGGCGGCCTGCACCGCCGGCGTGCTCCAATAGGGCCGGCCGAGCGAGGAGGAGATGTAGGCCTCGGTGGCGTGGCTGGTCACCAGCGCCCAGCAGCCGAAGCTGGTCTTGATCGGCGTGATGGAGGACAGCACCTCCTCGCCGCCTTCGGCATGGGGGACGCGCATCGCCAGGGTGGCATTGCCGGCGCAGCTCGACCCCAGCCGGTCGAGCACCCCCTGTTCGAGCAGCAGGCGCCGTTCGGCGTCGATGTCGGCGGTGGACAGGCTGGGGGCTGCGGCGACGTAGAAGAAGGGCTCCGGCCCGGCCCGGACGCCGGAGGAGGAGGCCCCCGGACCCGCCGCCGAGACGCGCGGCCGGACCAGCAGCTTCAGCCGGGTGCGGTCGTCACCATAGCGGGCGAGCGCTCCGCTGAGGCCGGGAAGGGCGGCGCGGTCGACGCCCAGCAGTTCGGGTTCCAGCGCACGGGCGATCAGTTCGCCCTGGCGCTGGGCGCTTTTCAGCAGGAGTTGCTGCGTCGCCTCGTCGGCCCGCTGGAACTGGTCGTAGAGCAGGACCGGAACCGCGACGAAGACAAGGGTGAGCAGCAGCAGGCGGCTCGCCATCGAGCGCCACAGCCAGAGCAGGCGGGCGGACGCCCGTCCAGGCGCCCGCATCGCCGCAAGGTCAGTCGGCAGCAGCGCCATCGATCAGCATATCCTCGCCAACACCGTCCCCGATACCGTCCTCATCGCGGCCCTGGTTGGCCGCATCGTCGCCCTTGCCCCAGCGGTAGCCGAAGCCGGGATAGTTCTCGATGCAGGCGAAGCCGGCGTCGACCGAACGGAACTTCTGGCGGATGCGCTTGATGAAGGCACGGACGTTGGCGCGGTAGCCCGACGGGCCGTATCCGGCCATGAAGCCCTTGCCATGGACGAGGTCGTAGATCTCGCGGTAGGACACGTCCTCTTCCGGGCGGGTCGACATCAGCTTGACGATGTTGAACTCGGTCAGCGTCAGGTCGATGCGCTTGCCCTTCCAGAAGGCGCGGCTGTTGTCCAGGCGCAGTTCCAGCTCGCCCAGGCGGTGGAGCGTGGCGTTGCCTGCGGCCTCCCCCTCCTCGGCCGCGCCCTTGGCGCCGTCCCCCTTGGTGCCGTCCAGGATCAGGCGCATGCGCTTCAGCAGGATCGACAGGCTGCGCGACTTCTCGACGAAATCCAGCGCGCCGCCAGCCAGCGCCGCCTCTTCATAGATCTGGTCGGACAGGACGGTCAGGAAGATGACCGGCACGTCGATGCCGCGGGCACGCATCTGGCGCAGCACGTCGATGCCGTCCAGCTTGGGCATGCGCCAGTCCAGCAGGACGATGTCGACCGCGCCGCCGCCGGCGAAGAAATCCAGCGCCGGCTCGCCACGGTCGAAGGTGACGACGTCGTACCCCTCGTCGCCGAGATTGAGGCTGAGCGACTCGCGGAACAGGTCGTCGTCATCCACCAGGGCGATGCGGGCAATGGTCGGTTCGGTCATCGCGGACATTCCCTTGTTCTGCTCCGCCCTACTGTAATCCGGGGCGGACAGGGCGCCCTGTGTCAGCTTGAGCGAGGAGCTGGGCGAAGCATCGGTGGTCGGCGTCAGGGACATTTTGGCTGCTCTTCATATCGTAGGAGAGGGCGCGGAAGTCCTGGGACGAGGTCATATCCATGAAGAAGAAGACCTTGAGGGTGCAATCGCCTTTGGCATACCGCCAGATCTTGGCGGGAGGCGCCTCTTCCCGTGCAACGGGGGACCCCAGGAGGTTGAGAGTCTGGACTTCGTCCAGCCCGACAAGGCTGTCGGGGTCGGCGTTGGAAGTTGCAGGGGCGGCGGTTGCGGGACTGGCGGCGGTTGCGGGAGAGACGGATGCCAACTGTGTGGCGGCCGTCAACTCGCCGACGGTCACCGGCGGACCGGGCTGCGGCATCGGCAGGGTCGGCGCCAGCGCGGTGGCGTCGGGCACCTTGCGGGCCGGCTTCTGCCTGGGCACCGGCGGGGCGGGCGGGCGGGCGTTCGGATTGGCCGCCGTCAGGTCCGGCCCCCCCGGGCCCGTCATGTTGGACGGGCAGCCGGCCAGCAGCAGGACCGCGACCAGCAGGCCCGCATGTCGGCCCCGGCCGGCGGCGTAGGCGCCGATCTGCGCCACATCGCGGAGGACTGCCGGCACGGTCATGGGGGCGGGCCTTTCAAATCCAGAGGAACGGTCATAACGGCATCACACGGAAGGCATCGGCACGAGGCGCAAGCCGGCTTCATCCGATTGGGAAGTCAACTTCGCACCTTGGTTGGAGTTGCCTGCGTCCGATGTCCCTAAACTCAATCCAGTCTGGTTAATGGCGCGTTAAAGCTACAGCCCGTACCCCCATTTTGCAAAAGCAAATCAATATTTTTCGAAGTTTCGTTTGAATTTCGAGCGAATCCGGTTGGACCGGCACCGTCCTTTGCTCAAAAGTGGTAGAAATTCCAGCAAGATCCATTATGCACCGGCCGCTGCCATGGTGATGTGCGGAGGGTGACAGGACGTGACGGAAATGAGGCGGGAGGATGACCGGGATTGGGCGGGACGATGGCCGGCGCCCAAAAAACACCCGGCGGGCCATATCGTGGGCCAGGGGGCGGCCAAAAACAATCGGCGGCGGAGCCACCCGGGTATGGCTCCGCCGCCGCTCAGCCGGACGGGCAACAGATGTGTCGCGACGCGCCGAGGCGGTCGGAAGATGTTGCCTCTGGAACTCCAGCCGTGGTTCCGGCCGGCTCTCAGGCCGGTCGGCGTCGTGGGAACAATGCGTTTTCGGCACCATCCATCACGCTTCCCATCATGCGCCGGACCGCCGGGCCGGTCAAGTTCGTAGCACGGACAATTTGGTAGAGCAGCCATCCGGCGGAGGAGAACGAGCCATCGGCCCGGACATTGAAAGCCGGAAGGATTTTCCTTACTGTTGGAACGGCCCTTGCCGTGAGGTACCGATGATCACCAGCAAGCTTACCAGCAAAGCGCAAACCACCATCCCGCAGCCCGTGCGCGTCGCCCTCGGCCTGCATGAGGGCGACGAGATCGCCTACAGCATCGAGGACGGGCGCGTCATCCTGACACGCGCCGTGGTGGAAACTGGTGACGATCCGTTCCGCACCTTCGCCGAATGGAACAGCGATGCGGATCGGCGCGCCTATGCCGACCTTTGAGCCCTGGGACATCGTCAAGGTCCCGTTCCCCTACACCGACAGGCCGGTGCGCCAGCGGCGGCCGGCACTGGTCATCGCGGCCGGCGACCTGCTGACGCACCACAACCTCGTCTGGGTCCTGATGATCACCAGCGCCGAAAACCGCGGCTGGCCGACCGATGTCGTCGTCAGCGATCTTGCCGTCGCCGGGTTGCCGGCCCCGTCCGTGGTCCGCACCGCCAAAGTGGCCGTCATCGACTGCCGCGACGCGGAGCGCCTCGGAACGCTGTCGAATTCCGACCGCGCCGCCGTGGCGGTTCACCTCGCCGGCCATTTGGCCGCCACCATGCACACCCCACCGGGTGCATGAGGAACCCATCAGCCGGTTGGTGTCGCGCGGCGATTTCCAGTCAGGTTGGCGATGACGGGACCGAACGCGAAAGGGCCGCGCCCCCGCCGGGAGCGCGGCCCTTCCGTTGCCGAAGGATCCCTCACGCACAACCACGAGCGCGGGCCACCTTCGATGCGGTCGGGCGGCCGATGGCGTCGCCGATGAACGCCCCGGCCGCGATCAGCCTGTCCAGATCGACCCCGGTCTCGATGCCGAGGCCGTTCAGCATGTACAGCACATCCTCGCTCGCCACGTTCCCGGACGCCCCCTTGGCATAGGGGCAGCCGCCGAGCCCGGCGACGGAGCTGTCGACCACCGCCACGCCCATCTGCAGCGCCGCCAGGATGTTGGCCAGCGCCTGCCCGTAGGTGTCGTGGAAATGGACGGCGATCTTCTCCACCGGCACCCGGTCGGCGACCGCGGCGATCATTGCTTGCGCCTTGGTCGGGGTGCCGGTGCCGATGGTGTCGCCCAGCGAGATCTCATAGCAGCCCATGGCGAACAGCCGTTCCGCCACGTCGGCCACCGCGCCCGGCGAGATCTCGCCCTCGTAGGGGCAGCCGAGCACGCAGGAGACATAGCCACGCACCGGCACGCCTTCGGCCTTGGCCCGTTCCATGACGGGCGCGAAGCGGTCCAGGCTCTCGGCGATGGAACAGTTGATGTTCTTCCGGCTGAAGCTCTCCGACGCGGCGCCGAACACCGCCACCTCGTCGGCCCTGGCCGCCAGCGCGCCCTCCAGCCCCTTCAGGTTGGGGGTCAGCGCGGCATAGCGCACGCCGGGCTTGCGGGCGATGCCGGCCAGCACCTCGGCGCTGTCGCCCATCTGCGGCACCCATTTGGGCGAGACGAAGCTGGCCGCCTCGACGACCGTCAGCCCGGCGGCGGTCAGGCGGTCGACCAGCTCCACCTTCACCGCGGTCGGCACCATGGTCTTTTCGTTCTGGAGGCCGTCGCGCGGACCGACCTCCACCATGCGGACGAATTTGGGCAACTGCATGATCACGCCTCCGCGATGTCGAGAACCAGCAGGTCGACGCCTTCCGACACCTGATCCCCTGCCGAGAAATTCACGGCGCTGACGATACCGGCCGCCGGCGCCTTGATGGTGTGCTCCATTTTCATGGCTTCCAGCAGCATCAGCGGCGCGCCGGCCTCCACGCTCTGGCCCGGTTCGACCAGCACGCGGACCACGGTGCCCGGCATCGGCGCGGTCAGGCGGCCGGAGCCGCCCTCCTGCTCCGCCGCGCGGGCGCTGGGGTCGTCCAGCGTCAGGCGGGACACCGCGCCGTCGATCAGCACGGTGATGTCGAGGCCTTGCTGGACGACGGTCGCGCGGGTGCGCATGCCGTCCAGCGTCGCGGTCAGCACGCCGTCGGCCAGCGCGACGCCGGCGACCGGGATCGCGTGGCCGCCATCCACCGCGACCTCGTAATCGTCGCCGCGGAAATGCAGCGTCACCTCGCGCGCCGTCTCGCCGTCCATCAGGCGCAGGTCGTAATGGTTCTCCTCGTTCAGCCGCCAGCCATTGGCGAGCAGCCAGGGCGAATGGCGGTCGGAGCGGGCGCGCAGCGCGGCCTGGGCCTCCTCCCGGCGCTTCAGCAGCACCGACAGGGAGGCTGCCGCCAGCGCCCGGTCGGCGACCGGGGCCGGCGGCGGCAGCAGGTCGGCGCGGTGGCGCTCGATGAAGCCGGTGTCGATCTCCACCGCCCGGAAGGCCGGATGGCCGGCGATGGCGCCGAGGAAGGCGACGTTGGTGGTGACGCCGACCACCTCATACTCGGCGAGCGCCACGCGCAGGCGGCGCAGCGCGCTGTCGCGGTCCTCGTCCCAGACGATCAGCTTGGCGATCATCGGGTCGTAGAACATGGTGACGGAATCGCCCTCGCGGACGCCGGTGTCGACGCGGACATGCTCGCTCTCGGACGGCGGGCGCAGGCGGAGCAGCCTGCCGATGGCCGGCAGGAAGTCGCGCTGCGGGTCCTCGGCATAGAGCCGCGCCTCGAAGGCGTGGCCGCGGCGGGTCAGCTGGTCCTGGCGCAGCGGCAGTTCGGACCCGGCGGCGACGCGCAGCTGCCACTCGACCAGATCGAGGCCGGTGATCTTCTCGGTCACCGGATGCTCCACCTGGAGGCGGGTGTTCATCTCGATGAAGTAGAAGCCGCCATCCTCATAGAGGAATTCCACGGTGCCGGCGCCGACATAGCTGACCGCCTTGGCGGCGGCCACCGCGGCCTCGCCCATGCGGCGGCGGAGGTCGTCGGGAAGATCGGGGGCCGGCGCCTCCTCGATCACCTTCTGGTGGCGGCGCTGGACCGAGCAATCGCGCTCGAACAGATAGACGCCGTTGCCGTGGGTGTCGCAGAAGACCTGGATTTCGACATGGCGCGGGCGGGCGAGATACTTCTCCAGCAGCAGGCTGTCGTCGCCGAAGGCGGCCTTGGCCTCGCGCTGGGCACCGGCCACCGCGTCCGCCAGTTCAGCGGCGGCGCGCACCACGCGCATGCCCTTGCCGCCGCCGCCGGCCGACGCCTTGACCAGCACCGGGTAGCCGATGCGCTCCGCCTCCGCCGACAGGGTGGCGAAATCCTGGTCGGTGCCGTGATAGCCCGGCACCAGCGGCACGTCGGCATTCGCCATCAGCCGCTTGGATTCGGCCTTGGAGCCCATGACGCGGATGGCGTCGATCGGCGGGCCGATGAAGACCACGCCGGCCTCGGCACAGGCGGCGGCGAAGCCGGCATTCTCCGACAGGAAGCCGTAGCCGGGATGGATGGCCTGGGCGCCGGTGCGCTTCGCCACGTCGAGGATGACGTCGCCGCGCAGGTAGCTTTCGCCGACCGGGGCCGGACCGATGCAGACGGCCTCGTCGGCCATCTGGACATGCATCGCCTTGGCGTCGGCCTCCGAATGGACGGCGACCGTGCGGATGCCCATCCGGCGGGCGGTGCGGATGACCCGGCAGGCGATTTCGCCGCGATTGGCGATCAGGATCTTGTCGAACATTTGGGTCAGCTCCGCCAGGACGGGGTGCGTTTTTCGAGGAAGGCGCCGACGCCCTCCTTGCCTTCAGCGCTGGCGCGCTGGCGGGCGATGCGCTCCGCCGTGTCGCGCATGACCTCCTCGGTCAGCGGCCGGCGGGCGACGGCGCGGATCAGCTCCTTGGCGGCGCTGACCGCGGTCGGGGCGCTGTCCGTCAGGCTCTTCACCATCTTCGCCACCGCGTCTTCCAGCCCCGCGGCGTCGGTCAGCTCATGCAGCAGGCCGATGCGGTGGGCTTCGGCCGCGCCGAAGCGCTCGCCGGTCAGGAAATAGCGCCGGCAGGCGCGCTCGCCGATGGCGGCGATGACATAGGGGCTGATGGCGGCGGGGATGATGCCGAGACGCACCTCCGACAACGCGAAGGTCGCGGTGTCGACGCCGATGGCGATGTCGCAGGCCGACACCAGCCCGACGCCGCCGCCGAAGGCCGGACCCTGCACCACGGCGACCGTCGGCTTCGGGCATTCGTCAAGCGTGCGCAGCATGGTGGCGAGGCCCATGGCGTCGGCCAGATTCTCCTCATGGGAGTAGCCGGCCATCTTCTTCATCCAGGACAGGTCGGCCCCGGCCGAGAAGCTCCTGCCCACCCCGCGCAGCAGGACGACGCGCACCGCCGGATCCTCGCCGACCCGGCGGAAGGCGGAGGTGAGGTCCGCGATGACCTGCTCGTTGAAGGCGTTGTGGACGTCGCCGCGGTTCATGGTGACGGTGGCGACGCCGGTGTCAGCGATGTCGACCAGAATATCGTTTCGGAGAATGTCGCTCATGCCCGCCTCCATCACATCCGGAAGACGCCGAAGGGCGTCTTCGGCACCGGCGCGTTCAAGGACGCCGACAGCCCCAGCCCAAGCACCATGCGGGTGTCGGCCGGGTCGATGATGCCGTCGTCCCACAGGCGGGCGCTGGCGTAGTAGGCGTGGCTCTCGCGCTCGAACTGGGCGCGGATCGGCGCCTTCAGCGCCTCGTCGTCCTCCGCCGACCAGGGCTTGCCCTGGGCCTCCATCGCGTCGCGCTTGACCTGGGCCAGCACGCCGGCCGCCTGCTCGCCGCCCATCACCGAGATGCGGGCGTTCGGCCACATCCACAGGAAGCGCGGGCTGTAGGCGCGGCCGCACATGCCGTAATTGCCGGCGCCGTAGCTGCCGCCGATGATGACGGTGAATTTCGGCACCTTGGCGCAGGCGACCGCGGTGACCAGCTTGGCGCCGTCCTTGGCGATGCCGCCGGCCTCGTATTTCCGTCCGACCATGAAGCCGGTGATGTTCTGCAGGAACACCAGCGGGATGCGGCGCTGGCAGCACAGCTCGACGAAATGGGCGCCCTTCAGAGCGGATTCGCTGAACAGGATGCCGTTGTTGGCGATGATGCCGACCGGATAGCCGAAGATGTGGGCGAAGCCGGTCACCAGCGTCGTGCCGTAGAGCGGCTTGAACTCGTCGAAACGGGAACCGTCGACCACCCGCGCGATCACCTCGCGCACGTCGAAGGGCTTGCGGGCGTCGCTGGGGATGACGCCGTAGAGCTCGCGCGGGTCGAAGGCGGGATCCTCCGGCTCGCGGAGATCCAGGTCGATCTGCTTGGCGCGGTTCAGGTTCGACACCACGCGGCGCGCCATCGCCAGCGCGTGCGCGTCGTTCATCGCGTAATGGTCGGTGACGCCTGACGTGCGGGAATGGACGTCGGCGCCGCCCAGATCCTCGGCCGACACCACCTCGCCGGTCGCGGCCTTCACCAGCGGCGGGCCGCCCAGGAAGATGGTGCCCTGGTTGCGGACGATGATCGCCTCGTCCGACATCGCCGGGACATAGGCGCCACCCGCGGTGCAGCTTCCCATGACCACCGCGATCTGCGGGATGCCCTCGGCCGACATGTTGGCCTGGTTGTAGAAGATGCGGCCGAAATGGTCGCGGTCGGGGAAGACCTCGTCCTGGTTGGGCAGGTTGGCGCCGCCCGAATCCACCAGGTAGATGCAGGGCAGGTTGTTTTGTTGGGCGATCTCCTGCGCCCGCAAATGCTTCTTGACCGTCAGCGGGTAGTAGGTGCCGCCCTTCACCGTCGCGTCGTTGGCGACGATCATGCATTCCTGCCCGGCGACGCTGCCGATGCCGGCGATGATGCCGGCCGACGGGATGTCGTCGGCATAGACGCCGTCGGCGGCGAGCTGCGACAGCTCCAGGAAGGGCGAGCCGACGTCGAGCAGCTGGCGGATGCGCTCGCGCGGCAGCAGCTTGCCGCGGGCGAGGTGCTTGTCGCGCGCCTTGGCGCCGCCGCCCTGCTGGATGGCGGCGACCTTCCGGCGCAGATCGTCGACCAGAAGCTGCATGGCGTCGGCGTTGGCCTGGAACTCGGCGGAGCGCGCGTTGAGGGCGCTCTTCAGGACGGTCATGCCGTCTTCCTCCCGGTTTGGCGGTCTTGGTTATTGGATGAGGGCGCGGCTGATGACGAGCCGCTGGATGTCGCTGGTGCCCTCGTAGATCTGGCAGACCCGGACGTCGCGGTAAATACGCTCGACCGGGAAATCGTTGAGGTAGCCGTAGCCGCCATGGATCTGGATGGCGTCGGAACAGACCTTCTCCGCCATCTCCGAGGCGAACAGCTTGGCCATCGCCGCTTCCTTCATGCAGGGCACCCCGGCGTCGCGCAGGGAGGCGGCATGCAGGACGAGCTGGCGGGCCGCCTCCACCCGGGTCGCCATGTCGGCGAGGCGGAAGGCGACGGCCTGGTGCTGGACGATCGGCACCCCCATGCTCTGGCGCTCCTGGGCGTAGCGGACGGCATGGTCGAGCGCGGCACGCGCCATGCCGACCGACTGGCTGGCGATGCCGATGCGCCCGCCCTCCAGGTTCGCCAGCGCCACCTTGTAGCCGGCGCCCTCGGCCCCGAGCATCAGGTCGGCGGGAACCCGGCAGTCCTCGAACACGATCTGGCAGGTATCGGAGCAGTGCTGGCCCAGCTTCTCCTCGGTCCGCGCCACCTGATAGCCCGGCGTGTCCGTCGGCACGATGAAGGCGCTGAGGCCCTTCTTGCCCGCCGCCGGGTCGGTCACCGCGAAGACGATGGCGACGTCGGCCTGCGAGCCCGAGGTGATGAACTGCTTGGTGCCGTTCAGCACCCAATGATCGCCGTCGCGCCGGGCGCGGGTCTTGATCGCCGAGGCGTCGGAGCCCGCCTGCGGCTCGGTCAGGCAGAAGGCGCCCAGCATCTCGCCGCGCGCCATGGCTTTCAGGAAACGGTCCTTCTGGGCGTCGGTGCCGAATTTCAGGATCGGCATGCAGCCGACCGAGTTGTGGACGCTCATGACGGTGGAGACGGCGCCGTCGCCGGCGGCGATCTCCTCGATGGCGAGCGCGTAGGCGACATGGTCGGTGGCGGCGCCGCCGAACTCCTCCGGCACCAGCATGCCCATCAGGCCGAGCTCGCCCATCTCGGCGAGTTCCGCCTTGGGGAAGGCGCCGCTGCGGTCGCGCTCGGCGGCGGTCGGGGCGAGCCGGTCCTGCGCGAAGGCGCGGGCCATGTCGCGGACCATGGTCTGTTCTTCGGTCAGGTGCATCGGGCGTTTCCTCGGACGATGGTTCTTTGTTGGTGCTTTGTTGGTGGCGTGCTGTGCCCCCTCCCCATCCCTCCCCCGCCTTTGGCGGGAGAGGGGGTAGGATGCTTGGGAAAGGGCGGCGGAGTTCCCTCTCCCGCCAAAGGCGGGGGAGGGTTAGGGAGGGGGCAATAGCCTCCCCTTACACCCGCTCCACCGCGATCGCCGTCGCCTCGCCGCCGCCGATGCACAGGCTGGCCACGCCGCGCTTCAGGTCGTACTTCTCCAGGGCCGCCAGCAGCGTCACGATCAGCCGCGCCCCCGACGCGCCGATGGGGTGGCCGAGCGCACAGGCGCCGCCATGGACGTTCACCTTGTCGTGCGGCAGGTCGAGGTCGCGCATCGCCGCCATGGTGACGACCGCGAAGGCCTCGTTGATCTCGAACAGGTCGACGTCGCGGGCCGACCAGCCCACCTTGTCGAACAGCTTCTGCATCGCACCGACCGGCGCTGTGGTGAACAAAGCCGGGAGCTGGGCGTGGTTGGCGTGGCCCTTGATCTCGGCGATTACGCGCAGGCCGCGCTTCTCCGCCTCGCCGCGGGTGGTGACGACCAGCGCCGCGCCGCCGTCGGAAATCGAGGAGGCGTTGGCCGCCGTCACCGTGCCATCCTTGGCGAAGGCCGGCTTCAGCGTCGGGATCTTGGCCGGATCGGCCTTCAGCGGCTGTTCGTCCCGCTCGACCAGCGTATCGCCCTTGCGACCCTTCACGGTGACGGCCGCGATCTCCGCCGCGAAGGAGCCATCCTCCGTCGCCTTGCGGGCACGGTTCAGGCTCTCGATGGCGAAGGCGTCCTGCGCCTCGCGGGTGAAGCCGTAGCTGCCGGCGCATTCCTCGGCGAAGGTGCCCATCAGCCGGCCCTTGTCGTAGGCGTCCTCCAGCCCGTCGAAGAACATGTGGTCCAGCACCTTGCCGTGGCCCATGCGGTAGCCGCCGCGGGCACGGTCGAGCAGGTAGGGGGCGTTCGACATGCTCTCCATGCCGCCGGCAACCACGATCCTGGCCGAGCCGGCCTTGAGCACGTCATGGGCGAACATCACCGCCCGCATGCCCGAGCCGCAGACCTTGGAGATGGTGGTGCAGCCGACCGCCTTCGGCAGCCCGGCGCCGAGCGCGGCCTGCCGCGCCGGAGCCTGGCCCAGCCCGGCCGACAGCACGTTGCCCATGAACACCTCGTCCACCGCGTCCACGGGCAGGCCGGAGCGCTCCAGCGCCGCCCGGATGGCGGCGGCGCCCAGCTGCGGGCCGGTCAGGCCCATGAGGTCGCCCTGGAAGCCGCCCATCGGCGTGCGGGCGGCGGCGGCGATGACGATGCTGTCGGTCATGGTGGTCGGTCCCTTTCCCTCGATGCTCTCTATGCTTTGCCGAACCGCTTTACGCGGTTTCCCGGCCTTCAGGCCGTTTCCTTGAACAGTTCGCGCCCGATCAGCATGCGGCGGATCTCGCTGGTGCCGGCGCCGATCTCGTAGAGCTTGGCGTCGCGCAGCAGGCGGCCGGTCGGGTATTCGTTGATGTAGCCGTTGCCGCCCAGGGTTTGAATGGCCTCCAGCGCCATCCACGTCGCCTTTTCGGCGGAATAGAGGATGGCGGCGGCGGCGTCCTTGCGGGTGGTCTCGCCGCGGTCGCAGGCCTTGGCGACGGTGTACACATAGGCCTTGGCGGCGTTCATGATGGTGTACATGTCGGCCAGCTTGCCCTGCATCAGCTGGAACTCGCCGATGGCCTGCCCGAACTGCTTGCGGTCGTGCAGGTAGGGGATCACCACGTCCATGCAGGCCTGCATGATGCCGAGCGGCCCGCCGGCCAGCACCGCGCGCTCGTAATCCAGCCCGGACATCAGCACGTTCACGCCGCGCCCGACGCCGCCCAGGACATTCTCCTCCGGCACCTCGCAATCCTCGAACACCAGCTCGCCGGTGTTGGAGCCGCGCATGCCCAGCTTGTCCAGCTTCTGCGCCACCGAGAAGCCCTTGAAGCCCTTCTCGACCAGGAAGGCGGTGATGCCGCGCGGCCCGGCGGTGACGTCGGTCTTGGCGTAGATCACCAGCGTGTCGGCGTCGGGGCCGTTGGTGATCCACATCTTGGTGCCGTTCAGCACATAGCGGTCGCCCTTCCTGTCGGCCCGCAGCTTCATCGACACCACGTCCGACCCGGCGTTCGGCTCCGACATCGCCAGCGCGCCGATATGCTCGCCGGAGATCAGCTTGGGCAAATAGCGGCGCTTCTGCTCCTCGGTGCCGTTCTTGCGGATCTGGTTGACGCAGAGGTTGGAGTGGGCACCGTAGCTGAGGCCCACCGAGGCCGAGGCGCGGGACACCTCCTCCATCGCCACCACATGTTCCAGATAGCCCATGCCGGCGCCGCCATACTCCTCGTCGACGGTCACGCCGAGGATGCCGAGGTCGCCCATCTTGCGCCAGAGGTCGTTCGGAAACTCGTTGGAGCGGTCGATCTCGGCGGCACGGGGGGCGATCTCGTCGGCGGCGAAGCTGCGCACCGAATCGCGCAGCATGTCGGCCGATTCACCGAGGTCGAAATTCAGGCTCGGGTACTGGTTGGACAGCATGGGCGTATCGCTCCCCTGGGAAATTATCCGCGCTTTGACCATACGTTACCGTATGGCTGGGCGCGAGGCAAGGGGCAAGCTGAGCGCTTCGGAAATCTATGCCGGCTCAAGGGATTAGGGGGATGCTCCGCTGCGGATACGGTTCCGCATCGTGGAAAGAGGCCGAAAAAGCCAATCCATTCAAGGCTGCCATGCGCCTGACCGGGCCGGATGCGGCATGGTCGCGCTTCCCAATTGCTGCGCTGCGGGGGTAGGTATTGGATACTGTATACCTGAAACACGCCCCGGGGAACACGCCGGGGAACACGCCGCGTTGAGGAGCCTGTGACGATGATCCGCGTACCGCGCCCGAACCTGGACGGCTTCACCATGGCCCTGGCGGCCACAGTCGGCGTGGCATCCGTGCTGCCGGTGCATGGGCAGCTCGCGCTCGGCGTCCATTGGCTGGCCGAGGCGGCGATCGCGCTGCTGTTCTTCCTGCACGGCGCCCGGCTGCCGCGGGAAGAGGTGGTGGCGGGCATCGGCCACTGGCGCCTGCACCTGCTGATCTTCGCCCTGACCTTCGTCGCCTTCCCGCTGATCGGCTGGCTGGTGGTGGAGACGATGCCGGAACGGCTGCTGCCCCCGGCGCTCGCCATCGGCGTGCAGTTCCTCTGCCTGCTGCCCTCCACCGTCCAATCCTCCATCGCCTTCACCTCGATGGCGCGGGGCAATGTGGCGGCGGCGGTGTGCAGTTCCACCCTGTCCAACATTTCCGGCATCCTGATGACGCCGCTGCTGGTCGCGCTGTTCCTGAAGGTGCAGGGCGGGGCGCTGTCGCTGGACACGCTCCAGACCATCGCGGCGCAGCTGCTGCTGCCCTTCGTGCTGGGCCAGCTGCTGCGGCGCTGGGTCGGCGCCTGGGCGGCGCGGCACAAGTCGGTGCTGCGGGTGACCGACCGCGGATCGATCCTGCTGGTCGTCTATCTCGCCTTCAGCGAGGCGGTGGCGAACGGCCTATGGACCCAGGTGCCGCCGGCGGCGCTGGGAATCGTGGTGCTGGTCGACTGCGCCATCCTGGCGGTGTTCCTGGTCGGCACCACGCTGCTGAGCCGCCGCCTGGGCTTCTCACGCGCCGACGAAACCGCCATCGTCTTCTGCGGCTCGAAGAAGTCGCTGGTCAGCGGCGTGCCGATGGCCGGCCTGCTGTTCGCGCCGGCCACGGCCGGGCTGGTGCTGCTGCCGGTGATGCTGTTCCACCAGATCCAGCTGATGGTCTGCGCCGTCCTCGCCCGCCGCTACGCCGACGAGGAACAGGCGCGGGACGCGCTGCCGGCGGCGTCCTGACGGACGGCGGCAGCGGCGCGCCCTTACACCGGTCAGCGGGCCTGAAGCATCCCCACTGCGCCGCGCGCCACCTCGTGCAGGTCGGCCTCACCGCCGGCCTTGACATGGGCGAACAGGCCGGCGCGCATGCGCGGATCCCAGAATTTGCGGATGTGGGTCGCCGTCTCCGTCACCGCCTCCTCGTGCGGATAGGTGGCGAAATGGACGGCGATCTGGTTCGCCATCCGGACCAGTTCCTTGGCATGGTTCGTGTGGCTCATCGGTGTCTCTCCCGTGACGTGGGGGTTGGGATCAGCGGAACAGGATGATGCCGTCGCGGCGCGACAGCGCTCCCAAAGTCAGGCCGGCGGTGCGCGCCAGCTCGAGCGCCAGCGCCGTCGGCGCCGAGATGGTCGCCAGCAGCGGGATGCCCACCGCGGCGGTCTTCTGCACCAGCTCGAAGCTGCACCGGCTGGTCATCACCACGAAGCCGGTGGCCGGATCGGCGCCGGACCGGGCAATGGCGCCGATCAGCTTGTCGAGCGCGTTGTGGCGGCCGACATCCTCGCGGGCCATCCGGATGGCACCATCCGGCGCGCACCAGGCGGCAGCGTGGACCGAGCGGTTGGCCCGGTTCATCGGCTGGTGGTCCGGCAGGGCGCGGAAGGCGGCGGCGACCGCGGCCGGCTCCACCTCCAGCGTCGCCGTGATCTTCCGGGGCTCCCGAACGGCGTGGACAAGACTGTCCACGCCGCACAGGCCACAGCCGCTCCGCCCCTCCATGGACCGGCTGCGCAGGCTTCCGCGCAGGAGCCGCAGGGGATCGACCGTCATGTTGACGACGAAGCCCAGCGGCGTTTCCCGCACGGAGGTTTTCTCGATATCGGCAGCGGTCCCGACGATCTCCTCGGCCAGGCTGAAGCCAAGCGCGAAATCCTCCAGATCGCCGGGGGTCGCCATCATCACCGCATGGGAGCGGCCATTGTATTCGAAGGCGACCGCGGTCTCCTCCGGCACCTGCCATTCGACGTCGGCGCCCTCCTCCGCTCCGACACCGGCGGGAAAGCCGGTGCCGGTGACGGCGATGGAGCACATGGAACTGTCGTCCGGACGGATCGGCCCCGAAGGCATCGCGGTCATGATTCCTTCTCCTCAGCGCGAGGCCACGGTCATTCGGCGGCGATGACGTTGGCGGCGGCGATCCGCTTGCGCTCGACGTCGTTCCTCGCGTAGTCGACCTGCCAGTCCGAGGGCTGGTTGCTGCGGGTGATCTGCACCGCCGTCACCTTATATTCGGGGCAGTTGGTCGCCCAGTCCGAATTTTCCGTGGTGATGACGTTGGCGCCGGTCACCGGGTGGTGGAAGGTGGTGTAGACGACGCCGGCCGGCATGCGGTCGGAGATGACCGCCTTCAGCGTGGTGGCGCCCATGCGGCTGGCGAGCGACACCATGTCGCCGTCCTTGACGCCGCGGATCTCGGCATCCACCGGGTTGATCTCCAGCACATCCTCCGGATGCCAGGCCACGTTGGCGGTGCGGCGGGTCTGCGCGCCGACATTGTAGTGGGCGAGGATGCGGCCGGTGGTCAGCACCAGCGGGTACATCCGCGTCGTCCGCTCGTCGGTCGGCACATATTCGGTGATCACGAAGCGGCCGAGGCCACGGGCGAAGGTTTCGCCATGCATGATCGCCATGCCGGTGTCGTCGTCCTCGAACCCGGTGCAGGGCCACTGGACGCTGCCGACGCGGTCGAGCTTCTCGAAGCTGACGCCGCGGAAGGTCGGGGTCAGCGACGCGATCTCGTCCATGATCTGCGCCGTGCTGTCGTAATGCATCGGATAGCCCATCGCCGTCGCCAGCGCGCAGGCGACCCAATGCTCGTCCCGGCCCACCTTGGACGGCATCGCCTTGCGGACGCGGTTGATGCGGCGCTCGGCGTTGGTGAAGGTGCCGTCCTTCTCCAGGAAGGAGGTGCCGGGGAAGAAGACATGGGCGAAGGCCGCCGTCTCGTTCAGGAACAGGTCCTGGACGATGACGATGTCCAGCGATTCCAGCGCCGAGGTGACATGGTGGGTGTTGGGATCGGACTGGACGATGTCCTCGCCCTGCACGAACAGGCCGCGGAAGCTGCCGTCATGCGCGCTGTCGAACATGTTGGGGATGCGCAGGCCGGGTTCCGGATCCAGCGTGACGCCCCAGGCGGTTTCGAACTCGGCGCGGACGGCGTCGTCGGAGACGTGGCGGTAGCCCGGCAGCTCGTGCGGGAAGGAGCCCATGTCGCACGAGCCCTGCACGTTGTTCTGGCCGCGCAGCGGGTTCACGCCGACGCCCTCGCGGCCGATGTTGCCGGTCGCCATCGCGAGGTTGGCGATCGCCATCACCGTGCTGGAGCCCTGGCTGTGCTCGGTCACGCCCAGCCCGTAGTAGATCGCGGCGTTGCCGCCGGTGGCGTAGAGGCGGGCGGCGCCGCGGATCAGGTCGGCCGGCACGCCAGTGCGGGATTCCAGATATTCCGGCGAGTTGCGGTGCTCGGCGATGAACGCCTCCCACTTTGCGAACTCCTTGGGATCGCAGCGCTCCTCGACGAAGGGACGGTCGACCAGCCCCTCGGTGACGATGACGTGGGCGATGGCATTCACCACGGCGACGTTGGTGCCGGGCTGGAGCTGGAGATGGTAGTCGGCCTGGACGTGCGGGCTGCGCACCAGATCGATGCGGCGCGGGTCGACGACGATCAGCTTGGCCCCGGCGCGCAGCCGACGCTTCATGCGCGAGCCGAACACCGGGTGGCCGTCGGTCGGGTTGGCGCCGATGACCAGGATGACGTCGGACTTGTCGACGCTCTTGAAATCCTGGGTGCCGGCCGAGGTGCCGAAGGTCTGCGACAGGCCGTAGCCGGTCGGCGAATGGCAGACGCGGGCGCAGGTGTCGATGTTGTTGGTGCCGAAGGCGGCACGGATCATCTTCTGGACGACGTAGACCTCCTCGTTGGTGCAGCGCGACGAGGTGATGCCGCCGATGGAGCCCCGGCCATGTTTCGCCTGCACCGCCTTCAGCCGCTCGGCGGCGTAGGCGATCGCCTCCTCCCACGACACTTCCTGCCACGGGTCGGTGATCCGCTCGCGCACCATCGGCTTCATGATGCGGTCCTTGTGGGTGGCGTAGCCCCAGGCGAAGCGGCCCTTGACGCAGCTGTGGCCCTCGTTGGCGCCGCCGTCCTTCCAGGGCGTCATGCGCACCACGGTCGTGCCCTGCAGCTCGGCCTTGAAGGAGCAGCCGACACCGCAATAGGCGCAGGTGGTGATGACGCTGTGCTCGGGCTGGCCGTGCTCGATGATCGACTTCTCGGTCAGGGTCGCGGTCGGGCAGGCCTGGACGCAGGCGCCGCAGGACACGCACTCGCTGTCCATGAAGTTTTCCTTGGCGCCGGGCGACACCGACGAGGCGAAGCCGCGGCCGTCGATGGTCAGCGCGAAGGTGCCCTGGGTCTCCTGGCAGGCGCGGACGCAGCGCGAGCAGACGATGCATTTGGACGCATCGAAGGTGAAGTAGGGGTTGCTCTCGTCCTTCGCGGCGGCCCGATGGTTGTCGCCCTCATAGCCGTAGCGCACGTTGCGCAGGCCGACCGCGCCGGCCATGTCCTGCAGCTCGCAATCGCCGTTGGCGGCGCAGGTCAGGCAGTCGAGCGGATGGTCGGAGATGTACAGCTCCATCACGCCGCGGCGCAGCTTCGCCAGCCGGTCGTTCTGGGTATGCACCTTCATGCCCGGGGCGACCGGCGTGGTGCAGGAGGCCGGGGTGCCGCGGCGCCCCTCGATCTCCACCATGCAGAGGCGGCAGGAGCCGAACGGCTCCAGGCTGTCGGTGGCGCAGAGCTTCGGCACGGTGATGCCGGCGTCCATCGCCGCGCGCATCACGGAGGTGCCTTCCGGCACGGTGATGCTGCGGCCGTCGATCTCCAGCGTCACCAGGGTCTCGGAGACGCGGGCGGGGGTGCCGAAGTCGGTCTCGTGGATGAGGGTCATCTCGGGTGCTCCTGGGATCGCTCGTTATTCGGCGGCGATGTGGGTGACGCGGACGGCCCCGGAATTCCTGGGCGTCTTGCGGAAATCCTCGGGGAAATGCTTGACGGCACTGCGCACCGGATAGGGCGTCATGCCGCCCATGGCGCAGAGCGAGCCGTCCACCATCACCTCGCAGAGATCGGCGAGCAGGGTGAGGTTCGCGTCGACATTCTTGCCGGCGATGATCTTGTCCAGCGTCTCCATGCCGCGGGTCGAGCCGATGCGGCAGGGGGTGCATTTGCCGCAGGATTCCGCCACGCAGAACTCCATGGCGAAGCGGGCCTGCCGGGCCATGTCGACGGTATCGTCGAAGACGACGATGCCGCCATGGCCGACCATCGCCTCCTGCGCGGCGAAGGCCTCGTAATCCTTGGGCAGGTCGAACTGCGAGGGCGGCAGGTAGGCGCCGAGCGGGCCGCCGACCTGCACCGCGCGGATCGGCCGGCCGCTGATGGTGCCGCCGCCATACTCGTAGAGCAGCTCGTGCAGGGTGATGCCGAACGCCTTCTCGACGATGCCGCCCTGCTTGATGTTGCCGGCGAGCTGGAAGGGCAGCGTGCCGCGCGACCGGCCGACGCCGAAGTCGCGGTAATACTCGCCGCCCTTGTCGAGGATGATCGGCACCGAGCAGAGCGACAGCACGTTGTTGACCACGGTCGGCTTGCCGAACAGGCCCTCCAGCGCCGGCAGCGGCGGCTTGGCGCGGACCATGCCGCGCTTGCCCTCCAGGCTTTCCAGCATCGCGGTCTCTTCGCCGCAGATGTAGGCGCCGGCGCCGACGCGGACGTCGAGGTGGAAGGTGCGGTCGGTGCCGTGGATGTTGTCGCCGAGCCAGCCCTCGTCATAGGCGAGCTTGATCGCGTGGCGCAGGGTCGCGGTGGCGTGCGGATATTCCGAGCGCATGTAGACGTAGCCCGAGGTCGCCCCCACCGCGATGGCGGCGATGGTCATGCCCTCGATCAGGCAGAAGGGGTCGCCCTCGATGATCATGCGGTCGGCGAAGGTGCCGCTGTCACCCTCGTCGGCGTTGCAGCAGACGAACTTCTCGTCCGCCTTCGCCTGCATCACCGTGTTCCACTTGATGCCGGTGGGGAAGCCTGCGCCGCCGCGGCCGCGCAGGCCGCTGTCGGTGACGACCTTGACGATCTCCGCCGAAGACATCGCCAGCGCGTTCTCCAGCCCGCGGAAGCCGCCATGGGCGCGGTAATCCTCGACCGACAGCGGATCGATGATGCCGCAGCGGGCGAAGGTCAGCCGCTCCTGCTTCTTGAAATAGGGGATGTCCTCGGTCGGGCCGTGGCCGAGCGCATGCCCACCGCCGGTCAGGAAGCCGGCGTCGAACAGGCCGGGCACGTCGGCCGGGGTGACCGGACCGTAGGCGACGCGGCCCTCCGCCGTCTCGACCTCGACCAGCGGCTCCAGATAGAGCATGCCGCGGGAGCCGTTGCGGACGATGCGCAGCGGCAGGCCGCGCGAGGACGCCTCGGCCCGGATGGCGGCGGCCACCGCATCGGCGCCGACCGACAGGGCGGCGGAATCGCGCGGGACATAGACGGTGATCAGATGGCCGCTCATTGCGCGTGCCCCTTCTGGCTGTCCTTGTGGGAATGGCTGAGGGTGCGGGGAATTTGCCGGTGCGCCTGCGGGTCGGCCCGCATCTCGGCCGCCAGCTCGTCGAAGCGGTCCGGCGACACCCGGCCATGCAGGTTCTCGTCGATCATGACTGCCGGCGACAGCGCGCAGTTGCCCAGGCAGAAGACCTGTTCGAGCGTGAAGGCGCCGTCGGCGGTGGTGCCGTGGAAATCGACCTGGAGCCGCTTCTTGATGTGGTCGACCAGCGCGTTGGCGCCCATCGACTGGCAGGCCTCGGCCCGGCAGACCTTGAGGATGTGGCGGCCGGGCTTCTCGCGGCGGAATTCGTGATAGAAGGACACCACGCCATGCACGTCGGCGCGCGAGAGGTTCAGCTCCGTCGCCAGCAGGGGGATGGCCTCCTCGTCGATGTAGCCGAACTCTTCCTGCAGCGCGTGAAGGATCGGCAGCAGGGCGCCGCGCAGATGCCGATTGTCTGCGACAATCGTCATGGCGCGCTCAGCGCTCCACGGTTGGCAAGCGTTCACGGGGTGTCCCTCCTTGCGATCGTCCGCGCCGCTCTTTGCGTCGGCGTCGTTCTGGCTTGGCTCTGTCGGTTCGTCCGGCCGTCAATCGTCGCCCGGCACCGTCAGAGTGACGGAGGATACGGTATACCAGCAAATTGTATTTTCTGATGGGCTGATAGCTTTTGGCTATCATGGTTGGGCGTCGGCTGACGATGCCCCCACCCCGGCCCTCCCCCGCTGGGCGGGGGAGGGGGAAAAACGCCGCCCTCAGCGGATCGCCAGCCGCCAGGGAATCATCGCGTCGGCGACGCCGATGGCGACGCGCTGGGCGATGTCGGCATCGGCCGCGGCGACCGCCAGCGCCTTGGCCAGCGGCGGCGGCGGGTCGCGGTCGGCATAGGCCAGCCCGACGACATGGCTCAGCTCCGGATCGACCAGCGGCAGCGCCACCAGCTCCGGCAGGGGCGGAACGAAGGTCAATAGCTGGCCGGGAACGATGCTGACGCAGGATCCTGCCCGCACGATGGTGTAGAGGGTGACGATGGAGTTGGTCTCCATCGCCGGTTCCACCGTCCGCCCGGTCATGCGGAAGGCGGTGTCGGCGATGCGGCGGTTCTGCATGTCGGAGGTCAGCAAGCAGAGCCGAAGGTCGGCCGCCTTCTCCCACGGCACCGCCTCCTGCGCGATCAGCGCGTCGGACAGGTCGGCGCGCCGGGCCAGCAGGTAATAGCGTTCCGAATAGAGCGGCAGGGTGCGGACGTTGTTCAGCGGCTCGTTGTCGAGATAGGTGATGGCGGCGTCCAGCTCGAACTCGTCGAGACCGCGCTGGATCTCGCGCGAACTCAGCGAGGTGACGGTGGCGCGGATGTGCGGGAAGCGCGCGGTGAAGGGCGTCAGCACATGGGGAACCGCCGGCAGCGCCGTCGGGATGGCGCCCAACCGCAGATGGCCGGTGACGCCCTGGGCCAGCGCCAGCAGCTCATGCCGCAGGCTGTCGCGCTCGCCGACGATGCGGCGGGCATATTCCAGCACCTTCAGCCCTTCCGGGGTGAAGCCCTCGAACTTCTGGCCGCGCTCGACGATGGGGACCTGAAGCTCCTCCTCCAGCTGGCGGATCGCGTTGGACAGGGTCGGCTGCGAGACGTGGCAGCTCTCCGCCGCGCGGCCGAAATGCTTCTCGCGCGCCAGCGCCAGCAGATAGATGAACTTGCGGAACATCGCCGGCCCCCCTCCCCGCTTGTCAGGCCGCCGGGTCGAACGGCGGCACCGGCAGGCCCGGCACCTCGACCGCCATGGCGAACAGGCCGCCCGATTGCGGGAACCGTTCCAGCTCGTCGGCCGGGCGGCCGGCGCTGGCAGTGGTCAGGTAGAGGGTGCGCAGGTCCGGGCCGCCGAAGGCGACCATGGTCGGGCAGCGGGCCGGCACCGGATGCTCCGACAGCAGCACGCCGTCGGGAGAGAAGCGCGCCACCCGCCCGCCCTCGTACAGCGCGGTCCAGTAGCAGCCCTCCGCGTCCACCGCGGCGCCGTCGGGCCGGCCGCGGTCGTCGGCGGTGGGCTGGAGCCGGATGAACACCTCGCCGTCAGAGATTTCGCCGGTCGCGGGATCGTAGCGGTAGCGGCGCACGGTGAAGGTCGGGGTGTCGGCATGGTACAGCGTCCGCCCGTCCGGACTGAAGGCGAGGCCGTTGGAGGTCAGCAGACCGCCGGCCAGCACCGCCAGCCCGCGATGGTCGTAGCGGTAGAGATGCGCCTTGCCGCCCGCCTTGGGCTCGTCGAGCGTGCCGGCGAGATAGCGGCCGGCCGGGTCGACCTTGCCGTCGTTGAAGCGGCTGGCCCCCTGGTCCTCGGGATTGGCGGCGAGGCAGGCGACCAACCCGCCCTCCCCGTCCAGCTGCCACAGGCCGGAGCGCAGCCCGGCGATGAAGCCGCCGCCCTTGCGTGGCGCGACGCAGCCGATCTCCTCCGGCAGCGGCAGGACAAGGGTGGCGCCGGTCGCCGGATCGAAGCGGTTCAGCGCCCGGCCCTTGATGTCGACCCAGTAGAGGGCCTGGTCGGCCGCCGACCAGACCGGCCCCTCCCCCAGCTTGGCACGGGCGTCGAGCACACAGGTGAAGGCGGGGCCGGCGGTCATCGCATGATCCTCGGTGTTCGGACGGAAACTCTCCAACGGACCGGCAGGGTCGGACAGATCGGCCGTCCGATCAACCCCGCAGGCGGGGAGGGCAGGCGGGGAAGACCGGCACAGCAGCGCCGTCAGCTGCCGCCGACCTCTCCCAGCGAGGCGAGATACTGTTCCTCCCACCGGCGGCCCGCTTCCAGCTCGCCGAACAGCCATTGGCGGAACAACCGGATCTTCGGCAGGTCGGCCGTCGATTTCAACGTCACGAAGCCGTGCCCCTGCGCCCGCAGCCCGTGGGTGGGGAAGGGAACGACGAGGCGGCCGGACTGAAGCTCCTGCCGGGCGAGCAGCAGGCTGTCCAGGCACACGCCCATCCCGTCCGCCGCGGCGCTGATCGCCATGAAGGAGCGGTCGAAGCGCAGGCCGCGTTCCATGTCCAGCTGCACGCCGCGCTGCCGCCGCGCCCAGTCGCGCCAGCCGAGGATGTTGACCTCCGAATGGATCAGGATGTGGCGGCTGAGATCCCGGGGCTCGCGGATCGGGTTCAGGCCGTTGGCCAGCGCCGGAGAACACATCGGCACGATGATGTCCTCCGGGAACTGCTCCAGCACGCAGCCGGCGGGAGGCGGGCCGGGGTTGTAGCGGATGTCGACGTCCACCGCCCCGGCCGTCAGGTCGATGGGCGACACCGATGCCTGCAGGCGGATGTCGATGGCGGGGTGCAGCGCCTTCACGCGGGTCAGCCGCGGCATCAGCCATTGGGTGGCGAAGCTGGGCATCGAGCGCACGGTGAGGATGGTGGTGCCGCTGCCGGTCGTGGTGACGTTGCGGGTGGCCGCCTCCATCCGGGCGAAGGCGCCGATGATCTCGTTGGCATAGGTCCGGCCGGCATCGGTCAGGGCGACCGACCTGTGAACCCGATGGAACAGCGGCAGGCCAAGCTGTTCCTCCAGAATTTTCACCTGATGGCTGATGGCCGAGGGCGTCAGGCCGAGATCCTCCGCCGCGGTCGCGAAGGAACCGAGCCGCGCCGCGGCTTCGAAGGCCTGCAAAGCCTTGATGGAGATCCGTTTCCGCATCGCACCATTCAGATGAATTCAGTTCATCGATGAGCGATCTTATTCGTTTGTCGAATTCATCTCAAGACCATAGGATCACCTCAATCTTCGGCTGGGCGAATCATCCGCCAGCCCCACCGAAACCACCACAACCGAGCGAAACCGACGCTCCGCCGCGGCATGCCCAGCGCCGCCACGGCGGAGCCTGCTTCGACAAGAGGGAGCGAGCATGCTGCTGTCCAACAAGGTCTGCGTGATCACCGGCGCCGCGTCGCGCCGCGGGATCGGCAAGGCGACCGCGAGGCTTTTCGCGCTGCATGGCGGCCGCGCGATCATCCTGGATCTCGACGGCGCCCAGGCCGCCGAAGCCGCCGCCGAACTGGGCGAGGCGCATCGCGGCTTCGCCTGCGACGTGACCGACCGCGACGCCTGCTTCGCCGCCTCGACCCGCGTGGTCGAGGAGTTCGGCCGCATCGACGTGCTGGTCAACAATGCCGGCATCACCCAGCCGCTGAAGTTCATGGACATCGGCCCGAAGAACTACGAGGCGGTGACCGACGTCAGCCTGCGCGGCACGCTGTACATGAGCCAGGCGGTCGTCCCCCACATGCGCGAGCGCAAGGCGGGCTCCATCGTCTGCATCTCGTCGGTCTCGGCGCAGCGCGGCGGCGGCATCTTCGGCGGCCCGCACTACAGCGCGGCGAAGGCCGGCGTCCTCGGCCTCGCCAAGGCGATGGCGCGCGAGCTGGGGCCGGACAATGTCCGCGTCAACTCCGTCACCCCCGGCCTGATCCAGACCGACATCACCGGCGGCAAGCTGACCGACGAGCTGCGCACGGAGATCCTCAAGGGCATCCCGCTGAACCGGCTGGGCGACGCCGAGGATGTGGCCCGTTCCTGCCTGTTCCTGGCGTCGGAGCTGTCCTCCTACATCACCGGGGCCACGCTGGACGTCAACGGCGGCATGCTGATCCACTGATCCCGAAATGCTGGAGACACTCCCCGTGGACACCGCAACCGACACCACCCCGCTGGGGCACAATGTGCCGCTGGCCGAACGCGCCTACCGCATCCGCCGCAACGCCCTGCTGATGGGCGAGGTGCAGGGCCAGGGCTATATCGGGCAGGCGCTGGACATCGCCGACGTGCTGGCCGTCTCCTATTTCCACGCCATGAAGTACCGGCCCGAGGATCCGCATTGGGAGGAGCGCGACCGCTTCCTGCTGTCCAACGGCCATTACGCCATCGCCCTCTACGCCGCGCTGATCGAGGCCGGAATCGTCCCGGCGGAAGAGCTGGAGACCTACGGCAGCGACGACAGCCGCCTGCCGATGTCGGGCATGGCCAGCTACACGCCGGGCATGGAGATGTCGGGCGGTTCGCTCGGGCTGGGGCTCAGCATCGCGGTCGGGATCGGGCTGGGGCTGAAGCGCAAGGCATCGGCCAGCCGCGTCTACACCCTGTTCTCCGACGGCGAGCTGGACGAGGGGTCGGTGTGGGAAGCCATCATGTCGGCCGCCCATTACAAGCTCGACAACCTGATCGCCATCGTCGACGTCAACAACCAGCAGGCCGACGGCCCGTCCACCCAGGTCATGGCGTTCGAGCCGCTGGTCGACAAGCTGGAGGCCTTCGGCTGGTTCGTCCAGCGGATCGACGGCAACGACATGGACGCGGTGGTCGCCGCCTTCGACGCCGCCAAGTCCCACCCGGCCCAGAAGCCGCGGATGATCGTCTGCGACACCAAGATGGGCAAGGGCGTGCCCTTCCTCGAAGCCCGCGAAAAGAACCACTTCATCCGCGTCGACGCGCACGAATGGCAGCTTGCGCTGGACGCGCTCGACGCCGGGAGGACCGCATGAGCACCACCACCGGCGCCACCGCCGCCGCCAATCCGGCCAAGCCGCGCCTGAAGACCTCGGCCATGATCGCCTCGATCGCGGCGGAGGGACAGCGGACCAGGCCAGCCCCCTTCGGGCATGCGCTGGTCGAGCTGGCGAGGCAGCGGCCGGAGATCGTCGGCATGACCGCCGACCTCGGCAAATACACCGACCTGCACATCTTCGCCCAGGCCCATCCCGAGCGCTTCTATCAGATGGGCATGGCCGAGCAGCTGCTGATGGGGGCGGCGTCGGGCATGGCGCATGAGGGCATGATGCCCTTCGTCACCACCTACGCCGTCTTCGCCTCGCGCCGCGCCTATGATTTCGTCCATCAGACGATTGCGGAGGAGAACCGCAACGTCAAGATCGCCTGCGCCCTGCCCGGCCTGACCTCCGGCTACGGGCCCAGCCATCAGGCGGCGGAGGATCTGGCGCTGATGCGCGCCATGCCGAACATGGTGGTGATCGACCCCTGCGACGCCCACGAGATCGAGCAGGTGGTGCCCGCCATGGCCGCCCACCAGGGCCCGGTCTACATGCGCCTGCTGCGCGGCAACGTCCCGCTGGTGCTGGACGAGTACGACTACAGGTTCGAGCTCGGCAAGGCCAAGCTGCTGCGCGACGGCTCGGACGTGCTGGTCATCTCGTCCGGCATCATGACGATGCGGGCGCTGGAGGTGGCGCAGCGGCTGGAGGCCGACAAGGTCGGCGTCGCGGTGCTGCACGTCCCGACCATCAAGCCGCTCGACACCGAAGCCATCCTGCGCGAGGCCGGGCGGACCGGCCGCATGGTGGTGGTCGCCGAGAACCACACCGTCATCGGCGGGCTGGGCGAGGCGGTGGCCGGCACCCTGCTGCGCGGCGGCGTCGCCCCGGTCTTCCGCCAGATCGGCCTGCCCGACGAGTTCCTGAAGGCCGGCGCCCTGCCGACCCTGCACGACCTCTACGGCATCTCCACCGACGCCATGGCGGCCAGCATCAGGGGCTGGCTGTAGAGCGTCCCGACCCGATACACCCGCTCGAACCAACAAACGTCCATAGGGAGAGAGAACCGATGAAGAAGCTGCTTTTGTCGCTGGTGATGGGCACCGCCCTGGTCGCCTCGCCGGCCTGGGCCCAGCAGGTCCTGCGCCTGGCCCACAACGCGGCCCCGGGCAATCCGAAGGCGGAAGCCTCGCTGAAGTTCGCGGAACTCGTCGCCAAGAAGACCGACGGGCGGGTGAAGATCGAGGTCGGCGGCAGCGCCCAGTACGGCGACGACGTCGAGGCGCTGACCAGCATGCGGCTGGGCACGCTGGCCTTCAGCGCCAACTCGCAGGGCACCACCTCGGGCGTCGTTCCGGAATATGCGGTGCTCGGCCTGCCCTTCCTGTTCCAGTCGCTGCCGCAGGCCTGGAAGATGCTGGACGGCCCGGTGGCGAAGAAGCTGGACGAGGTGTCGAAGACCAAGGGGCTGGTGCTGCTGGCGATGTGGGACAACGGCATCCGCCACGTCTCCAACAACGTGCGGCCGATCACCAAGCCGGAGGATCTGGCCGGCATCAAGATCCGCACGCCGCCGGACCCGATGACGGTGGACATCTTCAAGGCGCTGGGCGCCAACCCGACGCCTCTGGCCTTCTCCGAACTCTACATCGCGCTGCAGCAGGGCGTGGTCGACGGGCAGGAGAACCCGCTGATGAACATCCACTCCTCCAAGCTCTTCGAGGTGCAGAAATACATCTCGCTGACCGGCCACAAGTATGAATCGACCCCGCTGCTGGCCAGCAAGATGGTGTTCGACACGCTGTCCAAGGCCGACCAGAAGGCGGTGCTGGACGCGGCTGCCGAGGCCGGCAAGCTGAACCGCGAGATGTCCGCCAAGGCCGATAGTGAGCTGCGGTCGAAAATGGAGGATGCCGGGGTCAAGTTCAACACGGTCGACCCGGCCCCCTTCGTCGCCAAGACGAAGTCGGTCTATGACAAGTGGGAGAAGCAGTTCCCCGATCTGGTGGCGTTGGTCCGCAAGGAGGCTGCGGCCGGAGCGGCGCCGTAATGGCGGTTTCCCACGGGCGGGAGCAGGGGGTGGCGGGGTTTCCCGCCACCCTCCTCCAGGCGGCCGACGGCGCGATCGCCGCCGTTGCCGCCGCCGTATCGATCCTGTCGCTGGTCGTGCTGTTCCTGGCGCTGGGGGCGGAGGTCGTCGTCCGTTACCTCACCACCCAGGGTCTGGGCTGGCCGTCTGAACTGCCGAACCTGCTGTTCCCCTGGCTGGTGATGGGCGGCGTCGTGCTGGCGGCGCAGAAGGGTGCGCACATCTCGGTCACGCTGCTGCTCGACATGCTGCCCCGCGGCGCGGCGCGGGCGCTGCTGCTGGCGATGCAGGTGGTGGTGGGCGCGACCTTCTTCTATCTCGCCTATATCGGCCTCGCCGTCATCGAGATCACCGGCAGCGAGATCTATCCGGTGACCGGCATCAGCGCCCGCTGGGCCTACCTGTCGCTGATCGCCGGCTTCGTCGGCGTGGGGCTGACCGCCGTCACCACCTTCCTGCGCCTTCTGATCGCCGAGGATCCGCGGTCAGTCCGCGCCCATGTGTCGGAGGAAGAGATATGACCGCATTGATGGTCGCCGTCTTCGGCCTTCTCCTGTTCCTGTCCTTTCCGGTCGGCTATGCGCTGGTCATCAGTTCCGGCGCCGCGGTGATGACGCTGGGCTCCGTGCCCACCGTCATCTCGGTCATCAAGCTGTTCCAGCCGACCCAGAGCTTCCCGCTGCTGGCGATTCCCTTCTTCATCCTGTCCGGCGCGCTGATGATGAGCGGCACGCTGGGCCAGAAGCTGGTCCGCTTCGCCGCGGCGCTGGTCGGGCGCTACCATGGCGGGCTGGCCCAGGTCACCGTCGTCGGCTCGACCATCTTCGGCGGCGTCTCCGGCTCCGCCGTGGCCGAGGCGTCGGCGCTGGGATCGATGCTGATCCCCTGGCAGAAGCGTGAGGGCTATCCGCCCGCCTTCGCCGCCGCGGCCACCGCGTCCTCGTCGGTGATCGCCGGCCTGATCCCGCCGTCCATCCCGCTGATCCTCTATGCGGCGGTGTCGAACGCCTCGATCGCCTCGCTGTTCCTCGCCGGCATCCTGCCGGGCCTCATGCTGGCCGGCGGCATGATGATCGTGTGCTATGTCAGCGGCCGCACCCGCCACTTCCCGCTGCTGAAGAGCGAAGGCGGGCTGCGGGCGCTGGGGCTGGCCACCGTCGCCGCCCTGCCGGCGCTGCTGATGCCGGCCTTCATCCTGGTGCTGCTGCGCTTCGGCATCGCCACCCCGACCGAGGTCAGCGTCGTCGCCGTCGCCTATGCGCTGCTGGTCAGCCTCCTGATCTACCGCGACCTGACCTGGAAGCGCGTCCATGCCGCACTGATGGGCACGGTGGTGACGACCGGCGTCGTCATGCTGGTCATCGCCGCGTCCAACCTCGTCGGCTATGTCCTGATCACCGAGGCGATCCCGAACGCGGTGGCCTCCTATGCGGAAAGCGTGCTGAAGGAACCCTGGCTGATCATCCTGGCGATGAACCTGATCATGCTGGTGGTCGGCATGTTCCTCGACCTGCCGGCGGCGATCCTGCTGCTGGGCCCGACCTTCGTCGCTGTCGGCGGCGCCATCGGCATGGACCCGATCCAGCTCGGCATCGTGATGGCGGTCAATCTCAGCATCGGGCTGTTCACCCCGCCCATCGGCACCACGCTCTTCATCTCCGCCGCCATCTCCCGCGAGCCGATCGGCGCCATCGTGCGCGAGCTGTGGCCCTTCTATCTGGTCGCGCTGATCGTGCTGGGCCTCGTGTCCTACGTGCCGGCGACCATCCTGTACTGAGCCGCACGCCTTCCAATCCAAGGATTTCGACACCATGACGACAGTGGGTTTGACGACAGTGGCTTTCATCGGCCTCGGTTCCATGGGCCTGCCCATGGCGCGCAATCTGCTGGCCAGGGGCTTCGCGGTGCGGGGCTTCGACATGCGGGCGGAGAGCGTGGCGGCTCTGGCGGCGGCGGGCGGGGCTGCCGCCGCGACCGCGGCGGACGCTGCGGCAGGTACCGAGGCGCTGGTGCTGATGGTGGTCAACGCCGCCCAGGCCGAGGCCGTCCTGTTCGACGGCGGCGCGCTGGAGGCGCTGCCGGCGGGCGGGTCGGTGGTCCTGATGGCGACCTGTCCGCCGGCCGCTGTCGCCGCCCTGGCGGAGCGGGTCGAGGCGGCCGGGCGCCGCTTCGTCGACGCTCCCGTGTCGGGCGGGGTGGTGGGGGCGGTGGCCGGAACCCTGTCGATCATGGCCGCGGCCCCCGCCGCGACGCTGGACCGGGTGCGGCCGGTGCTGGCGGCGATGGGCGACAAGGTCTTCCATGTCGGCGAAAAGCCGGGACAGGGCGCCACGGTCAAGACCGTCAACCAGCTGCTGTGCGGCGTCCACATCGCCGTGGTGGCCGAGGCCTTCGCGCTTGCAGCCAAGGTCGGCGTCGATCTCGCGGTGCTGCTGGAGATCATGAGCGGTTCGGCGGCGTCGAGCTGGATGCTGAAGGACCGCGGTCCCCGCATGCTGGAGGCGGAGCCGGGAATCACCAGCGCGGTGGACATCTTCGTCAAGGATCTCGGCATCGTCCTGGAGGCCGGGCGCGACGCCAAGGCGGCGCTGCCGCTCGCCGCCGTCGCCCACCAGATGTTCCTCGCCACCTCCGGCCGCGGCGAGGGGGCGATGGACGACAGCCAGGTGATCCGCAGCTATCACGCCGTGAACGGCACCGTCGGGGGAAGGCCGTGATGGACCGCATCACCTTCCTCGACCACGACACCATGGGGGCGGACATCGCGCTGCGCCGTCCCGCCATCCCGCACGGCTGGGTGCAGTACGGCCGCACCGCCCCCGGGGACATCGTGGAGCGGGCACGGGATGCCAGCATCCTGATCGTCAACAAGGTGCCGCTCGACGCCGGGACGCTGGACCTTTTGCCCAACCTGCGCTTCGTTGCCGTCGCGGCGACCGGGACGGACAATGTCGACGTCGCCGCCTGCCGGGCGCGCGGCATCGCGGTGTCGAACGTCCGCGCCTATGCGGTCCACACCGTGCCGGAGCATGTCTTCGCCCTGATGCTGGCGCTGCGCCGCTCCCTGCCGGCCTACCGGCAGTCGGTGGCCGACGGGGCCTGGCAGGACGGCGGGCAGTTCACCCTGCTGACCCATCCGATCCGCGACCTGCACGGCTCCACGCTCGGCATCGTCGGGCGCGGCGCCATCGGACAGGCGGTGGCCGGCATCGCCCGCGCCTTCGGCATGCGCGTGCTGTTCGCCGGCCGCAAGGGGGAGACGGCAAGCGGGCCGGACCATGCGCCGTTCGACGCCGTGCTGGCCGAGAGCGACGTGCTGTCCCTGCATTGTCCGCTGACGCCCGCAACCCGCCATCTGCTGGGCGGGCCGGAATTCGCCCGGATGGCGCGCCGGCCGCTGGTGATCAACACCTCGCGCGGCGGGCTGATCGACGACATGGCGCTGGTCCGCGCGCTGGAGGGCGGGCTGATCTCCGGCGCCGCCGTCGACGCCACCGCGGTCGAGCCGCCGCCGCCGGACCATCCCTTCCTCCGCCTCGCCGGGCGCACCGATTTCCTGCTGACGCCCCACATCGGCTGGGCCAGCGCCGAGGCCCGGCAGGCGGTCGCCGATCAGGTGACCGCCTGCATCGAGGCCTTCGCGGCCGGACGGCCGATCAACCTCGTGACGTGACGGCGCCGCGGGCGATGCCCGCCGCTCCCATTTCCGAAAGGACCAAGCTCATGCCCAGCGTCGATCCGCGCCGGTTGGCGAACGCGATCCGCTTCCTGTCGATGGACGCCATCGAACGCGCGGGGGAAGGCCATCCGGGAACCCCGCTCGGCGCCGCCGACATCGTGACGGCGCTGTTCACCCGGCACCTGAAGTTCAACGCCGCCGATCCCCTGTGGTTCGACCGCGACCGCTTCGTCCAGTCCAACGGCCACGGCTCCATGCTGATCTACTCGCTGCTGCATCTGAGCGGCTACGAGACAATGACGCTGGACCAGATCAGGCGGTTCCGGACGCTGGGCGCGCACACGGCCGGGCATCCGGAAATCGACCGGTCCTGCGGCATCGAGGTGACGACCGGCCTGCTCGGGCAGGGCATCGCCAACGCCGCCGGCATGGCGCTGGCCGAAGCCTTCCTCAACAGCCGCTTCGGCGACGGCATCGTGGACCACCGCACCTATGCGCTGGTCGGCGACGGCTGCCTCCAGGAGGGCGTCGGGCAGGAGGTGATCGCGCTGGCCGGCCATCTGCGGCTGGGCAAGCTCACCTTCCTGTGGGACGACAACCGCATCACCGACGACGGCGGCATCGATCTCGCCCTGTCCGACGACATGGTCGCCCGCTTCCGAGCCAGCAACTGGCATGTGCAGGAGGTCGACGGCCACGACATCGACGCCGTGTCGGAGGCGCTGCGCCTCGCCCGGCTCGACCCGCGGCCGTCGATGATCGCCTGCACCACGGTGATCGGCCGCGGCCTGCCCCATGAGGGGCAGCGGGCCGCCCACAGCGCCCGCCTGTCCAAGGACCACACCGACGCCGCCCGGGCCGCGCTGGACTGGCCTTCGGCGCCCTTCGAGATCCCGGAGGATGTCGGCTCCGCCTGGCGCGAGGCCGGCCGGCGCGGTGCGGCGGAACAGCAGGCGTGGCAGGCGCGTGTCGAGGCGCTGCCGGCCGACCTCCGCCGCGAGCTGGACCGCCTGCGCGAGGGGCGCCTGCCCGACGGCTGGGCCGGCGCGCTCCATGCCTTCAAGCGCCGCATGGCGGAGAGCGGGCATGCCGACCATGGCTACAAGATCTCCGGCGACATCGTCGACCTGATGACGGAAGCGATCCCGGAGATGCTGAGCGGCGCCCCCGACCTGGAGGGCGCCACCCTGCACAAGCGGCGGCTCGCCGCCTTCACCGCCGACGACCGGGCCGGCCGCTACGTCCATTACGGCGTCCGCGAGCATGCCATGGGCAGCATGCTGAACGGCATGGCCGCCCATGGCGGCGTGGTGGCGAGCGGCATCACCTATCTCGCCTTCTGCGATTACGAGCGCCCGGCCATCCGCATGGCGGCGCTGATGGGGCTGCCGGTCATCTTCGTGTTCAGCCACGATTCCATCGGCATCGGCACCAACGGCCCGACCCACCAGCCGGTGGAGGTCCTGGCGGCGCTGCGCGCGATTCCCAACCTGCTGGTTCTGCGTCCGGCCGATGCGGTGGAAGCGGCCGAATGCTGGGAGATCGCGCTGGAGCACCGCTCCGGCCCGACCGCCCTGGTCTTCGCCCGCCAGCCGCTGGATCCGGTGCGTCCGGGCGCGGATGCCGAGGGTGCAGATGCCGAAAACCACTGCCGCCGCGGCGGCTATGTGCTGGCGGAGGCGGCCGGCGGCCCGAGGCGCGCCACCCTGCTCGCCACCGGATCGGAGGTTGCCGTCGCATTGCAGGCGCGCGCGCTGCTGCAGGAGGGCGGCGTTCCGACCGCCGTGGTGTCGATGCCCTGCTGGGAACTGTTCGAGCGGCAGGATGCCGCCTATCGCCGGTCGGTCGTCGACCGCTCGACCGTCCGTGTCGCGGTGGAAGCAGCGGTGGTCCAGGGATGGGAGCGCTATATCGGCGAGGACGGCGGCTTCGTCGGCATGACGGGCTTCGGCGCCTCCGGCCCGGCGCCCGACCTCTATCGCCATTTCGGCATCACGCCGGAGCGGGTCGCCGACGCGGTGCGGACAAGGCTCTAGCCCGTCCGAGCCTGGAGCATGGCGCGGGCGACCGGCCCGCCGGGCTTTGCGCACCGGAACCGATCCCAGCCTTCACCGAGCCCGCCGCACAGCCTGCGGCGGGCTCGCTTCGTCATGTGCGGACCTTCCGCCCCGCCATGACGCCCCTGCCTGCCCGGTCGGGACACTCACCGGTCCGGAACATTCGGTCCCTATCCAAAAATTCGGTCTCTATGCAAAAAGTGGATTGTTGGCGGGCCAATCACAGGATATCATATTTCAGTTGATGTAATCGAATAACGATTACAAAGACGGCACCCAAGCACAGACACCATGCAGATCAAGGAGATCGCGTGTGGACGTGATCGCAGAGCTGTCGGGCCTCATCGGCGCCGACGCCGTTCTGACATCCCCATCCGACCTGGACGCCGTGACCGAGGACTGGCGCGGCCGCTATCGCGGTCTCGCGCTGTGCCTCGCCCGGCCGGCGACCGCCGAACAGGTGTCGGCGGTCGTGCGCTGCTGCGCCCGGCACGGCGTTCCGGTGCTGCCCCAGGGCGGCAACACCAGCCTGTGCGGCGGCGCCGTCCCGTCGGAAACCGGCCCCGCCCCGGTCATCCTCAGCCTGACGCGGATGCGCGCCGTCCGCGCCATCGATCCGGTCAACAGCACGATGGAGGTCGAGGCCGGCTGCGTGCTCGCCACCGTGCAGGAAGCCGCCGCGGCGGCCGGGCGCCTCTATCCGGTCAGCCTGGGCGCGGAGGGATCCTGCCAGATCGGCGGCACCATCGCCACCAATGCCGGCGGCACCTCGGTCCTGCGTTACGGCAACACGCGCGACAATGTGCTGGGGCTGGAGGTGGTGCTGGCCGACGGCACCATCTGGTCGGGCCTGTACGGCCTGCGCAAGAACAACACCGGCTATGACCTGAAGCACCTGTTCATCGGGTCGGAAGGCACGCTCGGCATCATCACCGCGGCGACGCTGAAGCTGCACCCGCTGCCGACGCGCCATGCAATCGCCTGGGTCGGGATGGCGTCGCCCGCCGACGCGCTGACCCTGCTGACCCGCGTGCAGCAGCGCTGCGGCGCCCGGCTGTCGGCCTTCGAGATGATCAACCGGCTGCAGCTCGATCTGGTGATGGAGAATGTGCCGGGACGCCGCAGCCCGATCGGGACGCCGGCCGACTGGCATGTGCTGATCGAGCTGTCCGACAACAGCGACGGCGACGCGCTCGACGCCGAGCTGCAGGCGATCCTGGAGGATGCCTTCGGCGACGGGCTGCTGACCGATGCCGCGCTCGCCGCCAGCGACGCGCAGCGCCACGCCATGTGGGAGGTGCGCCACAGCGTGTCGGAGGCCAACAAGAAGGCCGGCGTCGGGCTGACCACCGACTGTGCGGTGCCGCTGTCGGCCGTGCCCGCCTTCATCGATGCCGCGACCGCCGCGGTGCGGGCGCTGGTGCCCGGCCTGCCGGCGATCGTCGTCGCCCATCTCGGCGACGGCAACGTGCATTTTATCCCCTTCTTCAGCTTCAAAGACTGGCAGGCGGTCGCCGACCGCGACGGGCTGGCCGTCGCCATCCGCCATGCCGTCAACGACGAGGCCGCGCGGCTGAACGGCACCTTCAGCGCCGAGCACGGCGTCGGCCGGGTCCAGCTGGCGGAAATGGCGCGCTACAAGCCCGCCGCCGAACTGGCGCTGATGCGCGCGGTCAAGCAGGCGCTCGATCCGCAGAACATCTTCAACCCCGGCCGCCTGCTGCCGCCGGGCTGAAGCCTTTCCAATCTCCGTCCCTATCCTTCCGCCGTCCCAGCCCACCAAGAGGAGTTCCGACATGAGCATCCGCCAATCCGGTTGGTCCCGCCGCACTCTGCTGAAAGCCGGCGCCGCCGGCACCGCCGCGCTCGCCATGCCCGCGATCTGGAGCCCGGCCCGTGCGCAGAACAAGCGGATCGTCGTGCGCGACGACGGCGGCATCTACACCAAGGCCTATGGCGAGATCTTCTACAAGCCCTTCACCGAGGCCACCGGCATCGAGGTGGTCGGCGTCCAGGCGAACGCCGAGCCGACGGCGCAGATCCGCTCGATGGTGGAAGCGAAGTCCTACACCTGGGACATGGCCAAGATCAGCCAGCCGGCCATCCTGATGCTGACCGGCGGCGACAAGCCGCTGCTGGAGAAGCACGGGCTGGAGGCCGATCCGGCCGTCGCCTCGATCCCCAAGCAGTACATGTCGGAATACGGCGTCGGCACCAACGTCTACACCACCGTGCTGGCCTACCGCACCGACGCCTTCAAGGGCCGCAAGGCGCCGGCCTCGTGGAAGGACTTCTACGACGTCGCCAACTTCCCCGGCCGCCGCGCCCTGCGCAAGCACCCGTTCGACACCATCGAGCAGGCGCTGATGGCCGACGGCGTGCCGACCGGCCAAGTCTATCCCTGCGACATCGACCGCGCCATCAAGGCGCTGGACCGCATCAAGAAAGACATCTCGGTGTTCTGGACCAGCGGCGCGCAGGTCGAGCAGATGCTGCTGTCGGGCGAGGTCGACATGGTGCCGACCTGGGTGTCGCGCCCGCAGGCGGCGATGGCGGCCGGCGCCCCGGTCGGCATCGTGTGGGACCAGAACATCTGGGGCCTGGACAGCTGGGCGATCCTGGCCGGCACGCCGAACGCCGACGCCTGCCGCCAGTTCATCAAGTTCGCCTCCGACCCCAAGCGGCAGGCGGCCCTGGTGAAGTTCTTCCCGGCCGGCGTCACCCAGCCGGAGGCCTTCAAGCACATCGACGCGAAGATCGCCCCCGACTGCCCGACCTTCCCCGCCAACATCGAGCGCGGCCTGAAGATCGACGCCGACTATTGGCTGAAGAACCAGCAGACCGGGCTCGAGCGCTACAATGCGTGGCTGCTGAGCTGAGGCGCCGTCGCGTTTCCCCCTCCCCAGCCCTCCCCCGCTGACGCGGGAGAGGGAACTCCGCTGCCCGGCAGCCATGCCCCCCTCTCCCACCGCAGGTGGGGGAGGGTCGGGGAGGGGGCAAAGGCACGCCTGTGCTCTCTCGACCTTTCGCATTCCCATCCTTCGGCCCACCCCTTCGCGAGGAGGCGCGCATGTCTTCTTCCAGCCTTTCCGTCCAGGGCCTCGCCAAGCGCTACGGTGATTTCGTGGCGCTCGCCCCCACGGATCTCGTCGTCGCCGACGGCGAGTTCCTGACGCTGCTCGGCCCGTCGGGCTCCGGCAAGACGACGCTGCTCAGCCTGCTGGCCGGCCTCGTCCCGCCCGACGAGGGAAGCGTGCGCATCGGGTCCCAGGACGTCACCTACGCCCCGCCCTACGAGCGCGACATCGGCGTGGTGTTCCAGAACTACGCCCTGTTCCCGCACATGACCGTCGAGGAGAACATCGCCTTCCCGCTGAAGATGCGGAAGGTGGCGGCGGACGACGCCAGGCGGCGCGCCCGCGAGGCGCTGGAGATGGTCCATCTGCCGCACATCGCCGGCCGCTACCCGCGCGAGCTGTCGGGCGGCCAGCAGCAGCGTGTCGCGCTCGCCCGCTGCATGGTCTACAAGCCGTCGATCATCCTGATGGACGAGCCGCTGGGCGCGCTCGACAAGAAGCTGCGCGAGCATATGCAGCTGGAGATCAAGCGCCTGCACCGCGAGATGGGGACGACCATCGTGTACGTCACCCATGACCAGGAAGAGGCGATGACGATGTCCGACCGCATCTGCCTGATGAATGCCGGGCGGATCGAGCAACTGGGCACGCCGGCCGACCTGTATTTCCGGCCGCGCTCGCTGTTCGTCGCCGACTTCCTGGGCGAATCCAACATCCTGCCCGCCGGCCTCGGCGCCCGCGTCGGCGACGAGGTCGAGGTCGGGGTGGGCAGCGTCGGCATCCCCGGCCGCGCGCTCGCCAACGGCCACGACCTGCCGCAGGGCACCCAGGTCCGCGTGATGGTGCGGCCGCAGAACCTGGCGGTCGCCCGCCAGGCGCAAACCGCATCCGGGGCTTCCGCGCCCGGCGTCGAGGGCCGCGTGTCGGAGGTGATGGTCACCGGCAGCCTGACCAAGGTCTACATGGAGCCGCTGGACCGCAACCTGCCGCCGCTGGTCGCCGCCTTCCCCACCCGCAACGAAGCCGACGCGGTCCGCATCGACGACGTGCTGACGCTGTCCTGGAGCGGACGCGACGCCGTGGTCATCGCCGACAGCCCGGCCGTTGCGGGAGCGGCGTGACATGAGCGGACAGTCCCTGGCCATGACCCACACCGCAGGCGCCAAGCGCCATTCCCCGCCGCCCGCCTGGCGCAAGCCGGTGCTGATGGGCGCCCCGCTCGTCCTCCTTCTCTCCGCCTTCCTGGTCTTCCCGGTCGGGCAGCTGCTGGCGCTCAGCGTCTACAACGGGCAGGGCTTCACGCTGGCGCCCTATGCGCAGCTGTTCGCCTCCAGCCTCTACGTCACCGTGCTGTGGATCACGCTGAAGATCTCGCTGGCGACGACGCTGGTCTCGGTGGTCGCCGCATATCCCATCGCCTACCTGATCTCGGTCGCCAAGGGGCCGGCGAAGAGCCGGCTGATCTTCTGGGTGCTGCTGTCCTTCTGGACCAGCTTCCTGGTGCGCGCCTTCGCCTGGGTGGTCATTCTCGGCCGCAACGGCGTCATCAACAGCACGCTGATGTCGCTGGGCATCATCGACCGGCCCCTCGACCTGCTCTATGGCTTCGGCTCGGTGCTGGTCGGCATGGTCCACGCCATGCTGCCGCTGGCGGTGATGACGATGCTGGCGGTGATGGAGAACATCGACCGCACCCTGCCGCGCGCCGCCAGCACGCTGGGCGCCAAGCCGGGAACGGCCTTCTGGACCGTCTATTTCCCGCTGTCGCTGCCGGGCGTCGCGGCGTCGGCGATCATGGTCTTCGTCTCTGCCATCGGCTTCTTCATCGTGCCGGCCCTGCTGGGCGGACGGCGCGAGACGATGATCACCCAGCTGATCATCGACCAGGTGCAGCAGACGCTGAACTGGGGCCTGGCCGGCGCCATCTCGGTGCTGCTGCTGACGGTGGTGCTGGTGGTGTTCGTGCTGTACGACCGCGTCTTCGGCTTCGCCTCGCTGACCGGGGAGAGCGCGGCGGTGCGCAACCGCGACACCGCCATGCGGCGGCTGGGCGGGCGGGTGCTCGGGCTGCTCGGCTCGGCCAGCGACGCGGCGATCGGCCTGCTGCCGCGCCGCCATCCCATCCGGGAGCGCAGCGAACAGCCGGTGGCGCTGTCGGCTGTCGTCTGGCTGCTGCTGGTGCTGATCAGCCTGCCCGCCTTCCTGATGATCCCGCTGTCCTTCGGCAAGGGCGGGCTGGCCTGGCCGCCGTCGGGCTTCACCCTGCAATGGTACGAACAGCTGCTGCAATCGCCGATCTGGATGCAGGCGCTGTGGCGGTCGATCGTGGTGGCCCTCGGCACCGGCCTGCTGGCGATGGCGATCGGCGTTCCCGCCGCCTTCCTGATGGTGCGCAGCCACATGCGCGGCAAGGGCGCCATGCTGGCCTTCATCCTGTCGCCCATCGTCGTGCCGCGCATGATCATCGCCGTCGGCATGTTCTATGTCTTCGCCCAGATGGGGCTGGTCGGCACGATCCTGGGGCTGGTCATCGGCCATACCGTGGTGGCGGTGCCCTATGTCGTGATGACGATGATGGCGGTGCTGCGCAACTACGACACCCGGCTGGACATGGCGGCGCAGAGCCTGGGCGCCCGGCCGCTGGCGGCGCTGCGCCACGTCACCTTCCCGATCCTGGGGGCCGGCATGCTGTCGTCCTTCCTGTTCGCCTTCGCCACCTCCTTCGACGAGCTGACCATCTCGCTGTTCTCGTCGGGCGGCCTCAGCGCCACCCTGCCCAAGCAGTTCTGGGACGAGGTGACGCTGCAGGTTTCGCCCGTCATCGCGGCGGTGTCGACCGGCCTGCTGCTGTTCGTCGCCGTGCTGATCTATGCCGCCGACCGGCTGCGCCGGCGCAGCCTCGCCGCCTGATCCACCTTCACCCCTCGCCTCTTCCAAGGATTAGACATGCTTGACGCCACGAAGCTTCGCGGCATTCTGCCCGCCACCCCGACGCCGGTGACCTCCGACGGCACCATCGACGTGGCGGCGTCCAAGGCGCTGTTCTCCTGGCTGTTCCGCCAGGGGATCGACGGGCTGGTCCCGCTCGGCGGCACCGGCGAATATGGCGCGCTGGCCAAGGACCAGCGCATCCGCTTCGCCGAGCTGGCGGTGGAGGCGATGGCGGGCGCGGATGGCAAGCGCGGCCCGGTGATAGCCGGCGTTCTGGACACCGGCTATCACGACGCGCTGGCCGCCGGCCGCGACTTCGCCGCGGCCGGGGTGGACGGGCTGCTGGTGCTGACCCCCTACTACACCAACCCGACGCAGGCCGGCATCCGCGACTATTTCCTGCGCTATGCCGACGAATCGCCGGTGCCGATCCTGATCTACGAGATCCCCTACCGCACCCGCATCGCCGTCGATCCGGAGATCCTGCACGAGCTGTCCAGGCACGAGCGGATCGTCGGCATGAAGGCCTGCAACACCGACATGTACCATTTCCTGCGCACGGTGGCGGGGGTGCATTCCTCCTTCGCGATGCTGAGCGGCGAGGACACGCTGTTCCCGCTGCAGGTCGCGGCCGGGGCGAAGGGCGGCATCGTGGTGACGGCCAACCTGCTGCCGCGCGCCTGGCGCCTCATCTTCGACCTCGCCTCGACCGGCAAGCTGGACAAGGCGCTGGAGATCCACCGGTCGCTGATCCCGATGATGAACCTCGCCTTCGCCGAGACCAACCCCGGCCCGATGAAGGCGGTGATGGACCTGATCGGCGTCGACGCCCCGGCGATGCTGGCGCCGCTGCGCGAGCCGGCCGAGGATCTGAAGCGCTCCCTGCGGCGCGAGCTGTCGCGCCTGCTGGTCACCTATGAAGGCGTGGCGGCGGTCCAGCCGGCCTGAGCGCCGCCCTGGACGCGCCAGGGACCCGCGATGCGCGTGGCATTCGGCTCGCCGGATGCTATGCGTAGCGCGGGTTCGCCGGACGAGAAGCCGGCCGGGTGAAGACTGCCGATGGGGGAGCCTATGACGCGAGGAGCAGGACGGATGCCGAAGACGGCTGACTCCGTGAACGGGGCGGACGGGAAGACCGTGGCGGCGGATGCGGGCGCGAAGCCGAAGGCCGATCCACGCGAATCCTCGCTGTTCGTCGGGTCCACGGAAAAGACCTTCCAGATCCTGCACGCCTTCGACGGGCCGCACCGCCAGATGCCGCTGTCGGAGATCGCCAAGGCCGCCAACCTGGACCGCAGCGCGGCGCAACGGCTGGTCTACACGCTGGAGGTCCTGGGCTATCTGCGCCGTGTCCATGGCACGCGCAACTATGCGCTGACCCCGAAGCTTCTGCAGTTCTCCTACAACTACCAGCGCGCGAACGAGCTGATCGAGAAGGCCTTCCCCTACCTGCTGGACATCAGCCGCAGCGTTGGCGAGACCGCGAACCTCCAGGAGCTGGACGGCGCCGAGATCGTCTTCGTCGCCCGCTTTCCCGGCAAGCATCTGGTCAACATCGAGTTCATGGTCGGCAGCCGCCTGCCCGCCTATTACACGGCGTCGGGCACCGCCATCCTGTCGCGCCTGTCGGAGGAGGAGCGGGAGGACATCCTGGCCCGCACCGACCTGCGCCCGCTCACCCCCTTCACCATCTGCGATCCCGACCGCCTGCGCGCCCGCGTGCGCGAGGCGGGAGAGAAGGGATATGCCCTGCTGACCAACGAGGCGGTGATGGGCGACATCTCCGTCGGCGCGGCCATCACCGACGAGCATGGCCGCGCGGTGGCCGGCATCAGCATCTCGGTCCCCGCCACGCGCTGGACGCCGGAACAGGTCGAACAGGAACTCGCCCGGCATGTGCAGGTGGCGGCGGCCTCCATCTCCGTCCACAAGTTCGGCAGCTATTCGCGATAGCGCCACACAGCGGGAGGCGATGCCGCCATGACAGGCTACCGGACGGCACGCTACCGGGCGTGCCTGAACATCGACGACCTGCGCCGGATGGCCCGGCGTTATCTGCCGCGTGGCCTGTTCGACTACATCGACCGCGGCACCGAGGACGAGACGGCACTGCGTCGCCTGCGCCAGTCCTTCGACGGCAGCGAACTGATGCCGCGGGTGCTGGTCGACGCTCACGACCGCCATGTCGGCGTGACGCTGTTCGGCCGCGAGCGCCCCCTGCCCTTCATCGTCGCCCCGACAGCCGCCGCCGGTCTGGTGCGCTATGACGGCGAGGTGCTGCTGGCCAGGGCGGCGCGCGCCGCCGGCATCCCCTTCTGCGTCTCGACCCAGTCGATCACCAGCATCGAGGCGATCGCCGAGGCGGGGGCCGAGCTGTGGTTCCAGCTCTATGTCTGGCGCGACCGCAGCCTGACCCATGCCCTGCTCGACCGTGTCGCCGCCTGCGGCGTCGACACGCTGATCCTGACGGTCGACACCGCGGTATCGCCCAAGCGCGAGTACAACCAGCGCAACGGCTTCAGCGTCCCGGTCGTCCCGAGCTTGCGCGGGGCCGTCGACGTCGCCCTTCATCCCGCCTGGCTGTGCGGCGTGCTGCTGCGCCTGCTCCGCGCCGGCGGCTGGCCGGGCTATGCCCATTACCCGCCGGAATTCCGCACCCGGATCACCGAGGCCGCGTCGCACGAGCGGATCCGGCTGTGCGACCGCGTGAGTTGGGAGGACGTCGCGGATCTGCGGCAGCGCTGGGCCGGACGGATCATTCTCAAGGGCCTGCTTGCACCGGCCGACGCGATCCGGGCGGCCGACGCCGGAGTCGATGCCATCGTCGTGTCCAACCATGGCGGGCGCAACCTGGACAGCGCACCGTCGCCGCTGGCGGTGCTGCCGCGGATCGCCGACAGCGTCGGGGACCGGCTCACCGTGCTGGCCGACAGCGGCGTCCGCCGCGGCAGCGATGCCGCGAAGCTGCTGGCCGCCGGTGCGTCGGCGGTGCTGCTCGGCCGCGTCCCGCTGTTCGGCCTTGCGGCGGGCGGCCAGCCGGGGGCCGAGCATGCCCTGGCCATCCTGCGCGACGAGCTGGACCGGACCATGGCCCTGCTCGGCTGCCGGACGGTCGGCGATCTGCGCGGCTGCGCGTAACGGCATCGCGGTCATCCCATCCGGCGCAGCGCACCGGACGTCATGGCGCACAAATGATTGGCCCGCTGAGTTCCGGGGCGCATGTCCGGCTGAGGCGCCGCTGCCGCAAGCGCTTGCAGGCGGTCGGCCAGCGCGCGTTCCGGGGCGCAGATCTCCTCGCACAGGGCACGCATCTCGGCGATGGACGGGCGCCATTTCCGGGTCCGGCGCCAGATGCGGGCAGCGGCATCCACCGTCCAGGCCGGGTATTCGCCCAGATCCTCGGCCCAATCCAACGCCATCATCCGTTCGACATCGGCGGTCAGCCCCTTGGCCGGAAAATGGCTCAGCAGGGTCAGCACCCGGCCGAGCAGACGGTCGCCGTCGACCGGGGCCAGCACGCTGGCGGAAAACTCCTCCAGTGCCTGACGCGCCTGGGCAGCCTGGGCAGCCGTGATGCCGTCCGGCGGCGTCCACAGCTCGATCATGCCGTCGAAGCCGTCCTCGCCGAAGCGCGGTCGCCGTTCGGTGCGTCCGCGGGCCAGGAGATCCTGGAGGGCGGGCGGCAGGATGGCCATAAGATGGGCCTGCCGTTCGGTCGCCGGCAATCCGGGGTCGAAGGCGGCGATGCGGGAGCGCGGCAGCGGGGTGACGGTCGCCCTGACGGTCATTGCGGAACCCTCACGACCAGGATGGCGCCGCGTCTGCGCGAGCAGCGGCGCGATTGCGCAATTCCGCAGCGGCGGCGGCCCAGGCGCCCAGGCGCAGTTCGGCCGCACCGGCACCGGACGGCATGGCCTGACGGGCGATGCGGGGGGCCTCCTGCCGGACGGCAACCGGAGCCAGGGCAGCCGACGGACGGCTGCGGTCGACAGGCGCCTTGCCGGCCGCCGCGTCCTGCGAGAGCCAGGCACGCCATGCGGCGGAAATGTCCCGGTAGCGGTAGCCATGGGCCTGGCAGCGCAGGATGAACCCCTCGACATGGCGGCCGAGGTCGATGCCCGCATGGCAGGCTGCTGCCCAGGCGAGGTCGTCGGCGTTGGGCATCCAATCCGCAGGAACCTCCCGTGCCGTCTTGCGCCCGCCCTTGGCGAGCGAGTCCGAAGTTTGTTTGAAATGGACCTGTTCCTGACTCGGGGGCGGACAGGGGGTGTGCGTCTCAGAGTCATCCCTGTCGGCGGTGGGAACAGGGCGTGCGGCAGCCGTGACTGCGGCGGCGGCGATTGCCTGGGCGCCCTCCTCCTCCAGGGGGGTGAAGCGCAGGCGGTAGAGGCAGGACAGGCGGGCGCCATCACGGCCGCGGCGGTGCTCGACCCTGATCAGCCCAAGGTCGCTCAGCCCCTGGATGATGCGGTTGACGGTGGGTCGCGACCGCTTCAGCTTGGCAGCCAGCGTCGATTGCGACGGCCAGCACAATCCGTCCTCGTCGGCGAAGGTGGCGAGCGCCGCCAGCACGGCGAACCCGTCGGCGTCCAGGCCGGGTTGGTCGAGCCACCAGGCCGGAATCCGGCCCCAGCGGCGCGTATCGGGGGCGCGGGCATCGGGGGGATTGGCGGTGGCGGGCGGCGGCGGTGACAATGGCAAGGGCAAGGGCAAGGGTGACTGCATGGGACGCTCCGGGAATCTCGTATGGCCGGCAAGGGGCCGCTTGAACTTGAGCGAAGGATTCCGCCGACTGCCGCCCCCGTCGAATCGCGGGCAAAGGGGACCGAGTCGCTTGTGTCCCCTTCACCCGCGCCTGTGTCCCATCGGCCCGCGCCTGTGTCGGTCCTGGTCGCGGATGTGTCCCCTTTGCCCGCGCCGGCGCCGCGAATCGGATTCGATCCCGTTTGCCCGCGCTTGGAGCGGGGAGAGGCTGCCGGCACTGCGGGAGCCCTGTCCCCTTTGCCCGCGTTTTGGGGCGGTTGCCTGCGGTTCGCAGGACGGATTGTCGCCGTAGGAACGGCGCCGCCGCCCGTCTCCGGCGACCGAAGCTGTCCCCTTTGCCCGCGTTTCGTCCGCTGGCCATGTGCCTGCGGCAGATGTCTGTGTCCCGAATGCTCGCGGTTGCGGGACGCTGGCTGCAGGGCTGTCCCATTTGCCCGCGCTTCGGCGCCGCCAGGCATCACCCGGCCGGCTCCCGAATCTGTGTCCCGAATGCTCGCGCTTCGCCACAGCGGTCCGATTCGCGCCGGTTGGGCGCTTATGGCCGCTCCGCCGCCCCCTCTCCGCCGGCGGCATGGTCTAAGTGCGGGCAATCGGGACACAAGCGCGGGTATTTCCTACACAGGCGCGGCCAAACGGGACACAGGCGGCGGTGCCCGGTCCGCGCCGCCGGTTGCGCCGGTACGCCACGCGCTCCTATCGTGGCGGTCGGGTGAGGAGGGATGAGCCATGAGCAAGGCGAACGCGGTCCAGCTGACGCTGTTCGAGATGGAGGACCGCAGTCAGTCCCATATGATCGCGCTTTACGACACGGCGCCGCGCTTCGTCTTCGTGTCGAAAGGCCGTGGGACCGAGCCGGAGCTGCCGGCCGCCAACGCGTTCGTCCAGTCGGTCCACAAGGAGTTTCCCTTCAAGGACTCCCTCTTCACCCTGACGCTGCAGCCCGCCCGCATCTACCGCCCGGCCAAGCCGGCACCGGGCGACGACCCCGCAGACAAGCGCATGGTCGAGTATGAGGTGTTCCCATCCGAGCGCGAGCAGATCGTCGAGCAGGTCGTCCGCCGGCTGGCGATGGACCGCTCGCGCCTGTCGCTGATGGGGGACAAGCAGGACCGCGTGCGCGTCCATTTCTCGCTGTACGAAATCCGGCGGGAGCTGCGTGCCGTCAACCGCACGATGGACACCGCCGAGATCCGCGAGGCGCTGGAGATCCTGGCCCGCACGCGCATGATCATCAGCAAGGTGCCCGAGAACGGCCGCAAATCGGCGCGGCCCGTGCTGGAATCCTCGGTCTTCCCGACCCTCTACATCCGGCCGCGCACCGGCGAAGGCGGAGAAGGCGACGAGGACGACACCTATCTGGAGTTCAACGCGCTGGTGGCCTCGGCCATCCGCAACCTGGAATTCAAGCCGATTTCCTACCAGTGGATCATGCGGCTGAAGAGCCCGGTGGCGCGCTGGCTCTACAACCGCCTGTCCATCGAGTACGGCGACCTCGATCTGACGCGCACGCCCGACGGGGCGCACGACGTGCCGCCGATGACCCTGTCGGCCGACGACATCATCAACAACAGCGGCATGAACGAGTGGAGCCGGCGGCGCGACACCCTGCGCACGGTGACGCTGGCCGTCGATTCCCTGGTGGAGGAGGGCATCCTCGACCGCGTCGAGAAGGTGGTGTCGAAGGACGGCCGGCGCATCAACGACATCGAGTATGTCATGATGCCGAGCGGCAAGTTCCTGGATCAGGTTCGCCGCGGCAACGACGTGCGGGAGGCGAACGCCGCCACCTACAGGGCCATCGTCGGCAGCGACGAACGCCCGAAGGAGTTCCTGCCGATCACCCCGGGCCAGAGCGTCGAGGTGCGCCGCCGCCGGGTCACGCTGCTGGGCGCCCGCGCCGGGAAAGGCGTGGCGTGACCATCATTCACATCTTATGCGTGCTTAAGTCGACTTAAGAGGGTCAGGCGGCCCGCCACCTGGAAGCCCGGCCCCGATACGCAGCTGACGCTGCTGGCCGGCATGGCGAAGGCCACGGGCGAGGCGGCGGCGGGATCCCGCTCCCGCCCGGCCCCCTTCCTAATCCCCGAGCAGGCCGGCGATCCGCTGCCGCAGCGCGTCCAGCGCCGCCCGCTCCGCGGCGCCGATCCCCTCGCGGTTCTCCTCCAGCTTGCCGAGCGCCTGGATCATGCCGCGCACAGCGGCGCCGGCAGCCCGGCGTTTCAGCACGATGCCGCCTGGATCCTGGCCACCTGGATCCCGCCGTTTCAGCGCCTGCCGCGTCTCGGCCACCGCGCGGGCGGTGGCACCCTTGCGGGCGAGGGCCCACAGCTTGCGCCGGCCCGCCTCGTCGTGGGCGGCGGCGACCTCCTCCAGCGTGGTGGGCGGCACGCGGTCGGTCAGGGTCAGATACTCGTCCAGCACATCCGACGGCAGGGCAAGGATGCCGAGCGCGCGGGAGATCGCGGCCGGCGTCTTGCCCACCACCTCGGCCAGCTTGTCCTGGGTGTAGCCGTGCTTGGCCCGCAGCCCGTCGAGCGAGCGAGCGGTTTCCACCGCGTTCAGCGCCTTGCGCTGGAGGTTGTCGACCAGCGCCAGCTCGTCGGGGTCGCCGCCGAGGATGCGGGCGAAGATGGTGCTGCGCCCCAGCAGCTCGAACACCCGCAGCCGCCGGCCGCCGCCGACCAGGGCATAGCCGTCCTCGCCGCTGCGCGTCACCAGGATCGGGTACATCAGCCCGTGCCGCTCGACCGACCGCCGCAACTCCTCCAGCGAGGCGTCGTCCTGCGCCGCCCGCGGCTGGTGGGCATGGCGGTCGATGCGGTCGATGTCGACCTCGATGACGGGGGGGAAATCCTCCGACACGCCGAACACCGCGTTGCGGATGGCCTGCGGCTGGCCTGCGGGAGCGGGGGCCGTCAGGTCGGCGCGGCGGGCGAGCTTACGCGACATTGAGCTTCTTCTCCTTGCGGGCCCGGGCGGCGGCGCGCACGTCGGCGGCGACCTGTTCGAACACGGCACGGCCGGGAACATTCTTGACCGCCGACAGGGTGATGACGCCGGCCGCGGCGGCCTGCCCATAGACGGTGGCGCGGGGGATCGGGTCGTAGATGCGATAGCGCTCGCCATAGGCGCGCCACAGATCCTCCAGCGTCGCCTTGTCCTGGGTCAGCCGGGCGGAGAACAGGGTGGGCAGGATGCCGATCACCTCGAGATGCGGGTTGCGCCGCCGCCGCAGCCCCTCCAGCGAGCGCAGCACATGGCGCAGCCCGACCAGCGCCAGCGATTCCGTCTGCACCGGCACCAGCAGCAGATCCGCCGCCTCCAGCGCGCCGACGGTGACCAGCCCGAGGTTCGGCGCGGTGTCGAGCACGATGTAGTCGTAGAGGTGGCGCACCTCGCCGATCCGGTGGCGGATCGTCGTCAGCTTGCCGGTGGCCAGCTCGACGTCGGCGTCGGACAGGCTGACGAAGGCCGGCACCAGATCCAGCCGCGGTTCGGAGGTCTGCAGGATATAGTCGGTGAAGGGCCGGTCGTCGGCCAGCGCGTAGTAGAGCGTCTGGCGCTCCGCCTCCATCCGGTCGATCTGCGTCGGCGAATAGCCGAGATGGACGGTCGCCGATCCTTGGCTGTCGCAATCGACCAGCAGCACCCGCGCGCCTTGCGCCAGCAGGCAATAAGCCAGGCACAGGCTGGTTTCCGTCTTGGCGGTGCCGCCCTTCTGGTTGCCGGCCATCACCACCGTGGCATGGCGCGGACGGTCGGAGCCGCGTTCGGTCTCGACCAACTCGGCCACCGTCTTGGGCGTGCGTTCCGCGGCGCTTTCCCAGCGGCTGACCTGCGAGCGGTCGTATTTCCGCCCGAGCTTCTCGTTCAGCCATGCGGCCAACTCGCCCTGGCTCCAGCCGCGTTCCTCGCGCAACCCCTTCAGGCTTTCCCCCGCCATGGTCCGCACACTCCCCCATCGAACAGACGGCGGCATCCTTCGCTGCGACCCTCAACATTGTCAACCGTCCGCTGGCCGGATGCCTCAACAGGACGGGCCGGTCTTCAGCCGGTGCGCTGCCCGGGTGCGGACGGAATGACGGCCTTCAGCCCGTCGAGCAGCCGGTCGAGCCCGAACAGGAAGCGGGCGTCGTCGTCGTCGTCCGCGATCAGCATCACCGTGGCGGCGATGTCCGGGTAGCGGGCTGCCTGCTCCGCCGTCATCTGCTGAGCGATGCGCTTCAAATCCACCCCTTCGCCACCGCCGTTGGGAGGCAAGGTCGCCTGTTCCTCGATGGTGAAGCCCAGCACGTAGTATTGCAGGGTGAGCATGGCGCGGGCGGCCGTGTGCCCGTCGGCACCGGCGGCCCGCAATCTGGCGATGATGCGGTCGCTGATCCGCAGCACATTGTCCATCATCGGAAAGGTGCCGGCATAGAACCGCGCACCGTCGCGCCGCGATTTCAGGGTGCGGCGGAACTCCACCGCCATCGCCTTCAGCCACTCGTCCCAGGGCAGCCCGTCGTCGGGCGGCAGCACCATCCCCGCCAGCAGGGCGTCGGCCATGGCGTCCAGCAGCGCCTGCTTGTTGGCGAAATGCCAGTAGAGCGACGGCGCCTGGATGTTCAGCGCACCGGCGAGCCGCCGCATCGTCAGCCCATCCACCCCGACCTCGTCCAGCAGGGCCATGGCGGCATCGATGATGTCCTGTCGCTGCACCCGCATGGCCGCTTCCCCGCCGTCCTCGTCGCGGTTGACAATCTAACGGCGTTAGTTACATCTAACAACGTTAGTTTTGCGGAAAGCCATCGAGGAAAGCCCATGGATCCCCATCGCATCCTGACCGTCGAGGCGCTGCGGCAGCTCTACGACATGCCGACCGAGCGCATGCAGAAGACGACCTTCCCGTTCCTGGACGATCACTGCCTGCGCTTCGTCGCGGAATCGCCGCTGGTCTTCGTCGCCACCGCGAGCGGCGGCGGGATGGGCGGCGGAGTGGCCGGCGGGATGGATTGTTCCCCCCGTGGCGGGCGGCCCGGCTTCGTCCATGCGGAGGACCGCCGGACGCTGGCCCTGCCCGACTGGCCCGGCAACAACAAGCTGTCGTCGATCACCAACATCCTGACCTCCGACGGGGCCTGCGGGCTGGTGTTCCTGGTGCCGGGAATGGACATCTTCCTGCGGGTGAACGGCATCGCCACCGTCACCACCGACCCTGCCCTGCTCGGACGGCTGACCGAGGAGGGACGCACGCCGAAGGCCGCCATCCGGCTGGCCGTGCAGGAGGCCTTCTTCCATTGCGGCAAGGCGCTGCGCCGGTCCCATCTGTGGCAGCCCGACGCCTGGGCCGTCCCGCAGGACATGCCGTCGCCGGGGCAGGTGGTGAAGGACCAGACGGGGCTGGCGGAGCTGTCGGTCGAGCAGATCGATGCGATGTACGAGAAGGCGCTGGACGAACAGCTCTACCGCGAGTCGAAGGTCTGAGCGGTCAGGCCGCCGCTCCCGGCCCGGGGACCGCGCCCGGCGGGCATTTGCCGAGGATGATCATGCCCAGCACCTCGTCCTTGGTGACGTCGGCGACGCTGGCGCTGCCGACCAGCTTGCCGTTCTTCATTACATGGATGCGGTCGGCAAGGTCGAACACGTCGTGGATGTCGTGGGAGATCAGGAAGATGCCGATCCCCTCCTGCTTCAGCTGCTTGACCAGCTCGCCGACCTGCCGGGTCTCGGCCGGGCCAAGCGCCGCGGTCGGCTCGTCCATGATCAGGACGCGGGCGTCGAAATGGATGGCGCGGGCAATGGCGACCGACTGGCGCTGTCCGCCCGACAGCGCCTTCACCGGTTCCTTGAAGCGGCGGAAATGCGGGTTGAGGCGGCCCATCACCTTGCGCGCCTCCGCCTCCATCGCGTGGTCGTCCAGCGTGCCCCAGGCGGTCAGCTTCTCGCGGCCCAGGAAGATGTTGGCGGCGGCGTCGACATTGTCGGCCAGCGCCAGCGTCTGGTAGATCGTCTCGATGCCGCAGCGCTTGGCGTCGCGCGGGCTGGCTATGTGGACCGGCTCGCCGTTCACCCGGATCTCGCCATGGTCGGCGGCATAGGCGCCCGACAGGATCTTGATCAGCGTCGATTTGCCGGCGCCGTTGTGGCCGAGCAGCCCGACCACCTCGCCGGCATTCAGGTCGATGCTGACGCCGTCCACCGCCTTGATGCCGCCGAAGGCGATGGAGACGTCGCGCATCTCCACCAGCGGCGTCGCCTGTGGTGTCGATCCGAGGCCGGTCATTTCATCCCCCTGCGATAGAGCGTGTCGACATAGACCGCGGCGACCAGAACCACGCCGACGACGATGTTCTGCATCGGCGCGTCCACCCCCAGCAGCACCATGCCGGACTGGAGCGACTGCATCACCAGCGCCCCCAGCATCGCGCCGAGGATGGTGCCGACGCCGCCGGCCATCGAGGTGCCGCCGATGATCGCCGCGGCGATGACATACAGCTCGTCCAACGTGCCGTTGGCGTTGGTGGCGGCGTTCAGCCGCGCGGTGGCGATGCAGGCGGACAGGCCGCACAGCGCCCCCATCAGGGCGAACACCATCACCAGCACGCGGCGGGTGTTGATGCCGGACAGCTCCGCCGCCTCCGGGTTGCCGCCGATGGCGAAGACGTAGCGGCCGAAGCGGGTGCGCCGCGACAGGAAGGTCATCCCCACCCCCACCGCCAGCGCGATCAGCACCGGGATGGCGAAGCCGTGGGCGACGAAGGGAAGCCCGCCGTCGGTGGACAGGCCTTGCGCCTCCATCATCCGGCGCACCACCGGGACGGGAAGCGGGTAGCTGTTGACCACCAGCACCGCGCCGACGATGGCGGCGGCGACCAGCAGGATCACCACCCCCTCCGCCCATAAGGGCCGGACGGGGAAGCCGAAGCCGGCCCGTCGCCGCCGCGTCACCAGGATGGCGGCGACCGACAACAGGACGGCGGCGATGCCGACCGCCCAGCTGGGGCCGGCGCCGATGGCCCCCTCGAACCCGCCGCCCAGCCGCTTGAACAGCCCGTCCATCGGCGCCACCGTCTGGCCTGTCGTCACCCACCAGGCGGCCCCGCGCCAGACCAGCAGCCCACCCAGCGTGACGATGAAGGACGACACGCCGAGATAGGCGACGATGGCACCTTGCAGCGCCCCGACCGCCCCGCCGACGGCGACGGCCGCCACCACCGCCGCCATCCAGGTCAGCGGATGGTCGAACCCCCAGAGCTCCGGCAGGATGCGGGCCTGGAGCACCCCGACCACCATGCCGGTGAAGCCCAGGATGGAGCCGACAGACAGGTCGATGTTGCGGGTGACGATGACCAGCACCATCCCGGTCGCCATCACCGCGACCGATGCCGCCTGCACCGACAGGTTCCACAGGTTGCGCGGGGTCAGGAAGGCGCCGCCGGTCAGGATGTCGAAACCGATCCAGACCACGGCCAGCGCCCCGATCATCCCGACCATGCGGGTGTCCAGCTCCAGCGCGCGCAGGGCGTCGCCGAGCCCGGCCCGGCGTGAAGCCGGGCCGGCGGTGGACAGGGTGGACGGCTCCGCCATCAGTTGCAGACCTTGACGCTGCCCGGCTTCACGCCCTGGCAGACCACATCCTTGCCGACCCAGCCGGCATCGATCACCATCCCCAGATTGTCCTTGGTGATGGCGACCGGGGTCAGGAACAGCGAGGTCATCTTCTGCTTCTTCGGCCCGCCGTCGAAGGTCGCGGCACCGGCGATGTCGGTCATCTTCTTGCCGCCGGCGAGATCCAGGGCGATCTCCGCGGCGCGGCGGCCCAGCTCGCGGGCATCCTTCCACACCGACACCGTCTGGGTGCCGAGAGCGATGCGGTTCAGCGCCGCCTTGTCGCCGTCCTGGCCCGACACCGGCACGGTTCCCGCCAGCCCCTGCGCCGCCAGCGCCGCCACCGCGCCGCCGGCCGTGCCGTCGTTGGAGGCGACCACCGCATCGACCTTGTTGGCGGTCTTGGTCAGGATCTGTTCCATGTTCTGCTGGGCGATGGCCGGCAGCCATTTGTCGGTATAGGCCTCGCCGACATTCTTCACGTCGCCGCGGTCGATGGCGGCCTTCAGCACCTCCATCTGGCCGGCGAACAGGAAGTCGGCATTCGGATCGGTGGAGCTGCCCTTGATGAAGGCGTAGTTGCCCTTGGGCTTCAGCGCGAAGACGCTGCGCGCCTGGAGCCGGCCGACCTCCTTGTTGTCGAAGGTGATGTAGAAGGCCGACGGGATCTCGATCAGCCGGTCATAGCCGACGACGGGGATGCCTTCGGCCGCCGCCTTCTCCACCGCCGGGCGGATGGCGTCGCCGTCCTGCGCCAGGATGATCAGCGCCTGGGCACCGCGGGAGATCAGCGATTCGATGTCCGACAGCTGCTTGGCCGGCGAGGACTGGGCGTCGGCTGACAGGTATTTGCCGCCCGCCTTCTCGACCACGGCCTTGATCGCCGCCTCGTCGGTCTTCCAGCGCTCCTCCTGGAAGTTCGACCAGGACACGCCGACGGTGGTGCCGGCGGCCAGCGCCGCCGTGGAGGTCATGGTCATGGCGGCGGCCAGCGTCAGGAACAGGCCGGCGGCGGTGCCCTTGATGGTGGTGGCGAGGCGGTGCTTCATCGTGTTTCCTCCCTGTGTGGCCGCATGGGTTCAGCGGCGTTATGGACGTGAAATCCCCCTCTCCCCCCCGGGGAGAGGGGCGGGGTGAGGGGGATGCACATTCTGGATTCTTGCTGGAGGGCCGCCGCGCGACCCCCTCACCCTAACCCTCTCCCCGGGGGGGAGAGGGGATATCGCCATGGGGTTCAGACGTAGCGGTTGACGATGTTCTCCAGATATTCCTGCCGGCCGGAGCGCGGCTGCGGGTTGAGGCCGCCCGCGAGCGCCCGGTCGGCGAGCGTGGCGAGGTCGCGGCCGCCGGCCAGGATCGCCCGGCCCTCCTCGCCGTCCCAGCCGGCATAGCGCTCGGCCAGCGGCCCGGTCAGTGCGCCGTCCTCCAGCATCTGCGCCGCCTGCAGCAGGGCGCGGGCGCAACTGTCGATGCCGCCGATGTGGCCGTGCAGCAGGTCGGCGGGGTCGAGCGACTGGCGGCGGATCTTGGCGTCGAAATTCAGGCCGCCGGTGGTGAAGCCGCCGCCCTTCAGGATGTCGTGCATGACGACCGTCAGCTCGCCGATGTCGTTGGCGAACTGGTCGGTGTCCCAGCCCAGCAGCGCGTCGCCGCGGTTCATGTCGAGCGAGCCGAAGATGCCGAGCGCCAGCGCCAGCCCGACCTCGTGCTGGAAGCTGTGGCCGGCGAGGATGGCGTGGTTCTGCTCGATGTTCACCCGCACGTCGGCCAGCAGGTCGTAACGCTCCAGGAAGCCGTAGACGGTGGCGACGTCGAAATCGTACTGGTGCTTGGTCGGCTCGCGCGGCTTCGGTTCGATCAGGATCGGCCCGTCGAAGCCGATCTTGTGCTTGTGCTCCACCACCATCGCCAGGAAGCGGCCCATCTGGTCCAGCTCGCGCTTCAGGTCGGTGTTCAGCAGCGTCTCATAGCCCTCGCGCCCGCCCCACATGACGTAGTTGGCGCCGCCCAGCGCATGGGTCGCCTCCAGCGCCGCGCGCACCTGCCCGCAGGCATAGAGGAAGACGTCCGGGTCCGGGTTGGTCGCAGCGCCGGCCATGTAGCGCCGGTTGGAGAACAGGTTGGCGGTGCCCCACAGCAGCCGGACCTTCGCCGTCTCCATCTTGGCGGCGAACATCTCGGTGACGGCCTTCAGGTTGTCGACGCTCTCGACCAGCGTGTCGCCTTCCGGGGCGGCGTCGAGGTCGTGGAAGCAGAAGAAGGGGATGTCCAGCAGGCGGAACATCTCGAAGGCGACGTCGGCCTTGGCGCGCGCCGCAGCCATCGGGTCCTGGCCGGGGCGCATCCATGGGCGCTGGAAGGTTTCGCCGCCGAAGGGATCGCCGCCCGGCCAGCAGAAGCTGTGCCAGTAGCAGGCGGCGAGCCGCAGATGGTCTTCCATCCGCCGGCCCAGTACCACGCGGTCCTTGTCGTACCAGCGGTAGGACAGCGGGTCGCGGCTGTCCGGCCCGCGGTAGGCCACCGGGGACAGGTCGCCGAAGAAGGGAACGGTGCTCAAGACGCGAACTCCTTGGCAAGGGGATAGAGCCGGCGCCAGCGCAGCCAGGACTGGCTGTAGGCCTCGGCGCGGGCCGGATCGGGGGTGAAGCTTTCCAGGCGGCGGGGTTTGCGGCAGACGGTGGCGGGAGATTCGCCGGTCGCGGCCATCCGGCCGAGATGGGCGGCACCCAGCGCCGCCCCGACCTCGCCGTCCTCGATGCGGTGGATGGTGACGCCCAGCGCGTCGGCGCAGATGCGCGCCCACAGCCGCGAGCGGGAGCCGCCGCCGGCAAGGTCGAACACGGTCGGAGCACCCTCGCCCAGCGCCACGAGGTTGTCGCGGGCGGCGAAGGCGACGCCCTCCAGCACCGCCTGCACCAGCGCGTCGCGGCCGGTTTCCGCCGACAGGCCGGCGAACAGGCCGCGCACGGTGGCGTCGTTGTGCGGCGTGCGCTCGCCCGACAGGTAGGGCAGGAAGGCGACCGGCGAGGGGCCGTCCACCGCGTCGCCCAGCGGCGCCAGCAGCTCCGCCTCCGGCGCGCCGAGGGTGGAGGCCGCCCAGGCGAGCGAAGCGGCCGAGGACAGCATCACCCCCATCTGGTGCCAGACGCCGGGCAGCGCGTGGCAGAAGGCGTGGACCGCCATCTCCGGGTTGGGCAGGAAGCGGTCGGTCGTCCGCCACACCACGCCGGAGGTGCCGAGGCTGAGGAAGCCGTCGCCGGGCGCGATGGCGCCGAGCCCGACGGCGCTGGCGGCGCAGTCGCCGGCCCCGCCGGCCACCACCGGCGGCTCGCGCATGCCCCAGCGCCGGGCGAGTTCGGGCGACAGCCGGGCGACCGCGTCCGAGCCTTCCGCCAGATCCGGCATGTGGGCGCGGGTCAGGCGGGTTGCCGCCAGCAACTCGTCCGACCAGCTGCGCCGGGCGACGTCCAGCCACAGCGTGCCGGAGGCGTCCGACATCTCCTCCACCATCGCGCCGGTCAGGCGCCAGCGGACATAGGCCTTGGGCAGCAGCACCTTGGCGACGGCGGCGAAGGTCTCCGGCTCCTCCTCCGCCACCCACAGCAGCTTGGGCGCGGTGAAGCCGGGCATGGCGATGTTGCCGCTGATCCTGCGCAGGTCGGGCAGCGCGACCTCCAGCGCCGCGCATTGCCGGTGGGCGCGGCCGTCGTTCCACAGGATGGCGGGCCGCAGCACCCGGTGGTCGTGCCCCAGCAGCACCGCGCCGTGCATCTGGCCGGAGAAGCCGATGCCGATGACGGCGGCGAGAGCCGCCGGCTGCCGCTCCGCCAGCTCGTCCACCGCGGCGATGGCGGCGGCGACCCAATCCTCCGGCTCCTGCTCCGACCACAACGGATGCGGGCGCGAGACGGAGCAGGGGCGCGACGCGGTCGCCGTGACCGTGCCGTCGCCGTCGGTCAGCACCGCCTTGGCGCTGGACGTACCGATGTCGATCCCGAGAAACATGACCGGCAACCTCACTTTCCAAAAACAGAACCGGCGACCCGCCGGCGGCCTGCCGCCGCTCAGGGCAAATTGTCGCGCAGGATGACCTGGACCCGGATATGTTCCTGCGCCGCGACGATCTCTTGGCCCGTAACCAGGGCGTGGAGCACCCGCGCCATCGACCGCGCCTCATGTCCCGGATCCTGCGCCACCAGGGCGGCGACGGTGCCGTCCAGCAGCATGCGGCGGGTCGCAGGTGTCAGCTCGTGCCCGATGCAGAGGATCCGGCGGGCGAGCCCGGCCTCGGCCAGCGCCTCGCCGATGCCGACGGAGCCCTCGCCAGTGTTGTAGATCGCCATCAGGCCGGGCGTGTCGGCCAGCATGCGGCGGACCAGCTCGCGGTTGCGTTCCGGATCGTCGCGGCCCTCGACCGGGGGCAGCAGGGTCAGTTGCGGATACTCCTCCGCCAGCACCTGCCCGAAGCCGAAGCGCCGTTCGGCATGGTCGCGCAGGCTGGCCGAACCGGTGACGATGCCGACCGCCCCGCCCGTCTGGCCGCCCATCTGCCCGCCCATCTTGACGGCATGCGCCGGCCCCCAGGGGCCGCAGAGGAAGCGGCCGACCAGCGATCCCGCGGTGCGTCCGGCGGCGATGTTGTCGATGCCGACATAATGCTGGCGGCGCGACGACGGCGCATCCGACACCAGCGTCACCACCGCCATGCCGCCCGCCACCAGATCGTCGATGGCCGCCCGGATCCGGGGATGGTCGAGCGCGACCACCGCTACCCCGTCGAAGCGTCCGGCCAGCCCGGCCAGTTCCGCCGCCAGCCGGTCGGGGTCGAACAGATCGGTTTCGACGATCTCCACCGCGATGCGCCGTGCGCGGAACCAGCCGGCCTGGGCGCGCACATTGTCGGCGATGTCCATCATGAAGCGGTTGCTGCCGCGCGGCAGAATCACGGCGAAGCGCCAGGACCGCGCCCGCGCCAGCTCGGCCGCCGCCGCCAGCGGGCGGAAGCCCAGCCGCTGCACCGCCTCGTGCACCTTGCGCGCGGTCTTGGCGCTGACGCCGGGGCGCCCGTTGACGACCCGGTCGGCCGTCGCGAGGCTGACGCCGGCCGCCGCCGCCACGTCGCGCAGGGTCAGGGGTGCATCGTTGACAGGATTGTTCATGTGGCGAACATATCCTGGCAAATTGAGGTGCGCAACTCAAATTGTGGCAGTCCGGCCGTGTGCGCTCAACGGCTGTCCTTCCGGCTGTGTGTTGTCATGGCTCATCCTATGAAGGAAGGCCGGTTTCAAGGTACGCACATCAGAGGGAGCAGGTGCGTTCCGCCCTTTCGAGGGGTTGCGACGCTAATCCTTTTGTGGCGCCGATACCTTCGATTGAGCTCATGACCGGACAACTCGCGGCACTTTAGGCTTGCTCCTCCGTTGCGCCACAGCACAGCAGGATGGAATGCCGCAGCTGAGGACCCACCAGCAACTGGTCGGCGCCATCGCCCAGGCGATCGGCCGGCAGCAGACGGAGGTTCGCGACGTCCTGGCCGCGGTGACGCCCGGCGGGGGGAAGTCGCTGCTTCCGGTCATCATGGCGGCGGCGCTGCACGGTGCCGGGCGGATCGACCGGGTCTGCTGGATCGTCCCGCGCGACAGCCTGCGCCGGCAGGCGGAGGAGGCCTTCGTCGATCCCCGCTGGCGCGAGGCGCTCGGCCATTCCCTCGCCCTGCGCGCGGCGGAGAACGGGCGCGACCTCTGCCGCGGGCTCAATGGCTACATCACCACCTATCAGGCGGTGGCAGCGGCCCCGGACCTGCATCTGCAGGAGTTCCGCCGCCACCGCTACCTGCTGGCGGTGGACGAGCTGCACCACCTGCCGGCGGTCTTCGACACCGACCGGATGGCCGCGGTGGAGGAGGAGACGGCGTGGAGCCGCTGCATCCTGCCGCTGCTGGAGAATGCCGCGGCGAGGCTGCTGATGAGCGGCACGCTGGAGCGCGCCGACGGCCGTCCCATCCTGTGGCTGCCCTACCGCGCGCCGCAGGGGGCGCGCAAGCTGCGGGAGATCGACTTCAAGGCGCCGGGCTGGGCGGTCGTCGGCTATTCTCGCCGGCAGGCGCTGGCCGAGCAGGCGATCCTGCCGGTGACCTTCGGCGCCATGGACGGCTCGGCCTCCTGGCTGGACGCCGAGCGGACCAACCGCTGGGCCGACGCCCTGTCCAGGGCCGGCGAGAACACCCGCGACGCCCTGTTCACCGCGCTGCGCACCGGCTTCGCCACGGCGATGCTGCGCGAGGCCTACCGCTCCTGCCGCGACCACCGGGCAAAGCGGCGGGCGGCGCTGAAGCTGCCGCCGGGGGACGGCGGCGCGGCGTCCGGCGGGGATGCCGGTGCCGCTCACGGCCTGGGCAAGCTGCTGGTGATCGCTCCCGACCAGGAGACGGCGCGCTTCTATCTCGACACGCTGCATGGCTGGATGCCGCGGGAGCAGGCCGGCCGGATGGCGCGCCTCGCCATCTCCGAGCGCCGCGACGCGCAGGAGGTGGTCGCCGCCTTCCGCCTGCGCCCCGAGCCGGCGGTGCTGGTCTCGGTCGCCATGGCCTATGAGGGGCTGGACGCGCCGTCGATCACCCATGTCGCCTGCCTGACCCACATCCGCTCGCGCCCCTGGCTGGAGCAGGCGATCGCCCGGGCGACGCGGGTCGATCCGCTGGCCGGCCCCTACGACCAGCAGCGGGCGCTGGTCTACCACCCCTCCGACGCGCTGTTCGAGCGGTTCCGCACCATGGTGGAGACCCAGCAGGGCACCCGCGCCATGATCAAGACCCGCCGCGCCCAGCAGGAGCTTCCCTTCGAGCGCACGGCGGAGCGCGAGCCGGAGATCATCCCGCTGGAATCCAATGCCACCGCATTGCATTTCGCCGTGGTGGCGCCCGGCCCCGATTTCGCGGCGCAGGCACGCGATCCCGGCGAGCTGCCGCTGACGCCGAGCGCCGCCGAGCATCACCTGCGCCAGCGCATCGGCCAGCTGGTCGCCGCCCAGGTGATCGAGGACGAGGACAACAACCTCGTCGCCGAGGGGCCGACCGGCTACCACATCTACAACGCGGTGCTGAAGCGCCTGATGAAGAAGGCGCGGTCCGAGATGACGCTGTCGGAACTGGAATCGGCCATCGGCTGGCTGGAGCGCAACCGGCTGTCAGACCACCGCCACCTGATCGCCGACGATCCCCAATTCCAATGGTCGACCCGCCGCCGCGGGCAGCCGGCCCGCCCATCGGCCCGCCAACCGGGTGCCACGAGCGCCATGGCGCCGTTCTCCCGCCGGCGCCCTGCCCCGCGGCCCTGACGGGTTAGTCCGCCGTCCTGCAGCGCCCTTCCAGCAGGTCGCGCTCGCGCGACAGCGCGTCGGCCATGAAGTCGAGGAAGGCACGGACGCGGCCCATGTGCCGCAGATCCTCGTGGGTCAGCAGCCATAGCTTGGCATCGGCCTCCGGCACCGGTGCGCCGATGCGCCGGAAGGCGGGGTCGCGGTCGACCACCCCGCAGGGCAGCAGGCCGAGCCCGACGCCGGCCCGCACCGCCTCCACCAATCCCGCCACCGAGTTGACGCGGTAGCCGATGGCCGAGGCCGGCACCGTCCGCTTCATCCAGCGGGCAAGGTTGGTGTGGTCGAAGGACTCGTCCAGCCCAACCCAGGGATGGCGGTCGAAATCCTCCGCTTCCGGCCCCTGCCCCAGCAGGCAGGCGGCGCCATAGGCGGCGAAGGCCAGCCCGGACACCGCCCGCCCGACCAGATTCTCCGGCGGCCGGTTGGTGGCGCGGATGGCGACGTCGGCCTCCCGCCGGGTCAGGCTGAGCGACGCCTCGGCCGCCATCAGGTCGACGCGCAGGTCGGGGTGGATCCGGCGGAAGGCGGCGATGTGGCGGGGCAGGATGTAGAGGGTGAGGATGTCGACGGTGGTGACGCGCAGGCTGCCGCGGATCTGGGTGTCGCGTCCCGACAGCAGCCGGTTGGCGGCGGCCAGATCCTCCTCCATCTTCTGGGCGACGCGGTGCATCTCCTCGCCTGCCGCTGTCAGTGCATAGCCGCCGGGCAGCTTGTCGAACAACTGCGCGCCCATCGCCTGCTCCAGCGCCGTGACCCGGCGCAGGACGGTGCTGTGGTTCACCCCCAGGACGCGCGCCGCCGCCGACAGCGATCCATGCCGCGCCACCGCCAGCAGATAGCGCAGATCGTCCCAATTGTTGCCGCCCACCATTTATTCCCGCTTATTCCTGCAGATGCTTTTTGCAAAACTCGCCAATTCCCGCTCACCAAAGCACAATTTAGGGTTCCGGCCCAAGCATCCCCCATTTTCGGCCGCCCGAATGTCCGACCTTCTGCAAGACCCGTTCGTCCAATCCAGCCTGCTGCCCCTGCTGGTCGGCCTCGTCCTGGTCGGTGTCCTGCACCTGCTGCGGCGCCCGCTGGCCGTCGCCGGGATCGCCGCCGGTTTCCTGGTCGTCTTCGCGATGGTGGTCGGCCTGCCCGCCCTGCCCCCGCCGTCGAGCATGGGCAAGCTGTTCTGGTCGTCCGCCGCCGGGCTGGCGCTGGGCGTCGCCGCCGATGCGGCCGGCGTCCGCGGCCGGGCCGCCTCGGCGGTGCTGGCGCTGTGGCTGGCCGGCTCGCTGGTGTGGATCGCCCTGCCGGCCCTGGATTCGGCGGCGGCGGCCCTCAGCCTGCTGGTCCTGCTCGCCACCGGCGCATGGGTCGCCTTCGGCCGCGCTTCGGCGCCCGCCGGCAGCCCGACCGCACCGGCGGCCTCGCTGCTGGCGCTGGCGCTGGCCGTCGGCGGCACCGCGCTGATCGGCTCCTCCGCCTCCATCGCCCAGATGGCGCTCGCCCTGGCGGCGTCGGCCGGCGGCTTCCTGCTGTGGAACTGGCCGGTCGAGCGCCATGGCTGGGGCCTGTCGGGCCAGGTGGCGCTCGGCATCGCGGTGCTGCTGGCCGGCGTGCTGGCCCTCTTCACCCAGGCGCAGGCCGCCGTCCTGCTGCTGGCGCTGCCGGCGCTGCTGGCGGGCCATGTGCGCCGCCTCATTCCGGCCGGCGACGGCCTCGTCGGCCGTGCCGCCTCGGCGGCGGCGGTCACGGCGGCCGCGGTCGTTCCGGCCCTGGTCGCCATCGGTGCGGCCTATGCGCTGAGCGGCGGCGAAGCGTCGCCCTACTGATCCCCATTCCCCCTCATCGACTTCCATCCCCCGGAGTTCCGTTCATGAAGAAGACCTTGTTCGCCGCCGCCCTGTTCGCCATCGCCGCGGCCGGTTCCGCCGCCCCCGCCTTCGCCGCCCCGGTCAACTACAAGATCGACCCGGCCCACACCGCGGTGAGCTTCATCGTCAACCATATCGGCTTCTCCAACGTGATCGGCCGCTTCAACACGATGGCCGGCGACGTCAGCTTCGACAAGGATGCCGTCGAGAAGAGCGCGGTCGCCATCACCATCGATGCCGCCAGCATCGACACCAACCACGCCAAGCGCGACGAGCATCTGCGCTCGCCGGACTTCTTCAACACGAAGGAGTTCCCGAAGCTGACCTTCAAGAGCACGAAGATCGAGAAGACCGGCGACAAGACCGGCAAGCTGCACGGCGACCTGACCATGCTGGGCGTGACCAAGCCGGTCGTCCTCGACGTCACCTTCAACAAGGACGGCGTCAGCCCGGCGAGCAAGCTGGAGACCGCCGGCTTCTCCGCCCGCGGCACGCTGAAGCGCACCGATTTCGGCATGAAGTACGGCGCCCCGGCCGTCGGCGACGACATCCAGCTGCTGATCGAGGTCGAAGCGGTCAAGTCCTGATCGCGGGATGCAGCGGCTGGCCGCTGCCGGCTGTCGCAATGTGGAGGGGGCCGGCTTGCCGGCCCCTTTTGCCGTATCCGCGCGGGCTGGAGGCCACCCGATGCCGCTGCCGCGCGCAAGCGCCGGGATCAGATCGACAGGCTGTTGGTCGCGCGCCATGCATCGTCCAGCGCCACCGTCACCGTTTCGCCGGCGCGGACCGGGAGCGCGGACGCGGTCGGACTGAACACCTCGGTCGACCAGATCAGGAAGTCGTCGAACCACAGTTCCTGCACCCACATCACCGCGTTCAGCGTGCCGGCGGACCGGATGGCGAGCGAAGCGTGTTTGGGCAACCGCTCGAACGACGCGCCGGTGTCGTAGCGGATTTCCTCCACCAGCGCCGGATCCCCCAGGAAGCGCCCGCCCCCGCGCCGATGGCGGTAGCCGCCGTTGGTGAAGCCCGGGGACCAGTCATAATCGCCGAAGGTCACCGGGCGGGACCGGTTGTAGCACAGCTCGGTGGTCATCGCGTCGAGCAGGGGACCGAAGCGGAGGCCGTAGCGGCTTTCCAGATCGGCAACGGAGCGCCGCAGATCGGCCAGTTCGGAGAAGGCGTCGATCTGCGGCCAGTCACAGGGGATCGCCAGGTAACGGACGCGGTTCGGCACCGTCACGCAGCCCGGCTTGCCGAAGCGGCGGCGCAGGGCGCACACGGCGGCCGAGCGCGGCTCGTCGACGATGACGTGGTTGGTGTAGATGAAGGCGAACAGCACGTCGAACAGGCCGGGCACCTGCGAGGAGTCGACGGTTGCGAGGTCCGCTTCCAGAAAGCGGATGCGGTCGCCGTAGCCGTTGGCTTTCGCAAGGGCGCGGGCCAGGTCGACATGGTCGCGGTCGACGGCAACCACCTCCGACGCACCGGCCTCCAGCGCCAGGAAAGACAGGATCCCCATGCCGCAGCCGGCATCGAGCACCCGGTCGCCGGGCTTCACGGCCGCGCGCACCGCCCGTTCGATGCTGAAGGTGCGGTCGAGCCGCAGGAGATTCCTCAGATGCATCGCGACGGAAAAATGGACGTCGCGCACCGGCGGGTTCACCGGCGTATCGGCGGAATGGTCGCTCATGGGTTGCTCGCTCATGGGATGTTCTTCGCCTCAAGCGGTTGCAGATGGTTCTCCAGGCGGTGTCGTTAAGCGCCGGCTGCCGCCGGCCTCGTCGCCTATGCCGTCATATTCCGGTCCTCCGCTTCATCCGTGATCCGGCCCGGCCCAAGAACTGCCAAGAACCGCCAGGAACCGGCCCGGCCGGGTCAGATCGCGCGCAGCCGGCTGAAGAAGGTGTTCACCTGATCGTTGAGTACCGAAGCCTCGTGCCGCAGGGAGTCCGAGGCGCTGTGCAGGTCGTTGGCGGCGGAGCTGGTGACTTCGGCCGCATCGGCGACGCCGGTGATGTTCGCCGACACCTCGCGCGTGCCGTCGGCGGCATGGCCGATGTTGCGGGCGATGTCCTGGGTCGTGGCGCCCTGCTGTTCCATCGCCGAGGCGATGCCGATCGAGATCGTCCGCATGTCGGCGACGATCGAGCCGATGGAGGAGATCGCCGCGACGGCACGCTGGGTCTCGTCCTGGATGCCGCCGACGTAGGTCTGGATTTCCTTGGTGGCCTGCGATGTCTGGTTGGCCAGGACCTTCACCTCGCTGGCGACCACGGCGAAGCCCTTGCCGGTTTCCCCGGCCCTCGCCGCCTCGATGGTGGCGTTCAGCGCCAGCAGGTTGGTCTGGTTGGCGATTTCCTGGATGACCTGGACGATGGCGCCGATCCGCATCGCCGCTTCGGCAAGCCCCTTCATGGTGACGTTGGTCTGCTCGGCCTCCTGCACGGCGCGTTGGGCGACGTCGGTCGACCGGGCGACCTGATGGTTGACCTCGCTGACCGCCGCCGACAGTTCCTCGGCGGCGCTGGCGATGGTCTGCACATTGCCGGTGGTGTCGCTGGCGGCGTGATTGACCGTGTCGATCATGCTGCGGCTTTGCTTGGCCATGACCGCCAGGTTGCCGGCATGGGAGCGGACCTGCTCGGCCGCGGCGACGACCGCCGTGACGACTTCGGACGTCCGCTGCTGGAAGTCGGCCAGGGACTGCTCGATCGCCGCCTGCCGGCGCTCCTTGGCGGCATGCTCGATTTCCTGTTCGGCGACCAGCTGATCGGCTTTGCGGCGGCTGGTCTTGAAGACCTCCATGGCACGGGCGAGCGTGCCCACCTCGTGCTTGTCGTCGATGTGCGGGATGTCGACCGACAGGTCGCCGCCGGCAAGCGCGCTCATGCGCTGGGCCATGGTCGCCACCGGGCGGCTGATGCTGCGGGCCAGAAGGAAGGCGAAGCTGCCGCCCGCCGCAAGGACGATCGCGGCGATCCCGATATAGATCACCAGGATGCGATTGTAGATCGTCTCGACGTCGTCCAGATAGAGGCCGGTGCCGATGGACCACTGCCACGGCTCGAATCCGGCGGCGTAGGCCAGCTTGTCCACCGCCTCGGTCTGGCCGGGGCGGGGAAAGCGGAAGCTGTAGAAGTCGCCGCCGCGCTGCGCCGCCTCGATCTGCAGGCGCACCGTCGGCACCCCGTCGACGGTCTTGAAGTCGATGCGGTTCTTGCCCTCGAAGGCGGGGTTGACATGCACCATGGTGACGCCGTCGAAGCGTGTGGCGAAGAAATAGTCTCCTGCCCCGAAGCGCAGCGGGCGCAGCTGGTCCCGGGCCGCCTGCTGGGCCTGTTCGCGGGTGAGCTGTCCGGACTTTTCCTTCGCGTGCCAACTTTCCACCATGCCGCGCACCACGCCGACGGTCTGCCGGAGTTGTTCCTTGCGGTCTTCCAGCAGGCTGTCCTTCAGGACGCTCAGGCTGAATCCTGCGACGACGACCAGCGTGACCAGGAGAAGGGGTATGAACAGCATCAGCCGATGGGATATGCGGAAATTCTTGAGCATGGACTTCTCTATTCTCGTGCGGATGGAGGCGAGGTTCGATGTCGCCGCCCAGGTCGGCATGCCGGCGGTGCGACGGGATGGATGTGGCGGGATGCGGCGATCAGGATGCGGCGACCGGCGATCCGGCCGGCCGCGACTGGGCGGCGAGCAGCGCGGGATCTGGCAAGCGGGTCTGGGCCACGCCCGCCGGTTCCAGAGAGATCCGGAGTTCCCGGGCACAGGCATCCGCACAGGCCCGGTAGAGGTCCTGGATGCCCATGCGGTCGAGCAGGTCGAGATCGTCATCGGTGACGGAGCCGAGACCGCGGTCCATGTAACGATAGCTGCTGCCGGCGCGATGGACTCCCGGCACGAAGTAGACGTCCGGTTCCTTGGTGAAGATCAGGCTGGACTTGTCCGAGGTGAACTCCTCGACCCCATTCCAATCGGTCACCACGCCGGTGAAGAAGCGGTCGGACAGTTCAAGGCGCCGGAAGAGGGCGGCCGCGGCCCTTTCCGGCTGGCGGCTCGCTTCGTGAACATAGTGGGTCGTCCGCACGCCCTCCCGGGCGGCATAGGCTTCGACGCGGATGGCGTTCAGGGACGCGATGATGAAATGCTTCAGCAGCCGGCTGCGCGGCACCCGGTCGCTCCATTTGGTGTACCATGACGCGAGCGACAGGGCCGGTTCGCGGTCGAGCATGATCAGATGCAGGCGGTCGGCCGGATAACCGGCCTCGATCAGGATCTGCAAGGGAATGAACAGGCATTCGGCCATCAGATAGGGGCCGGCCACCTCCTTGCTGAACAGATGGGGCTGGTCGCTGGCCGACGGCAGTACCCAAGGCGTCTGCGGGCAGTCGGTCAGAAAGTTGCGCATGACCGCCTTCACCGGCTGGAAATAGGCGGGTATCCCGGCAACGCCGAACAGGTTGGCAAGCGCCGTCGATCCAACGCGGCACCGTCCCCAGCCGTAATGCAGCATCGGAAATTCGTCCGGAGGGACTTGGCGGAAGACCTCGGCCAGCGATCCGGAGATGCTGTTCGTCATCTTATCGAGCCGGATTCGGCGCAACTGATACCTTCCATCGGGCTCAAGCCACGATTTAAGAATGGAAGCGTCATCTTGGCGCATGAGCTCTGCAAAACGATTCAAATCGCCAAAACGTGTGGTGAGGATACTCATGGCTAGGTCTCCTTTATATTGGGACATTTTGCCGTCGAGAATCTCGTGATATATTACTTTATGTAGAACAATAAAATTGATTCTATTAATTATAATAGGATTTGGTTTTTACCGTATGTTTATTCCATATGTATGAAACCATGACGGCGTTGCAAATAAACAATCCGTCTTTTCCATTAACAATTAGTTATTGCGAGCATATTTTTTTCCAGAAACATCGCATTTATGTGGAGTTATTGCATATCGTATTATGAATGTAGAAGTGCATAGCCACGTATTCACTTATAGATTTATCGATTCTGCAAGGCGGAAAAAAAGATAAATAAGCGTACTGTTAAAATCATCATGTCATAGTTGTGTCAGTAATTCGCTTAACATTATATCCGTGTCCTGCAATAATGTTTCGCAAGATAGGGTGAAGCGGGAGGCGACGTGTTGCAGGGATGTGGCCGGTGTCGCAGGGGAGGCCCCGTTTCCGCCCTGATCTGTCTCCATGCCCCATGAAACCAATGCTGTCGCCGCCGCCGCATTTGACTGCCGATGCGGTGCATGCGGCTTACTATCGCCGTCGGAGCGGGGTGGGCCTCATCCTCTCCGAAGGCATGACGATCGATTGGCCAGCGTCGCGGAATGACCCCGGGAGTCCCGTTCTTCCACGGCGACGCGGCACTGGCAGGTTGGAAGGGCGTGATCGATGCGGTTCATGATGGCGGTCCCAGGATGGGCCCGCAGCTTTGGCACACCGGAGCTCTCAAGAGCTTCCTGACGGAGTGGGTGCCGGACCCGTCCATCGAAAGCCCGTCTGGATTGGAGGCACCGGGCGTCGAGCGCGGCGTCGCCATGAGCGATGGCGACGCTCGCAGCGCCGATTCCGGGAGCCCGGGTTCCCGGACATCGATGGCGAGCAGGGACTGAATTTCGCCGGCTGGGCCAAGAAGCTGACCGGTGCGGCTAAGATCAGCGTCGGCGCGTTCGGGCGGCGAGGGCTCGTCTACGGCCAAACTCGACAAACTCGGAGAGCGGACGGAGGTCGCGGAAAAATGTGCCCGGCGGGCGCTTACGGTCCGCTGGTTTCGTTATTCTTCTTCGCTCGATCCTTCTTCGCTTGATCGTGATGCCACTTGATGGCGAAGAACATGCCCGTGCCTAAAACGATAATCTTGAACGGAAAGAAGACCAAAGGAAACCAATCGTACATTGTGACTGCCTCCAAGCTATGACGCTGTATATCGTCGATGGAACCTGACGGTAGTCAGGTCAAGTGCAGGTCTTTTTCTTCGTGTGGGGCCATAGGCGGCTGGGTTGGCGCGGCTGCACCGAAACAGGCTTCCTCGACCTTGTAGACGTACCCGCTGGCCACCAGCCAATCCTTCAACGGCCGCAAGGGCGGAATACAGGCCAGCAACAGGAATGGCAGGGTCGTGACGAGGTGCACCCGGTAAGGGGGCTCAAACCTTGCCTCGATCCAGAACGCCAGAACGACCGTGGGAATGCAGGCGAAGCAGATCAGATGACCCTGGCCGCAGCGTGGGGAGCGACCGCACAGGCCGGTGCTGAGTGGGGGAAGAGGCGGCCACTCCTGTTCGGATGACATCGCGTGTTCCTTCGGGAGGCGATGGCAAGCAATGCCTGCATGCAATGCGGGATCGTATGCTCCATTGAGGCCTACAATGTCAACCTAAATGCATGCAATGCGCCGATGTGAGTCATACAACCATGGAAGACATGGCAGGAGCCTCGGCCAGAAGGTCGGCCACTTGCCGCAATGCCTCGCGCAGATCCTGGCGGTCCTTCGGAGCGCCGAGCGCGATACGGACAGCCTCCGGCGGCGTTGACACGGCAAAGGCATCGCTGCCGACGATCCCAATCCCCGTCCCGCGCAGGCGTAAGATGAACTCGCCGCGGGTCCACTCGCCAGGCAGCCGCAGCCATAGGTGGAATGCACAAGGGCTGGCCACGACGCCCCCTGGCGGCAGCGTTTCCCTCGCGATCGCGTGCCGCGCCGCCGTCTCCTGCCTGATGCCCGCGACGATGCTCGCCGCCGTGCCATTGTCGATCCAGCGTGTCGCCAGCGCCGTGGTCAGCGGCGAGGCCATGCCCGTCGTGGCGCGCACAGCCGCTGCCAGCCGGGAAAGCTGACGGGGCTCGGCCACGGCGATATAGGCGATGCGGAGTGCCGGTGAGACGGATTTGGCCAAGCCGGAGACGTGGAAGACGGACTCGGGCGCCAGCGCCGCCAGAGGTGGCGGCGCATCGGGTGCCAAGGCGCCGTAGGCGTCATCCTCGATGATGCGCACGTCATACTGGCGCGCAATGGCCACCAACGCCTTGCGCCGTTCCAGCGGCAGCGTCGCCGTGGTGGGATTGTGCAAGGTCGGGGTGCAATACAGCGCCTTGGGGCGATGGGTCCGGCAGGCCTCCTCGAAGGCCTCGGGCAGCAGGCCGTTGCCGTCCATGGCCAGTGGCTCGAGCCGCAGCCGCAGATGCGCCGCCAAGCTGCGGAAGCCCGGATAGGTCAGTGCCTCGCAGCACACCGCGTCGCCCGGCTCGCACAGGACGCTGAGCAAGGCCAGCAAGGCGCCCTGTGCGCCCGCGCAGACCAGCACCCGCTCCGGGGGCACGGCCAAGCGGCCTTCCAGCCAACGCGCTCCGGCCTGACGGTCGGCCCGATTGCCGCCGACCTGCTGGTAGCGAAGCAGCAGCTCCAGGTCCAACTCCGCTGCGAAGGCGCCCATGTCGTGCCGCAGGTCGTCCTGCAAGCCCACCCCCATGGGCAGAGGCGGCGCGTTCATCTGGAGATCGGCGGGACGCACCGTCTGCCGGGGGGCGGGCGACATCGGCGGTGCGGCGCGGTTTGCGCACACGAAAGTGCCCTGGCCGACGCGCCCTTCCACCAGACCGCGTCGGGCCGCCTCGGCATAGGCGCGCGTAACGGTCGTGAAATCGACGCCCAGCTTCCCGGCAAGGAGACGCTGCGGCGGCAGGCGTGTCCCCGGTGTGACGCGCCCTGCCCGAATATCCTCTTCCAGGGTATCGGCGATGGAGCGGTACACCGGGCCTGCCGAGCGATCGATTGCCGGCACCCAAAGCAGATCGTCAGCGGAGTGCGACACGCCTCACCCTCATCCACATACAATGTGGCACTGTAGCCCTTGATTGTATGCAGTCAAAGAAAATATACGCTTCCGTCAGGCGTCCAGCGTCAACATCACCCGCGACACGCGGGCGAGGCGCGCCTCGTCGAACGCGCCTTCAACCTTGGCCCGGCGCACTCGCCGAGGCTGTACACTTCCTCGGCGAGCAACTCGAACTCCAAGACGCATAGCGGCGGCGGTGATGCCCGTGACCATCATTTCGCGCTTGCCGGCAAACTTTGCAGCAGAGCCCCTCCGCAAGCCACCGTCGAATTGACGATGACTGCCACGAGCTTCATAGAAACAGGTCACGCTCCCGCTCGAACATTTCGACAACCTCATCGGCGACGATCCGAATAGAGGACTCCTTCCGGTCGCGCCTGCGGGTTATTAGAAACACGTCTTTGCTTGAGGGCGTCATTTCCAGATCGCATATCCGCAAGAGCGGGTCGCTGCGACCGATGTAATGAGGAATTAGGGCTAGACCGGCGCCCGTTCGCGCAGCAATCGATTGAAGGAATTGATCTTTCGCACGAAAGGCCACGCGAGCTCGTGGAAAATGCTTGGCTACCCACATTGCTTGAGAGAGATACGCATCCGCCTCATTGAAGCCGATCAGAACGAGGTTGCCGCCCGCCTCGACTGTACGGCAAGCTTCCTCTGTTCCATAGAAGCCGTAACCGACCGTGGCAATCTGCCGTGCGATGACATCGCCATCCTGGGGAGGATCAAAACGAATTGCGATATCCGCCTCGTACCGCTCAAGGCTGATCGAGCGAAGATTGAAGGCGAGATCGATGTCGAGCCTCGGATAGCGGGCTGCCAATCCTGGCAGGCGTGAAATGAGGAAGCCGGCCGACAAGCCTGGCGACGAATTGATCCGCACCAACCCGCTGGGCGTGCCTTCTGTCATGCCCCGGCCCAAGAGCTGGGCGGCCTGTTCCATATCGCTCGCCGCTTCGAGCGCTTGCGTCCCGGCAGGCGTGAGGACGTAGCCCTCGGGTCGCCGCTCGACGAGCTTTTCTCCTAGACTTTGCTCTAGGGAATGAAGCCTGCGAGCGATCGTCGCGTGGTTGACCGAGAGCATCCGGGCGGCAGCCGACAGGCTGCCATACCGTGCAAGTGCGACAAAGATCCGGACATCCTGCCAATCGATGTCTGTGCGTTTTTTATCGGCCATTGGGCAGATATAGCAAATTTTCCGCATCCCGACAGCGCCATACAGTCTGTCTCAAGCAAGCATGAACGGAGATTGGCAATGTCGGACATCAAGAAAGTCGCCATCGTCACCGGCGCTTCGCAGGGGCTCGGCGAAGGCATTGTAAAAGGGTTCCGCGCCCGGGGTTACGGAGTTGTCGCCACGTCGCGCTCGATCCAGCCCTCTATCGATCCGGACCTGGTGACCGTCGCCGGCGACATCGGCGCCCCCGAAACGGGCAAGCGCCTGGTCGAGGCAGCGCTCGAAAAGTTCGGGCGCATCGACACGCTGGTGAACAATGCCGGCATTTTCATCGGCAAGCCGTTCACCGAATATACGGAAGAGGATTACCGGCTGAAACTGAAGACCAATCTCGACGGTTTCTTCTTCACGACCCAGGCGGTCGTTCCGGTGATGTTGAAGCAGGGTAGCGGCCATGTCGTCCAGATCACGGCATCGACGGCGGAGTTCGCCAGTTCACGCTCTCCCGCCTTTATCGCCATGTTGACGAAGGGCGGGATGAACGCCGCCACCAAGAGCTTGGCAATCGAGTACGCCACACGTGGCATCCGCGTGAACGCCGTCGCGCCTGGCGTCATCCGGACGCCGATGCACAACCCGGAGATCGTCGAGCAGCTGGCCGCCTTCCATCCCATGAACAAGTTGGGCGAGGTCGAGGATATCGTTCGGGCCGTGCTCTACCTTGAGGATGCCGTCTTCTCGACCGGCGAGATCCTGCACGTCGACGGTGGCCTGATCGCCGGGCGATAACCCAACCCGAGGAGAGCGCAGAGGGCGCTCTCCCAGTCTTCTTGGAGAGCCGCATGCCAATCGTGAACATTCTCGTGACGCGCGAAGGCACGAGTCCGGGCGCGCACCGCACGACCGCTGAGCAGAAGGCCGCGGTTTACAAGGGGGTCGCCGACCTGCTCTTCGAGGTTATGGGCAAGCCCCGTGAGGATACAACGGTGATCTTCCACGAACACGAGATCGAAGACTTGGGTCAGGGCGGCTTGCCACTGGCCGAATTCCGCAGCCTGCCGGATAACTGTGCAACAGTGCCCTCAATCGTAGCCGATCGCCGCCTGGACCGCCGCGCGGACCTTGGCAAGCGCCGGTGACGGATCGCGCTTGCGCCACGCCATGCCAAAGGCCAGCACCGGCGTTGCATCGGGTAACGCCCGGTAGGCCACGCCGGGCAGGACAAAGCGCGAAACCCACTGCGGCACAAGAGCGAAACCGAGCCCCTGTCCCACCAACTGCAGCATGGTCAGCTTCTCCGTCACCTCCTGAACCGCCTGCGGACGGTGGCCGTGCGTCTCGAATTGTTGCATGGTCAAGTCGTGCAGCAGCCGGCGGCTGTGTTTCGGGTAGCCAATGAAGGGCTGCGCGGCCAGCCACTCCCAAAACGGCACGTCGCTGGCCTGGGCAGCCAGTGCTTCCGGCAATGCCGCGATGAACGGTTCGTCGAACAAGTGGACACAGGCGAGCTCCGGGTCGCTCACCGGAGGCCTCAGGAACGCCAGATCGATGCGCTGGCGGATCAGGTCCGCCTCCTGCTCGGCAGAGCTGCCTTCAGTCAGGGTGATACTCAGCGTGGGGTGCTCGGCGCGCAGACGGGCGAGCACCGGCGGCAGAACCGCCACCAGCGCCTCGTCGATGCCGCCGATGCGCAGGCTGCCGCCGCCATCCGCCGCCGCCCGCGCCACCCGGACGGTGCGCTCCGCCTGCTCCAGCAGTTGCCTCGCTTCGGCCAGGAACGCCACGCCGGCGGCGGTCAGGCTGACCTGACGTGTGGTGCGGAACAGCAGGGGGCAGCCCAATTCGTCCTCGAGCAGCCGCACCTGATGCGACAGCGCCGCCTGGGCCATGGCCACCCGCTCGGCGGCACGACGGAAATGCAATTCCTCAGCCACCGCGATGAAGCAACGGACCTGACGCAGTTCCAAGAGCGGGCCTTCCGGCAGGAGGAAATGGATGGCGCCGAGTTTAACACGGCGCCATCCACGGTCAGCGAGTTCTGTGGAAGCGGGCATCGTCGCCGAAATGCTCCCGGTAGGCGGCATCGGCTGCGGTTTCGTCGAACTCGCCGCTCATCTTGGCGACCACGACCGTGGCAAGGCTGTTGCCGACGATGTTGGTCACCGAGCGCGCCTCGGCCATGAACCGGTCGACGCCGATCAGCAGCGCCAACCCTTCCACCGGCAGGGCGTGGGTGGCCGACAGTGTCGCGGCCAGCGTCACGAAGCCGGCTCCGGCCACGGCGCCCGCTCCCTTGGAGGTTACCATCAGCAGGACGAGCAGGCCGATCTGCTGACCGAGCGACAGGTCGATGCCGTAGGCCTGGGCGATGAACAGCGCCGCCATCGACAGGTAGATCGACGTTCCATCCATGTTGAAGGAATAGCCGGTCGGCAGGACCAGCCCGACCGTCGGCGCCGAACAGCCCAGCCGCTCCAACCGTGCCATCAGGCGCGGCAGCACGCTTTCCGACGAGGCCGTGCCGAAGACGATCATGATTTCCTGCCCGACGAAGCGCAGGAAGCGCAGCAGGCTGAAGCCGCACATCCGCGCGATGGCGTTCAGAACCACGAAGACGAACAGGGCGCAGGTGACGTAGACCGCCATCATCAGCTTGCCCAGGACCAGGACCGAACCCAGCCCGTATTTGGAAACGGCGAAGGCCATCGCGCCATAGGCGCCGATCGGGGCCAGCCGCATGATCAGCGCGATGATCTTGAACAGGATGTCCGCCAAGGCGTGCATGGCGTCGAGCGCCGGCTTCACACGGTCGCCCGCCAGGGCGGCGGCGCAGCCGAACAGGATGCCGAACAGCACGATTTGCAGCAGGTCGCCTTTGGCGAAGGCGGCCACGATGTTGTCGGGCACCAGATGGGTGAGGAAGTCGAGCATGTAATGCTCGCCCGCCATTTGGCTGTATTTCGTCACGTCCACCGCGCCGGCGCCGAAGGCCGCGCGGTCGAAGCCGTCGCCCGGACGGAGCAGGTTCATCACCACCACGCCGATGCCGAGCGCCAGGGTGGTGACCAACTCGAAATAGAGAAGCGCCATGCCGCCGATCCTGCCGACCCGGCGCAGGTCGCCGATGGCGGCGATGCCGGAGACGATGGTCAGGAAGGCGATCGGCGCCACCACCATCTTGATCAGACGGATGAACAGGTCGCCCAGCGGCTGCATCGCCTGCCCGAAAGCCGGGGCCAGGTGACCGGTGGCGATCCCGAGCAGGATGGCCAGCACCACCTGGACGGTCAGGTTTCCGTACCAGCGGCGCCGGGCCGGGTTGGCCGGCGCCGTATCGGTAAGCGTCGTCATGGCAAAATCCTCCCTGTTCCCGCGCGCGGAAGCGCGCGGGTTGTTGTTTGTTGGTTGCCGGATGGGTGCTGCGACCGCGGGGCTGCTAGGGCAGCCAGGGGATCCGAATGCGGTGCCCGGCCTCGAAGGCGGCGATGGAAGCGGCGTGGGTCATGGTGGTCGCGATGTGGTCGCGGCCGTGCAGCAGCGCCTCGCGGCGACCGGCATCGATGGCGAAGCTCCAGCTGCGGCCGTCCGCCGCCGCGATGGTGCATGCGGTGAGGTCGATGGTCAGCCGTGCCGCCTCCTGCCCCGCCGCCTCCGCCATCAGGGCATCGACGGTGGTGGGATCGAGCGTCAGCGCCAGCAGGCCGTTGCGGGCACAATTGTCGAAGAAGATGCCTGCGAAGCTGGTGCCGAGCAGGGCGCGCACGCCGCGCTGCTTGAGGCCCCAAACCGCGTGCTCGCGCGAGGAGCCGCAGCCGAAATTGGCGCCGACCACCAGGAAGGCGGCGTCGCGCCAACCCGGCCGGTTGAGGATGAAATCGGGACGCTCCCGCCCCGCGGCGTCGAAACGCAGATCGTGGAAAGCGCCCTCGCCGAGGCCGCTGCGATCGATGCCCTTCAGGAACTGCTTGGGCATGATCACGTCGGTGTCGATGTTGGGCAGCGGAATCGCGGCGGCGGTTCCGGTGACCGTGGTGAAAGGCTCCATGGGCATGGTCTCCGGTCGGGTCAGGCCAGTCTTGTCAGGCCGGTCTTGTCAGGGAAGATCGCGCGGATCGCACAGGCGGCCGGCGATCGCCGAGGCGGCGACGAGGGCGGGACTCATCAGATGGGTGCGGGCGCCGCGGCCCTGCCGGCCCTCGAAGTTGCGGTTGGTGCTGGACGCGCAGCGCGCCCCGTCCGGAAGCACGTCGTCGTTCATGGCAAGGCACATGGAGCAGCCGGGCTGGCGCCATTCGAAGCCGGCGGCGACCAGCACGCGGTCGATGCCCTCCTCTTCCGCCTGCCGTCGGACGGCCCCCGATCCCGGCACGACCATCGCCCGCACGGACGGCGCCACCCGGCGCCCCTTCGCCACGCCCGCCACCGCACGCAAATCCTCGATGCGGGCGTTGGTGCAGGAGCCGATGAAGGCGTGGTCGATGGCGATGTCTTCCACCGGGGTGCCGGGAGCCAGCCCCATGTAATCCAGCGCGCGCTCCATGGCCCGGCGGCGGGTGGGATCGGCCTCCGCAGCGGGATCGGGAACGGCGCCATCGATGACGACGGCTTGATCCGGGCTGGTCCCCCAGGTCACCATCGGGCGGACGGCCGCCGCGTCGATGCGAATCTCCCGCGCGAAAGCGGCGTCCGCATCGCTGCGGAACCTGGCCCACAGCGCCTTCCCCCGCTCCCAGTCGGCGCCGGAGGGCGCCCGCGGACGCCCGCGGACATAATCGGCGGTGACGGCATCCGGCGCGATCAGCGCCACCCGCGCGCCGCACTCCACCGCCATGTTGCAGACGGTCATCCGCCCTTCCATGCCCAACGCGGCGATTGCCTCCCCGGCGAACTCCACGGCGTGACCGGCCGCGCCGTCGGCGCCGAGGGAGGCGATCACCGCCATGATCAGATCCTTGGCACCGACACCGTCACCCGCCTTGCCGTCGAGGATCGCCCGCATCGGGGCCAGCCGCCGGTGCACCACCGTCTGCGTCGCCAACACATGCTCGACTTCGGACGTGCCGATGCCGTAGCCGAGCGCGCCGAAGGCACCGTAGGTGGTGGTGTGGCTGTCGCCGCACAGGATGGTCATTCCCGGCTGGGCGAGGCCGAGGTCGGGCACCACCACATGCTCGATGCCTTGCCGCGGGTCCATGAGATCGATCAGTTCGATCCCGAAGTCGGCACAGTTGCGCCGCAGATAGCGGATCTGAGTGGCGGCGCCTTCGTCTGCGACCTCTTCCGTCCGCTGCGGTGCCGTCGGATTGACGTGATCGACGACGGCCAGCTGTGCCGATGGTCGCCAGGGCCGCCGTCCTGCCTCGCGCAGACCGGTGAAGGCCTGGGGGCTGGTGTATTCGTTCATGACATGCAGGTCGACGTAGAGCAGCCGCTCTCCCTCGCCCAGGGAACAGACGGTGTGGGCGTCGAGCAGCTTGTCATAGAGCGTGCGCGGCCCGTGACGGTCGGAAGCGTACGGGGAGCGGGACTCTGGCGATGGCATGAGCGGATCCTGTCCTGGTTGGAAGCGCGGCTGACGCATGCCGTCATCCTACGCGCCGGACTGCGGACCGATTGAGCGGGTTCGATTGTTCAATGAAACCGCGTCGCCGCCCAGCCCACCGCCGGTCCAAGATCGGGCATTCCATTCCGATCGGGAGGCTCAGCCATGATGTTCGAGGGTTTCGACGATTTCGAAGTGCCGACGGACGGCGCAAGCATCCGCGTCCGCCGCGGCGGCCAAGGTGCGCCGCTGCTGCTGCTTCACGGCTACCCGCAGACCGGCGCCATGTGGCACAAGGTGGCGGAGCGGCTGCGCGACCGCCACACACTGGTGGTGGCGGACCTGCGCGGCTACGGCCGTTCGGCCAAGCCGGCGACCGCGCCCGACCACGCCCCCTATTCCAAGCGGGCCATGGCCTCCGACATGGTGCAGGTGATGGCGGCGCTGGGATACGAGCGCTATTCCATCGCCGCCCACGACCGCGGCGCGCGGGTGGCGCACCGGCTGATGCTCGATCATCCCGGCCGGGTTGCCGCCGCCGTCCTGTTGGACATCGCACCGACGCGGGAGATGTATGCCGGCACCACCGATGCCTTTGCGCAGGCCTATTGGCACTGGTTTTTCCTGTGCCAGGCAGCCCCGTTTCCGGAGCGCATGATCGGTGGCGACCCGCGGTTCTACTGGTTGAAGAAGTGCGGCTCCGGCAGTGCCGGCATGTCGCCCTTCACGCCGGAGGCGCTGGCGGAGTATCTCGCCGCCTGGACCCCGGAGACCATCCACGCCTCCTGCGAGGATTACCGGGCTGCGGCGACCATCGACCTTCGCCATGACGAGGAGGACGGCGGTGCAAAGGTGGAATGCCCGCTCCGTGTGTTGTGGGGTGAGCACGGTGTCATCGAGCGCTGCTTCGATGCGCTCGCCGAATGGCGCAAACGGGCCGTGGACGTCTCCGGCCGCAGCCTGCCCGGCGGCCATTACCTTGCCGAGGAGTTGCCGGATCTGGTGGCCGAAGAAATCCGCCGGTTCCTCCGTGACAGGGGAGAGTAGCGGCTCTGGACGTTGGTGCGGAAAGGCCGTGCCGGTGGCGGTCGGGGTGACCTGACGATCCGGGTGACGCCGGAGGCAATCGCCGCGTAATTGCCCGCTGCCACCTGTTGAGCCGGCTGAAGGTATGCGGTGCAATGTATGCCACGGGGCGCCGAAGCAGCGGCCAACGTCGTGCCCCACGGGGCGGTTGTCCACAGCGGGGCGGCCATCGTGGTTCTTCGGTAGAGTCTGGTCACCACACCTCAACCAGACCGAGGGGTGGCCACGATGACCGACGAGATGATGGCGCTTCGCGCGCTGCTGGAGAAGAGCCCTGACGCCGACGTGCTGCGCGAGATGATCGGTTTCGCGGCTGAGCGGCCGATGGCCCCCCCCCGACCATGGCGGCCGCCACAGACGGCGATCTATCGAAAGCACTGGCGGCGCATATCAAAGTATGTGCAAGCAATCAGTGACCATGAATATTTGCTTCCAAACAGACCGTGACATGCCCTAAGCTTCTACAGCCGATACCGGGGGCGGCGCGCCGTTAAGATTCCTTGAATCAAGGAGGGACAGTCAATGGCAGCAGATACCGAGCCGGGCGAATACATCAGCGGAACCAGGACCGCGCAAGGTTACGTGCATTTCACCCGGCAGGGCTGGGTGGAGGTCACGTATACGGTCTCGAACGGGCGTGCACTGCTCGAAGGCTGCATCTATCTCGGCAAACCCGAGGAAATCGAGGCCAACACCAAGCGGATCCAGCAGAACAAAGGCCTGCTGCAGGGAGACATCCAGCACTTCGGCGTGGCCGTCAATTCGCTGGGCCTGCTCTGGCACAACAAGACCGTTCCCTACCAGATCGACGACGGCCTGCCTAATCAGGAGCGCGTGACCGCCGCCATCGCGCACTGGCGGCAGAAGGTTCCGCTTCTCACGTTTGTCGAGCGCACGCCTTCCAACCAGCACAAGTATCGGAACTGGGTCACCTTCATCGCCGGGGACGGCTGCTCCTCCTCGGTCGGCTGCATCGGCGGCGAGCAGTTCATCACACTCGGCCGCGAATGCAGGACCGGCAACGTGATCCACGAGATCGGCCACGCCATCGGGCTGTGGCACGAGCAGAGCCGTGCCGACCGCGATCGGTTCGTGCGCATCGTGACTGCGAACATCGCCGACGGCACCGAGCACAACTTCCTTCAGCACATCAACGACGGGCAGGATCTGGGCGATTACGACTACGGCTCGGCCATGCACTACTCGTCAACTGCCTTTTCGAAGAACGGCAAGCCAACCATCGAGCAGCTGAAGCCGGGCCCCACCATCGGGCAGCGCGATGGCCTGAGCGCGGGGGATGTGGCCTCCGTCGTCACGCTCTATTCCTGACCGACACCACATCCGCACCTGGAGACTGCCGTGGTTTACGTGGTGAAGAATCTCCCAGGGGATGGCCCGCAGGTGCACGTCCTGGTCATCGGGGTCAGCGCGTACCCCTCGCTGCCGCGCCAGCACGAGGCGCCGGTGGCCGGGACCTTCGGGCTGAAGCGCCTGTCCTCGCCGGCCCTCAGCGCCCACCGCTTTCAGCAATGGATCCGGAAGGCGGGTCGCACCGGCCAGCTTCCGAAGCCCCTTGGAACGCTGCAGGTCCTGCTTTCTCCCTCTGCCCGGGAGCGGGCCGTGGAGCCGGACCTCGCCGGTTGGGAGGACAATGCGACCGCCAGGGACGTGATCGAGGCCGTGAACCGCTGGAAGGACCATGCGAAGGAGCACCCCGACGGAATAGCGCTGTTCTACTTCGCCGGGCACGGCATTCAGCGGAACCGGGATGACGCCGTGCTGATCTGCGACGACTTCGGGGCGACCCCGAACATCTCCGCCCACACGCTCGATTTCGGCAACGTGATCGGCGGCATGGCGCCGGAAAACGACGCCGATCCGATCGCCCGCAGCCAGGTCTATTTCATCGACGCCTGCCGCAAGCTGCCATCGCAGATCCTGGGGTTCGAACGCATCAACGTCGGGCAGGCCTTCTTGGCGCCGCTCGGCGGGCGCGACAACCGGAAGCGCCCGGTCTTCTTCGGTACGGTGCCCGACGATGTCGCGTACGGCTTCGACGGCCAAGTCTCGGATTTCACGGGGGCGCTGCTCCTCGGGCTGTCCAAGGCGGCGCCACGCCGCGGGCAGAACAACGAATGGCCCGTAACCGATATCGCCCTCAATGAGTTCCTGGGCCTGCACTTGGCGGAACGGTGGGAGACCACCGGACAGGAGTACCAGCTCGGCGGTGCGGGTTTCAGCGTGCCGATCTGCCATCTCCGCGCTCCGCCCGATGTCAGCTTCAAGGTGTCCATCGCGCCGGACGCCGCCATCGATTGCACGACGATCACCATACAGGATCCGGCGACCCACACCCCGGTATGGCATAAGACGGTGCCCACCCGCCCCGACCACCCCTATCCGGTGGTTCTCAAGGCGGGCATCTACGAGCTTTCCGCGGAGCCGTCGCTGCCGGACTTCGCGCGGCCGCAGCCCGCTTACGAGTCGGTCGACCATCTTCTCCGCGTCTGGCCGGTGAGCTTGTCATGAGTGAAGCCTCCATCACGTTCCGATATGCCGAAGACGCCGCCCCCCCGCCGTCCCGCCCTCTGCTTGTGCACGTCCTTGACCATTCGCTGGAGTTCGTGGCGCAGACGGTCACCGGACGCCCGGTGCCGCTGCCGGCGGACAGGCTGCTCGTGGCCGGCGCGGTCCTGCCGGACGGACGGAGGCTGCAAACGGTCTTCCACACCCCGGAGCAGCCCGGGGACATGGAGGTCGTGCTCCGCGCCGGAACGCCGGCTCCGGCTCCACGCTGGAACAGTCCGATTGGGCACCGCCGGGCCGCCGCCCCGTCGAGCGACGAAATGCTCTTCGGTGCGACCGGGGCGCGGCGGCGGCGCCCCGCCCGGACGACGTGCACGGTGCGCCTGGTCGAGGGTAACCTGCTGAAGAGCCGGAGCAAGATCACGGTGCCGGAGGACTGGAATGCGTGGCCGGAGGACTGGACCCTCGCACCGCAAGGGCCGAGCACCCGATTTGCGGTGCGGGGCACGGACACGACACGCTATCTCCAGATCATCCAGCCCGACCGGGAAGCGATCAACGTGGTGATCCCCGCCGCGCCCGGCGAGGAGGTGCGGATCAGCCTCGTGCAGGCGGAGAACGGCGCCGTCGTCCCGGACATATTGCTGCCCAACGCGGTGGCGGACACCCTGCTGCGTTCCAGCGCCAACCGGCAGATGGAAAACATCAGGCATGTGGTCGAGGATCCAGACACCGCCGAGAGCCTGCTGTGGGAGAAGATCGGGTCGCCGATCGGCGCCGCCGTCGGCGGCTATGCGCTCCTGCGCCTCGGCGAACTCGACCGCATGCACGATTGGGCGGCAAATCTTCTGGGATGGTTCCCCTGGTTGCCCGACGGCGTGACGATCCGCGCCGAGCAGTGCGCGCGGCTCGGTCAGCACGCGGAGGCGCTCGACCTGCTGCTGCGCCTGCCCGGGCGCGGGCTGCCGATGTTCAGCAGCGGGCTGGCCTACGCCGCTAACCGGACGAGGGCCTACCTGCAGGCCGCGCGCGAGTGGTATGTCCACCCCAGCAAACTCGCCGCGCTGCACCGGCTCGATCGGCAGCTCCAGCGCTTCGTGGCCTTTGTCGACTTCTCGCGGCCTATCCTGACCTTTACGGGCAGTGCCCCGCTGCGCCTTCGCGCCGGCACCAACGAGGGGAGGTCGACCATAGCGAAGCTGGGCAAGTCCGTCCGCCTGCCCCCATCCAGTCCCTGATCCGGTCTGCGTTTTCAGTGTTCCGATTTCGGCAAGTCCTGCCGGCGGCACCCGTCAGAAGGAGAGCGAGAGCATGCGTCCATTATCCGGCTCTGCCTTGGCACTTATCATGTCCGCAGCGGCGGCGTTGCCGGGCTGCACCAGCCTAGTGTCGCAGCCCCTGTCCGAATCGCCGACGGTTCCGGCGGAGGGATTCGTCTACTATCTGGCCAAGGGCGGCGTCTTGGCCCAAGTCACGCGGAAGCTGGCCTCCTGCGCACCGGTGCAGATCGAGACGACAGCCACGGTGAAGCCGCTCGTCCTGGCCGACGCCACGGAACCCCACCTCATCCGGTACGAGGACCTGAACGCGATCACCAAGATCACGGATATCGAGCTGACGAACGGGTCCAACTACATCCTGCGCAGCGTCAACGCCAGCGTCGAGGACCGCACCGGGGCGATCATCGAGAACACTGCCAAGACGGTGGTCAGCGTCGTGAAGCTCGCGGCCGGTCTGGCGGCCGACGGGACCGCTACGCCGCCGAAGCCGACGCAATGCACCGCGGACACGAGCTCCGCCCTGGATCAGTACAAGGCCAGCCGCAGGAAGAGCCAGGGGCTCAGCCGCTCCATCAGCGGGTTGGAGGAGGCGCAGGGCACGCGGCAGCAGCAGCTTGCCGTGCTGCGCGGGACCGCCGCCGATCCCGCCAGGGACACGGCCCAATCCATCGCCACCGGGATCGGCAACCTGGAAAAGCTCCGGGCGGAACTCGCCGCCGAACTGAAGAAGCAGGCCGGGCTGGAAAAGGCGCTCTCCTTCTCGCAGACCTACCAGTGGCTGCCCACGGCAAACCAGACCCGGGCATCCTTTCCGGCGTCACGCCAGCTGTTCACGGCATGGTTCGGCAGCGCAGATGTGCAGTCGGACGACTTCTTCGTCACGCTGGAGCTGCTGGAACCGGTGCAGCCAGCTGTTGCCACCGTCCGCGATGCCCCGGCCACGCCCGGCGCCGGGCCGAATCCAGAACCGGTGCGCGGCCGCGGGCTCATCTACCGGCAGCCGGCGCCGAATTACCTGAGGGCCTGCGTCGGACGGCCGAGCTGCGCCGGCGTCGGCGACGACAGCGTCCTGCTCGCCGAAACCGTGTCGATTCCGCAGCATGGCACCAAGGCGGTGCTGCCGCTGAAGAATGGCCTATTCGACAACAACAGCATCAAGGCGACTTTCGACGAGGTTGGCGGCCTTCTGACGCTGACCTTCAAGGCCAAATCCTCTCTGGAGGCGGCAAGCGGCTCGCTGGCGGCGGGAACCGAGACCCTGAGCGGGTTGCCGGCGGCGCGCCAGGACGCCCGGTCCGCGGCGATCGAGGCGAAAACGAAGCTCACCAAGGCCGAGATCGAGCGCGTCAAGGCCGAAACCGACCTGCAGAAGGCGCGGCGCGATCTCAAGGACGAGATGGCCAAGCCCACCGAATAGATGGCCACGACCGGGGCGCCGGCCGGACATTCTCGGTGCCCCTTTCGCTCCCGCACGCTCACGCCTTTCCCCTTTGCTTCCGGAAACATTCCACCAGCCAAGCTCCTCACCCGCGATCGGGCCGAGGCTTAGCAGCCGAACATTGCTCGCGCAACGCGCCGATCATCCTCAATGAGGCATCTGAAACAGCTGGCGTATCCGCGCCACCATCCTGGTGACCGATCCGTTCTCGATCGGTTCGTCGGCCGGCTGGAAACGATGCCTTCCCGTCGAGGCGTGGCGGGAAAGCGTGACGCTCAGCTCTTCGGCCATTCCCGGCCTGTCCAGCAAAAGCGGCGCCAGACTCGCCTTCGCGATCTCGTAGACGACGACGAAGGTCAACGCCCGAATCGTTCCGGGTTCCCCGGCCCCCATGAGGAGCCCGCCCTCGCCAAAGCAGTCGCCGGGGGAAAGGCGGGTCAATTCGGTTTCGCGTCGCGGCTCGTGCCGGAGCACGGCAAGGACGCCGCTGCGGACGATCATCAGCGAACCCGCGATGTCTCCCTGCCCGATGACGACCTCGTCCTTGCGGTAGGTCCGCCGGGTCATCGCCTCGGCAAGCGTCGCCTTCTCGTCCTCCGTCAAGGAGGCGAAGAGCGGAAGGGCATCGAGAAGCCGCAAGGGCGTCGAGCGCTGCAGGGGAGCCCCCTCCTCCGCCGGCCGGTCGTCGGCTCCCGAAGAACCGGGCGGCGGGGCGAGGCGCAGCCCCGACGCCTTGGCGTGGCGGTAGATCAGGTCGAAGATCTCGTTCCGCGCCGCCGTCATCCCCGACAGTTCGGCAACCCAGAAGGACAGCTTGACCTCGATCGCGTGGGCGTCGATGGCGATGATCCGCACCGACGGTTCGGGCCTGCTCAGGATCGCGTTGCAGCTCAGCAGGACGGTCCGCATCACCTCGCAGATCGCCGCTGGCCGGGTGGTGAGTTGCAGACGGACCGTCAGCGTCCCGCCATGGTTCCGGTCGGGGCTGCTGAGATTGGTGAGCCGGGCCTTCGCCAGATCGCTGTTGGGCAGGACGACGAGGTCGTTGGTGCCGTTGAGGAGGTAGGTCGCCCGCCAATTGGTTTCGACGACGCGCCCTTCGATCCCGTCGCTCAGCACGATCCAGTCGCCGATGGCGTAAGGCCGGCCGATGTTGAGCGCGATGCCGGAAAACACGTCGCTCAGCGTGCTCTGCATGGCCAGGCCCAGGATGATGGCGAACACCCCGGACGTGGCGATCAGGGTTCCCACCGGAATGCTGAAGACATTGGCGATGACCGACAGCACCGTGCCGACATAGATCATGCCGACGACCAGATCCTGGATCAGCCGCCCTTCCTGGGGTTGCCGTTCGAAGATGAGGAAGACGCGGGCGAATCCAACCAGCGCCCAGGCGGCGTTCGTCCACCAGATCACCTTGGCGAACCCGATGAGGATCCGTTGCAGGACGAAGGGTTCCGGCGGTCCGGCCTCGTAGGGCACGATGCCGTGATAGAGCAGCAGGATGGTGAGGGCCGCGAAGAACAGGATCTGGCCGACCAGGCGATGGGTCGGGTGGTGACGCAGCGCGACGCGGGTGACCAGCGCCCCGATCAAGGCCAGCGCGCCGGACTGCACGATGGGGTCGGCCAGCAGGTCCGGCAGGTTCGGATCGCTCAATCGCACGCTTCCTTTCGCCCGAGCCACCCGCGCCGGCGGCCGCCCGGCATTACGAGCGCGGTGTCAGCCATACGGTCATTCCCGGTTGCAGCCCATCCTGCCTTTCCAACGGATCCAGCCGGAGCCGGAAGCTGTTCAGGTCATGGTCGCCGACCGCCCGGGCCGCGCGCCAGGTGGCGAACTCGCCAAGCGGCCGCAGTTCGGTGACGCGGGCGTCGATGCGGCGCCCGTCGCCGGTGGCAAGCGCCAGCGTGGCCCCCGGCGTCATCCCGTCCAAGGCATCCTCGCGCAGGGTGAAGGTGAACCAGCGCTCGCCCCCGGCCTCCCCCCCGGCCTCCAGAGTCATCACGGGTTTTCCCGGCGTGACGATCTCCCCCGGCTCGGCCACCAGAAGGCCGACCGTGCCGTCGACCGGGGCCGTCAGCACGGTCTTGGCGAGCCTGGCCTCCAGATCGGCGACCGTCGCCCTGGCCAGCGCGACGCGGGCGTCCGCCAGGGCGCGCTCCTCGCGGGTCGGGCCGGCGACCGCCGCCGCGTGCTGGGCGCGCTTGAGGTCGAGATCGGCCCGCGCCTTGGCGAGGGAGGCGACGCTTTCGTCGAGCTGCACCCGGCTGGCGAAGCCGTTGGCCGACAGCGCGGCGGCGCGGTCGTGCTGCTGTTCGGCAAGCAGCAGGTTAGCCTCGGCCGTCCGCACCGCCTGGGCGGCGATGGCGACCTCCTCGGCGCGCACGCCGGACCGGACCCGGTCGCGGTCGGCCTCGGCGCTGGCGGCGGCGGCCTTCGCTTCGCCCAGGGACGCCGTGAGTTCCGGATTCTCCAGGACCGCCAGCCGGTCGCCCTTGCGGACCGTCTGGCCGGCGCCGACCGCCAGCGACAGCAGCCGCCCCGTCGTTTCCGGCGCGACGCGGATTTCCGTCTGGCGGACCATGCCGGCGACCGGGGCCGCCATCCCTCCGGCCGCCATCCCTCCTGGCAGCGCCCCCCCTGCCAATGCAAGGACGCCGACGCCCGCCAGGACCCGACACCCGACCCTACCCCTCATCGGACACTCTCCATGCGGTGATCACACGGGCGGCACCGATGGCGAGCGTCGCATAGACCGCCGCCAGACACCACAGCGTCACCCAGTTTTTCGACACGTCGGCCAGACTGGCCCCCATCTGGTTCAGCCGAACCAGCCCGTCGATCCCGGACGTGCTGGGAATGATCAGGCTGGCCTGGCGCAGGACCGCGGGAATCGCCTCGACCGGCCACGCCACGCCGACGAGGAAGAACAGCGGCAGCCCGAGGGCGATGAACAGCAGGACGGCGGTCTCGCGCCGCCTGAACCACACCCCGACGAACTGCCCGAGGAAGCTGACCGAGAGGATGAAGGGGACGGCCAGGGCGAAGAGGTCGGCCACCCCACCCTCCGCCGGGAAGCCGTAGAAACGCGGCAGGACGATCAGGTACAGCGCGAAACCCGGCAGCACCAGCAGCAGATGGGCCAGTGCCTGCCCGAGGATGGCGGACGCCGCGCCGCGGCGGCGGCGCGCCGCGTGGCTGCCCCGTTCGAAGGTGACGCCGCCGAGCGTGGCCGCCCCCATCAGCAGCGTCTGTTGCAGGATGAGGACGAAGGCGGCGGGAACGACGTAGCTGGCGTAACCGCCGGTCGGGTTGAACAGGGGTTGGTTGAGAATCTCGACCGGCGAGCCGCGCGCCAGGGCCGCCCGGTAGGGGCTGCCGTCGGGACGCGCGCCACGCGCCGCCAACTCGGCGGTGACCGCGCCGGTCGCCTCCAGGATGCCCTGGAGCGTCCGGCTGTAGAGCAGGAAATAGGCGGAATCGACATGGGCCGGCAGCCGCGCCCGGTTGCCCTTCAGCACCTCGCGTTCGGTCCCCGCCGGGATGCTGAGGATGCCGAAGACCTCCCGCCGGGCCAGCGCGGCCTGGGCCTCGGCCAGCGTCGTCGGGCGGGCGGCGACGTGGATCGCCTCGTCGGCGTCGAGCGTCTGGATCAGCGTCCGGCTCAGGTCGGAGCCGTCATTGTCGACGACGGCGATCGGCACCCCGCGGATCAGCTGCCCCAGATAGGGCTGCGGGTAGAAGACGCCGTAGAGCAGCGGCGCCAGCACGATCATCCCGAAGGCGCCGGTGTCGCGCAGGACCCGCCGGTATTCGGCGGTGAAGGCGCCGACCATGCCGGGACCGTCCTCCACCGGCGGTGGCGATGGCCGCGCGGACGCCAGTGGGCGGCGCGCGATCGACCGCAACCGCAGCCAGCACAGGCCGGACAGCCCGACCGCCATGGCCGCCAGAATCAGGAAAGGCTCGGCCGAGTCCCGTGGCAGCACCCCTCGGGAGGCCTGGTCGAACAGGATCTGGATGTACCAGCGCAACGGCAGCAGCCCGCCCCAGATCTGGGCGAACAGCCCCATCGCCAGCACCGGGAAGCCAACCCCGGCGAAGCCGAAGGCGGGCGAGCAGACGATGCCGGTCAGCGACAGCCCGGCGGCGAGATCGCGGGTCAGCAGTTGGAAGAGGGCGCCGAGCGCCAGGTAGGCGATGACGAGCAGGCAGCCGGCGGCGCCCATCATCACCGGGTCGCCCCGGAACGGAATGCCGTAGAAGCCGTGGATGATGCCCATCCCGACCGCCATCATCACGGCGAACAGGGCGAAATAGGGTGCCAGCTTGCCGACCAGCGCGGCCAGCGGGCTGCCGCCGGCGGCCTCCAGCCACGCGCCGGTGCCGCGGCCCCGGAACTCCGACCCGACGGCGTAGCCGGCGGCGATGGCGACGAGGACGTGCAGGACCGTCGGCAGGATGGCCCGCAGCAGGAACTGGCCGTAGTTCAGGGCGGGATTGGTCAGCACATAGGACTCGACGCCGAGCGACCCCGGCGCCGCCCCGCCGCCGGCGCCGCCGGTGGCCGGCAAGGCCGCCGTGGCCGCCGCCAGCGCCGCCTGCAGGGCGCTCGACGCGATGTTTCCGGGGCTGTAATACTGCTTGTTGTGGAAGATGACGATCTGCGGGCGCTTGCCCGCCATCAGGTCCCTCTCGAAGCCGCGGGGAATGTGGACGGCGGCGATCGCCTCGCCCGAGCGGATCGCGTGCATCGCGCCGGTGAGGTCGCTGGAGCGCTGGAACACGCTGACGCCGGGCGCCGCGCTGATCGCCTGCGCGTAGGTCATCGAGGTCTGCGAACGGTCCTGGTCGACGACATCCACATGAAGGTCGCGAACCACCGCGCTGCTGAAGGTCGCGGCGAGCAGCCCGAAGGCCAGCAGCGGGATGACGACGGCCAGCAACAGCGCGACCCTGTCGCGCCGCATCCATTGCCATTCGCGGGCGGCGACGCGCAGGATGCCGGGAGCGGTCGCCATCGGAGCGGTCGCCATCCTCTTCACGGCATCCTCCCTCACCGGCTTGCCATCCAGTCCGTATAGACGCTCATGCCGGGACGCAGGTCGGGGATGCGCTCGACCGGATAGGCCCGCACCTCGAAGGTGCGCAGGTCGAAATCGCCGGTCGCGCGGGTCGCCCGCCAGCCGGCATACTCGCCGCGCGTCGCGATGCTGCGGATCTCGACGGTGACAGCGCCGTCGCGCAGGGCCGGAATCCGCGCCTGGAAGCGGTCGCCCGGCTTCAGCCCCTTGACGAGATCCTCGCGCAGGTCGAAGCGCAGCCAGACATCCGCGAGATCGACCAGCGAGAGCAGCGGGACGCCGGGCGACACATATTCGCCCGGCTCCGAACCTATCTGGTAGACCTGCGCCGCCGCCGGCGCCCGCACCGTCATTTCCGCGACCTGCGCCTTCAGCGTGGCGATCGCGGCCTCCGCCTTGGCGACGCCGGCCTCGCTCACGCCGCGTTCCTCGGCGGTGAAGCCGGCCACCGCCTCGGCATAGGCGAGCCTCGCCTGTTCCAGGCTGCGCTGGGCGACGTCGAGCGCCGCCGTCGCCTCGTCGAGCTTCTGCACCGACGCGAAGTCCCGTCCGGTCAGTTGCCTGGTCCGGTCGTAGGTCTGCCGCGCCAGCGTCGCGCCGGCCTCGGCGGCGGCCACCGCCGCCTTGCGGGCGGCGACGGTCTCGGCGCGGGTTCCGGCCTGGACGCGGGCCAGATCGGCCAGCGCCACCGCCTTGGCCGCCTCGGCCTCCCGCAGCTTGGTCAGCAGCTGCGGATTGTCGATGGCGAGCAGGACTTGCCCGGCCGCGACATCGTCGCCCCGCGACACCGGGCGCTGGCCGACCCGGCCATCGACCCGCGCGGCGATGTCGATGCGGGTGGCGTCCGCCTCGCCCTGGACCAGCAGGGGCTGGGGCCGGGTCAGGTACCACAGCGACGAGCCGACGATCGCCGCCACCGTGACCGCCACGATGACGGCGGCGGCGGGTGACGCGCGGAGCGGGGGAGCGGCAAGAGCCGGATCATCCCGGCCTGGTGGAAAGGGCGGCGTCCGGTCGCTCATCCGGGCCTCCTCGTCCCAGGCTTACGGCACGGGAGGCTCGGGGCGGCGGAAACGGCACGGCAGGTCGGCATTCAGGCGCCCCAGGCCAGGGTGACGCCGACGTCGCCCGGCATGCCGCCGGGAAAGCTGATGATCTCGACCGACAGGACAAATCCCTTGGCCTTGAGATCCTGTTGCCAGAATTCGTAGAACTCCCGCGCGACTCCCTGCAGGGTATCCGGCCACCCGTCTTCGCGGGCATTGATCTTGCGCCCGCCATCCGTGCACCAGTCGCTTGGGAAATGGCCGAGCAGAATTTCGCTTTCCCCGTTCCCGGCGGCGCTGCGGACCCGTCCCATGATCCGGTCGATGGTTTCGGGAGTGAGCGAACTGGAGAGAAACAGCTCTTTCCGGTGGGTCTTCTCGTCTTCGGCGGCCTTCGCCGCCCGCTCCTTCTCGGCCAGCCTGGCCCGCCGGCCGTCCTCGATGATGCTGCGCATCTCGGCGGCCGATGGCAGGATCGCCCCCCCGGTATCCGGCCGGGCCGGATCGTCATGCGTCGTCATGGTGACACCCTTCCTGTGAGGCCCGGCGCTTCAATGGACATCGGGCCGAATGACGTTTGGACGTCAGGACGGAGTCAGGCCGTTGCCGGCCTGAAAGCCTTTCCAGTGTAATGCGTTCAGCGAGACGTTCGCCGGCAATCTTGTGCGGTGCGGCAACGCGGTTCAGGAGGCGATGGAACTGGGTTCGCCAAGGCGTCCGCGGCCTTCGATGGCGCCGCCGGCCCCGTCGGGGGCGTGGAAGAGTGCCTCGACCCGCGCCATCCGCCGTCCGGTCCCCTCCGTCGCTTCCCCGGTCGCGCCGGCCAATCGGCTGATCAGGCCGATCATCCGGTCCCGCTCGGCGGGCTCCCGGTCCAGCAGGGTGGGAATCGCCGCCATGGCGCGCTCCTCGTCCAGCAGCAGAAGCAGATATTGCTCCCGCACCAGAGCCTTGAAGCGGGCGAGGCTGAAGCGCCGGCTGCCCGGCTCCTGTTGCCGGATCCGACGCAGCATGGCGAAGCCGCGTTCGTCCGCGCCGAAATGGGGGCGGCCAAGCCCGATATGGAGCAAGGCACGGACCGCGGCCTCGGTCGCGCCACCCTGATCGACCCGCGCTTCGAGGGTGGCGATGCTCTTTGCCATTGCGGCCTCGCGGAACCGGTCGCGGCCCATCCGCCGGCGTGCCGGCGCCGATCCCGAGGCTCCGAGCCCGACCATTGCCTGTACGGCGCGCGAGCCGTAGAAAGTCAGGAAGAAACGCTCGGTGGCCTGGTCGCGCAGATCCCGGACATGGTCGAGGGTGTCGGCGATCCCTGCCGACACCGCCTCCTGCACGCCGAGAAGCGGGTTGTCCGGGGCGACCGGCTTCCGGCCGGCGCGGACATGCTCGGCCAGCGGCGCGACCGGTCCCATCAGCGGGTTCCGGTCGGAGAAGGCGGCGTAGCGTTGGCGGTAGGGATGCGCCTGGCGCAGCCAGGCCGCGCTCTGCGGCGTCGTCAGGCCGCGCACCAACGGGCCGAGCAGGGCGCGGTACAGGCCCTGGTTGATGTCGGAAAGGCGTGCCAGCGTGGCGAAGCGCCGGTCATCCTCGGCATCGTTGCCGCCGAGCGCGCGGATGTCGTCCAGCCCGCGCCGCTCGAACCGGACGACATGGTCGCCCGACACCAGTTCCGCATGGATCGTGGCCCCGGTCTTCTCCGTGAAGACAGCCTCGTAGAGGCCGGGGGGAAGAACGTCGATCAGATCCATGGTCCGCGTGAATTCGTCATGCTCCTTGGTCGCGACCTTCGCCGAGACGAAGATGCCGAGATGGCCGATGCTCTGGTGCAGGGAATAGACGATGGTCTGCCCCCCGGCGATCAACTCGCGGTCGGTGTCGTAGAGGTCGAGAATCCAGCCCAGCGCCTGCTGCGGCGGCGTGATGTCGTCGCCGTGTGAGCAGAACACGACGATCGGCGCCGTGACGTTGCGGAGATCGACGCGAACACCGTCCGAGAACCGGATTTCCCCGCTGGACAGCTTGTTCCCGAGGAAAAGCTCATCGGCGATGAACTGCATTTCCACCGCGTTCAGAAGGATCGGACTGCCCCACCATTTTTCAAAGTCGAGGAAGCGGCCCGCTTCGCTGTCGATCTTGGAATAGACGTTGTAATTCTTCTTCCACAGCGTGTTGGCCGGGTTCATCCGCTCGAAATTCGCCACCAGGGCGGCGCCGTCGAAGATCCCGGCACCAAGATCGCCGCTGAGCGCGGTGAGCCAGGTGCCGCCCAGAAGGCCGCCGAGATAGCGCAGGGGATTCTTCCCATGGACCCCGGCCCAATAGGACAGCGGCGCGCCGGCCAGCAGGAGGGGGCCGGTCGCTTCCGGCCGGGTCGCAGCCATCATCATGATCTGCCAGCCCGCCTGGCAATTGCCGATCAGGCAGGGCTTTCCCTCGGCGTCGGGGTGGAGGGCAGCGACCTTGTCGACGAAGGCGGCCTCCGCGCGGCAGACATCTTCGACGGTCTGGCCGGGCACCGGTTCCGGCAGGAACCCGACGAAGTAGCAGGGATGGCCCGCCTTCAGGACGACGCCGATCTCGCTGTCGCGCTTCATGCCGCCGATGCCGGGACCATGCCCGGCGCGGGGATCGAACACGATGAAGGGCCGCTTGGCCGGATCCGTCACGGTTCCCGGCGGCGCGGTGATCCGCACCAGGACGTAATTGACCGGCCGCTCGAAGCCGCGCCCATCCGCGACGATCTCGAAGGGGAAGCTGAGGACGTTCGGCCCGGTCCGGGCGATGTGTTCGAAATGATCGTTACCGCGCCGGCGCAGCATGTCGAGGAACAGCACCGACCGTTGCGCCGCGTCGATCCAATAGTCCTGCGCCTGCCGGGCAAACTCCAGCGCCGGCCATGGATAGGCCGGGGCGCGGCTTTGAGTCCGGTGCCCGGTATCGGCCGAAACGAACGCCGTTTCCATGGAATCTCCTTGTCATTGAAAGAGACGGCCCCGATTGAACAGCCAATCTCAAGAATACCGCTGCCGATTTCGTGGACGCCGCTCGATTCATATCTCGGCAGAAAACTAAATAACGCAGCATGTGCCGGTTTATTATTATTATTGGTTACGGTCGCTTCGCAAATGAATCTTCATCATTCATACAATGAACAGGATTCAGCAGGCTGTGAGGGCGGATTCGTCAGACGGGATCGGGGCCGGCCATGGCCGCGATGATCTCCTGGGCCAGCCATTGGGCGCCCGCATCCCGCTCCACCCGCTGGTGCCAGATCATGTCGACATTCACCCTCTGCGGTTCGTAGGGCAAATCCAGCCGCACCAGCGCGTTCTGTTCGGCAGCACGGTCGGCCAGCCGCCCCGGCAGGGTCGCCACCATGTCGCTCACGCCGAGCAGGGGAGGAACCGCCGCATAATGCGGAACCGATACCGCGACCCGCCCGACCAGCCCCTTGCCGGCGTCGTTCATCTCCAGGATCAGCCGCTCGACCCACACCCGGCGGGAGACGCCGCGATCGTCCAGGAACCCATCGAGCGCCTGCTCTTCGCTTCCGGTCAACTCGACGACGACGTGTGGATACTCGAACAGGCGTTCGCGGGTCACCGCCCCTTCGGTCAGCGGGTGGCCCTTGCGGACCAGGACGGCTTCGCTTTCCTGCAGAAGCGTGCCCCGGCGCATCCGGTCCGGCAGTTCGGCGAACCAGCCGATGACGAAATCGAGGCGGCCATCGTCGAGCTGGCGAACCACGTCCATGCGGTTGAGCGGGAAGACACGCAAATCGATTTGCGGCGCCACTGTTCCGATCCGGGCGACGACGCGCGGCAGGACCATGACCGACGCATAGTCGGTGGCGGCGATTCGGAAGGTCCGCACCGCTTCGGACGGAACGAACGTCTTCGAACTCATGGCGTCGGCGATGCGTTCGAGTCCGTTGCTGATCCCGGGCGCCAGTTGCAGCGCGCGGATGGTCGGTTCCATTCCAGAATCGCCGGAAATGAATAACTCGTCGTCCAGCGCCTGACGCAGGCGTGACAGCGCATGGCTGACGGCCGAGGGCGTCACCCCGAGTTGGCGGCTGGCACCGGTGACACTGCGGTGTTGCATGACCGCCTCGAAGACGCGGAACAAGTTCAGATCGAGCCTGCGCATCGGCATTTCACGCATCCTGGGTCGGAAGAGGTGGAGGAGGCCATTTTACGCGGACGATGACGGCGATCTCCAGCAGGCCGGTGTCCTTGGCCGAAAGGGCGCCAGCCTGCCGGAGATCGTCGTCAACGTGGTGTCGGGCTCCCGATGTCCGGGCCTTCATGGAGCGTTTCGACGGGTTCCGGCTGAGTCAGGCGGTCGGCGATCCGTTGGCGGCGCCGCGGCAAAATCGAGCTGGAGCAGACTAGCAGTCCGGACCAAGTCCGGCGGAGTCCGGAACTCTGAACTGATCTTGGCCCGGTTGGGTGGACACCTCAGCTAAGCTCCGAGTGGAGCGGGAAGGTGTCTGATGACGAAGACGAGGCGTTCCTTGACGGATGAGTTCACGCGTGAGGCCGTTGCCTTGCTGGAAGGGAGCGGCCGGCCGCTGGAGCATGTGGCGTGGGAGTTATGCCTGCAGGCCTCGGTGCTGCGGAACTGGCGGCGGGTGGCCCAAGGCCATCCGCCGCGCTCGCGATCCGGTGCCCCTGCCGTATCCGGCACCGCCATCCCGGCGAAGCCGGACGAGCAGACGGCGGAGATCGCGCGGCTGCGACGCGCAGTTGGAGCGCGCCCGGCAGGAACGCGACATTTTAAAAAAAAGGCAATCAGCATCCAACCGACAGCTTCTGGCCGAGGTCCGGCGCGTTCATGGTCGCCACCATGGCCGCTATGGCAGCCCGCGCGTGCATGCGGCCCTCCGTGCAGAGGGCATGGAACTTCCACCATCTTGACGGACGCCATCCCCAAATCGCCCCCAGCCTCCGGAACAAGCCGTTCGTCCGATATCGCCGAAGCGTCATGCCTCCAGTCTCAGCGCGGCGCCATCGACCTTGCCGGGCCGTGGCGACGGTCCGCCCACCGCCCGCAGGCGCAGGCTGCGCCATGCCGGCTGGTAACGACCGGTCGCCTCGGCGGAGACCACCATGGCGTCACCGTCGCGCGCCGTCGTGAACCGGGTCACCAGCCCGGCGCCGTCCCGCCAGCCGGTGGTATCGCCGTCGTCGTCATAAAGCAGGGCCGTGGCGCCCTCCGCATCGCCGCCGATTTCGCCATAGACGACCAGCTCGCGTTCCGTGTCGGTGGCCGGATCGACGCGCAGGTCGGCAGCCGCCAGGGGCAGCAGGGCGCCGGCCCGCACGAACAGCGGGGCGCGGCCGAGCGGAGCCGCCACCGTCACGACCGCTCCGCCCGGATGGTGCGTGCCGTCGTGGAAGAAATACCAGCCGCCGGGATGGTCCGGCAGCCGCACCGACCGGCTCTCCGCCCCCGGCTCCAGCACCGGCGCCACCAGCAGGTCGGGACCGAGCATGAAGGCATCCTCGGTCGCCACCGCGCCCGGATCGTCGGGGAAATCGTAGAACAGCGGACGGGTCACCGGCTCGTCGGCTTCCGCCGCCCGCCACATCCGGGTGTAGAGATAGGGCATCAGGCGGTAGCGCAGACGGATGGCCTCGCGGATCGGATCGATCACCTCCGGGTGCATCCAGGGCAGCGTCGTGATGCCGTCGCTGTTCCAGGAATTCATCACGAAGCGCGGCCAGAAGGAGCAGAACTCGACGAACCGGCAGAGCAGCTCCGGTCCCGGGCTCGGCCCATGGAAGCCGCCGACGTCGTGGCCGATGTCGAACATGCCGGACAGGCTCATGTTGAGCCCCTGGGTCAGGTTGAAGCGCAGCGTCTTCCAGGCGGTGGCGTTGTCGCCCGACCAGGTCTGGCCGTAGCGCCACAAGCCGGCCGCGCCGCCGCGGGTGATGGTGTAGGGCCGCTTGCCCGGGTTCCAGGCCGCCTGGGTCTCGTAGGCGAGCTTGGTCATCAGCAGCGCCTGGGCCGGCCGCGCCAGGGTCTGGGGGAAGGGCCGGCCGTCTCCGGCCGCCACGGCGTCCTCGTCCCAGATCTCGTATTCGTTGTTGTCGTTCCACACCGACACCATGCCGGGGGCAAGCAGCGCCGTCTCGATCCCGTTGCGCCACCAGTCGCGCGCCTGTCGGTTGGTGAAGTCGAGATGGTAGCCGAGCCCGTCCCAGAACTGCGCCACCGCCGGCTTGCCGGTTTCGCCGTCGCTCACCAGCCCGCCGACCGCCGTCACCTCTGCCAGGCGGGGATGGTCGTCGAGCAGGCAGGGCTTCAGGTTGGCGACCGGGTGCAGCCCGGCGGCGTTCAGCCTGGCGAGCGTCGAGGCCGGGTCGGGGAACTTGTCGCGGTTCCAGTGGAAGGCGTAGCGCCGCCCGCCGATCATGGTGTAGCCGGAGCCGAAATGGAAACTGTCGCAGGGGATGGCGTGCTCGGCGCAGCGGTCCACGAAGTCGGCGATGCGGGCGTCGGCATCGGCGGCGTCGGCGATCGCCATCGAGGTGGTGGCGAAGCCCAGCGTCCATTTCGGCCCGAAGGCATGGCCGCCGGTCAGGCGCGAGAAGGCGCGCACCACATCGGGAACGCCCGGCCCGGCGAAGACATAGCCGTCGAGGTCGCCGTCGTCGGCGCGGTAGGAGCGGAACAGGCCGTGGTAGTTGTCGATGGTCGCGCCGAGGTCGATCTCGGCGGTGGCGAGGTTGTCGTAGAAGACCCCGTGCGCGCCCATCGGCCCGGCGACCAGGATGAAGGGGATCATCTTGTAGAGCGGGTCGCTCAACTCCGCGTCGAAGCCGCAGGGATCGACCGCGTCGACACGGAACCGGCGGCCGGTGCGGTCGAGCGGACCGGCCTTGTCGCCCAGCCCGTAATGCCGCTCGTCCCCGGCGCGCTCGACGAAATGGGAGAAGGCATGGGTCTGCCGCGACACGAAATAGGCCTGGGTGCGCCGGTCCTGCAGGAAGGGCGCATCCTCGCCCGTGCGATACCAGGCGATGCCGAAGGGCTCCAGCGTCACGACGGCGCGCAGCGCCGCGCCCCGCAGCGTGACCGTGCCCTCCCCTTCCTCGATGTCGGCGGCCAACTCGACCGGGGGGCAGGCGAAGCCGGCCAGATCCTCGCGCGCGCGCCCCTCATAGGAGGGATCGGTGCCGCCGGGCGCCACCGTCCAGCCACGATCGAGCCGGTAGGCACCGTCGCGCCGCATCAGGATGCGGCCGACATCATCCTCGACGAAACCGACACGCAGGTCGACGCCATGGTCGAGATCGAACACGGCATAGATGCCGTCACGTCCGCGGAAACGGGCTCGGGTCAGGGCCTTCATGAAGGGCTCCGGGCGAAAAGGGGTTCAGGCCGGCAGGCAAGGCCGGCTGCGTCGAAATGGTGGAGATGCTCGCGGCGCAACCGCACCGGCAGCACGTCGCCCCGGGCGAGGCGGCTCTGGCCGTCGCAGCGGATGGTGAGCGGGAGGTCGCCGGGGCCGCCGGTGTTGACAGAGGCATAGAGGAAGGTCTCGCCGCCGAGTTGCTCGACGAGGTCGATCCGGACGGTCATGTCGGCATCGGCCTCCTGGCAGGGCTCGACATGCTCGGGCCGGATGCCCAGCGTCGCCGTTGCGCCGGCCTCCTCCCCTCGCACCAGTTCCGTCGGCAGCAGATTCATCCTTGGCGAGCCGATGAAGCCGGCGACGAAGAGGTTGGCCGGGCGGTTGTAGAGGTCGAGCGGCGTGCCGATCTGCTCGATCCGCCCGCCGTTCAGGACGACGATGCGGTCGGCCAGCGTCATCGCCTCCACCTGGTCGTGGGTGACGTAGATCATCGTCCCGCCGATCTCGGCATGCAGGGCGGCCAGCTCCTTGCGGGTCGCCACCCGCAGCTCGGCGTCCAGGTTGGACAGCGGCTCGTCGAACAGGAAGATCTTGGGGTCGCGCACGATGGCCCGGCCGATGGCGACGCGCTGGCGTTGGCCGCCGGACAGGGCGGCGGGCTTGCGCTGCAGATAGTCGGTCAGGCGCAGCATGCGGGCGGCGCGCTCGACCCGCGACGATATCTCCGCCTTGGCGATCCCCATATTCTCCAGCGCGAAGCCCATGTTCTGGGAAACGCTCATGTGCGGATAGAGCGCGTAGGACTGGAACACCATCGCCAGTCCGCGTTCGGAGGCCGCGGTCCGCGTCACCTCCGCCCCGTCTATGCGGATGTCGCCCGCCGTCACCGTCTCCAGACCGGCGATGACGCGCAGCAGCGTCGATTTCCCGCAGCCCGACGGGCCGACGAAGACGACGAACTCGCCGTCGGCGATGTCGAGGTCGATTCCCTTCAGGACGGCGGTGCCGCCGTAATCCTTGCGGATGCCGCGAAGCTCAAGCCCGGCCATGTCACTTCATCCCCGTATTCGCGATGCCGCTGGTGATGAAGCGCTGCAGGAAGGCGAACACGAGCGCCACCGGCAGAAGGGTCACCACGGTCATCGCCAGCAGATAATGCCATTGTGTCTGCAACTCGCCCTGGAAGGCGTTGAGGGCGATCGGCAGCGTGTGGACCTCGGTCTTGGTCAGCACGGCCAGCGGCCACAGGAACTCGTTCCAGCGCCACATGACCGAGAAGATCGCCAGCACCGCCAGCGCCGGCAACGACAGAGGCATGACGATCCGCGCATAGATGCGCCATTCCGACGCCTTGTCCATCCGCGCCGCCTCGATCAGGTCGCGCGGGATGGTCAGCATGTACTGGCGCAGCAGGAAGACGCCGGTCGGGGTGGCGGCCCCCGGCAGGATCACCGCCCACAGCGAGTCGACGAAGCCAAGCTTGGTGACCACCAGATAGACCGGCGCCAGGATGATCGTGATGGGGATCATCAGGGTGCCGATCACCCCCAGCATCGCCAGCGTCTTGCCGCGGAACTCGTAGATCGACAGGGCGTAGGCGGCCATCGAGTTGATCAGCAGCGTGATGATGGTCGCGACCACCGTCACCACCAGCGAGTTGCTCAGGAAGCGCAGGAAATCGAACTGGGTCAGCGGATCGGTGTAGTTCTCGACCGCGAAGGCCATGTGGCGCACCGGCGTCCGGCGGTCGGCCGGCACGCGGATGGTCTGGGAGGGAGCCGCCGGATCGACCATCTGGGCGACGATGCCGACGCGGCGGACCTGCGCCAGCTCGCGGACCGAGCCGTCCTCCATCGTTACCCGGAACAGCGGCAGGGGCTGCGGATACCCCTCCACCGACACCTCGCTCTGCGCCATCGGCAGCAGCGACGGCGGGAATTCCAGCAGGGCCGACGGCGTCTTGAAGGACGACAGCGCCAGCCAGGCCACCGGCCCGAACATCAGCAGCACGCCCAGCGCCAGATAGGCATAGGACGCGGCGTCGGTCCAATGCCAGGAGCGGCCACCGCGCCGCGCCAGCAGCAGGCGACGGAGTTTTCCGGTCATGATGCCCTCCGCCGGGTCAGGAAAAGCTGGATCAGGGTCAGGACGAACAGCACGGCGCCCAGCAGCACCGACGCGGCGCCGGCCAGCCCGAAATTCTGCACCTGGTTCGCGAAGGCGGTGGTGTAGATGTACTGGACGATCATCAAGGTCGCCGTGCCGGGACCGCCGCCGGTCAGCACGAACACCTCATCGAACACCTGCACCGAGCGGATCAGCACCAGCACCAGCACGACCAGCAGGTTGGGCCACAGCAGCGGCAGCGTGATGCGGTGGAAGACGCGCCAGGGACGGGTCCCGTCCATCTCGGCGGCCTCGTAGACATCGCGCGGGATCGCCTGGAGGCCGGCCAGCAGGATCAGCGTGTAGAAGCCCATATGGGACCACACCGACACGAAGACCGACCAGAACATCGCCCAGCCGGGATCGACGAAGAACAGGATCTTCTCGCCACCCGCCGTCGTCAGCACCGCGTTGAGCAGCCCGTCGCGCTGCAGGATCCATTTCCAGATCAGCGCGACGACGACCGGCGACAGCAGGACGGGGAAGAAATAGACCGCCCGGAAGAAGCCGCGGCCACGGATCGGCCGGTTCAGCACCAGCGCGGTGACGAGCGAGAACAGCACCATCGCCACCATCTGGAAGACGGTGAAGGTCAGCGTGTTCCCCACCCCGCGCCAGAACAGATCCTCCCGGCAGCTTCCGGGGTCGAGGTAGGATCCGCAGTCGAGCAGGCGGGCGTAATGCTCCGCCCCGACATAGGGCCGCTCCGCCGGGAACAGCGCCGTCCCGCCCGTCACCGAGAAGACGATGTTGATTGCAATGGGCAGGAAGACGAACAGGCCGAAGAAGACGAGGTTCGGCAACAGGAAGACATAGGGCATGCGCGCCGCGCCGATCAGGCGCTGCACCGCCCGCATCGGCGGGTCGGTGAGGCGCATCAGCAGGTTGGCGCTTCCCGTGGTGACGGCGGCCGCGGCGGCGGATGGACCGCGCGCGGGGGCTCCGTGCGATCTTAGGGTATCGGTCATGATCCACCGCCCGTTGTTTGGGGGTCGAGGCCGGACGCTACTGCTTCTTCCTGCGCTCGGCGATCTGCTGGGCGACATCGGCGGATATCCGCTGATAGGCATCGTCCAGGCTGGTTTCGCCGACCACCACCTGGCCGAGGCGGCTGATGGCGGCGTTGAAGACGATGCGGCTGCTGGGATCGCCCTGGATTCGGTAGGCGACCGGATCGAGCTTGCCCACCGCGTCGCCGAACACCTTCAGCGCGGCTGCCGCCTGCGGCGAGGCCGACTTGTAGGCGATGCCTTTCTTCGCTAGGCCGATATGGCCCGGCACGAAGAGGGTGCGCGCATAGAACTCGGCGGCGACCTCCTCGCTGGCGAGATAGTCGAGCAGGCGCCCTACCTCGGCCGGATGGCTGCCGGTCTTCAGCGCGACGAGCGCGGCGCCGCCGGGCATGGCGGAGCAGTTGGCCGGGCCGCAGGGCGTCGGCACCGCGATCCAGTCGAAGGCGTCGCCGATGGTCTTGTCGAACTGCGCGGTCTGCCAGGATCCCGATTCGTAGAAGACGACCTGGGCGTTCTTGAACTCCTCGTTGGCGCCGCGATAGGCGGTGCCGGACACCGCTCCCCACAGCTCCTTCGACATCACGCCGGACTTGTGCCAGTCGACGACGAGCTTGGCGGCGCGCTTGAACCCGTCATCGACCGGCTTCAGCTCGCCGCCCACCTCAGCCATCTGCGCGCCCTGCGAGACGGCGAGGCCGAAGAAACGGTGGCCCGACCGGTCGAAGGCAACGGGGAACGGCGCCTGCACCTTGTCGGCGACCGCCTTGGCGGCCTTGGCCCAATCCTCCCAGGTCGCATTCGCGCCCGGCATGGCGACGCCGGCCTGCTCGAACAGCGTCTTGTTGACGAAGGGGCCGGTCACCGTCAGCTGCGTCATGTAGCCGGGGATCGCCGTGCTGTTGCCGGGCACCCTCATCCACTGGAGGAACGGCCCGTAATTCTGCTCCCAATAGGCGGGGTCCTTCACATGGGCGCGGACGTCCATCAGGTAGGGCGCCAGGCCGCCCATGTCGGTGATGCGGGCGAGATCCGGCCCCTGGCCGGAGGCCAGCTGCACCGGCAGCGTCTCGTTGATCGCCTTGAAGGGAACCTGGTCGAGGACGACCTTGACGTCCTTGTTCTTGTCCTCGAACCGGCGGAGCAGGTCGTTCATGACCTCGCCCTCGTTGCCGTCGGAATACCACATGATGCGCAGCGTGGTCTGGGCCTGCGCCTGGGCCGGAACCCCAGCGGACCCGAGGACCGACAACGCCAGCGCACAGCCGGCCACCCATGCTGTCCTTTTCATTGCGTTTCCTCCTGTGGGGGCCCTCCCGGACCCATGCCGATTCTGTGCCGGATCACTGTTCCTGCCGACGCCGGCGCTTGGCGAAAGCCGTTATTTTCTCGGCGTCGCTCTTCGAGCCTTGAACATGGCAAACGTTTGCCTAAACTGTCAACGGGAATGTTCGCTGCACAAATGGAGTGGTTCATGAATGATCGGCGCCGTGAACCGGGCCAGATATCCGGACAAATATCCGGACAAATCTCGCTGGCCGACATCGCGGCCGAGGCGGGGGTATCCGTTTCGACGGTCTCGCGCATCGCCAACGGCGAGCTGGGGCGGGCGTCGCCTGCGACCGTGGCCAAGGTGCAGCGCCTGATCGCGGAGCGCGGCTATCGTCCCAATCCCATTGGCCGCAGCCTGCGCGGCGGCGAAAGCCGGCTGGTCGCCATGCTGGCGCCCAATCTCGACAACCCGGCCATGGCCGCCATCGCGGCGTCGACCGAGGCCGCCTTGCGCGACGCCGGCTATGTGATGATCCTGTGCGACACCCATGACCATCCCGACCTGCAGGACGAGTATCTGCGCGCCATGCGCTCGCGCTTCGCCGAGGGGTTCATCGTGGTGAGCGCGGTCGCCAGTCCGGAGCTGGAGGCGTCGCTGGAGCGGGGCGAGCCGATCGTCTTCGTGAACCGGCGCAATCCCTATGGCGGCGGCCCGTTCATCGGCATCGACAACCGGCAGGCCGGGGCGGATGCGGCAGACCATCTGCTCGCCTGCGACGTGCGCGCGCCGGCCGTGATCCATCCGGCGGACCTCTCCTCGACCATCCGGGAGCGGGTCGAGGGCTTTCTCGACCGGCTGGCGGAGCGGCGGCCAGGCATGGCGGTGCGGCGCTGCGACGGGCCGGGCGCCAACCATCTCGACTGCGGCTATGCCGCCGCGCTGCGGCTCGCTGCCGATGGCGGCTGGCCCGATGGAATCCTCTGCCCGAGCGACCTGATGGCCTACGGCCTCTTCCGCGCCGCCGGCGAGCAGGGGGTGCGCATCCCGGAGGAGTGCCGTCCGGTCGGCATCGACGACAACGACCTCAACGACTGGATCGCCCCGTGGCTCAGTTCGGTCAAGATCCCCTACAACCGGTTCGGCGCCGCCATCGTGGCCGGCCTGCGCGACCTGCGGGCGGGACTCGACGTCGGAGAGATCCTGCTCGACCATCGGCTGGTTCGCCGCCGGACGGGCTGATCCCTGGCCGGCTCATCCCCGGCCGGCGATCCCGCCTGAGGCGAAGCCCTCCGCCGGCGGGGCGGTGGTCCCGCGGCGGATCAGGGTCGGCACCAGCGGCGGCAGCGGCGATGGCCGGCCGCCCTGCAGGCAGTCGAGCAGATAGCCGGCGGCACGCCGGCCGATCTCGTGATTGTCGATGTGCATGGTGGTCAGCGGCGGGTCCATCTGGCGGCTGATGGCGATGTCGTCGAAGCCGGTGATCGACAGATCACCCGGCACCGCCAGCCCCATGGCGCGCGCCTCCAGAAGGGCGCCGACCGCCAGATAATCGTTGCCGCAGATCACCGCCGTCGGCCTGGGTTCTGTCGCCAGGATGGCGCGCACGCTCCGACGGCCGAAGTCGATGCTCCATTCCCCTTCGCACAGATGCTGCGGGCGGATGCCCAGCCCGCGTTCGGCCAGCGCGTCGCGCACCCCGTCCAGCCGGGCGGCGACGCGGTCGTTGCCGGCCGTCGGCTGGACGATGACGCCGATCACCTCATGGCCGAGGTCGAGCAGGTGCCGCGTGATGGTGTGGAAGGCTTGGCGGTTGTCGAAGCCGACGCAGGGGTGCGGGCTGTCCGGGCGGTGGCTGTAGGTGACGACATAGGGGATGTGCCGCGCCTGGATGCTGGGAAACAGATCCGGGCGGTGCGCCTCGCCGACGATGGCCAGAGCCTCCACCCCGCGCGCCAGCATGGCCTGGACGTCGTCGAAAGCCTGGTCGCGGTTGTAGTTGAAGCAGCTGAGCAGCAGCGTGATGCCGCGTTCGGCGAAGGCGGTCTGCATCGCCCCGACCTGGGCGGCGAAGACCTCGTTGTCGAGGGTCGGGATCACCGCCCCAACGATCGAGGTGCGGCGCCGGGCCAGCGCACTGCCGGCGGCATGCGGCATCCAGCCCATCGCCTTGGCGGCGGCAAGCACCCGTTCGCGGATCGCCGGCGCGACCTTCTCCGGGCTGTTGAACGCGCGGGAAACGGTGGCGATGGACACCTCGGCGGCCGCAGCCACATCCACCGCGCGCGGCGGGCGCTTGGGCTTCGGCTCACGCTCTGACATCGGCGGCATCTCCATTGGCCGGTGGGGGGACCGTCTGGATGAAAGCGGTTACACACCCATCACCCTGCGTCAAGTTTGCCGTTGCATCAGTTCGTGCAACGATCTATGTAAGCGCTTACATCGGTGGCGGCCGCGTGACTTCACAGCCTTTCCACCGACCCCAAATCCGAGGCATCCCGCAAGGCCCGCCCCCTGAACGGGCCACCAGAGGAGGAATGGTATGCGCAACGGTCTGTCAGCACTTCTCGCGAGCACCATCACGGCAGGCATGCTGCTGTTCGGCGCCCCCGCCACCGCGGCCGAGATCGGCGCCCACACGATGAAGCTTGCCAGCGCCGGGGCGGACGGGTCGCCGCTGGCCCTGGGCATGGCGAAGTTCGCCGAGATCGTGAAGGAGAAGAGCGGCGGCAAGATCAAGGTCCAGCTGTTCACCAACGGCGTGCTGGGCGGCGACGTCCAGATGATCTCCGCGCTGCAGGGCGGCATCGTCGAGATGACGGTGCTGAATGCCGGCCTGCTCTCCAGCCTGGACGACAGCTTCGTGCTGGTCGACCTGCCCTTCCAGTTCGACACGCCCAAGGAGGCGGACGCCGTCATGGACGGCCCGGTCGGCAAGGCCCTGCTGGACAAGCTGGCGCCCAAGGGGCTGGTGGGTCTGGGCTATTGGGAGCTGGGCTTCCGCCAGCTGACCAACAGCCGCCGCCCGATCGCCACCGTCGACGACATTGCCGGCCTGAAGATCCGCGTGGTCCAGTCCCCGATCTACATCGACCTGTTCAACGCGCTGGGCGCCAATGCCGTGCCCCTGCCCTTCCCCGAGGTCTACACCGCGCTGGAAACCAGGACGGTCGACGGGCAGGAGAACCCGGCCCCCAGCATCCTGACCGCCAAGCTGAACGAGGTGCAGAAGTACCTGACCCTCAGCAACCACATGTACAATCCCCAGGCGGTCCTGATCGGCGCCAAGTTCTGGAACAAGCTGAACGAGGACGAACGCAAGCTGATCCAGGACGCCGCGCTCGAAGCCCGCGACCACGAGCGCCGCGTGTCGCGCGAGCAGGCCGGCAAGGCGGTGGAGGAGCTGAAGGCCAAGGGCATGACCGTCACCGAGCTGGCGCCCGCGGAGATCGAGAAGTTCCGGGCGAAGATCCGCCCGGTGGTGGAGAAGTTCTCGCAGAAGGTCGATCCCGCCCTGATGGCCCAGGCCCAGGCGGAGATCGCCAAGGCACGCGCCGCCCGCTGACCGGCCCATCCGGCAGCGAAGCCCGAGTCATAACCCCGGCCCCCTTGACCCCGGTTTGCGGAGCAGAACCATGATTGTCGTCTTCGGATCGATCAACCTCGACATGATCTTCGCGATGGACGACCTGCCCGGCGCCGGTCAGACCCTGCTGGCGCGGTCGCTGGAGTTGCATCCCGGCGGCAAGGGTGCGAACCAGGCGGTCGCCGCCGCCCGCGAGGGTGCCGCGGTGACGATGGCCGGGGCGGTCGGCGGCGACGGGCTGAAGGAGACCGCGCTGAGCGGTCTGCGCGGCGCCGGCATCGATCTGTCCCGCGTCGCCGTGACCGATCGTGCGACCGGCACCGCCGCCGTCTGCACCGACGCGGCGGGCCGCAACCAGATCGTCGTCGCCGGCGGGGCCAACCTGCAGGCACGCGCCTCCCAGGTGGAGGACGCGCTGCTCTCCCCCGGCACCACCGTGCTGGTGCAGATGGAATCCGATCCCGGCGAGACGGCGGCCTTGATCCTCCGCGCCCGGCGGCTCGGCGCGCGGGTGATCCTGAATCTCGCCCCGGCAGCCCCGCTGCCGCTGCCGGTGCTCAGGGCCGTCGACATCCTGGTGGTGAACGAGGACGAGGGGGCGTGGCTGGGCGCCCATCTGGGATGCGGCGGCGACGCGCCGTCGCTCCGCGGCGTGCTGGGCGGCCGGGTCATCCGCACCCTGGGCGGCGACGGCGTCGAATGGTCGTCGGCTGACGGCAGCGGGCATCAGCCGGCCCCCGCGGTCGCCGTGCGCGACACCACCGGGGCCGGCGATTGCTTCGTCGGGGTCCTGGCTGCCCAGCTCGACCGCGGGCAGCCGCTGGCCGCCGCAATCCGCCGCGCCGCCCGCGCCGCCTCGCTGTCCTGCACGCGGGCCGGCGGACAGGCCAGCCTGCCGACCGCGGCGGAGACCGACGCGGCGCTTGCCGGGGCGGTGGCCGGTGGGCTGGCGGCCGACTGACGGTCCCTTCGCCGCGTCCCCGCCGGCATTCTCCCTTCCCTTGCTTTCGCACCCCTCCCGATTGGAAGAGTCACCCATGGCGCAGCCTGTTGACGGCATCATCCCGGTGATGCTGACCCCCTTCACCGATGACGGCGAGATCGATTACCCGGGGCTCGACCGGCTGGTCGACTGGTATCTGGTCAACGGTGCGGATGCCCTGTTCGCCGTCTGCCAGTCCAGCGAGATGCAGTTCCTGTCGCTCGACGAACGGGTGCAACTGGCGAAGACCGTCGTCGCCAAGGTCGCGGGCCGCGTCCCGGTGGTGGTGTCCGGCCACATCAACGACGACCTCGACGCCCAGGTGGAGGAGCTGACGGCGATGGCCGCCACCGGTGCCGACGCGCTGGTCCTGGTGACCAACCACCTCGACCCGAAGAACGAGGGGACGGAGGCGTTCCGCCGCCACCTGACGCATCTGCTGGACCGGCTGCCGCGCGACATCCCGCTCGGCCTGTACGAATGCCCGGCACCCTACCGCCGGCTGCTGACCGACGAGGAATTGCGGCTGTGCATCGACAGCGGCCGCTTCATCCTGCTGAAGGACGTCAGCTGCGACCTGGCGACGGTCGAGCGCCGGCTGGAGATCGCCCGCGGAACGGGCCTTGCGATCATCAACGCCAACGCGGCGATCGCGCGCGACGCGATGCGGGCGGGATCGCCCGGCTTCACCGGCGTCTTCACCAACATCCATCCCGACCTCTATCGCTGGATGCGGCTGTCGGGCGACCGCCACCCCGAGCTGGCGGACGAGCTGGCGACCTTCCTGGTCGTGGCCGCGGTGTCGGAAAGCCTGGGATATCCGGCCTTCGCCAAGATGTATCACCAGCGCATCGGCAGCTTCGGGTCGATCCGCTGCCGGGCGATCAGGTATGACGTGCGCGAAAAGTTCTGGGCGCTCGACGCGGTGCTCGACAAGATCGTCGACGGCACCGACCGCTTCCGCGCCAAGATCGCCGCACTGCCCGCCGAGTGATGCCAGCGGTCATCGATGACGACCGCTGGCATCCGCGCCGACTGGCGCGGCGGCGGCCCATGCCGCCGAAGCCCTTGATCCTGACAAGTCAGGATCGGGAGCCACCGGTATGAGTCCGGGCCGGTGGATGGACGGACAGAAAAGACCATAGGGAGGACCACATGGGCAGGTTCATCGACGGGTATGTCTTCGTTCTGAAGGTCGCGATGGTGGCCTGCCTCGCCGGCATGCTGGTGCTGGTCTTCGGCAATGTCGTGCTGCGCTACGGCTTCAACAGCGGCATCACCGTCTCGGAGGAGCTCTCGCGGCTGCTGTTCGTCTGGATGACCTTCATGGGCGCGGTCGTGGCCCTGCACCGGCACGGCCATCTCGGCATGGACAGCCTGGTCGCCATCCTGCCCAGGATGGGGCGTCTGGTCTGCTTCTGCGCCAGCCATCTGCTGATGATCTACGCGACCTGGCTGCTGCTGAGCGGCAGCTGGGACCAGACCATCATCAACCTGTCGGTGACCGCGCCGGCCACCGGGCTGTCGATGGGGGTCTTCTACGGCTCCGGCGTCATGTTCGGCGTTCTGGCGCTGGTGATCCTGGCGGTCAACCTCGTCCGCGCGCTGAGCGGCCGGATCGGCGACAGCGAACTGATCATGGTGACGGAATCCGAGGAGGAGGCCGACGCCACGCGCGACACGCACACCACGCGCGGCCGCCCGGCCTGACATCCCGGACCGAGCGCCCGGTCCGAGCGTCCGGTCCCGTGTGAAGGAGTATCCGATGACCGTCACCATCTTCCTCGGCTCGCTGTTGGGGGCCATGGCAATCGGTACGCCGATCGCCTTCGCGCTGCTGCTGTGCGGCGTCGCGCTGATGGTCCACCTCGACCTGTTCGACGCCCAGATCGTCGCGCAGAACGTCATCAACGGGGCCGACAGCTATCCCCTGATCGCCGTTCCCTTCTTCATGCTGGCCGGAGAGGTGATGAATGCCGGCGGGCTGTCGCGGCGCATCGTCGCCGTGGCGATGGCCCTGGTCGGCCATGTCCGCGGCGGGCTGGGCTATGTCGCCATCCTCGCTTCCTGCATCCTTGCCAGCCTGTCCGGGTCGGCGGTGGCCGACGCCGCCGCGCTGTCGGCGCTGCTGGTGCCGATGATGGTGCGGGCCGGCCACGACAAGGCGCGGTCCTGCGGACTGATCGCCGCCGGCGGCATCATCGCCCCCATTATCCCGCCCAGCATCGGCTTCATCCTGTTCGGCGTGGTCGCCAACGTGTCGATCACCAAGCTGTTCCTGGCCGGCATCGTGCCGGGCCTGATGCTCGGGCTGGCGCTGGTCGTCGCCTGGTGGCTGGTGGTCCGCCAGGAGGATCTGGTCCCGCCGCCGCGCGCAACGAAGGCGGAGGTCGCCGCGGCTGTCAAGGACGGCGTCTGGGCGCTGATCCTGCCGGGCATCATCATCTTCGGCCTGAAATTCGGCATCTTCACCCCGACCGAAGCGGCGGTGGTGGCGGCCGTCTATGCGCTGTTCGTCGCCGTGGTGGTCTACCGGGAACTCAAGCCGTCCCAACTGTTCGACCTGTTCGCCTCGGCCGCCACCACCACCGCGGTGGTGATGTTCCTGGTCGCCGCGGCCATGGTGTCGGCCTGGATGATCACCATCGCCAACCTGCCGGCCCAGGTCGGCGACATGCTGGAACCCTTCATGGGCAATCCCATCCTGCTGATGGCGGCCATCATGGTGCTGGTGGTCATCGTGGGAACGGCGATGGACATGGCGCCGACCATCCTGATCCTGACGCCCGTGCTGATGCCGGTCATCAAGCAGGCCGGCATCGACCCGGTCTATTTCGGCGTGCTGTTCATCATCAACAACGCGATCGGGTTGATCACTCCGCCGGTCGGCACCGTGCTGAACGTCGTGGCCGGCGTCGCGAAACTCAACATGGGCAGCCTGATGCGCGGGGTCTGGCCATTCCTGATCGCGCAGCTGGTGGTGCTCGCCCTCCTGGTCCTGTTCCCTTCGCTGGTCATGGTTCCGGCCCGCTGGTTCGCGGGCTGACGGGAGGAGGCGCCCGGCCTCCCCCGCCGGAGCCATCCGTGCAACAGCGCGGCGCCTCCTCATCCTATGTCGATCAGGCCCGCAACTCGGTCAGGAAGAGCCTGACACGGCTCTGCAGCCCGTCGGACTGGGCGGACAGCGTCTCCGTCGCCCGGTTGATCTCAGTCGTCGCCTGGTCGACGGCGGCCGCAGCCGTCGTCACCTCGGTGATGGTGCGTGAGACATCCCGCGTCCCGTCGGCCGCCTGAAGCACATGGCGGGTGATGTCCGCGGTCGCGGTCGACTGCTGCTCGACTGCGGCCGCAATCGAGGTCGAGATCACGTTCACCTCTCCGATGATCCCGGCGATCGTCTGGATGGCGCCCGCCGCCTTCACCGTTTCGGTCTGGATCCCTTCGATTTGGATGGCGATCTCCTCGGTCGCCTTTGCCGTCTGGCTGGCCAGGCTCTTCACTTCACTCGCCACCACGGCAAAGCCCTTGCCCGCCTCGCCCGCTCGAGATGCCTCGATGGTCGCGTTCAGTGCCAGAAGGTTCGTCTGGCGGGCGATCGCCTGGATCATGTCCACCACGGTTCCGACCCTGCCCGCCGCATCGCGCAACTCAGCCACCCCTTCATTGGTCCGTTGCGCCATCTCGGCTGCCCGACCGGTGACGCTGGAGGATTGCAGCACCCGCTCGCTGATTTCCCGGATCGAGACCGACAACTCCTCCGCCGCCGCGGCCACCGCCTGGACGTTGCCGCTGGCCTGTCCAGCGGCGCGGTTGGCCGTTCCGGACTGCTCGGTCACCTGGCCGGCGGCACCGGCAAGCTGCAGGGCGGCCCCGTTCATCCGCCCGACTTCGCCGGCGACCAGATCGACGACGCTGCCGACATCGGCGGCAAAGCGGTCGGCCAGCGCATCGAGTGCGCGGCGTTTGTCGGCTTCAGCCCGTTTGGCTGCCTCTTCCTTCTCGTCTTCCAGCCGGCGCACCGCCAGAGCATGTTCGCGGAACATGCGAACCGCCTGGGTCATGCGGCCGACCTCGTCGCGCCGCTCGGCGACATCGATGGCGACATCGAGCCGGCCGGCTTCCAACGCCTGCATGGCGTTGGTCAGGCGCCCCAGCGGCCCGGTGATCTGCATGCGCACCAGCAGCAGCGCGGCGGCCGTCGCCAGGATCAGGCCGGCCCCCGAAACCAGCACCAGCGTGAGCAGGGTCGCGTCGTAATCGGTCTGTGAGGCGGCCGCCTTGACGGTCAGGTTGTTCTGCCGGCCGGTGACCACGGTCCGCAAGGCCTCGTCCGCCCGGCCGAAGGCACTCGACGCCTCCTTGAGCAGGCGGTAGGCGTCACGGCTCTGGTAGGTCATCAGGGCGTTGCGCACCTGCTCGATCAAGCCGATGTAGGTGCCGAGTTCGGTTTCGATCACCTTATAGTTGGCGGCGTCCTGGCCGGCAAAGAAGGTCCGGTTGTCATGGAGCAGCTGGGACAATGTCTGCAGGCTGGATTCGGCAGCCTTTTCCAGCCGTTTGATCTCGTCCGGCTCCTCCGACGCATAATAGGTCAGGATGATCTGGTGGGTGCGCCCCATCGCCTCGGCCATCTGCATGGCCAGAAACAGGCCGCGCGTGTCGATCGAGACGATGGATTGCGTGCGCTGGTTCAGCGTGGACAGCGCATCGATCCCCCGCACGGTCACGCCGACGCTGAACACGGCGAGAAGCCCCAGCGACAGCAGGATCTTCGCCGATATGCTGATGTTCTTGATCCAACGCATCGCACTTTCCTCGTACCTGTTTGAAAAAAACGCACATCTCTGGTATTGGTAGGATATTCCGTAAACAAAAGACTTCAGAGCAGCCTCAGATTTTGATTTTCAATAAAAATGCTCAAACATAAGATTATGATATTGGAATATTGCTATGATTTTTAATTTAATTAAATGTTGTATTGGAGAATTTTCGCTGGCTATCCTGGGAGTGTGGCGCCGGCTGCTTGCGGAGACGGGCCGTGCTGATCTTCCCCGCTGCCGAGCAGCAGGCACCCAGCCGATGGCCGGGGTGTGGTCATCCGTCGGTCATCCGTCGGTCATCCGTCGGTCATCCGTCGGTCATCCGTCGGTCATCCGTCGGTCATCGGCGTCGAGAGCGCCGGCGATCATCCGCAAGATGGTCCTGCCGCAGCCAGGCGCGGCAGCGAGATCGGTGCGCCCGTCTCCACCGTCAGCGGGACGCGACCGGTCGCTGTCCGACCGGCGAAACGCTTGGCCCATCGGTCGAGACGCTGATCGGAGCCATGCCGTCGTCTTTCCATCCCCCGGCCTCTTCGCAGAGACTGCTCGCTTCCGGTGCAGCCGCCCGCGGGGGCCGCATTGGAAGCGAGCGGATGTCATACCCTCAGCGCTCGATCTCGCGGGTCCAGCGCTTGTTCCACACTTCACGGTTCTTGTTGATGGTGTCCCAGTCCACCACCAGCAGCTTGCCGACCTGCTCCGGACCATAGGGAATGCCGGCCTGTTTCTCGACGGGCAGTTCCACCGTCTTGTTCACCGGACCGAAGCCGGCGCTGACGGCCAGCGCGGTCTGCGCCTCGGCGCCCAGCATGTGCTGGATGAACTTCTGCGCCTCGGGCGCGTTCTTGCTGCCGGCGATCTGGCAGGCGGCGGAGCCGAGCACGATGCCGCCTTCCTTCGGATAGACGAAGGTGGCGGGGAAGCCGGTGTCGGCCAATGCCTTGGCGCGGCCCGACCCCCAGACCGCGATCACCGCCTGGTTGCTCTGGAACAGCTCGGTCATCTTGCCGGGCGACGGCTCGTAGGCCAGCACGTTCGGGTTGATCTTGTCCTTGAATTCCTTGAAGCCCGGATCGATGTCGGTTTCGCCGCCGCCGTTCAGGCGGGCCATCATCACCAGCGCGTGCAGGCCATAGCTGTTGTTGATCGGCGGAATCGCCAGCTTCTTCTTGAAGCGCGGATCCTCGATGTCCTTCCAGGAGGTCGGGGCGGGAATCTTGTTCTCGTCGAAATACGCCTTGTTGTAGAGGATGCCGGTGCCGACCGCGCCGAAGTTGATCGCCTTGCCCGACGGCATCTTCGCCAGATCGTAGAGCTGGTCGTAGACCGGCGCCTTCTCCAGGTCGGCGCAGAAGTTCAGCGCCACCGCCTGGTACATCGGCCCGTCGTCGAGGATGACGACGTCGATCTGCTGGTTGCCCTTCTGGGCCTGCAGCTTGGCGAGATTGTCGGTGGAGTTGCCGGCGACATACTCGACCTTCACCCCCGCCGCCTTCTCGAAGGCCGGGATGATGTCCTTGCGCATGGTCTGCTCGAAGGAGCCGCCGTAAGCAGCGACGTAGAGCGTCTTTTCCTGGGCCTCGGCCGTCTGGACCGCGGCCATGCCGCACCACAGGGCCGCCGTCGCCATCAACCCGCAAGTCACGGAGCGCATCGTCATTCTTCTCTCCACATGTCCCTGTTCATCGTCCTGAGCTTCATTGAGCCCGATCTTCGGTCCACCGGTCGTTGCACGAGGCCGGATCACCGCTTTTTTTCGTCCACCGCCTCGTCGGCCGCCCTCTTTGCGGGATGTTTTTCGCCTGGCCGCTGTCCGGATTTAGGGCAAGGGTGATGGCGCAGTCACATAACCGTCAAATCGAATTCGCGCCGTCATTCATCCGGAAATGTTATATGTCCGGGGGGCGGACAAGACGGTCGGCGTGTCGTTGCACGGATGGAACCGGCCAAGTCAGATGCAGTTACGGAGTGGATGGGACGCCGGGTGGCGAGCCTGCCGGTCCAGCCCACCGAAGAACCGTCCCCGGTCGCGCATCTTCTGCAAACCGCCCTCCCCCACCCTGCAGCGATGGAACGTGGTTCGCCGTCAAAACTCGCCATCAACTTGGACAGCCGATGGACCTGCCCGGAACCGTGGGGCACGACCCGGACCGCATGCTGAATGACGGCGGGAGGGAACCGATGGCGGGCATACGAGATCGACGACATCCGAGGAGGATAATGTCACGACCGGCGAGCCGCCACCGTTCCCGTGACAACGCCCGCCTGGTCCATCTGGCGAAGACGACATCGACAGCGGGCGCGCCGAGCCCACTGGAAACGCCGAACCCAATCCGATTGAGACCGGCTGTGGTACTGAGAGCCCGTCAGTCAATCCGATGAGGAATTTCGCCACCTGCAGCGCAATACCCATCGATGATGACGTGGCTACTGCCTTGAGAGCAGCGTTCGATCCGGGCGTCAATCCTGTAGACCCGACGCAGCAGGTCGACGGTGATGACGTCCTTGCAGGAGCCGCTGCCGCGAGAGGTTCCGCCGGCAAGCACCAGAACCTTGTCTGCGAAGCGCAGGACTTGGTTGAGGTCGTGCAGGGCGATAAAGACGAGAATCCTTCGCTCCCGCGCGAGGTCGCGGACGAGGGTCAGCACCTGCATCTGCCGGTACAGGTCCAGCGCGCTCGTCGGTTCGTCCATCAGCAGGATCTCGGGATCGCGGGCGAACGTCTGTGCCAGCGAGGCGAGCTGCCGCTGGCCGCCGCTGAGTTCACCCAGACTGCGGAAGGCGATGTCGGCAATGCCCAGAGACGCCAGAATCTCGTCGACTGCCGCGAGATCCGGGTCATGCACCACCCATGAGGCGTTCTGCTTGCGGGCAAGCAGGACGGACTCGTAAACGGTCAGCGCCGCACTCGTCGGCGGGTCCTGGGGCATGTAGCAGATGCCCGAGGCCCCGCGCTGCGTCCCCGCCACCGCGACCTTGCCGGGACCGTCGAGGAGGCCCGCCATGCGCTTGAACAGCGTCGACTTGCCGGCGGCGTTCGGGCCGATGAGCGCCACGACCTCGCCACCCGCGAAGGCCGGGGTGCTGATCCCGGAAATGGTGAGATGGCGCCCGTGAAAGGCACCGACGCCGTCGAGTTGCAGCGTCACCATGCGCGCCTCCTGCTTCCCAGAATCAGCGAGATGAAGAACGGAATGCCGATCAGCGAGGTGACGACCCCGATCGGGAAGATCGTGCCCGGAATCAGGATTTTGCTGACGACCGAACTCAGCGACAGGATGACCGCCCCCGCCAGCATCGAGGCCGGCAGGAAGAAACGCTGGTCCTCCCCGATCAGCATGCGGGCGATGTGGGGGCCGACCAGTCCGATGAAGCCTATGGTGCCGACGAAGGCAACCGGGAACGCGGCCAGCAGGCTGACCAGCACAAGCGTGTGCAGACGCAGCCGGCGCACGTCCACGCCGAAGCTCGCCGCCTTGTCGTCGCCCAGGCGCAGAGCCGTCAGCGCCCAGGCCCGCCGCAGGAAGAGCGGAAGGGTCGCCGCCAGCACCGCCGTGGTGATCGCCAGCTTGCCCCAGGTGGCCTTGGTCAGGCTTCCCATCGTCCAGAACACCACGGCGGCGACCGCCTGCTCGGTCGCGAAATACTGGACCAGCGCCAGCAGGGCGTTGAAGGTGAAGACCAGCGCGATGCCGAGGAGAACGATGGTCTCCGCCGTCACCCCGCGCCGCAGGCTCAGCGCGTGGATGATCAGGGCCGTAAGCATGGCCATGACGAAGGCGTTGAGCGGCAGCATGTACTCCGCCGCCACTGGAAGCAGCCGCAGGCCGAAGGCGAGACCCAGCGCCGCGCCGAAACTGGCGGCCGCCGAGATGCCCAGGGTGAAGGGGCTGGCCAGGGGGTTGTTGAGGATCGTCTGCATCTGCGCCCCGGCCAGCGACAGCGCCGCGCCGACGACCACGGCCATCAGCGCCACGGGCAGGCGGATGTCCCAGATCACCACGCGCGCCTGCGGCGGCACGCTGTCCGGGGACAGCAGCGCCTGCACCACCTCCCATGGGCCGAGACGCACGGACCCAAGTGCGAGGTCGAGCAGCAGGCTGCACAGCAGTGCCAGCGCCAGCAGGCCGAGCAGCAGCCGCTTGCGCCTGACAACCGCGCGGTAGCCATGGCGGGTTTGGGGTTCCGGCAATGGCGTCGATTGGGTCACGGGCTGGTCGCCTTTCCGCCGAGCGACACGAAGTAGCCGGGCCGATACGGGATGGGCAGGAAACGTTCGTGCAGCGCGCGGAAGGTCGCTTCCGGATCGAGGTCGGCGAACAGGGTGGGATGGAACCATTTGGCGAGCTGCTGGAGCGCCACGAACTGGTAGGGGCTGTTGTAGAACTGGTGCCAGATGGCGTGGAAGGATCCGGTGGCGTTCGCCCGGATGCCCGTATAGGCCGGGCGCTTGGTGAAGGCGCTCAGCTTGCGCGCGGCTTCGCCCAGGTCGGCGCCCGGCCCGACGCCGATCCAGCCGCCGCCGGGAACATAGGCTTCCCAATTGGCGCTGGTCACCACGACCTGATCGGGATCGGCTGCGATCACCCGTTCCGGACTCAGCTGGCCGAAGGTGCCGGGGATCAGATCCCTGGCGATGTTGCTGCCGCCGGCCATCTCCACCAGCCGCCCGAAATTCTCGTCGCCGAAGGTCAGGCAGCAGTCCGGCGTGTAGCCGCCGATGCGCTCGATGAAGATTTTCGGGCGCGGCGGCTTGCCGGCGGCGATCGCGTCGGTGACGCGTCGGATCTGCCCGGCGCGGAAGGCGATGAAGGCCTCGGCGCGCTCCTCCTGCCCGAACAGCCGGCCGAACAGGCGGATCGTCGGCTCGGTGTTCTCCAGCGGCCTATGGCGGAAGTCGGCGTAGACGACCGGGATGCCCAGCGCCCCCAGCTTCTCGATGACGCGCGCGTCCTCGCTGGACCGCTGCGCCTCGATGTTGAGAATAAGGACATCGGGCTGCAGGGCGATCGCCTTCTCCAGGTCGAAGGTGCCGTCCTCGATCCCGCCGAAGGTCGGAATGCGGGCGATCTCCGGGAAGGCTCGCAGATATTGGTTGTAGGTGTCCGGGTCGGCCTGGATCAGGTCCTTGCGCCAGCCGGCGATGCGGCGGGTCGGGTCCTCGCGGTCCAGCAGCGCCACGACATAGAGTTGCCGCCCCTCGCCCAGGATGACGCGCCGCACCGGCGTGCGGACCTCCACCGTACGTCCGGCGAGATCGGTCACCGATGCCGCCTTCGCCGCACCGGATGCCGTGATGTCGAACGCCGACAGGATGCAGAGGGCGCAGAGGCCCGCGAGAATCGTCGGTTTGCCGAGGAACGCCATGATGTCACCTGTGTCGGTCGCGTGCCGTCGTCCACAGGGCGGCGGCGCCCGCCGCGTAGGCCGCGGCGACGAAGAAATACGTGTGCTCGAACCCGACCGTCTGGCCCAGTCCGGCCCCCAGGGCGACGCCGGCCATGGAGGCGCCCTGCGCCGTGCTCTGCGCCACGCCGAGGAGCCGGCCCTGCCGCGCGCCGTCCGTCGCGCGGGAGACCAGCGCCGTCAGCACCGGTGTCGTGGCCCCCAGCAGGACGCCCCAGGCGAGATAGACGGCGGCGAAGACGGTGACGCTGGCGGTCAGGCCGGCGACCGCCATCAGGCCGGTGCAGCCCGCCGCCACCCAGGTCATCCGGCGAAGCGTCGCCGCCCGCGTCATGCCCTCGAAGTGCCGGGCCCAGGCGGGCGCCGCGATCACGAAGCCCAGCGCCAGCATCGCATAGCACAGACCCGTCACCCCGGTGCCGGCACCCAGAACCGACGTCACATACAGCGAGAAGGGCGCTTGCGTGACCATCCGGGCGGCGAGCAGCAGTCCCATGACGCCGAGCAGGGCGAGAACCGGCGCCGGCAGCCGGGATCCCGCCGCGGGCCGGTCCGCCGGCGCCGGGGGCTCGGGGGCATTGGCGGTGGCGGTAGCGGGCGGAGGCATGTCGGGCAGCAGCAGCGCCACGGCCGCCGCACAGGCGGCGCATATCGCGGCGGCGGCGGCGTTGATCCAGAAGAACGCCGCATGGTCGAGGATCACGCCACCCGCGACCGCCCCGACGACCGAGCCGACATTGGTGGAGACCTGCAAGTGGGCGAAGAGACGGGTCCGCGCCGCGGGAGATTCGATGCCGACTCCATAGGCCTGGGCCGGCGCGATGTATCCGGCACAGGCCCCTTGCAGGAAACGCAGCGCCAGGATGGACCAGACGTCGCCCGCGAAGGCCAGCGCCAGCTGTGTCAGCGCCAGCCCGAGCAAGGCCCGGATCATCATCAGCCGGTGCCCGAAGCGGTCGCCGACCCGTCCCCAGAAGGAACCGGTCAGCGCGACGCCCAGCATCGGCCCGACATAGACCGCAGTCCCCGCGACGCCGAACAGCCAGCCCGGCGGGTCGTAGGAGGCCAGATGGACGGGCCAGAACGGGCCGCTCATCTCCATGGCGCCCATGGAGACGAACTGGACCGCGAACAGGGTGCGGACGGCGCGCCGGACACGGTCCGGCGCCAGGGAAACGCTGGTCATCCGATTTTAGAAATCGGTCGAGACGGAGAGCAGCGCGGTGCGCGGCGCCCCCTGCGACACGCCGCCCCAGCTCGCCACGCCGGACCAGTATTCGGTGTCGAGCACGTTCTGCACCGTCGCCCGGACGGTGACGGGCCGGTTTTGAATGGTGGTGCGGTAGCGCGCGCCCAGGTCGAGCCGGGTCCAGGCCGGAATGCGCTGCGTGTTGGCGACGTTGACGTACTGCCCGCTGGTGTGCGCGACGCTGCCGACCAGGGTGAGGGCGTCCAGGAACGGCGTATCCCATTCGGCGCTGAGGTTCGCCAGCATTTTCGGCACGCCGACCGGCGTGTTGCCGCGGGTGGCGGCGCTGTTGGTCCTGGTCAGTTCGGCGTCGATGAAGGTCACGCCGGCCAGCAGCCGGACCGACGGCACCACCTCGCCGAAGACGGAGAGTTCCAGGCCACGGTTGCGCTGCTCGCCGCCGGCCGAATAGACGTTGCCGGACAGCTGCCCCGACGGCTTGGTGATCTGGAACAGGCTGGCGGCGCCGCCCAGCTTGCCGAAGTCGAGCTTCACGCCGGCCTCGTACTGCTTGGCGACATAGGGTGACAGGGCTTCGCCGGCGTTGACGGCGGTGGCCGGCGCGACGTCGCCCTTGCTCAGCCCCTCGATGTAGTTGGCATAGACGGTGACGGTATCGGTCGGCTTGAGGACGAGGGCGGCCATGGGCGTGACCGTGCTCTTCTTGTAGGATGAGGTGGTGGCGCCGGTCGTGGCGCTGAAGTTCTCCGACTTGATGGTCTGCTGCCGGACGCCCAGGACCAGCTGCACGCGGTCGTCCAGGATGCCCAGCGTGTCGGACAGCGCGACGCCGGTCAGGTCGGTTTCCGAGATCTTCGGCACCCAGCTGGGCGCCGCGACCGACTGGGCGATCCGGTCGACCGGGCTGTAGATGTTCGACGTCACCGCCCGGCCGCCGATCAGGCCGCGTGACAGCGTGTCGTGGTAACGGCTGGCCTGGACGGTCATGCTGTGGCTGACCATGGCGGTGTCGAAGCGCGCGCGCAACCCGGCATCCAGCGTCGAGCGCTCGACGTCGAACTTGTAGTGCTCCGGCGTCTCGCTGGTGTCGCCACGCGCGTTGAGGATGGTCGGCGTGCCGAAAAGCCGCTCCACGCCGGTCCAGCCGCCGCCGGCATTGGCGAACACCGTCACGCTGTCGGTCAGGTCGTATTCGCCGTGCAGCAGCACCGCGCGGTCGGTGGCTTCCGACCATGCCCAGGGCTGGGTGATGTTACGCCGGCCATCGGGGGCCGAGGGAACCGGCACGCCGGCCGCGATCAGGAATGGACGGGACGGCGCGTTGAAGTCCTCCTTCTGCTCCAGCAGGTCGAGTGAGGCGCGCAGCCGTTCGCCGCGATAGTCGAGGGCCAGCGCGCCGACGCGCGCCTCGCGCGACTGGTTGTCCAGCGGCGTGTCGCCGCCCCGGTAGCTGCCGTTGAAGCGGACGCCGAACTCGCCGTTGGGGCCGAAGCGGCGGCCGACGTCCAGCTGTCCGCCGAACTGCGAGGTGCCGACATACTCGGCCGTCACCCGCGTCAGGTCGGCGTCGGCGGCGCGCTTGGGAACGATGTTGATGCCGCCGCCGATGCTGCTGCTGGGCGACATGCCGGACAGCAGCGCGGTGGGACCCTTGATCACTTCGACCCGTTCCGCATAGTCGGCGAAGACGCGGTAGTTGGGGGCGACGCCATAGACGCCGTCGAAGCCGATCTCGCCGAGGTTGCCCTCGCCGACGGGAAAGCCGCGGATGAAGAAGGAATCGAGCATGCCGCCGGTCTGGCCGCTGGTCCGCACCGACGGATCGCCGGCCACCACGTCGGCGACGGTGGTCGCCTGATCGTCCTCGATCTTCCTGGCGGTGTAGCTGGTGACGCTGAACGGCGTGTCCATGATATCGCGGTTGCCCAGCATGCCGATGCGTCCGCCACGCGCCACCTGTCCGCCGGCGTAAGCCTGCGGCAACGCATCCGGATGCGTTGCACCGGCGGATACCGTCACCTCCGGCAGCGTCATCGCCCCGCCGGTCCCGGTCTGTCCCGCCGCCGACGCCGGCACCAGGACATAGCCGGCCGGCGTCCTGGCGATGCGGTAGCCGCTGCCTTGCAGCAGCGCCGTGAACCCCTCGTCCACGCCATAGCTGCCCCGGAGGCCGGGAGAGCGCAGCCCCTTCACCTTTTCGGCATCCACGACGATGGCGGTGCCGGACTGCTGCGCGAAGTGGTTCAGCGCGTCGGCCAACGGGCCGGCCGGAATGTCGTAGCGGGCAACGGGTTGGCCGGCGGGTTGGCCGGCGGACTGGGCGCGGGCCGGCACGACGCCCGCGGTGGTGAACAGCAGGGCTGCGGCAAGAGGGAAGACGGCGGCGCGGGCGTGCTTGAACGGCATGTTGGACGGCTTTCCATGGCGGAGGTCTCGTTTCCCTTGACGGACGAGATTCGGAAAGCCGAACCAACCCGGCGAACTTTTTTCCGCGCTCCGTTTATGGGTGGCCCGGCACGTCCACCAGCACCACCCAGGGGGTCAGGGTCCGTACCCGGATGGCCGGGAAACTGGCCGCCAGCAGACTGAGCGCCCGATCGGTATCGTCCAGCGGCAGGACGGCGGAGACCGTATAGGATTGCAGCGCGGCACGGTCGTAGTGGATGACGCCACGGCGGTAGCGGCTCAACCGCTCCAGCACGTCCGGCAGCGGTTCCCCCTGCACCACCAGCTGGCGGAAACGCCAGGCGCCCTCCACGCTGCGCACGTCGACGGCGGTCACCGGTCCAGGCCCGGCGGCGGTCAGCCGCAAGCGCTGGCCGGCCTGGACGACCAGACGGTCCGGCGACGCCGGGGTTTCGACGGAAACCTTGGATTCGATCACCGTCAACACGGTGGCCTCCTCTCCCCTGTCCGTCTCCCGGGACACCGAGAAGCGCGTGCCCAGCGCCCGCATCCGGCCCTGCGGCGTCTCCACCACGAACGGGCGGCTGGCATCGTGCGCCACATCGACGAAAATCTCCCCCCGCAGCAGTTCCACGGTGCGCCGGCTTTCGTCGAAACGCAGATCGACGGCGCTGCCGCTGCCGAGCGTCAACCGGGTGTTGTCAGCCAATGTCCGGGTGGTCCACTCCCCGGTGCCTGTGTGCGCATCGGCGGTCAGGGCGGCCATCAATTCGGCGGGGGGATAGGCCCGAACCGCCAGCCAGCCCGGCAGGGCAAGCGCCAGGACAATCGCAAGCGCCGCCCCCAGGCGGCGGGCATGTCCGCGCTTTCCATCGGCAATCGCCGCGTTCAAGGCGGCTCGGGCCGGCCGTGTGGTGCCTCCGGCACGCATGCGTTGGAGCTGTTCCACCAGATGTTCCATGCGGGCTGCAGCCTCGGCATGGCGGCAATCTTCCTTCCGCCAGCGCTCGAAGCCGGCGCGGGCCTGTTCGCGCTCGGCCGCACTGTCCGCCGTCAGCGCAACCACCCATCGCGCCGCTTCTTCGGCAATGGTGTCGTCCGCCTCGTTCCGGGCTTTCGTACTCATGTCGGGCGCCTCACAGATGCCTGTCGCGCACCCGACAGCACTGCAGCAGGCACTGCGCCAGATACTTCTGCACCATCCGCGTCGACACTCCGAGGTGGCCGGCAATCGAGCCGTGGGTCTGGTCGTCCAGATAGTGCATCAGGAAGGCCTCGCGAGCCTTGGCCGACACGGTCTGCAGAGCGGCGCCGATCTGCTCGAGCGCCTGCACCGCGGCGAGCACCTCCTCCGGCGAGGGATGGCCGGCTATCGTCTCGGCGGCGAGTGCCAGCTCGGCAAGATAGGCCTGCTCGATCGTCTGGCGGCGCGCACGATCGAGCAGCAGGTGCTTCGCCGTGGTGGTGAGGAAGGCACGGGGTTCGCGGATGCCCAGCAGCGCGTCACGTGAGGCCAGGATACGCAGGAATGTGTCCTGCGCCACGTCAGCTGCGTTGTGCCTACATCCCAACTTGCGCCGTAACCAGTTGTGCAGCCAACCATGATGCTCGCTATAGAACAGTCCAAACTGAGAGGTTCCACGGGTTTCTTCGAGTACAGGTTGTTTGATGGACATATGCTGACCCCCCGGCCCCTGGTCCGCCTGGACACAAATATGAGAATGAAAATCACTATCATATTTGTAGCATAATGTGGAAGTCGCCGTTTCATAGCTTCCCATCGGCGGCGCCCTGCTTCGGTGGAGGCCGGTTAGAACCCGGCCCTTCGCAGTGTTGGGATTCTGGGAACTTGTTTGCAGCGTGGTCGTCCCCGCCGGTGCTGGGCAGGATGCTGCTTTGAGCTGAAGAGATGCGTTGCGCCAGGTGGCTGGCCTGGTAGGGCTGTGGGCGTCGTCAACAGCCATCCGGGCGGCATTTTATGGGGGCAGTGCCCTTCGTCCTGCAAGTCTGTACCGTTGTTGCTCGCTCCCCTGGTCAGTCAGGTGATTGCGTGCACCGGAACGACGATGGGTGAAGGCGTGGCCCCGGCTCTTACCGGGTGTGCCGCGGTGTTGACCCAATCACCGGGTGACGGTTCGTCGTCTCCCCACGTCACCCGCACCATGACGAGGTGGTACCGCCCGGTCTTCAAGAGCGCCGCGTCGACCGGCAGCCCGACCGTGACCGAGTCCGTGACCTCATCCAGCCCGGCCACGCGCAATTCGGCGACAGTGGGGGGAACGGATGTCGGTCATGGTTGCGTCAATCAGACGGACGATGATGGTTGCGGACCGCAGATCCACGAGCCGGTCGAAGCGAATGGTTACGGGGAGGGGAGATGCTGCGGCCACGTGCTGACGGCCTCCCGGCCGGAGGAGCCGCTACGATACCATGGATCGTCTTCAAGGGCCATCGTACCAGGATCGCGGTGGCTGGACCACCGGGTTCCGGTGCAAAGTCTGGCCGAGAGTGATCGCGCCCCTGGTTCAGCAAAGCGAGTAGGCAACTCCGAACTGAGTGTGGTGAGCTGATGTGGTGGACGGCCCTTCCACCTTCTGGGATCGGTGGCAAGCTAATGCCGTCGAAGTGTCCAGCGGGCGAACAGGCTGTACAGCGTGCCGAACGGAATGCCGGAGAGCTGGTCAATGGCGCGCCATTGCATGCCGCAGAAAAACACGCACCAGATCGCCATGATCGCCTTGCGCAGCGCGGCTCCGGTGAGTGGCGCTTTGGGCCCGGGGCGGGCCGGTCGCGTGCCGTCGCTCGCCATCGCCGCCAGTTCGACCAGCGCCGCGTCCACGAAGGCATCGACGTCGGAGAACGCGTCCCAGGACGCTGGGGGGTGCTTGCAGGACGAAGGGCGCGGCCCATGGAATGCCGCTCGGCACCGGCGGGGACGACCACGCTGCAAACAAGTTCCGGAGTTGGCTGCCCGCCTGACGCTGCGGCCGAGCGGGCACTTGCAAAGCCATAAAGTGCGCTGGTTTCTCCAGGCCGGGCCGGTTGCCCGATCCGGAGAACCCTGCTCAGGCCCCCGCCGCGACCCGCCGCGCCCCGGCGGTGTCGTGGAAAAAGCCGTTGACCAGCGGGGCGCCGATCAGGCCGCCCAGTTCGGCCGCCACCTCCGCACCGCCGCGGCGGCCGTCGAGCACGGCGCGGAACGCCTCGGCGACCCGCACCATGTCCATCGCCTGCGGCGACAGCCGGAACCGGGCGATGCCCATGGCGGACAGCTCCGCCATCTCCTCCGCCAGGCACAGGCAGCCGTGCGACATGGTCTGGGTGCCGTTGACCGTCAGGAAGGGCTGGCCGTCCATCGTCGTCACCGCCAGCCCGTCGGGATCGTTGCCGCAGACGAACTGGCAGCCGTCCTTGTGCAGCCCGTGGGCGCGCGCGTGATAGCAGCGGGCCGAGATGGCGAGCGGCGCCCGGCCCCAGGCCTGCACCTCCACGGCCACGCCCAGTTCCCGGCCGGCCTTGGCCAGCGCCGCGACGGCGGCCGCCGGCAGCTCGGCCGGCAGCGAGACCGCCACCGCGCCGCGCCCGGCCAGCCATGCCAGCGTCGCCTCGTTATAGACGTTGATCATCGGACCGACGGCGTGGGGCCGTCCCGCCAGCAGGGCCAGCGCCCCCATGTCGTTCGCCTCGACCAGTCCGGCATCCGCCTCGACGAGGTCGCGCATCGCCGAGCGCTCGCGCTCGCTGCCGACCAGGATCGGGCTGGCGAACCAGACCGTCTTGCCGGCGGCGGTGAGCCGTTCGGCCACCTCGCCCATCGCTTGGGCGAAGAAGGGGGCGCGCTTGAAGCAGACGATCTCGCCAAGGATCACGGTGTCCACCGGCGCCTCGTCGGCGATGCGGGCGTAGAAATCGCGCCAGCGGTCGACCGGCCAGTTGAACAGCACCGGTCCCAGGGTGAGTGACGCAGTCATTCGGTAAAGCTCCTCAATGTCCGATCGGCTCGATGCCCGATCGGCTCATCGCCATGCGCGGGTATAGGCGCCGGTGGTCTGGGTGCCGCCTTCCACCATCGCCTGCAGGTCGATCCGCGGCACCGGCCGGCCGGCGGCGAAGGAGTCCAGCGCCTCGCGGTAGGCGCGGACGACCGCGCCTATATAGGCCTTGCCGCGCTGCCGCCCTTCGATCTTCAGCGCCCGGACGCCGGCCGCCTTCAACTCGGGCAGCAGATCCATGGCGTTGAGGCTCGTCGGCTCCTCGAACAGGTAGGCCGGGGTGTCGCGGGCGACGAAACGGCCCTTGCACAGGGTGGGATAGCCGGCCGGCTCGCCCTCGCCGAACACGTTGATGGTGAAGCCGCCCAGCGTCGAGGCCAGCGCGCTTCCCCGCGGCTCGTAGCGGACATGGCTGGCCGGCGAACAGACGCCCTGCTTGTTGGGCGACAGGCCGGTGGCGTAGGAGGACAGCGAGCAGCGCCCCTCCGCCATCGGGCAGAGACCGCCGAACACGAACACCTCGGTCTCGATGTCGATCTCGGCGTTCAGCTTGGCGATCTCCGGCACCGTCAGCACGCGCGGCAGGACGACGCGGCGCACGCCGAAGGCATCGCGGTAGAGCCGGATCGCCTCGACATTGGCGGCCGATGCCTGCACCGACAGATGCAGGCGCAGATCGGGGTGGTGCTTGGCCGCGTACTCCAGCAGGCCGGGATCGGCGAGGATGACGGCGTCCACCTTCAGCCGGGCCGCATCGTCCACCGCCTTCCGCCACGGGCCGAGGTTGCCGGCCTGCGGATAGGTGTTGATGGCGACGAAGATTTCGACCTTGCGCGCATGGGCGTAGGCCACGGCGTCGGCCACGTCCTGGCGGGTGAAGTTCAGGCCGGGGAAGTTGCGGGCGTTGGTTTCGTCCCGGAAGCCCAGATAGACCGCGTCGGCGCCGGCATCGACGGCGGCGCGCAGGGCGGCGGGGGTGCCGGCCGGGCAGATCAGCTCGAAATTGTCCATGGTCGTCACGATGCGACTCCCGGCCCAGCACCCGGCACGAGCCCGGACAGCCGCTCCTCCAGCCGGGCGACCCCGCGCCGCAGCGGCGGCGGCAGCAGGCGGCGTGCCGCCTCGATGCGGTCGAGCACCGGGCCGGCGTTGCGGCGCAGGACCGGCAGGACGCCGGCCAGCGGTCCGGCGAATGAGGCCGCGTCGGCCATCAGATCCATCTCCTCGCCGTCCAGCGTGTTGCGCAGGGCGAGGATCAGCGCGGTGTCCCCGGCGATGCTCAGCTCGCGGCGGAAGAACAGGGCGTCGCCGTCGATCCGGCCTTCCAGCAGGTCGAGCAGCCGGGCATAGGGGCCGCGGATGACGGCATCGGCATCGGCATCGCCGAGCCCGGCCCCGGCCGGCTCGCGGCGCAGCGCGTGCAGGGACAGGTTCGGCCCGACGCGCATCATCAGCGCGACCGGCGCATCCACCGGCTCGATCAGCACGCGGGCATCCTGCATCTCCCGCAGCGCGTCGAAGGCGCGCGGATGCCGGACGGCCAGCATGCGGAGGAGGCGGGCGAGCAGCGCGTCGCTGACCCGTTCCCCCAACCGCGGCACCAGCCCGAGCCCGACAAGGCTGAGGCCGGTCTCGAAACGGCGGGCTCGATCGTCTGCACTCACGGTCGGTGTGACATCGGGATCGCGCATTGGCGGGTTCCCTCCTTGATCGGTCATTCCGGCCCCCATGAAAACCGCTAACCGCCCGCCGTCATTGACCTCTGTCAAGTTCAAGCTGGAAATTCCAGCCTCATACCGGCGGCGCTGGTCATTGAGCTGTGCCGCTGGAGGGCCTCGACTGCGGCTCCGCGGGCTCATGCCTGCGATAGCCAAGCGGGCGGACGCCCGCGCCGGCGACTGAGGAAACGGCTTTTGATGCGTCACCATCAAAAACCGTTGCCATCGGGCGGGGCTCGCCGGCCCCGCCCGGTCGATCAGGTCGTAGAGTTCGCGGTCCTCGCGGCCGATGCGATGTTTCAGCGCAGCGACGACTGGATATGAGAACTTGTTTGCAGCGTGGTCGTCCCCCCCCCCCGGTGCTGAGCGGCATTCCATGGGCAGCGCCCTTCGTCCTGCAAGCCCCCCAGCGTCCTGGGGCGCGTTCTCCGACGCCGATGCCTTCGTGGGCGCGGTGCTGGTCGAACTGACGGCGATGGCGAGCGACGGCACGCGACCGGCCCGCCCCGGGCCCAAAGCGCCATCGATCCGCTGCGCCGCACCTGGCGGCTGGCCTGCGGCGATACGGCTGATCCAAGCACGGTGGTGACCGGCGTGACCAGCGCCATGTCGAGCGCACCGCTCTCCATCTGCTGGCTGAAGCCGGACAGGTCGACGGGGCGGACGGAAATCCGGATGCCGGGCGCCTCCCGGCGCAGGGCCGACATCAACGGCAGCAACACCGCCTTCTGTGCATAATCGGTGGCGGCGATGGTGACGGTCATCGCCGCCCTGGCCGGTACGAAGGCTTCCGGGGCCAGAAGCGCCTGAATGTCGATCAGTGCCTGCCGCAAGGGCACGGCGAGCGCTTCTGCCCTCGGCGTCGGCAGGACGCCGCGCTGGCAGCGGATGAACAACGGATCGTCGAAGGTTTCCCTGAGCCGCGTCAGCATTCCGCTGACCGCCGGCTGCGTCAGGCTGAGCCGTTCGGCCGCCGCCGCACGCGCCGCCAAGGCCTGAAGCCTGGAATGACCGCCCGGAATGGCCGGGCGGTCGGGGCATCTCGGATCGGGAATCGAAAATACATGGCAAGACTTGCAGTATTGGGACCGGGCGCGATGGGCAGCCGCATCGTCCATTAAGAACAGCCGCGCTGCGCCGGCGACCCAAGCGGGACCGGCAGAAAATGGCGCACAGGTTCCGCCTGTTACAGACCGTTACATGAAAGCCGCTACCGGACATCGACAGGTTACAGTCAAGCCTTAGCTTTTCCGGAACAGACGTGAGAGTCGCCAGTTTCAAAAGGAAGATCTGGAAATGATCGGCCAGTCCCACGATTGCGCCAGGACCCGTCCAGTCGAGAGGGGCGGTCTGCTTTCCGTCCGGCCGGGACGATTTCCGGTGCTCGGCATCGGTGCAGTGCTTCTGCTTCTTACCGCCTGCCAGGAAACAGGCGGCCAGGGAGGGAGTTCCGCCCAGGGAGCTCCGTCGGCCCCGCCGCAGGGGGTGACCGCCGTGATCCTGCATCCTCATCCGGTTCCGGTGGTGACGGAGTTGCCCGGCCGGGTCACCGCCTTCCAGACCGCTGAGGTGCGGCCGCAGGTCGGCGGCGTGATCCGCGACCGGCTGTTCACCGAGGGGCAGCCGGTGACGGCGGGACAGCCGCTCTACCAGATCGACCCGGCCAGCTATCAGGCGGCGCTCGCCAGCGCCGTCGCCGCCCAGCAGAAGGCGGAGGCGGCGACGGCATCGGCCCAGCTGACCGTCAACCGCTACCAGCCGCTGGCGAAGGAAAAGGCGGTCAGCCAACAGGATCTGGACACTGCGGTCGCCACGCTGCGCCAGGGGCAGGCCGATGTCGCCGCCGCCAAGGCGACCGTCGAAACGGCGCGCATCAACCTGGAATACACCAAGGTGCGCTCGCCGATCTCCGGCCGTACCGGCCGCTCGTCGGTGACGCCCGGCGCGCTGGTCACCGCTGGCCAGACCACGTCGATGGTCACCGTGACCCAGCTCGACCCCATCTATGTCGACGTGACCCAGCCCAGTTCCGCCCTGCTCAGCCTGCGGCGCGATCTGGCCGCCGGCCGCATCCAGGGGGCCGCCGCCGGCCAAGCGGAGGTCCGGCTGGTGCTGGAGGACGGGCGCGAGTACGACCGTCCCGGCACGCTGCAATTCTCCGAGGTGACCGTCGACCAGACCACCAGCTCGGTCACCCTGCGCGCTGTCTTCCCCAACCCGGACGGGCTGCTGATGCCCGGCATGTATGTGCGGGAAAAGCTGCGGCAGGCTACCGATCCCAACGGCTTCCTGGTTCCGCAGCAGGCGGTCGCCCGCGATCCCCGTGGCCGCGCCATCGTCCAGGTGATCAAGGCCGATGGCAGCGCGGAGGCGCGGCCGGTGACTGCCGACCGCACCCAGGGCAGCAAATGGGTCGTCACCGACGGCCTGTCGGACGGCGAGCGCGTGGTGGTCGAAGGGCTGCAGAAGATCCGTCCCGGCATGAAGCTGGCGGTGACCGACCTCACCGAGGAGCAGTTCGACCAGCGGACGGTGGCGGCCCTGCCATCCGCCGCACCGCAGGCCCGTTAGGAGACCGACATGGCCCGTTTCTTCATCGACCGGCCGGTCTTCGCCTGGGTACTGGCCATCGTGGTCATGCTGGCCGGCCTGCTGGCCTTGCGCACGCTGCCCGTGGCGCAATACCCGTCGGTGGCGCCGCCCGCCATCTCGGTGTCGGCCAGCTATCCCGGCGCATCCGCCGAAACCGTGCAGAACGCCGTCGTCCAGCCGATCGAACAGCAGCTGAGCGGCCTCGACAACCTGCTCTACTTCTCGTCCGAATCGAACAAGGACGGCAGCATCAGCATCACGTTGAACTTCGCCCAGGGCACCAATCCCGACACCGCCCAGGTGCAGGTGCAGAACAAGGTTGCGCTGGCCGAGGCCCGTCTGCCGGAGACGGTGCGCAACCAGGGCATCCGCGTTTCCAAGGCGACCAAGAACTTCCTGATGGTCGCGAGTTTCTATTCCAGCGACGGCAGGATGACCTCCAACGATCTGGCGGATTTCATCGCCTCGACTGTACAGGATCCGCTCAGCCGGGCCGCCGGCGTCGGCGATTACCAGCTGTTCGGTGCCCAGTATGCCATGCGCATCTGGCTCGATCCCGACAAGCTCAACAAATACGCATTGATGCCATCGGACGTGGAGAGCGCCATCGGCGCCCAGAACGTCCAGATCGCGGCCGGCGAGATTGGCGCCCGGCCGTCGGGTCCGGGACAGCAGCTGAACGCCACCGTCATCGGCCCCTCCTATCTGCAGACGCCCGAACAGTTCGGCAAGATCCTGCTGAAGGTGCAGTCCGACGGTTCGCAGGTCCTGCTGCGCGATGTGGCGACAGTGGAACTGGGCGGCGAGAATTATTCGGTAAACACCGCCTACAACGGCATGCCGGCAGCCGGCATCGCAGTGAAGCTGGCCAGCGGTGCCAACGCGCTGAACACCGCCACCGCGGTGCGCCAGACCATCGAGTCCCTGCGCCCGTCCTTCCCGGCCGGCGTCGAGGTGACCTATCCCTACGACACCACGCCCTTCGTCCAGCTGTCGATCGAAGAGGTGGTGAAGACGCTGGCCGAAGCGATCCTGCTGGTCTTCCTGGTGATGCTGCTGTTCCTGCAGAATTTCCGCGCGACGCTGATCCCGACCATCGCGGTTCCCGTCGTGCTGCTCGGCACCTTCGCGGTGCTGGCCGCTTTCGGCTATTCCATCAACACGCTGACCATGTTCGGCATGGTGCTGGCCATCGGCCTGCTGGTCGACGACGCCATCGTCGTGGTCGAGAATGTCGAGCGCGTGATGGAGGAGGAGCATCTGTCGCCGCTGGAGGCGACGCGCAAGTCGATGGACCAGATCACCGGCGCGCTGGTCGGCGTGGCCCTGGTTCTGGCCGCGGTGTTCCTGCCGATGGCCTTCTTCGGCGGATCGACCGGCGTGATCTACCGTCAGTTCTCCATCACCATCGCCACCTCGATGCTGCTGTCGGTCGGCGTCGCCGTCATCTTCACGCCCGCTCTGTGCGCCACGCTGCTGAAGCGGCCCGACCATGGCAAGGCCGCCCGCGGCTTCGCCGGCTGGTTCAACCGCAACTTCGACCGTGGCAACCGCGTCTACATCCGCGGGCTCGGCGGGGCGCTGAAACGGCCGCTGCGCTTTCTGCTGGTCTATGGGCTGATCGTGGGCGGGCTGACGGTCGTGTTCCTGCGCGTGCCGACCTCCTTCCTGCCGGACGAGGATCAGGGCGTGATGTTCATCCAGGTCAGCACCCCGCCCGGCGCCACCGCCGAACGGACCAACCGGGCGCTGGCCCAGGTGCGCGATTATCTCCTGAAGGACGAAGGCGCGCTGGTCAGGTCGGTGTTCACCGTCTCCGGCTTCAATTTCAGCGGCCGCGGTCAGAGTTCCGGCATGGCCTTCGTCAGCCTGAAGGACTGGTCGGTCCGTCCGGGGGCGGCCAGCAAGGTGCAGGCGCTGACCGGCCGCGTCATGGCCCGCTTCGCCGGCTATCAGGACGCGACGGTCTTCGCCCTCGCTCCGCCGGCCATCAGCGAGCTGGGCAACGCCACCGGCTTCGATTTCGAGCTGATCGCCCGCAACGGCGCCAGCCATGAAGAGCTGCTGGCCGCGCGCAACCAGCTTCTCGGCCTAGCGGCGCAGAGTCCGCTGCTGATGGCGGTCCGCCCCAACGGCCTGAACGACGAGGCGCAATACCGGCTGGTCATCGACTGGCCGCATGCCAGGGCACTGGGTCTGTCGGTCGGCGACGTGACCAGCACGATCTCCTCGGCCTGGGGCCAGAGCTACGTCAACGACTTCCTCGACCGCGGGCGCATCAAGCGCGTCTACATGCAGGGCAACGCCGACTCCCGCTCCGATCCCGGCGATCTGTCGCGCTGGTTCGTCCGCAACTCCACCGGCTCGATGATCCCGCTGTCGGCCTTCGCCCATGCAGAATGGAGCTACGGCCCGCCCAAGCTGGAACGCTACAACGGCTTCGCCTCCATGGAGATTCTGGGACAGGCCGCCCCCGGCCAGAGCAGCGGCACGGCGATGGCGGAGATGGCGCGCCTCGCCTCGCAACTGCCGCCCGGCTTCGGTTTCAACTGGACCGGCACCTCCTACGAAGAGCAGCAGTCGGGAGCGCAGGCGCCGGCGCTCTACGCGCTGTCGCTGCTGGTCGTCTTCCTCTGCCTCGCCGCGCTGTACGAGAGTTGGTCGATCCCGGCGGCGGTTCTGCTGGTGGTGCCGCTCGGCGTGTTCGGCGCGGTGATGGCCACCTGGGGCCGCGGGCTGTCCAACGACGTCTATTTCCAGGTCGGCCTGCTGACCACCATCGGCCTGTCGGCCAAGAACGCCATCCTGATAGTCGAATTCGCCAAGGAGAGCTTCGACCGCGGCGAAAGCCTGGTGGATGCCGCCATCGGCGCGGCGCGCCAGCGGCTGCGGCCGATCCTGATGACCTCGCTGGCCTTTACCCTCGGCGTGGTGCCGCTCGCCATCGCCAACGGGGCCGGGTCGGGCGGACAGAACGCCATCGGCACCGCGGTTGTCGGCGGCACGGTCGCCGCCACGCTGCTGGCCCTCCTCTTCGTTCCGATCTTCTTCGTCGTCGTGCTGAAGCTGTTCCGCGTGAAGCCGTCCCGGTCGGCGCGGTCCGGCGAACCGGCGGCGCCCCTTCCAATCGGCCCGGACACGCTGGCCGGCGGCCATCGTTGAGTGGCGGTGACAAGACCATGAACCACAGATTTGCCCCTATCGCCCCCATCGCTGCGGCACTGCTGCTGGCCGGCTGTTCGCTGGTTCCCGACTTCGCCCTGCCAGACCCGCCGGTCCCGGCGGCCTGGCCGGACGGGCCGGCCTACCGGACCCCGCCGGCCATCACGCTGGCGTCCACCGCTGCGGCGACGGGCGCCGATCCGGCGCGCTCCGCCGACGCCATCGGCTGGCGGGAGGTGATGCGCGATCCGAAGCTGCGGAAACTGATCGAGATCGCACTGGCGAACAACCGCGACCTGCGTGTCGCCATGCTCAACGTCCAGGCGGCAGAAGCCGAGTACCGTGCCCAGCGCGGCGACCTGTTCCCGACGATCTCCGGCAGCGGATCCGCCAGCTGGTCGCGCGTGCCTGCCGCGTCCACGTCAGCCGGTTCGACGCTGGGCAAGACGGCGGGGGTGGAGTCCCGCTCCTACAGCGCCGGGATCGGCTTCACCTCCTATGAATTGGACCTGTTCGGCCGTGTGCGCGCGCTGACCGAGCAGACGTTCGAGCAATATCTCGGCTACGAGGAAACGCAGCGCAGCACCCGGATCTCGCTGGTGGCGCAGGTGGCGACCGGCTACCTGACCCTGCTGGCCGACCGCTCGCTGCTGGAGCTGACCCGGCAGACGCTGGAGAGCCAGAACGCCTCCTATCAGCTGACGCGCAAGAGCTTCGATGCCGGCAACGCCACCGAACTGACCCTGCGGCAGGCGCAGACCTCGGTGGACAGCGCGCGGGCCAATCTCGCGCTCTACACCCGGCAGGCGGCGCAGGACGAGAATGCGCTGGCCCTGCTGCTGGGCCAGCCCCTGCCGCCGGAGATCGCGTCCGGCACGTCGCTCGACGCCCAGCCGGTGCTGACCGACCTGCCGGCGGGCCTTCCGTCCAGCGTCCTGCTGCGCCGTCCGGACGTGATGGCGGCCGAGCACAACCTGCGTGCTGCCAACGCCGACATCGGGGCGGCGCGCGCCGCCTTCTTCCCGTCGCTGACGCTGACCGCCAGGGCGGGCACCGCCTCCTCCGGCATCCAGTCGCTGTTCGCCCCCGGCTCCTCCAGCTGGAGCTTCGCCCCGTCGCTCAGCATCCCGATCTTCTCGGCCGGCGTGAACGAGGCGAACCTCGACCTCGCCAAGGCCAGGAAGGACATCCAGGTGGCGACCTACGAGAAGACAGTGCAGACCGCCTTCCGCGAGGTGGCCGACGCGCTGGCCGCCCGCAGCACCTACGATCAGCAGATCGCGGCACAGCAGTCGCTCGTCGATGCCTACGCCCGCTCCTACCGGCTGTCGGAGATGCGCTTCCGCAGCGGGGCCGACAATTACCTGACGACCCTGGATGCGCAGCGCTCGCTCTATGCGGCACAGCAGACGTTGATCTCCCTGAAGGCCGCGAGGCTGGAGAATCTCGTCACCCTCTACAAGGTCTTGGGTGGAGGTTGGCAGTAGGGCGTTGAACCGCAACGGGTTTCCCGGAGGCACTGTTTCTTGGGCGACTGGGGTCAACATGACGAAGCAAGCATCACCCAAATACGCCCCACGCATGTCTTTGGTGCTGTCGCTTTCCCCTGAAAACTTTCTCTGAAGTTTTTGGACGTTAAAACCAGCGATCAGCTGCGTGTGCTTTCCGGCAGGGAAGCGAGTTGCACCTCTTCCCAGTCGACGGTCAGGAGATGCATGGCCTGCCGGAGGGGGCCGGCTGGTCGTCTTCGACTGCGCTTGTGCTGTTCCGCCTGCTTCTGGAGGCGACGATGAACGGCGCCAGGTATTCCGGGGCGGGTCGGGCGACGGATCGAGATCCGGCCGACCGGCAGCGGGGGGCGCGTGGTGGTCGCCGACGATGGCCGCTGCGGCGCGTCCGACCGCCCCGGAGGCTACGGCCTTGCCAACATGCGGCGACGTGCCCTGGCCATCGATGCCCGGCTTGCCATCGTCTTCGGTCCGGGCGGTAGCCGCATCATGCTGGATCTGCCCAGACCGGCAGCCAACCATAATGCAACAGGTCAACATGTTGCATTGGAAGCGGGCGCGCTCGGTGAACGCATCGCCAGGTGCTCCGGTGAGAAGCTCCCGCCACTGCACGGATGCCAGGCTGCCTATGGGTCGCGTTGACTTTGTCCGCCCCTTTGGCGCAGCCTGCAGGCAAATTTCAGCCACGGTGGGAAGCCATGCCGATCATCACGTCAGCCAGCACGAAAGGCGGACCGGGCAAGACGACCTTGTCGCTGTGTCTTGCCGACCATTGGCGCCGGGCCGGTTATCGGGTCGAACTGTTGGACATCGATCCCAACCGGAACCTGACCCAATGGATCAAGGCGGCCGGGGCGCCGATCCCCTGCACCACCGTGGACGAGGACGATATCATCGAAGCGGCGACTGCTGCCGAGCAGCGGGCGGACTGGGTCGTCATCGACGTCGCCGGCGCGCTTGCGCGCGGGCT